>JAPPFW010000034.1:0-43693 GCA_028821575.1 bacterium | reverse complement strand
GATGACCGCGATTCCGTCATCGAGTTCGTAGGCGATTCGGGTTCCGTCGGGTGACCAGCTCGGGTTGTCACCGCGGTCGGCGGATAGCCTCTGCTGGTTGGTTCCATCGAATCGCACCACCCAAACACCACCCGCGTCTCCCTCGTCGCTGAGGTTGCTGAGGTCCCGGACGAATCCGCCCTCTTCGTTCACCCAGACTTGGCCGAGGGAGGTGCTGTAGGCGATGCGGGTTCCGTCGGGCGACCACCTCGGGGCTCTCCCGACATTGGTCAGTCGCTGCCGGTTGGATCCATCCGCGTTCATCAGCCAAACGCCGTCCGACGACCACCCTCCCCGGATCCGTCTGTGATACGCGATTCGGGTTCCGTCGGGTGACCAATCGGGGAGTCTCCCGTTGGCAGCGAGTTGTCGGCGGTTGGTTCCGTCCCGGTCCACTGCCCAGATCTCGTCGGATGTCTGCGAATAGACGATTCGGGTTCCGTCCGGTGACCATTCCAACGCGTGCTCGACGGAGATGGTCCGTTGGCTCAGGAAATCGACGAGATCCCGCTGGTCGGTGCCATCGGCGTTCATCACGCGATACGCGTATTCGTCCGTGAAGGCCAGTATGGTCCCGTCCGGTGACCACTCCGGGTCCCATCCGAAGTCGGTGGTCAGCTGCCGCCGGTCGCTGCCGTCAGCGTTGACGACCGCGATTCTGCCACCGATCACGAATCCGCCGGTTCCTCTCGCGGTGGACGTATACGCGATTCTAGTTCCATCGGGTGACCACCTCGGATACCAGCCTCCGTCGGTGGTGATTTGCCTCCGGTCGCTGCCGTCAGCGTTGACGACCGCGATTCCGCTACCGGACCCGTACGCTATCAACGTTCCGTCGGGTGACCACCTCGGGTTACCACCGCGGTCGGTGGTGAGTTGTCTTTGGTTGGTGCCGTCGGCGTTGACGACCGCGATTCCGCTGTTGAGTTCGTAGGCGATCATCGTTCCGTCGGGTGACCACCTCGGGTTCGCGCCGTCGTGGTCAACCCCTTCGTCGGTGGTTAGCCGTCGCCGGTCGGTTCCGTCGGCGTTCATCACCCAGAGCCCTTCCGAAGCGAACTCGCCGCTGTAGGCGATCCTGGTTCCGTCGGGTGACCAAGCCGGCTGTTCGGCGTAATAGACGAGCCTCACCTGGTCGGTTCCGTCGGCGTTCATCACCCAGACCTCGTCGTGCCAGATGTCGGCGCCGCTGTAGTTCTGGGAGGTGTAGACGATTCTGGTTCCGTCGGGTGACCATGCCGGGTCTTGCGCGTCGGTGGCAAGCCTCACCTGGTTGGTTCCGTCGGCGTTCATCACCCAGATCGTGTCCACTTCGAGTTCGTTGTAGGCGATACGCTCGGACTCGGGCCGGTGAGGCGCCGTTGGTCGGGGAACGAGATCGAGCACGCGGGCGACGAAAGTAGCCATCTGCCCCCGAGTAACCGGACGGTCAGGACAGTACCGCAGTGGGGCGGACGCACATCCGGCCGTGACGCCGGCGGCGGCAAGCGCGTCGATTGCAGCCGCGTGGGCGTTCCCGGCAATGTCTACGAAGCCGCGAGAAGGAGCACGCGGAAGTTCGAAGGCCCGAGTAAGGAAGGACGCCATCTGACCTCGGGTGACCGAATCTGCAGGGCAATACCGGTCGACGGTGCATCCTCTGGTGATCTCCAATCGGGCGATGCGCTCCACATGCGCTGCCCACCAAGCACCCGCATCCACATCGGCGAACCTGGAAACGTCAACAGGTGCAGGTTCAGCAGCATCTACAGCCCGGGCAAGCCACACCGCCATCACCCAACGCGGAAGCGGCTCGCCAGAACAGTCCCGACCCTGCTCGCACTCGGTTCCGACCAGAATTCCCTCACCCTCCAGAGCATCGATAGCCGGCTGATGGATCCCACCACTCCGGTCGGACGCTCCCCCCAACGAGCCGTCCATCATCAACGCCGCAACGATGGCACCCACCACAACCAAACGCAGAAAGCTGCGTCCGGACACAAACATCAGACAGTCAAGAAACACTGACAACCCAACAAGACTTCATCCACAACCCGAGACGCCTCGCCGCAGCGCCAACCCAAGCCGAAGTGTCACACCAACCCACCTCCCACACCCTAGAACAGCGCGGCATCGACACCGATACGCCGGACGAGATGATCCTCGACCAACCCCCGGACCAACCGGCTGCCCACCAACACCCGCCGCGCCGCAGCGCCGACCCGATGCGTTAGACAAGTCCGAGGACTCGTGCCAGGAAGGTGGCCATCTGCGCTCGGGTCACCGCCTTGCCGGGACAGTAGCGGGGCGGGTCGGTCTCGCACCCGGCGGTTACACCGGCAGTGGCCAGGGCGTCGATGGCCTCCGCGTGGGTGTTGCCTGCGGTGTCGGCGAAACCTGAGGTAGGCGCGTCCGGGAGGTCGAACGCCCTTGTGAGGAAGGTGGCCATCTGCGCTCGGGTCACCGCCCCGTCGGGACAGAACCGCAACGGTCCCCTAGCGCATCCGGCGGTGACCTCCAACTCGGCCAGCCGGTCGGTGTAGGGCGCCCACCACAGGTTGCTGTCCACGTCCGCGAACCTGGTCGAAACCCCGGTGGCCGGGTCGGCGCGGTCCAGGACCCGGACCATCCACACAGCCATTTCCCAGCGCCGGAGCGGCTCGCCGGGGCATAAGCCCTGGCCGCAGCCCGTGCCGTCGAAGATGCCGGGCACCTCCCGGATGAGGGCATCTATCGAAGGTTGATGAACCCCCGCATCCTCACCAGGTGTCTCCCCGGGAAGCGTTCCATCCCCGCTGTCCGGCCCCGCCGCCAACACCAGCGGACTGCCACCCCAACACTCCACCGACCCATCGGCACGCACCCCACACGAATCCGCCCCGCTGACAGACACCGCAGTGAACAACCCCGACGGTGCGGTCGCTTGCCCCGCCGTGTTCTCGCCCCAGCAACTGACGGTCCCGTCTGTTCGTAACCCACACCCGAACCAAACGCCGGCGGAGACCTCGGTGAACGACCCCGAAGGCACACTCTCCAGCGCATAGGCGTTCTCGCCCCAGCAGACGACAGAACCATCCGTCCGTAACCCACACTGAGACGAAACGCTGGCGGAGACCTGGGTGAACGGCCCTGAAGGCGGACTCTCCTCCAGCTTCTCCAACGTTTCCGCCGAATAGGGATTGTCGCCCCAGCAGACGATGGAACCATCCGTCCGTACCCCGCAGGAATGGTCCCAACCGGCGGAGACCTGGGTGAACGACCCCGGGGGCGCGGTCGCCGGCTCCTTGTCCCAGCAGACGATGGAACCATCCGTCCGTGCTCCGCAGGTATCTTCGAAGCCGGAGACATCGTCGTAGCCTGCGGCGAATCTCTCGTTGACCGGTGGCAGATCCGCTGTGTCCCCGATGCAGACGATGGTTCTGTCGGTCTTTAACCCACATGTATACCCGGGTCCGGCGGATACTGCGGTGAAGGACCCCGGAACGCCAAACTCGTTCCCGCCCCAGCAGTCGATGGTTCCGTCTGCTCGTAACCCACACCCATACTGGGAGTTGCCGGAAATCTGGCTGAACGACCCCAAAGGCCCGGCAGGCGGCTCGTTATCCCAACAGAAGATAGAGCTATCCGTCCATGGTACGCAGGCCGTGCCGCCGGCGCCGGCGAAGATGTGGGTGAACGATCCCGGAGGCGCAGCCGCCGGATAGTACGTGAAAGCGTCGCCCCAGCACACCACCGACCCGTCGGTCCGGACTCCGCAGGAATGGTCGTTGCCGGCGGAAACCTGGCTGAACGACCCCGGAGGCGCAGTCGCCTGACCGGACGCGTTCTCACCCCAGCAGACGATGCTCCCGTCCGTTCGTAACCCACACCCATACCAAGAACCGGCCGAGACCTGGGTGAACGATTCCGGAGGCGCAGCCGCCGGCTCATAGGTGAAGGTGTCGCTGCCGGTCGGCGCCGCGTTCTCGCCCCAGCACACCACGGACCCGTCGGACCGTAGCCCGCACGACTGGCCGAAGCCCGCGGAGACCTGGGTGAACGACCCCGAAGGCGCGATCACCTGCCCGCGGGTGTTCTTGCCCCAGCAGTCGCTGGTCCCGTCGGTACGCAGCCCACACGAGTGCTGGGGGCCGGAGGACACGGCGGCGAACGACCCCGAGGGGGCGGTCGCCTGCCCATAGCCGTTCCAGCCCCAACATTCCAGCGTGCCGCCGCTACGCAATCCACACGAGTAGGAGCTACCGACCGAGACCTGGGTGAACGACCCGGAAGGCACATCCGCCCCACTACCGTGGTCACCCCAGCAGCTGATGGTCCCATCGGTTCGCAATCCGCAACCCGTGCCGGCCACAGACAACGCAGTGAAGGATCCCGGAGGCATGAACGATCCCGAAGGCGTAGTCTCGTCATTCGGCTCGCCCCAGCAGTTGACGGTCCCGTCGGTCCGCAACCCGCAACCCGTGCCGGCCACAGACAACGCAGTGAAGGATCCCGGAGGCATGAACGATCCCGAAGGCGTAGTCTCGTCATTCGGCTCGCCCCAGCAGTTGACGGTCCCGTCGGTCCGTAACGCACATGAGTGCTCACTGCCGGCGGAGGTCTGGGTGAATGACCCGGAGGGCGCGGTCGCCTGCCCGGAAGAGTTGTTGCCCCAGCAGCTGATAGTCCCGTCGGTCCGCAGCCCGCACGAATGCCCGCCGCCGGCGGAGATCTGGGTGAACGACCCCGAGGGTGCGGTCGCTTGCCTCCACAAGTTGTCTCCCCAACAGACCACCGACCCGTCGGTGCGCAGCCCGCACGAGTGATTGCCGCCCGCGGACACCGCGGTAAACGTCGGCCGAACATTTGCGGCCGTGGCTGAACCGAGAGGCCGAGCCACAACGTCGGGCTTCCCAGTACCTACGATCACCAACCCCGAAGGCTGCTCGACGCGGAAGCCGCTACCCGTCCCATCGGCGGCGGGCACGACTACGGCCGGTTCGCCAGACGCCGAACCGCGGAACACGGAGCGGCCGCTGAAGTCCCGGTCCATGACCGACCCTTCGGATGTAGCGAAGGCCTCAGCCTGCGGAACAGACAGAACAGACAGAGCGGTGACCTGATCTGACTCGGCCGTCACCAACACAACCAAAAGAAACCCAACGACCACGCTCCACGAAGTCCGCGAAACACCGCGGGCCCCGCGGACGGTTTTGAACGCGATCACACAACCACCCCACCGCCGAGCTTAACCTCCACGGATCCGTCACACGTTCGTAGAGATACCCCACAACGGGGCGGGTCCAGCCTTTAGGGGGTCCGTGGTGTGGGGGCGCTTATCCGGTGCGTTGACCTTTCCGTATGCGCGGATCAGCCGACGAGGTACCGGTAGACCAACGAGTCGGCTGCCACCGCGCCGAACAGCAGGGCCAGGTACAGGAGCGAGAACAGGTACAACGACCTGGCGCCCTCGATGCCTTCATCCCTCGCGAGCCGGACCGCCCGGATGATGAAACCCGCACCCAGTCCGACTGCGCCGACCAGGTAGACCCAACCGACGGCGCCCGTGGCGACGAACGTGGCGGAGGCCACCGCCAGGATCATTGTGTAGACCAGGATCTGGCGCTTGGTCGCGGCCAGTGTGGCGACCACCGGCAGCATCGGGATCCCGGCGCGGGCGTAGTCGTCCTTGATCAGCAGTGCCAGAGCCCAGAAGTGCGGCGGCGTCCACAGGAAGATGATGGCGAACAGGTAGATGGCCGGCAGCTCGACCGTCCCGGTCACCGCCGCCCAGCCAACCAGGGGCGGGACCGCGCCGGCGGCACCGCCGATGACGATGTTCTGGGGTGTCGTCCGCTTTAGACCCTTGGTGTAGACGAACAGGTAGATGAGCGTGCCGGCCACCGCGAGCAGGCCGCTGAGAACGTTCACGAGTGCAGCCAGGATCACGAAGGCGGCGAGGTTGAGAAGGATCCCGAAGCCGTAGGCCTGGGACTTAGAGACCCTTCCGCCGGCTACCGGACGGGCGCGGGTGCGCACCATCCTTTGGTCTATGTCGCGCTCCGCGCCGTGGTTGAGAGCGTTGGCTCCGCCGGCTGCCAGGTAGCCGGAGACGACGACGAGGGCGATCAGCAGCGGATCCGGCCGGCCCTCGGAGGCGAGGAACATAGATCCCACCGCCGTGATCAGCAGAAGGAACGTGATCCGGGGTTTGGTGAGCGCCACAAAGTCGCTCACCACCCTGGATGCGCGTGTTGCCCCAGCCGGCATCAAACGGTGGACCCCGCATGCCGGGTCCTCACCCGGAAGGTTCCGGGATCGAACAGCACCGCGACCATCAACACCATCGACACCCACGACATCGTGGCGAAGACCAGATGCAGGGACGCTATGAGCGGGGTCGAACCCATCCATGCCGTCAGTGCGCCTACCCCGATCTCGATCACCAGGAACCCGGCCGTGAGCACCACCAGCCGGCGTAGTTGCCCCCATGCCGCGCCGTGCTTCCAAGCCACGAAGCAGGTCCTCAGCACGAGCACGGCCACGATGGCCACCATGTATCGATGGGCCATGTTGACGACGAACGGCGTGCCTCCGGGAAGGCTGTTTCCGATGCAGAGCGGCCAACTCGGACAGGCCGCCCCGTAGTTCATCCCCACCATGTAGGAACCGAAGAGGATGGCTACCAGCAGACCGATCAAGCCGGCCCACGCCAGCCTGCGATCCTGCCTGGAGACCCTGGTGTCGAGGTCCTGTTGACCATCGGATCGATCATCAAGCGGACCGGCCAGCCAGGCGACGGCGAGGCCGGCCACGGTCAGCTCGGCCAGCCCCAGGTGGATCAGGCGCGTCCACCAAGAGAGTTCGCTCAGCACGGTGAGACCGCCGAGGATCGCCGCCGCGACCACCAGGAGCGTGCTCGCACCCGTGGCGACGATCGCCGGCTTCGATGTCCGCAAGTGTCGCCAAGCCAGCACGAGCGAGGCCACCACCAGGAACCCGACGGCGGTCGCCGCCAGGCGATGGGAGAACTCGAGCCAGATGTGGTAGTCGAGGGGTGGGATGATCTGTCCGTGGCACAGCGGCCAGTCGGGGCATGCATCACCGGAACCCGTAACCCGGACGACCCCTCCCAGAGCGACCTGAGCGATCGCCGCCACCAGGCTCATCAGCGTCACCGTCCTGTACCTTGTCTGACCCGATCGGGTACCCGCGGCGACATGTGGCATGGTTGATCCGCTCCGGACTTCGAACAAGGACCGCTCCGGACCATCCCGAGCTTGCGGTTTCAGAAGGCTCGCGGAATCTGTCGGACCGAATCCTCTCCCATCCTAACCGGCATCCGGTACCGAAGGAGATGAGCCGGGTGGGGCTCGTTCCGGGTCGGGTTCGCTCCGCCTGCATTCCCGGCCGGGAGAATCCTTCCCCCCGACCTGCTGACGTTCGAAAGCCCCTATCCCGGGGGCTGGGACGATTCAGGAGTTCCAGTTGACGTAACGGGTGGTCACGACCATCCCGAGCGTGAACCAGGCCCCGTATAGCCAGGTTCTCCCTTCCGACGATGCGGACCTGTGGGAAAAGGGTCGGACGCGGCTCCGAAGGACTCGGCAAAGTGGGTGAGGGGGAGCATACAAATGGGTCGATTCGGCCACCGTTGCCATCCGCTCATCGGTACCGCCTTCAGTCGGCTAGCGAAGCCGTCGTTCGAGCCGGTGCTGTAGACTCGTCGCGAAGCGTGATCACGGACCGTGTTCCTTCTTTCGGCAGGGTGGCGCTTCCCGCGCTGATCCCAAAGAACTCGGGTGCCGGAACGCGGGCGTAGTGGCGCGGGATCGAACATTGGAGACACGAGGCGAGGGATGGGTGTGAGTTCATGGTGAAACAGCGGGGCGGTGACGTGGCTCATGGTGGAGCTTCAGGCGGACCGGGGAGAGGCCCGCAAGTCTCTGGAAGCGAGGCCGGCGGTTCGGGCGACGGCGACCTGCTTCGGGCTGAGAATGAGACTCTTCGTGCCCGTCTCTCCAGGTTGACCGAGGCGATCCTGCGGATCAGCGAAGACCTCGATCTCGACACGGTCCTCCAGGAAGTCGCGGACGGTGCACGGTTGCTGACCGACGCCCGCTATACCGCACTCACAACCCACAACGAGGCTGGCGAGCCGCAGGACGTGCTCATCTCCGGTTTGACCGAAGAGGAGACCGAGCGGATGCTTTCCTACCCGTTGGGGCCAGCCATTTTCGCATACCTCAGCGGGTTGCGGGAACCGCTGAGAACGCGGGATTTCGTAGCCCACGCCGAAGCGGCCGGGTTCCCCGGCTTTCCCGTCAAGATCGGTGTGTTCCTGAGTACCCAGATCCGGATCCGCGACCGCCACGTGGGCAACATCTATATAGGTGAGAAGGAGACCGGGAGGGAGTTCACCCTCGAGGACGAGAAGACCCTGGAGATGTTCGCCACACAGGCGGCGTTGGCCATTACCAACGCGCGCCGTTACGGCGAGGAGCAGCGGACAAAGGCGGATCTCGAAGCCCTCCTCAACACATCCCCCGTGGGCGTCCTGGTCATTGATGCGCTCACCCGGAAGGTAATCAAGATCAATCACGAGGCATGCCGCATCATCGGATCCCAGTCGGTGGAGGAGAAGGAATTCGCCCGAGCCCTCGAGGGGGTCGAGTTCCGGCGATTGGACGGAACGGTGGTGCTGCCGGACGAGGTTCCCTTCGAACGGGCCACACGCTCCGGCGAGACGGTGCGCGCCGAGGAGTTGGTAGTCGGTCTTCCCTCCGGCGCGCAGACAACCGTCCTTGTCAACACCACACCGATCCGTTCCGACGACGGCCGACTCGTCTCGGTTGTGGCCACGATCCAGGACATCACCCCCCTTGAGGAACTGGAGCGGCTTCGCGCCGGTTTCTTGGGGATGGTCAGCCACGAGTTGAGAACGCCTCTGACGTCCATAAAAGGATCTGCTGCCACCGTGCTGGGCTCGTCGTCGCCGCTCGACCCGGCCGAGACACGGCAGTTCTTCCGTATCATCGAGGAACAGGCCGACCAGATGCGGGACTTGATCAACAACCTGTTGGACCTCACCCGGATCGAGGCGGGGACCCTTTCGGTCGTTGCCGAGCCGGCCGATATCACGGCTGTGATCGACCAGGCCAGGAATGAGTTCCTGAGCAGCGGTTACCGAAACAGCATCGAGGTCGACGTGGCGCTGCACCTCCCGAAGGTTGTGGCGGACACCCAGCGGATCGTCCAAGTCCTCCACAACCTGTTCTCCAACGCTTCGAAATACTCCCGCGAGTGGTCCCGCATCCGGGTTACGGCCGGTCTGAAGGACGCCCACGTCGGGATATCGGTAGCTGACGAGGGTAAGGGCATAGCAGGTGAGCACCTCCCCCATCTGTTCACCAAGTTCTCCCGGATCGACGCCGGTGGGGACCACCGGCTTGGTGGCCACGGTCTCGGCCTCGCGATCTGCCGGGGCATCGTCGAAGCCCACGGCGGCCGTATCTGGGCGGAGAGCGACGGAGACGGAACCGGGACACGGTTCATCTTCACCATCCCCGCCGTCGATGAAACCACCCACCGGCTGCAACCCGACCTCGCCGACGGATTGACGGATCCGGGGGAAACACGCCGAGCAAGCGGCCGCATACTGGTGATCGACGACGATCCCCAGATTCTCCGCTACGTCCGCAACACCCTCGCGGAGGCCGGATACACACCGGTGGTCACCAGCGACGTGGGCGAGGTCGGCAACCTCCTCGAAGCGGAGAGGCCGCAACTCGTTCTGGTGAATCTGGTCCTGCCCGGAATCGACGGGTTCGACCTCCTTGAACGCATCCATACCGATTTCCGCACTCCGGTCATCATCCTGTCCGGACGTGGACGAGGCCCGGACATTGCCAGAGCTTTCGAGCTAGGAGCCGCAGACTACGTCGTCAAGCCGTTCTCCCCAGCGGAGTTGGTAGCCAGGATCGGAGCCGCGCTACGCCAACACGCCTCGCAACCGCTTGGCGGGTTCGAACCGTACGAGTATGGCGATCTGGTCATCAACCACCTGGAACGAGTTGTGACCGTGGCGGGTAAACAGGCGCGCCTCACACCCACCGAGTACAAGCTCCTGTTCGAGCTCTCGCGGTATCCAGGACGGGTGCTGACCCACGATCAGTTGCTGGGGAGCGTATGGGGCGAAGACCACCCGGCAGATCAGCGTCTGCTGCGCTCGTTCATCAAGAACCTGCGCCAGAAGCTCGGTGACGACGCCAGGAACCCCTCCTACATCTTCACCCAGTCAGGCGTCGGATACCGCCTCGCAAAACCCTAACCCTGGTTCCGGCCCAGGTCCGCCGGGGTTGAAGATAGTGCCAACTTCCTCGTCGGGTACGTTCGCCGTGCGTCTTACCCGGGATCGAGCACGCAGGCTCGAGAAGGCCATGAGGAGCCACCGGGTCGGGGGTGGGCGACGGCGCCGGACCGGGCTTCGCCGGCTGAATCTCCCCTCCACGAACTCGTGTTGACGATCGTTGAAAGGCCTGTTCAGCAGCGAGTGTCAACGAAGTTGTCCTATCCCCGTGGCTGATGAGTGAAGACCGGTTGTTGCTATGGCAGAGATCGATGAACATAATGTGACCAGTCGCAACCGGCAAGGGCGACGCTTCCAACAGTGCGGTGGGCCGAGGACAGTAACTGTTCGGGTCCCCGCCTTGCCGGGTAGATCTGTATGTGACGAACCTCAACGATGTTGCCTAGGGAGGACGTACCGGGATGACAGACCAGTCAACACTTGAACAGACGACGCCGACCGCCGACGACCTGGGGAAATGTGTCACCGGTCTGGTCAACGCGGTAGCGCGCGGGACGGAGGAGCAGCTCGAGCCTTGGGGGTTCTCGGCACTCGAATTCTCCCTTCTCGGAGTGTGCTACAGCGCCGGGACGACCACCGTCACCAAACTCGCCGAAGTCATACCCATCGACTCCGGGCGCATCAGCCGCATAGTCAACAGGCTCCACAACAGGGGACTCATCAGCAGGCAACGCATGGCTTCCGACCGTAGAGTCGTCAAACTGCAACTCAGTGACGACGGACGCGACCTCGTTCCGGCGTCTGGTCCAACTCGTCGAGAACTACAACAAGATGCTGCTAACGGGTATTTCTGTCGAAGATCAGGCCCGGTTCGTCGCAATCTGCCACAAGATCATCGAGAACCACATCCACCACCAGGCCGAGCGAGTCGCACAAGCCCCATAGATCAGGGAGGCCACGGCTGGAGTGAGGCTCGTCGCCGACTACTCGGACGCTCGACGCGGCCAGGCCGTAGGCGGCCCACTCGATGTAACCAGCCGGTTGCGCGACGTCCCGCCCGATCACTGACCACTTACCGCTTCCCATCGGGCCACCGCCGACCCGCTTACTGACCGCTGCCCACCAGCCGCTGCCGACCAGCAACCGACCCTCCTCGCCGCACCCACTCAACAGGCTGTAGCAAATGTTGTGCCGGATAACCACCGCAGCATGCATGGACTGTGGCGTTCATCCATCAGTTCGAGCACCTATTTCGCAGAGCATCTAGTGATCTGAACAAATAATGAATGGACAACTCCTGTTCATGCACTTATCATGAATAGACTCTGCACGCCGAGCCGTGCTGCCGCGCGATTCCCGTGCAGGCGGTGCCGCCGGATGACGACCTTCCGTATTCGTCGAGGAAGCCGGACGGACGTGTGCGCGGCAGGAGTGGTCCCGTAAGGAGGGGAGTCATACAGGAGCCGACGTCCGAACGCCTCCGGCGTGCGGCTGCGGGCACAGCAGTGGCCGTCAACACTTCCCGGGACTCCACTGCCTGTCCCGTTGGCACAATCATCCGTGGCAGCCGCCCACCGTCCGACCACGGGCGGACCTGTCCCCCGCAGAAACCGGAGCACTAGTGGCTGTCTCGTGGGCTTATCGCTGGCTGGTGTGGGTACTGGCGATTGCTCTGTGGGTTTCGTCGACCGTGCCCGCGGCCGGGGACACGTCCGCGCCGGGGGATGCGGTTCCCGAGGAGGCAAGCGATCCGGCCCTCCCTCCGGAGCCGGATAGCGCGCCGGCTCCCGGGGCGACGCCGGAGCAGCCGGCAAGCGTTCCGGTGAAGCCCAGTGGACTGAGCGTCACCACGGGAACCGGGTCGCTGGACGTGGCCTTGGACTGGGATGACGTTGAGGGCGCGACGCACTATCTGGTTCGGTGGCGATCCGTGGACCGTGGCGACAAGCTGAACGAGGGGGTGGAGGCGGAGTTTTCCGTTACGACCATCACCGTTGCGGACTTCGGCGAATGGGTGGTGCGGGTACAGGCCTGTAACACCGCCGGATGTGGGAAACCCCTGGCGCACAAGTTCAAGGTTGAACCAACACTTGAACCTGAGCCCGAGCCGGAGCTCGAGCCGGAGCCGGAGCCTGCGCCTGATCCTCGGGCGCCGGTAAGTGTGCCGGTGAAGCCGCGCGGATTGAGGGTTGCCACGGAGGTGGGCTCGTTGGGGGTGGGTTTGGACTGGGGTGACGTTGAGGGCGCGACGCATTATCTGGTTCGGTGGCGATCGGTGGACGCCGGTGACAGGCTGAATGAGGGGGTGGAGGCGCGGTCGTCAGACGCGAGTATCACGGTTGCGGGCTTCGGTGAATGGGTGGTGCGGGTACAGGCCTGCAACGACACCGGTTGCGGCCAACCTCTGTCGCGGAAGTTCAAGGTCGAACCAGTGCCGGAACCCGAGCCCGATCCGGTGCTCCAGCCGGGTCTGCTGCTGACCGTGTCTCCTGGCCAATTGGTCGAGGACGGGGGGAGAACCTCGATAGTCGTGGTTGCCTCCTGGATGGGCGCCGCCACCCGTTCGGAGGACACCACCGTTGCGGTGAGCCTGTCGGGGACGGCGGATGACCCGGCCGATTACAGCGCCGCCGTGACGGAGTTGGTCATCGCGGCCGGCGCCTCGGTCGGGACTGCCACCCTTTCCATCACGCCGGTGGATGATGGGGTGGTCGAGGGCGACGAGACCATCGTGGTCAGCGGTGCCGTGGGCGGCGGCACCTCGTCCGGCGTGATCATCCTGGCCGACCCGCTCGTTACCGCTCCCCAGCAAAGCGGGTCCAACTCGGCGCCCGCCTTTTCGGGACGGGATCCCACTTTCCTGGCGGTTCCCGAGAACAGCCCGGCGGGCACGGCAGTGGGCGACCCGGTGACCGCCACCGACGTCGACAGCGACGACACCCTGACCTACACCGTGACCGGCACCGACGCCGCCAGTTTCACCATCGACAGCGGCGGGCAGATCAAGGTGGCCGAGGGCGCGGCCCTGGATTTCGAGCAGGACAGCGTGTACGCGGTGGATGTGAACGTCAGCGACGGCAAGGATGCGCTGGGAAACGACGACCCGGCCGTCGACGACACGATCGGGGTGGTGATCCACGTAACCGATGTGAAGGCGCCCCTGTCGCCGGTGCTGACCGTGACGCCGTCGGCCGATGGCAAGAGCATGCGCGTCGACTGGACGCAGGAGGAGGCGGACGACCGGGCGCCTGTCACCAGATTCAGGGTGCGATACCGCGAGTTGGGGACTTTCGCCTGCGACGACACCGATCGGTTCGGGTACGAGCTGCGGTTCGAGGCCACAGACCGCACCACACCCTTGCCGTTTGCCGTTCCGGGCGCCCAGGATCTCAAACCCGGGACGGTCTACTGCGTGAAGGTGTGGGCCTCTAGCGCAGAGGGAAACAGCCTGGGCATCGCCCAGCCCAACCCCCGATCCAATACCGCTCCCACCTCGGAGGACTTCGCCGTATCGGCTTCGCCCCCCAGCCTCCTCCGGCTGAGCGCCGAACTCTTTCCCTACACCGACCCCCACGACACTTTGAAGCGGGTCAAGATCCTGTCCCTTCCCGACCCCGCTCAAGGTCGGCTGAGGCTCGGCGCCGCCAACGTCGCCATCAACCAGTTCGTAGACGCCGATTCTCTCAATCAGTTCTCCTTCGCACCGGCGACGACCTTCACCGGAGGCGCCATGTTCCGTTTCCAGCTGGAGGATTCCCATGGCGCCTTGACCGAGGCCCACACCGCCACGATCAACCTGGAGGTTCCGGCCATAGAGGCGGTGGCCATAACCTCCGGTCCCGTTGCGAACAACACCTACGCCGGCGGAGAGACGGTCCGGGTCACCGTCACCTGGGACCAGCAGATCAAGTGGGACATCACCACCGCCGGGGCGGCCATCTCCGTTGACCTCGAAGTGGGGGACGTCACCCGGACCGCCTTCCTAGTCACCGGCAGCGAGACCACCGGCAGCACCGCGGCGCTCACCTTCGAGTACGTCGTCCAGTCCACCGACACCGACACCGACGGCCTCCGTCCCGTCGCCGGGAGCAGCGGCGATGTCGTGCAGCTCGCCGGCGGGGCCACCCTCACGGACGCGGCCGCCCGCGACGCGGCGCGCTCCTACGACTCCCTGCCCGCGGACGACGCACTCCACAAGGTGGACGGCACGAAGGTGTTCAACCGTCCCCCGTCCTTCCCGGCGGACGACCCGTCGCCCCTGGCCCGTACCGTCGACGAGAACAGCCCGGCCGAGACCGCGGTGGGCACCCCGGTGGTGGCCACCGATCCCAACGCCGACGACAGCCTCACCTACACGCTGACCGGCACCGACGCCGCCGCCTTCACGATCGACGACTCCGGGCAGATCAAGGTAGGCCAGAACACGGTGCTGGACTACGAGACGAAGAGCACCTACTCGGTCACCGTGAACGTCGGCGACAGCTTGGACGCCGCAGGCGCTCCTGTCGCCACCGCCGATGCCTCCGTGGAGGTCGCCATCAGTGTGAACGACCTTCCGGAGCAGCCGAGGCCGGTGACCGGGCTCTCGGCCACCCCGGTGTCCGCCTACAGCGTCCGGCTGAACTGGACGGCCTCGGACACCGCCGGGTTGCCACCCATCGATCGCGTGATGATCGACCCGTACCATTTCGAGCAAGAGCGCCGTGAATACCTTCCCCAGGTAGTACTCGAAGCGGAGCAGGCGTCCGAGGTCTCCCATACCGTCACCGGGTTGACGCCGGAGACCACGTACCACTTCGAGGTGCGGGTGAGGAACACCGATGGTCTTCAATCCACCACCGAGACGACACAGGCCACCACCGCCGCCAACTCCGCGCCCACGTCGGCGGACTTCACCAAGAACACCCACGCCGACACCGATCTGTCCTTCATCGCATCGGACTTCCCGTTCGTCGACGGTGACATCGGTGACAGCCTGAGGGCGGTCCGTATCGTCACGTTGCCAGGCAGCGTTCATGGTGCCCTGAAGCGGACCGGAACCGGCGCCACCCGACTCCCGGTTACGGCCAACCAACTGATCGCCGCCGCCGACCTGGACAACCTGATGTTCACGCCGGCTACCTCCTACATCGGCGCCGCGACTTTCACCTTCAAGGTGGTGGACGGCGCCCACGCCGAGTCGGCGGCCCATACGGTGACGATCAACGTCCAGGACGACGGTGCACGGTTCTCGGGAACTCCTCCGTTCAGTCGCTCCGTCGAAGAGAACAGCCCGGCGGGAACCACCGTCGGAGATCCTGTCATGGCCTCCGACCCGGACGGAGACGCGATCACCTACTCGCTCTCGGGCGCGGACTCGGCCGGATTCGAAATCGACCCCACGAGCGGTCAGATAACCGTGGGACCGGATGCGGCGCTGGACTACGAGACCAAGAACACCCATGAAATAACGGTGAACATCCACGACGGGAAGGGCCCCGACGGCGGCGCCAGCACGGTCACCGACGCCTCCGCCACGCTGACCATCACGATCACCGACCAGATCGAGAGCCCTCGGCCCGTGACCGAGCTCACGGCCACGGTGGTGTCCGCTTCGAGCATCCGGCTGGAGTGGGAGGCATCGGACACCACAGGGCTGCCCCCCATCGACTCCTACCACATAACCTACGGGCTAGCTGCCGGATCCGGTCGCACCGGGGTGTATCCGGACCCCAAGACCGCCACCACCCACACCGTGACAGGGCTGATGCCGGAGACGACGTACTCCTTCTCGGTGTCGGCGACGAACACCGACAGTGTGACGACCCGGCCGTCCGAGAACCCGTCCGTCACGGCCACAACCACCTCCAACAAGGCGCCCAGCTCGGCGGACTTCAGGGCGTACCTCCCCGCCGAGGGCCGTGACCTGCAGTTCTCACCGAGCGACTTCCCCTTCATGGACGCCGATTCCGACGACAGTCTCAAGCAGGTGAGGATCGTCTCCTTGCCGGACTCGTCCGAAGGGGTGCTCAAATGGACACCATCAGGCGGCTCCGAGACCGTCGTGACCACCAACCGGCCGATCGACGCCGGCGATCTCGGGACCTTGGTGTTCGATCTCGACGACCGGTTCCAAGGGTCCACCGACCACAGGTTCGGCCCGGCGTCGTTCAACTTCAGGGTGGTCGACCAGCAGGGCGCCGAGTCCCCCGAGACCTACACGGCCACCCTCTGGAACCGGTACCCGGCCCGGATCGTCTCCATGAATATCACCTCCACCCCGGCGGTCGGCGACACCTACACCCTGGGCGAGACCGTCCAGGTGACGGCGACGTTCGACAAGTACGTGGTCTGGGACGTGTCGGCCGAGGACGCCGACTTCAAGATCCAGTTCGAGGAAGATCCACTGGTCATCTGGCCCATAGCCTCCCTGGTGACCGGTGGCCGGACCACCGACACCGTGCGCGAGATGGTGTTCGAGTTCACCGTGACCCCCGACCACAACAGCCCGGACGGCCTCCGCATCTATCCTTACGCCGGGATACCCATACGGGGACACAACGGCGCCACCATCGTGTCCGAGCACGGCGATATCGCCGTGCTCGGCTTCAAGGACTCCAAGATTCCGGCCCGAGATCCCAACCACAAGGTGGGGGGTTCCCTCCTCCCGAACGCGGCGCCGGCCTTCACGCAGGAGGGGCCGCTGTCCTTCTCGCTGGCCGAGGACGCCGCCTCGGGCAAACGCGTCGGCGGCCCGGTGACCGCCATCGACCCGGATGCGGGCGACGCCCTCACTTACTCTCTGTCGGGCACCGACGCCGCCTTCTTTGCCATCGACTCCGCCACCGGCCAGGTCTCGGTGGGTAGCAGCGCGTTCCTGGACTTCGAGGCAGCCAAGAACACCTTCGACCTGATGGTGAAGGTTCGGGACGGTAAGGACCGTTACAGCCGCGTCGACACATCGGACGACGACTCCATCGACGTGACCATCAGCCTCACCGACGTCACGGAGCCGTCGCTGCCGCCCGCGGAAATGTCGGCGACGGTGCTTTCCTCCACCAGCATCCAGATGGACTGGAGCGCGCCGGAGAACCGCGGGCGTACGCCGGCCACCGGCTACGAACTGCGCTACAGCGCCACGGGCGAGAAGGGGGCCACGCTCACCTTCGAGGCCGGTACCATCACCGCCACCCTGACCGGACTGACGCCGGCCACAACATATCGCATCGCCATGAGGGCGCAGAACGCGGATGGATTCGGGCCCTGGTCGGCCATCACACCGGATCCCGTCACCACTGCCAACGCCGCGCCCACCTCATCCGATTTCACCAAGAACACTGCCTCCGGCATGGATCTGGGCTTCTCCGCATCGGACTTCGAGTTCAACGACGTGGACACGGGCGACAGCCTGAAGGCGGTCACGATCGTCACGGTGCCCCGAGCGGAACACGGCGTGCTGAAGTGGAAGGACCTGGGCCTTACCCTGAAGACGGTACCGGCAGGCCAGCTCATCTTCGAGTTTGCGCTGGACACGCTGACATTCACGCCGGCTGCCTCATTCACCGGCGCCGCCTCCTTCACGTTCAAGGTTCACGATCAGCGCTTCGCCCCGTCGGCGACCTACACGGCGACCATCAACGTCCAGGACGACGGCGCCCGGTTTGCCGAGACGGTCCCGATCACCCGGGCCATCGCCGAGAACAGTTCGGCGGGCACGGGGGTCGGGGCTGCCATTGCCGCCTCCGACCCGGATGGCGACGACATCACCTACTCTCTCACGGGGGAGGACGCGGCCGCTTTCACCATCGGCGCCGGCGGCCTGATAGCGGTAGGGCAGGGGACGACGCTTGACCACGAGAGCGGCAAGACGTCCTACACCATGACGGTGGAGATCCATGACGGCAAGGGCCCAAGCGGCGGCGCCAGCACGCTGACGGACGCCTACACCACCCTCACCATAGACGTGACCGACGTGGATGAACCGCCGCCCCCACCCGGCGGTCTCATCGTGGTCAGCGACTTGCCGGGCACGCTATCCGCCACCTGGACGGCGCCGGACACCAGCGGGCGCCCACCCGTGACCGGCTACGGCGTGGAGTACCGCAAGTCGGGCGACGCGGACTGGACCTCCCACCTGGATCCCTCCCGCGAGAACACCGACACATCCACCACCATCGAGAGCCTCACGCAGGACGCCGACTACGAGGTGCGCGTGTGGTCCGTCAACGACGAGGGCGCCGGCGGCTACGTCTCCGCCTCCCAGAACGTCTCTCGCACGCCCCGGTTGCTGAGCCTGGCGGTCGTCTCCGATCCCGGCGACGACGGCTTCTACGGGCTTGATGAAGAGGTGCGGATCCGCGCCAGCTTCAACGTCGACGTGTCGGTCACGGGACGGGACGCGACCGGCAACCAGCCGGCGGCCTGGCCCACGCTGATGGTCGATCTGGTCAACGGCTCCTCTTCTGTCGTCGTCCGGAACGCGGAACTGGACCACGACACCGCCGACGGTGGCAACACGCTCGACTTCACCTTCACGCCGGTCACCGGTGACGACGGGGTGCTGGGGATCCAGTTCCCCAGAAACGCGATCTCAGTACCGGAAGGCTCGACCATTACGAGCGGCGGTCTGAACGTGGTCCTCGCCAACTTCCGGATCCCTGTGGACACGTCCCACAAAGTGGACGGCGTGGGGCCCATCGTGGTGGGAACCCCTGTCTTCTCCTCGGTTCCCTACGACGGGAAGACGTACCAGTTAGCGGAGGTCGTGTCTCTGGACGTCACGTTCTCCGAGGACGTGGAGGTCGTCGGAACGCCGTACTACTGGCTGCGGATTTCCTCCGGCGCCAACCGGAAGTTCCACTACGACTCGGGCTCGGGGACGGCGACGCTTCGTTTCAGCTACACCGTGGCGCCCGCCGATCGGGGTCACTTCTCCGTCTCGTATCTGGAGCCCCTCATCGACGACGCCGACAACCTGGCCAGGGACCTGCGCGGTAACCTGTTCGACACCGGTATCGTGGCGACCGTCCAGGACAGCCGGCCGGTCGACGGCTCTCGGGTCATCAACCGCGCTCCGTCTCTCACCCTGTCCGGCCCGCTCGTCTTCAACGTCGTCGAGCACACCGCGCCGGGCACGGTGTTCGGCGTCGCCATCACCGCCTCGGACCCCGACGGGGGCGACACCATCGCCTACACGCTGTCCGGAGCCGGGGCGTCCTACTTCGCCGTGAACTCCGCCGGACAACTGAGCGTCGCATCGGGCGTATCGCTCGACTACGAGGCCCTCGACGACAACGCATTGCCGATCAAGGTGAGCATCAGCGACGGAAAGAACATCACGGGCGAGGCGGACGACAGCGCCGACGACTCCCTGGACGTCACCGTGGTGGTCGGGGACGTGTCCGAACCGCCGCGGGCGCCCTCTGTCCTAGCCGCCCCGGTGTCGTCCATAGCCGTTCAGGTGGGGTGGACCGCGCCGGACAACACCGGCCGTCCCCCGATCACCGAGTACCAACTCAAGTACGACGCCGGGTTTCCGGGTGAAAGGTTCGTGCGCTTCACCGACCCGTCCACCCGGACCACCACCATCGGCCTCGCGCCCGACCAGGAGGTGTCGGTATCCATGAGGGCTGTGAACCGGGACGGTAAAGGGCCCTGGTCCGACCCGGTTGTCGTCAGGAGCCTCGCTAGCCGGCCACCCACCTCGCGCGACTTCAGCAAGGAGGTGGTCGCCGGCGGCACCGTCGCTTTCTCGGTTGGCGACTTCCATTTCGAGGACCCCGACACAGCTCACAATCGCTGGGAGGGTCTCAGCTACGTGAAGATCGTCACGGCTCCGATTGGCGGCGTGTTCAAACTGGTTCACGTGCCTGGCCGCCCGATCGTCGTCACCGACGGCTACTCCATCCGGCGCGCGAACTTGTCTTCGCTCGTCTTCGAGGCAGATGCGGACTTCTCGACCGGCACGACCTTCACCTTCAAGGTTCTGGACCGGGCTGCAACGGAGTCGGAGAGCACTTACACCGCCACGATCCTGGAGGTGACCAACCTGTCGCCGGCCTTCACCGATGCCGGTCCCCTCGCCCGGAGCGTGGAGGAGAACTCCGCCGTCGGAGCGCCCGTGGGAGACCCGGTGGGCGCTACCGACCCCGAGAGCGACACCCTGACCTATTCGCTCACCGGCACGGATGCCGCCGCATTCGACATCGACGCCGGCAGCGGGCAGATCAAGGTGGCCCAGGGAGCGGTCCTCGACCATGAGACCAAGAGTTCCCTCTCGGTAACCGTCGGCGTCAGCGACGGCAAGGACGGGCAGGGAGAGGTCGACACAGAGGTCGACGCCGCGGTAGAGGTGACTATCGGGATCTCCGACGTGATCGAGGCGCCTCCCGCGCCGGCCAACGTCGCAGCCGCGGCCCTGGCCTCCACCGCGCTTCAGGTGAGCTGGGAGGCGCCCGCACCCACCTCGGCCCCACCGATTACGGGCTACTGGGTGAGCTGGGTGGGAATGGTGGAGGGGGTGCCAGGCGCAGACGTGCAGAGCGAGTACGTGGGCACGGAGACGTCGTACGTGATCACCGGCCTGACACCCAGCACCCAGTACCAGGTCAAGGTCTGGTCCGCCAACTCCGACGGGCCCGGCGCGGAGGTCGTCGCTGACCCGGCGCCGTTCACCGCCCCCAACTCCCTGCCGACCTCTGCCGATGTCACCAGGTACGGGCCCTTCGAATTCGAGGTGTCCGACTTCGCCTTCTTCGACGCGGACGACAACGAGTACAGCATGGACAGCCTCAGCGGGGTCAGATTCGTGACCCTCGCAGTGATAAGGCACCGATTCCACCCTATCGGGTTGCCCGGCCAGGGGGCCGTCGTCGCCGGCCAGGTGGTCCCGGTGGACAGGCTGGAGGATCTGTACTACAGGCTCACAGGGGTAAGGGCGTCCAACTCATCCTTCACCTTCCGGGTTCTGGACAGTTACGGCGGAGAGTCGACGCAGACCTACACCTATAACCTGACCTTGCCCAAGAACCCCCCGCCCGCCTTCAAGGAGGGAACGGCCACCACCCGTAGCGTCAGGGAGAACAGCGGCCCGGGGACTGCCCTCGGAGCTCCCGTCTCCGCCCGTGACCCCTCGAGTCCGGGCCTCGACATCGACTACTTCGACTCGATCCCTACCCAGGACCTGACGTACTCACTCAGCGGCGACGACGCGGCCCACTTCGCGATCGATGCCCGGACCGGGCAGTTGAGCTTGGCGGAGGGCGTCACCCTGGACTACGAGGCCAAGACCCTCTACACGGTCACGGTGGGTGTGCACGACGGCTTGGACGTGCTAGCGGAACCGGACACGTCCATTGACGATTCGATAGTGGTCAACGTCCACATCGTGGATGTCGACGAACGGCCGGACGGACCGGTCGGCGTAGGCGCCGAGGTGCTGTCGTCCACCAGTATCCGGCTGTACTGGCAGCCCCCTGCGGACAACTCGGGCCGGCCCCCGATAGAGTCGTACGTGATCTCCTCCAATGCCGGCCACCGGAACTGCCAGGGCGGTCATAACACCTGCCCGGACCCCCCCACCTCCCTCTCCTACACCTTCACCGGCTTGACGCCCGGGACGGACTACAGCTTCCAGGTCTTCTCCTCGAGCCACGAGGGCGGAAGCATCAGCGGCGCGGACCAATGGGCATTCGCCACCACCCACGCCAACGACCTGCCGGTGTCGGCCAACTTCGCCAAGCTGACCAGGCCGGGCGTCAGCATCCCCTTCAGCGCCGACGACTTCGCCTTCAGCGACGCCGACGCCCTCACCGACAGCGAGGACCGGCTCACCCAGGTGCGCATCGTCACCCTGCCGGATGCGGCCCAGGGGACGTTGAAGTGGATCGCGGGAAGCGGCGCTCAGGCTGCCGTGGCGGCCGGAGGGTTGATCGACCACTCCGACCTCGGCAGCCTGGTCTTCGAGACGGCCTCGGGATTCACAGGACCCGCCACCTTCACCTACAAGGTGCTGGATCGCTACGGCGGCGAGTCCGTAACCGCCTACACCGTCACCATCTCCTACGCGGTCAACCTGCGCCCGGTCTTCACCCGGGCCGGTCCGCTGGCCCTCACGGTCGAGGAGAACAGCCCTGCCGGTACCGAGGTGGGCGAGCCGGTGACCGCCTCGGACCCCGATGCAGGCGACATCGTGCGCTACACGCTGACCGGCGCCGACGCCTCGTTGTTCGACATCGACGCCGCAGGTCGGATAAGGGTGGGCGCGGGCGCCCACCTCAACTACGAGGGCGACAAGAACACGTTCTCCCTGACCGTGAACGCGGGCGACCGCAAGGACGACGACGGCGCGGCCGACACCGCGGTGGACACCACCATCGAGGTGACGGTGACCGTGACCAATGTGACGGAGCCGGCCCCGGCACCCACCGGCGTCGCGGTGTCGGTGTTGTCGCCCGGCAGCGCCCGCGTCTCCTGGCAGGCGCCCGACACGACCAGCGCCTCACCGATAGCCGGCTACTGGGTCATGTACTCCACCAAGCCGGACGTCCCGTACCCGGACCCGAGCACGATCCTCGGCCCGCTGGTGGCGGCGGAGAAACTCGCCTACGAGTTGACCGGGCTCCTACCGAGGTCGGAACACTACCTGAAGGTGATCGCCCAGAACGCGGAACTGGGAACGACCGACCTCGACCAGGCGCCGGTGGCCTCCTTTACCGCCCCGGTCAACCTGGGACCCACGTCGCAGGACATCCTCATAGGCGCCGACACCGTGACTCGGATATCCTTGAGCGCCTCCGACTTCCCCTTCTCCGACACCACTCCCGACGACTACCTGACGTACGTACGGATTGTCTCCCTGCCGGACTCCGCCCAGGGCAAGCTCAGGTGGCGGGTCTCCGGTGGCGCGCAGACCGACGTGCCGGCAG
This sequence comes from bacterium, assembly GCA_028821575.1. GTDB lineage: Bacteria > Actinomycetota > Acidimicrobiia > Spongiisociales > Spongiisociaceae > JAPPFW01. The sequence continues at coordinate 20,482 of JAPPFW010000034.1, read as the reverse complement.
GCGGGCTCATCGCGGCGTCCGACCTTTCCTCGCTGGTGTTCCTGCCGCGGGCCGGGTTCGAAAGCACCTCCTTCACGTTCCGGGTGGTGGACCGGTACGGGGCCGAATCACCGGTCTACACCGCCGACGTGAGGCTACGCCGGGGAGTCATCACCGGAGTGGGGATCGCTTCCACTCCCGCAGGCAGCGACAACAAGTACTACCAGTACGAGATCATATCCGTGGGGGTCACTTTCGACTTCCCCGTGTCGTGGACGAAGGCGGCGGATGAGACCATCTACGTCGAGTTGGATGTGGGCGGCGTTACCAAGAGGGCCTACCTGAGAGGGACCGAGGGAGACTCGTCGGCCCTGGTCGGCGAGGGCCGTACCCTCTACTTCGACTACCGGGTGCAGTCCCGCGACATCGACTCCGACGGTGTCAGCGTGGGCGGTGGCAGCGAGAGCGGCCCACTGGTGGAAGGAGGGCTCATCATGGCCTCCGGCACACATAACCGGTCCGTGCGAACCCACCCGGGTCTGGCGGCGGACCCCGGCCACAAGGTAGACGGCTCGCAAGCTCACAACGCCAGGGCGCAGTTCTCCCAGGACGTATCCGTGGCCTTCAAGGTGAAGGAGAACTCCCCGGGAGGAACCGCGGTCGGTACCCCGGTCACAGCGACGGACGCGGACGGCGACACCGTAACGTACCGGCTAGAAGGCGAGGACGCCGCCCTGTTCAGCGTTGACTCCGAAGGCCAGATCTCCGTGGCGGTCGGCACCACGCTGGACGCCGAGGACACTGTGTCCTTCCGGGTGTCGCTGGTGGTGAGCGACGGCAAGGACGACCTGAACCGACCGGATCCCGACGACGCTGACGACCGCATCGTCGTGGACATTTCGGTGCTCGGCGTGGCAGAACTCCCGCCGCAGATCAGCTTCACCGTGACGGTGCTGTCCGACACTTCGGTCCGGGTTGACTGGGACGCCCCCGACACGACCGGCATCCCGGACATCACCCACTACTTCGTCGACTGGATGCTGAACCCCGGCGGCCAAGTAGGTTCCCAGTCCAAGTCCCCGGACGATCGTTCGCATACCGTCACCGGGCTGAGTGAGAACACTTCGTACCTCATAGCCCTGTCGGCCAAGAACGATGACGGATTCGGACCGATCCGTCATGTCCCGATCAAGACCAACGCGTTGCCCAGGTCGGCTGACTTCGAGAAGATGGCGCTGCCCGGGAGTTCCACCAGCTTCGAGGCGTCAGACTTCCCATTCACCGACTACACGCACGGGGACAGCCTGCAATCGGTGAGGATCGTCACGCTGCCGGACGCCGCCGAGGGAACGCTGAAGCTGACCGGACCCGACGAGGAGAAGTCGGCCGTCGCCGCCGGGCAGGTCATAGCCGCCGCCGACCTGGCCAACCTGTTCATCGAGACCCCCGATGATTTCGTCGACGCCGGTTTCACGTTCGAGGTGGCGGACATGTTCGGCCAGTACTCCAAGACGGGCTACACTGCAACGGTGGCCTACCCCCGGGCGCGCATCACGGACGTATCCATAACCTCCACGCCGCGGGGCGCGAACAACACCTACTACCGGGGCGAAGACATAGTGCTGACCGTCACTTTCGGCCGCGACGTGACCCTGAGCGACGGCAGCTCGACAGCGATCCCGGTGGCGGTGAACCAAGACTCGCAATCACCGGGCAGCAGCTATGCCCACATCCAAGCCTCGGGGCCCGTGTCGGGACGAGTTTTCAACTTCACCCTCAGGGTGATCCCCCGTTTCGGGGCAGGAAACGGTATCTCGATCAACGCGACGGACAGTCTGTTGGCGATGATCGACCCGACAACCCTCAGCGCTGTCGAGGGCGCCGCGACCGTGACGGACTCCCAGGGCTACGCGGCGCTCCTGGAATTCGCTGGGATGGACGCCGACGGGAACCACAAGGTGAACGGCATCAAGTTGCACAACTATCCGGCCCGATTCTCACCCGGCGGCCCGCTGATCCGGGTCCTGACCGAGAACTCGCCCGCCGGAACCCCGGTGGGCGGCGGCATCGTCACGGTCACCGCCAACCTGGACGGGGACATCCGCCGAACCGACACCAGCGTCGACATCAGCCTGGCGGGAACGGCGACGGACGGGACCGACTACACCGCTTCCTTCCCCGGACGGATCACCATTCCGGCCGGAAGCCGCCGGGGCACCGCCAACCTGCTCATCATCCCCCGCAACGACGCCGCCCGGGAGGGCGCCGAGACCATCGTCGTCAACGGCGCCGCCGGCGGCCACACCGTCAACCCGGCCACCGTGACCATCATCGACGACGACACGGCGGCCAGCGGTATCACCCTGAGCCTCAGCCGGACACACATGCCGGAGTTCTCCCGACCCGTCGCCTTCACCCTGACTGCCGCCCTGGACAACGGTGCTTCCCGCTCCACCGACACCACCGTTGACCTTTCGCTTGGCGGCACCGCCACAAGAGGCAACCCAGGCGACTACGTCCCCGAGGCATTCGACGACATCACGATCCCGGCCGGGCAGGTGTCCGCCGCAACAACGCTGATATTCAGCCCCTTGGCCGATGTGTTCAAGGAGGGTGCCGAGACCATCGTCATCAACGGCGCGGCCGACGGCTTCACTGTCAACCCCGCCACCATCATCATCGTCGATGACTCCGATAAGTACAAGGGCATCACCATCGGCGCCAGCCCGAGTGCGGTCAAAGAGGACGGCAGCGCGGTGACCGCGGTGGACATCGAGGGGGACACCCTCACTTACAGCCTGTTCGGCACGGTAGGCCCGACCTCGTTCACGGAGTCCGAGGTATTCGCCATCGACCCCTCCACCGGAGTGATCACCGTCAAGGAAGGCGCGGTCCTCGACCGGGAGACCAAGGCTTCCTACCGGTTGACCGTGGGCGTCAGCGACCGCAAAGACTTCACGGGCGCGGCATCGGCCCTGGAGTGCACCATGCCGGGCGCCGATCCCTCAACCGACTTCAGGGCTTGCGACGACATCGTCTTGGTTGACGTAACCCTGGCCAACGTGGTGGAACTGCAGGGACCCCCGTCGGGCCTCACCGCGGTCCCCGAGTCGTCCACCACCATCCGACTGGGGTGGTCGCCCCCCCTCGACCGGGGGGGAGAGCCGACAACATCGTACCGGCTCACCTATGGCCCCGACGACGGCGGCGGCGAACCGGATGCTATCGCCCTGATCGACGAAGTTATCGATGCCGGAGACGACACCGCCTTTAGCCACGTCGTGAGGAATCTGGCGCCCGGGACCACCTACTACTTCACGCTCGTGGCGGTCAACAGCGAGGGCGACGGAGAGCCGGTCGACGCCAGCGCCGCTACCAACGCCAACTCAGCGCCGGACTCGGGGGACTTCGAAGTGTTCACGAACGAACTGGCATCCCTGTACGAATTCTCCGCCTCGGACTTTCCCTTCACCGACGCCGACGGCGAAACGGCTACCGGCGACAGCATGAAGGCGGTCAAGATCATCAGCGACCTGAGGCCGCAACGTTGTTGGCAGGAATGTTACGCCCTCCTCGAACTGGACGGTCTCAGGGTCAGAGCGAACACCGTGATCGCCTTCGCCGATCTGGACCGGCTGCAGATGCTCCTCGCGGGTGCGTGGTACCACTTCTCTTCCTTCGACTTTCGCGTCATAGACCAGTACGGCGCCGAGTCGCCCACGTACACCGCACGGCTAGGGATCGCCGATCCCGTCGTCAATTCGGTGTCGGTCACCTCCACCCCGGTGAAGCACGGCACCTATCTCGTCGACGAGGTGGTGCGGGTGGCCTTGGACTTCGACATCCGGCTGAGATGGTACGACGGCTCCGAGGCCGAGGATGGCTACCTCTATGTCACTCTGGACATCGGCGGCCGGGAGCGGAAGGCGAAGCTGTCCTCAGCGTTGCTCCACTTGACCGATGGCAGGACTGTAACCAATACTCCACCCGAGAAAGGCTATCCCTACCACCGATGGATCTTCTCGTACACCGTGGTGGCGGAGGACGTGGACAGCAACGGAATCTCCGTGGTGCCCGACGCCGACGGCAACCTGGTACGGGCCCACGGGCAGGCCAGGCTGGAGCATTCGCCGGCGTCGCGGTCCCATTCGCGCACGGCCCACGAGGGGCTGGCCGACCTGCACGGCCACCGGGTGAACGGCAACGCCGCGCCCAACTTCTGGCCCGTCTTCAACGGGGCGCCCGGACCCGTGATCCGCCAGGTAGGGGAGTACGTAGAGGGAACCGGGCGTCCCTACGTTCCCACCGCCGGCCTCCCGGTAACGGCAACCGACGCCGACGGCGACAAGTTGGTCTACTCCCTGTCCGGGGATGGCGCAGACAGCTTCAAGATCGACAGCAGCAGCGGCCAGATCGAGGCGGCCGACGATGCGCGCCTCGACTACGAGGGGAAGAACACCTACCACCTGACCGTCCACGCCAGCGACGGAAAAAGCCCGGCCGGTGGGGGCGACCCCTCCGTCGACACCTCCATCGATGTGACCCTCCAGGTGCTGAACTTGCCCGAGCCCGCTCTTTCGCCCTTGAACCTCAGAGCCACCGTGCTAGGACCCTTCAGAGTCAGGGTCGACTGGGACCATCCGGACGATTCGGGAAGGCCTCCCCGGAAGGAGTACCACCTGGTTGTTTTCGAGTGGCTAAGGAGCTGGGTCTTGCCCCCGGACACGACGTCGAAGGTCATTACCGACCTGCTGCCCGGGCAGACCTTTTCTATCTGGATGCACGCTCAGAACGACGATTGGACCGCCTCACCGCCGTCGTGGGTCCCATTCGCCAAGCTGCCTGGTGTGACCACCGAACCCAACACGCTGCCCACCTCCGCCGACTTCACCCTGTACACGAAGACGGACACCACGCTGACCGTCAAGAAGGATGACTTCCCCTACACCGACCCCGACGTGGGGCGCCACTCGGAGGAGGGACTGTCAGCGGTGCGGATCGTCACCCTGCCCGACGCTGTGCACGGGCGGCTCGTGCGCAGCGTGGCCGGCCTCAGGGACACGGACCTGTCGGCGAATGCGAAGGTCCTCTTCAACCGCGGGGAAACTCTGCGATTCGTCCCGGCAGCGGACTTCTCCGGCTACGGCAGCTTCACCTTCAAGGTGATCGACCGCTTCGACGGCGAAGCTGTCCAGGCGAGTACCGCCACCATACAGGTGACCGACGATCCGCCGGAGATAGACACCGTAGAGATCGTCTCCTCGCCGTACCGCCACGACGGCGTCTACGGCAACAGCGACACCATAAAGGTGGAGGTTGCCTGGGACAGGGATGTGACGTGGAACATCCCCGAGGACGACGTGTCCTCATTCATCGGCCTGCGGCTCACGGTGGGCAGTACGTCCCGCTGGGCCAGGCCGATCTCCACCGACCAGCACTCCGAGGAGTTCCCCGCTTCCGGTACGGCTCGACGGATGGTGTTCGCCTACGAGGTGCAGGCCGCCGACCTGGACACCGACGGGGTGAGCGTACCGTCAGGGGTCGTCGTGCATCTCTTCGGAAGCGCCAGCCTGCGCGACGCGGTCGGACAGGACGCAGGCCGCGAAGTCGGCGAAACCGTTCAGAGCCTCCAGAAGGTCAACGGCAGCCTGTACGTCAACTACCGCCCGCGGTTCCTCGAGGCCGGACCCCTGAGCCGGGTGGTGGCCGAGAACACCGCGCCGGGCACCCTGCTGGGAGGGCCGGTGCTGGCCGTCGACGCCAACACCGGGGATACCCTCACCTACTCGCTGTCCGGGCCGCATGCGGCCGATTTCAGCATCGACGCCGGTGGGCAGATACGCATCGGCGAGACAACCGCGCTGGACTTCGAGAAGGAACCCAATACCTACTCCTTCACCGTGGAGGTGAAGGACGGCAAGAACAGTCTCGATGTCGCCGACACGGCGGTGGACGACGCCATCGACGTGACCGTTACGGTGACCAACGTGGCGGAGCCGGCCGGCGACGTACAGGCCCAGGTGCTGTCCGCCCACCAGATCCGCGTCACATGGAGCGCGCCGGACAGCGCCAACGCCAACTACGTCACCCACTACGAGCTTGCGTACCGTGAACTGTTTCCCAAGGACCCGCCCTACACCGGCCCGGACCGGTTCGCCGAATGGACCACCCTGACCTACGACCGGGACACCCGTCTGGTCACCCTGGAGGACCTGCAGCCATACAGCTACTACGACATCGTGCTGCGGGCGGTGCAGAAGGGGGTGGACGCGCCGGAGGTCCGGGTGAGACCGAGGCCTCGGACCCAGTTGGCGCCGTGTGTCGTATTGTCCGACCATTCAAACGTCTGGCAGGATATTCACAAGTACATCGTCGTGCGTCCCGGTCCCACCACGCTCGACCTGTCGCCTGCCCCGGCCTATGCCAGCTCGGGTGACCTGAATTGGAACCGGTCCGTAACACGAGTATGCGATGAGCAAGGCAGAGTATCCCCGCCGAGCTCGAGCAGCCACACCGAGTCCCTCAACGATCCCTTTCTCGACGAACGCGCCGGCCAGTTTGGCGACGTCTACTACTTGGATGAGCGCCTGTATGGGCAACCACATGGCCGTCTGGATCCCGATACACGCTTCTGGTACTTCCTGCGTATCGACGGGGGAAGCAGGGGTCGTCTGGATAGCACATACCGTCTGGCCAAGACCACCAAGGCGCGGACGGGGATCACGCTGGCGGCCGAGCCGGGAAAGGTCAGCGAGTCCGCAACCGGGGCGACGTTGTCGGTGACGGCCCGGATGAACGACAACGCCACCTTCCATGCCTACCACGACATCTCGATGGATCTCACGCTGCACGAGGGCGGGAACCAGACCACCGCCTCGATGGTCATTCCCCAGTGGGTCAACACCGCCACCGGCGAGATCACCGTTCCGACCGGCGACGACGAGGTGGTGCGAGGCTCCAGAAGGGTCACCGTCACCGGTCAGCTCTCGTTTCCGGATCTCAAGACAGTCTTCCTCAGCAAAGGCGATGATATATGGGGTTACCCGACGTCCTCCGCCGCCCAGAGTGCGGAACTAGCCGGGTTGCCCGTGTCGGCCACCACGTTCACGATCGAGGAGGACGACATCGGCCTGCTTTCCATCAGCGGGCCGGAAGAGGTTGTCGAGGGCGACACGGCCGTCTTCACCGTAACCCTCTCCCGCCAGGTGGACGCGGCAGTCCAGGTCTTCTGGTCGGCTACCGGGGCCCATGCGACGGATCACACACCCCACAGCGGTCAGGTCTCCTTCGACCGGAACCAGCCGGCCGGCGCCACCCGGACCTTCCGGATCACCATCACCGACGACACCCTGGCAGAGCCGGAAGAGCAGTTCACGGTGAAACTCTCTCTCATCGTCTCGGACCTGAGCGATTACCTGATATTGGACCCGGACGCGTCCGCGGTCACGGTCACCATCGCCGACAGCGATCGGGTGGTGATCGACATCGCCGGCCCGGCGGAGGTGGCCGAGGGATCGACCGCCGACTACTCCGTCACCCTGCACCGCAGCCTGGACAGCGCGCTGACGCTGAGTTACGCGGTCGCTCCGCAGGACGGCGCCACCACGGCCGACTTCACCGGGTCCGCGTCGGGGACGCTGACCTTCCCGGCCGGCGTCACGAGCAAGAGCATCCAGGTGACGGCGGTGGATGATGTCGTGCACGACCCGGGAGAGAGCTTCACGGTAACCATCAGCAATCCACAGGGCGCGGCCGGATTCGCGAAGATACTGGGGACCGATTCGGTCACCACCTCCATAACCGACGACGACGACCCCGTCGCCGTGACCCTCCTCGTGGCGCCGACCAATCTCGCCGAGGATGGCGGCGCCAAAGCCTTCCTCCTCGCCGCCACGCGCCCTGCCGGAGTCACTCCTGCGCTGGCCATAACCTTGTCCCTGGGAGGTACGGCGCAGGCGGACGACGACTACACGGCCGAAGGAGTCAGCACCCTCAATCTGCCGGCAGGAGCTACGCGGGCCACCAAGCGTATCCGTATCACGCCGGTGGACGACTCGCTGCTGGAAGGCGACGAGAGCATCATCGTCGAAGGGAGCGCCGAGGGCGCCACCGTGACGCCGGCCACCATCACCCTGAAGGACGACGAGGTCGGAACTGTCACCATGATCGCGCCGTCCGGCCCGGTGGAGGAGGGGACCGACGCCGAGTACACGGTGCGGCTGTCTGACAAGCTCGAGACGGACCTGGTCGTCAGCTGGGATATCAGCTACGAGTCGTCTCCGAAGTGGGCGTCTCGCGCTGACCTCGCCGTCCAGGGAGGAGCGGTGCACTTCCCTGCCGGCTCCCCGGCCTCGACCGAGATGGTCTTCACCGTGCCGATCGTGGACGACCGGCTCTCCGAACGTGCCGAGGTGTTCAAGGTGACGTTGGAAGTCGACACCGCAACACTTCGGGGCAATCTGACCCTCCCCGACAGTTCCAGGACCACCCGGATCGGGCAGAGCGACCCCATACAGGTGGACCTGGTGGGCCCGCTGGCGGTCAACGAGGGAGGCGCCGCCACGTACCACGCGCTGCTCTCCCCGTCGGGAGGAATACCCACCACCGAGTTGAGCGTCGACTACGCCACGAGGGACGGCACCGCCACCGCCGGCGACGACTACACCGCCGCCTCGGGCGCCGTGGTGTTCAGCCCCACGGACTACGGGCCCAAGCCGGCCGAGGTGACGATACTGTCGGACACCGCGGACGAGGACGACGAGACCTTCGACTTCGTGATCTCCAATCCGGCGGGGGGCGGCGGGCCTACGCCTACCCTGGGCAACTCATCCGTGTCCACCACGATCACCGGCGACGACATCACCGTGCCGTCCATCGTCCTGTCGGCCGATCCCGGCTACATCTCCGAGGACCCTCCCGCAACGCCGGAGTCATCCGGCGAGGATGAACTCCCCGAACACGGCGAATCCGTGACCGTGACCGCTCTGCTCAGCGCCGACCGGCCTTTCCCATGGGACACCGAGGTAACCCTCAGCTTCTCCGGAACGGCATCCGACCCGGGCGACTACAGCGTGATCACCACCAAGACCGTGACCATCCCCGCCAACTCGCTCAGCGGGACGGGCGAACTGTTCATCACCGCTGTCGACAACCCCACGCTGGACGGCGACAGGACCATCGACGTGGAAGGTAGCGCGGTCGGCATCTCCAGTATCACCCCGGCCACCATTACGATCGTGGATGACGACCATGCCACGGTGACCCTGAGCACACCGGCGACCGTAGCCAGTGAGGGTTCGTCGGCGCGGTTCGACGTGAGGCTGTCCCATGCGGTTGGCGCCGAAGTCACCGTGGGCTGGACGGCAACCGGTGCCGACGCCGGCGACTTCGCCCCGGCCTCGGGTTCGGTTACCTTCCCCGCCGCCTCCGGTCCCGGCTCGGTCCGGAGCTTCACCATATATGTCGTGGACGACGACCTGTCGGAGTCCACCGAGACCCTGACCGTGAGCCTGGGCGACCTCTCCATCGGCGCCGGCAGCAGGACGGGCTCCGGATCCGAGGTGGTTGTGAGCCCGTCCGCCGTCAGTACCATCATCCCCTCCAACGACCGCATCATGGTCAGCATCTCCCCACCCGAGGACGATGAAGGACAGCCCTTGGGTCCGGTGGTGGAGGGCGACCCCACCGGTACGTACACCGTCACGCTCAGCAAGACCCCCACCGCCGATCTCACCGTGGACCTTGCGACCTCGGACGACTCCGCCGCGGCCGGCGACGACTACACCGGCAAGTCGGAGACGTTGACCTTCAGCGCGGCCGCCAACGAGACCACCAAGACCTTCACCCTCGCCACCATCGAGGACGACCTGACCGAGGGCGCCGAGTCCTTCGAGCTCGCGCTGTCCAACCCCCGGGGCGGCGGAGGTCCGGCACCGACCCTTGACGTAGCCGGCCGCTCCCTGGACGTGGAGATAGACGACGACGACTTCGCGGTGCTGAGCATCCAGACCGCGGTGGGCCAGGTGGAGGAGGGTGACGCCGCCGAGTTCAGGGTAACCCTGTCGAAGCAGGTGAACGCCGACGTCGCGGTGGGCTGGTCTGCCGGAGACGATCCCGGCGCCGACTTCTCCCCGGACTCGGGCCTCGTGACCTTCCCCGCCAACTCGGCGGCCGGCGCCACGCGGACCATCACCGTGGACATCGCCGACGACGGCCTCACCGAGCCGGCGGAGACCTTCACCGTCGCGCTGGGTGGGATCGACACAGCGCTCCAGTCGATGCTCAGCGTCCACTCCGGGCTCAGGTCGGCCAACGCCACCATCGCGGAGAGCGATCCCATCACCGTGATGCTCAGCGGCCCGATCGAGGTCGCGCTCAACGGTGAGGCCGAGTACCGGGTGTCGCTCGACAAGTTCCCGGCCGCCGACCTCACCGTATCCTACGGGACGTCCGACGGGACGGCCGCGGCGGGCGTGGACTACACCGCTACCTCCGGCGTGCTCACATTCGCAACCGGTGAGATCGTCAAGACCGTGACCGTGCCCGTGCTGGGTGCGGGCGCCGGGAAGACCTTCAACTTCAGTGTCCTCACCCCCGCCGGAGGGGGCGGACCGGCTCCGCAGCTGGGCACACCCTCCGAGATCACCACTACGATCGTTGCCGGGAGCGCGGCGCCGGTCGACCGCAAGCTCTTCCGCCTGTCGACGACACCCAACCTCGTCGTGGAGAGCGACGGCGCCACCGTTGTGACCGTCACCGCCACTCTGGACGGAAGCCAGACTCTCGATCGCGATGTGGAGATCCAGGTCGGCGCTCATGGAGGCGGCACAGCCGAGGCGGGTACCGACTTCACCTTCTTGCCCAATGCAGGGAGCACGATCGCGGTGGCGTCCGGGGAGAGCAGCGGCTCGGTGTACTACACCCTGACGCCCACCGACGATGGCATGGACGAGGGCAACGAGACCATCATCGTGCGAGGCGCATCGGCGGACAACCTGGAGATCGTCGACTCCACCATAACTATCAGCGATCCTGCCCCTGTCACGTCGGAGTCCGGCAACTTCATAACCCTGAGCGTCAGCCCCGACACGGTGACGGAGGATGCGGCCGAGCCGGTCGATGTGACGGTGACCGCCGCTCTGGCGGATGGCCTCACGGTGGAGGCCGACACGACGGTCATCATCAGCCTGGGTGGGACGGCGAGTCTGTCGGACTACCAGTCGTCGATTGTGGCGGATGTGACGATTCCGGCCGGCCAAACCTCGGGTTCGGGGACGTTGCGTGTGACCCCCACCGATGATGCGGTGGCGGAGGGTGACGAGACGATCGCGGTGAACGGCGCAGTCGCCGGATTCACAGTGACGGGTGACACCGTCACCATCAGCGACGACGATGAGATGCCAACCGGTATCACTCTGTCGGTCAGTCCCACCAGTGTTTCGGAGGGTGATCCGGCTACGGAGTTGACGGTGACGGCTACGTTGGACGGTGACAGCACGCTCCCTTCGAATACGAACGTGACCATTACGTTCGGGGGCACTGCCGACTCTGCGGATTACGAGGTGTCATCGGCGAGTGTGACGATTCCGGCCCGTGGGGCCTCGGGTTCGGGGACGCTGACCGTGACGCCCACCGATGATGCGGTGGTGGAGGGTGATGAGACGATCGTGTTGTCGGGTTCGGCCACCGGGTTCGCTGTCAGCTCGGTGACCGTCACCCTTGCCGATGATGACACCGCGGAGGTGTACATCACGGGCCCCTCGACGGATGTGACGGAGGGGAGCTTCGCCACCTACACGGTCACCCTCTCCAAGGCGATTGCCAAGCAGGTGCGGGTTGCCTGGTCTTCCACGGCCGGCACCGCTACGGCGGCTGACGTCCTGCTGGCTTCGGGCGCGGCGACGTTCGGGGCGGGTTCGCCGGCCGGCGCTACCCAGAGCTTCGGAGTGTTCGTGAAAGACGATGCTCTGTCGGAGGTTTCCGAGACGTTCGGGGTGGCGCTGGGATCGGTGAGCGGCGATCTGTCCGCTCGGGTGTCGGTGAAATGGGGCGGGGGGTCGCTGACCACGACGATCGCGGAGTCGGATCCGATCACGGTTTCCCTATCAGGTCCGAGTTCGGTGGAGGAGGGGGATACTACGGGTAGCTACACGGTGTCGTTGTCGCCGTCCGGTGTTGTTCCTACGGCTGATGTGACGGTTGACTACGCGACGACGGATGGGTCGGCGACCGCCGGGAATGACTACACGGCTGTCTCGGGCACTTTCACGTTCACCGCTTCGGATACCGCGCCGAAGACCATATCCGTGTCGACCGTAGAGGATTCATTCGACGAGCCCGGTGAGTCGTTCACGTTCGCGATCTCCAATCTCGAGGGCGGCGGGGGTCCTGCGCCTACCTTGAGCAGCACGGCGAAGTCGGTGACGACCACGATCGGTGACGACGACCCCACGCCCGCAGGGATCACTTTGTCGGTCAGCCCCGCCAGTATCCCGGAGAGCGGCGAGCCTGCCGAGGCTCCGGACGACCCGGACGACCCGGACGACCCGGACGACCCGGACGACCCGGACGTCCCGGAGGTCCCGGGCATCCCCGGCTTCCCGGGCATCGCCTCACGCGCCCGCACGACCGCGAGTTCCGGTGGGGGCGGCTCGGATACCGATCTGACGGTGACGGCGACGTTGGAGGGGTCGTCCACGCTCACTTCGGATACGACGGTGGCCATCACGTTGGGAGGTACTGCCGACTCCGCGGATTATGGAGTGTCGTCGGGATTGGCGAGCGTGACGATTCCGGCCGGTCAGAAGTCGGCTTCGGGGACGTTGCGGGTGGCGCTGACCGACGATGCGGTGGTGGAGGGTGACGAGACGATCGTCGTGTCGGGGTCGACCGCCGAGTTCGCTGTCACCGGCGCAACCGTCACCCTTACCGACGACGACACCGCGGTGTTGTCGATCAGCGGTCCGTCGGGCAACGTGGCCGAGGGGAACAACGCCACTTTCACGGTCACCCTGTCCGAGGCGGTCGCCGCTCAGGTCCAGGTTGTCTGGTCTATCACGCAGGGTACCGCGGCCCCGGGTGACTTCACGGCTACTCCGGCCGCGGTGACGTTCGGGGCGGGCTCGGCGGCCGGGGCTACCCGGAGTTTCGAGGTGGCTGTCACCGATGATGATCTGTCGGAGACTCTGGAGACGTTCGCAGTGGGGTTGGGATCGGTGAGTGGTGATCTCTCCGGTCGGGTTTCGGTGGATTCGGACGCCTCGTGGGTGGTAGCGAAGATCGCCGAGTCCGATCCGATCACCGTTTTCCTCTCCGGTCCCAGCAGTGTTGCGGAGGGCGACACGACCGGCAGTTACACGGTCTCGTTGGCGCCGTCCGGCGTCCTGCCCACGGCGGATCTGATAGTTGACTACGCGACTTCGGATAGGTCGGCTACGGCCGGGGATGATTACACGAGTGTATCGGGCTCGTTGAAGTTCACCCGGTCTGATGCGGGGGCCAAGACGGTGACGGTGTCGACGGTGGATGACACTGTGGACGAGGCGAACGAGTCGTTCACGTTGGATGTCTCCAATGTGCGAGGTGGTGGGGGCCCTGCGCCGTCTTTGAGCAGCACGGCCAGGTCGGTGACGACCACCATCCGTGACGACGATGACGCGCTCGACACCATTTCCTTGTCGGTCAGTCCGGACAGTGTCGCGGAGGGCGGTAAGGCTACGGAGGTAACGGTCACAGCCACGATGGGCGGGAAGGTCACGCTTACTTCGGACACAGAGGTGATCATCAGCCTGGGAGGAACAGCAGACTCCTCGGATTATGACGCGTCCACGCTGACCAAGGTGACCATCCCCGGCGGTGATGCATCGGGCTCGGCGAAGATAACCCTGACCCCGAAGGATGATCCGGTGGTGGAGGGTGATGAGACGATCGTGGTGTCGGGGTCCGCCACGGACTTCGCGGTGACGGCCGCCACCATCACCTTGGTGGATGATGACACGGCGGAGTTGTCGATCAGCGGACCGACCGGCAACGTGGTCGAGGGCGACGACGCCACCTATACGCTCACGCTGTCCAATGCGATAGCCGCTCAGGTCAAGGTAGATTGGTCCGCTACGGCGGGCACCGCGGAGGCTAATGATTACACCGCGACCCAAGCGCCGGTGACCTTCGGAGCGGGTTCGGCCGCGGGCGCTACCCGAACCTTCACGGTTGCAGTCACCGATGACGACCTGTCGGAGGTCGCCGAAACGTTCACCGTCAGTCTCGGTACGGTGGGTGGTGACCTGTCGAGCCGGGTGTCGGTGAAGTCGGATGCCGGGTCGGTGACGACCACGATTGCGGAGTCGGATCCGATCACGGTCAGTCTCACCGGTCCCGCGTCGGTGACCGAGGGTGACACGACTGGTAGTTATACGGTGTCGTTGTCTCCGTCGGGTGTGACGCCTACGGCTGATCTGACGGTTGACTTCCGCGTTGCCGCGGGCACCGCGACCGCCGGCCTGGACTACACGGCTGCGTCGGGCACGTTGCGGTTCACTGCCGCCGATGCCGGGGACAAGACGGTGATGGTGGCGACTATCGAGGACACCCTGGACGAACCGGGAGAGACGTTCACGTTTGCTATCTCGAATGTGCAGGGTGGTGGTGGTCCTGCTGCGTCTCTGAGCAGCACGGCGAAGTCGGTGACGACCACGATCGGCGACGACGACGCCACCCCGTCGAGTATCACGTTGTCGGTCAGTCCGGACAGTGTCGGGGAGGGTGATTCGGCTACGGATGTGACGGTGACCGCGACTCTGGACGGGGATAGCACGCTCACTTCGGCTACGACGGTGACCATCAGCCTGGGTGGGACAGCCGGGTCTTCGGACTACGGGGCTTCCACCTTGGCGAGTGTGACGATCCCCGCCGGTCAGGCGTCGGGTTCGGGGACGTTGAAGGTGACCCCGAAGGATGATGCGGTGGTGGAGGGCGACGAGACGATTGTGGTGTCGGGGTCTGCCACCGGTTTCACAGTTTCCGGGGACACGATCACGTTGGGGGATGATGACACGGCCGAGTTGTATATCACTGGACCCTCGTCGAGTGTTAGGGAGGGGAACAACGCCACATACATGGTTACCTTGTCCAAGGTGGTCGCCAAGCAGGTCCGGGTGGCTTGGTCCGCTTCGGCGGGTACTGCGTCCTCGTCCGATTACTCGCCTGCTTCGGGTTCGGTGACGTTCGCGGCTGGTTCGTCGGCAGGGGTCAAGGGTACGTTTACGGTTGCGGTGGCGGATGATGATCTGTCGGAGACCTCGGAGACGTTCTCGGTTGCTCTGGGTACGGTGGGTGGTGATCTTTCGAGCCGGGTGTCGGTGAAGTCGGATGCCGGGTCGGTGACCACCACGATCGCGGAGTCGGATCCGATCACTGTCACTCTCAGCGGTCCGTCAACTGTGGACGAGGGTGACACGACCGGCAACTATACGGTGTCGCTGTCACCGTCTGGTGTGACCCCCACCGATGACCTGACGGTCGGCTATGCCACCTCGAACGGTTCGGCTACTGCTGGGGATGATTACACCGCCGCGTCGGGCACGTTGACGTTCACTTCTGAAGATGCCGGGGGCAAGACGTTGACGGTGGCGACTATCGAGGACTCTTTGGACGAGGCGGGTGAGACGTTCACGTTTGCTATCTCGAATCCCCAGGGTGGTGGCGGTCCCGCTCCGGCTCTCAGTTCCACGGCGAAGTCGGTTACGACCACGATCAGCGACGACGACGGCACCCCGTCGAGTATCACGTTGTCGGTCAGTCCGAGTTCGATCAGCGAGCAGGACTCGGCTACCGACGTTACCGTGACCGCCACCCTGGAGGGGGATAGCACGCTCACGTCGGCTACGACGGTGACCGTCAGCCTGGGTGGGACAGCGGGGTCTTCGGACTATGGGGCTTCCACGTTGGCGAGTGTGACGATCGATGCCGGCGACGCGTCGGGTTCGGGCACGTTGACGGTGACCCCGAAGAACGATGCGTTGGTGGAGGGCGACGAGACGATCGTGGTGTCGGGGTCGGCCACCGGGTTCGCGGTCGCCGACGCCACCATCACGCTGGGGGATGACGACACGGCGGAGTTGTCGATCAGCGGGCCGACCGGCAACATAGCTGAGGGGAACAACGCCACCTACACGATCACGCTGTCCAAGGCGATCGCCAAGCAGGTACGGGTGGCTTGGTCTGCTACGGCGGGTACTGCGTCCTCGTCCGATTACTCGCCTGCTTCGGGTTCGGTCACGTTCGCGTCGGGTTCGTCGGCGGGGTCGTCGGAGGCGTTCACGGTTGCGGTGGCGGATGATGATCTGTCGGAGACCTCGGAGACGTTCTCGGTCAGTCTCGGGACGGTGAGCGGTGACCTCTCGACACGGGTGTCGATCAAGTCTGGCGCCGGGGCGGTCACCACCACGATCGCGGAGTCGGATCCGATCACTGTCTCGCTGTCCGGTCCCAGTTCGGTAACTGAGGGTGACACGACCGGCAACTATACGGTGTCGCTGTCTCCGTCGGGTGTGACTCCCACCGACGACCTGACAGTCAATTATGCGACTGCTGATGGGTCGGCCACTGCCGGGGACGACTACACCGCCGCGTCGGGCACGTTGACGTTCACCTCTTCCGATGCGGCGGATAAGACGGTGACGGTGGCGACGTTGGAGGACTCTTTGGACGAGGCGGGTGAGACGTTCACGTTTGCTATCTCGAATCCCGAGGGTGGTGGGGGTCCCGCTCCGTCTCTCAGTTCCACGGCGAAGTCGGTGACGACCACGATCGGCGACGACGACGGCACCCCGTCGAGTATCACGTTGTCGGTCAGTCCGGACAGTGTTGGTGAGGGTGATTCGGCTACGGATGTGACGGTGACCGCGACTCTGGACGGGGATAGCACGCTCACTTCGGCTACGACTGTGACCGTCAGCCTGGGCGGTTCGGCGGGGTCTTCGGACTACGGGGCTTCCGCCTTGGCGAGCGTGACGATCGATGCCGGCGACGCGTCGGGTTCGGGGACGTTGAAGGTGACCCCGGCGAACGATGCGGTGGTGGAGGGCGATGAGACGATCGTGGTGTCGGGCTCGGCTACCGGGTTCACGGTCGCCGAGGCCACTGTGACGTTGGGGGATGATGACACGGCGGAGCTGTCGATCAGCGGGCCGACCGGCAACGTGGCTGAGGGGAGCAACGCCACCTACACGGTCACGCTGTCCAAGGCGATCGCCAAGCAGGTGCGGGTGGCTTGGTCTGCTTCGGCGGGTACTGCGGACGCGGATGACTTCACGCCTGCTTCGGGTTCGGTGACGTTCGGGGCGGGTTCGTCGGCGGGGTCGTCGGAGACGTTCACGGTTGCGGTGGCGGATGATGATCTGTCGGAGACTTCCGAGACGTTCTCGGTTGCTCTGGGTACGGTGGGTGGTGATCTCTCGAGCCGGGTGTCGGTGAAGTCTGGTGCGGGTTCGGTGACGACGACGATTGCGGAGTCGGATCCGATCACGGTTTCGCTGTCCGGTCCGTCAACTGTGGACGAGGGTGACACGACCACCGACTATACGGTGTCGCTGTCTCCGTCGGGTGTGACTCCCACCGCTGACCTGACGGTCAACTATGCCACCTCGAACGGTTCGGCTACTGCTGGGGATGATTACACCGCCGCGTCGGGCACCCTGACGTTCACTTCTTCCGATGCCGGGGATAAGACGGTGACGGTGGCGACGTTGGAGGACTCTTTGGACGAGGCGGGTGAGACGTTCACGTTTGCTATCTCGAATCCCGAGGGTGGTGGCGGTCCGGCTCCGGCTCTCAGTTCCACGGCGAAGTCGGTGACGACCACGATCGGCGACGACGACGCCACCCCGTCGAGTATCACGTTGTCGGTCAGTCCGGACAGTGTCGGGGAGGGTGATTCGGCTACGGATGTGACGGTGACCGCGACTCTGGACGGGGATAGCACGCTCACTTCGGCTACGACGGTGACCATCAGCCTGGGTGGGACAGCCGGGTCTTCGGACTACGGGGCTTCCACCTTGGCGAGTGTGACGATCCCCGCCGGTCAGGCGTCGGGTTCGGGGACGTTGAAGGTGACCCCGAAGGATGATGCGGTGGTGGAGGGCGACGAGACCATCGTGGTGTCGGGATCTGCCACGGGGTTCACCGTCAGCGGGGCGACTGTCACCCTTACCGACGACGATACGGCGGATGTGTCGATCAGTGGACCGACCGGCAACGTGGCTGAGGGGAACAACGCCACATATACGATCACGCTGTCCACGGCCATAGCCGCTGAGGTCAAGGTAGATTGGTCTGCCGCTGCGGGCACCGCGGTGGCCACCGATTACAGCGCGACGCCCGCCGCGGTGACGTTTGCGGCCGGTTCGGCCGCGGGGGCTACTGAGACCTTCGCGGTTGCAGTGACCGATGATTCGCTGTCGGAGGTCGCCGAAACGTTCACCGTCAGTCTCGGTACGGTGAGTGGTGACCTGTCGAACCGGGTGTCGGTGAAGTCTGGTGCGGGTTCGGTGACGACGACGATTGCGGAGTCGGATCCGATCACGGTTTCGCTGTCCGGTCCGTCAACTGTGGACGAGGGTGACACGACCACCGACTATACGGTGTCGCTGTCTCCGTCGGGTGTGACTCCCACCGCTGACCTGACGGTCAACTATGCCACCTCGAACGGTTCGGCTACTGCTGGGGATGATTACACCGCCGCGTCGGGCACCCTGACGTTCACTTCTTCCGATGCCGGGGATAAGACGGTGACGGTGGCGACGTTGGAGGACTCTTTGGACGAGGCGGGTGAGACGTTCACGTTTGCTATCTCGAGTGTGCAGGGTGGTGGCGGTCCGGCTCCGGCTCTGAGCAGCACGGCGAAGTCGGTGACGACCACGATCGGCGACGACGACGACACCCCGTCGAGTATCACGTTGGCGGTCAGTCCGGACAGTGTCGGGGAGGGTGATTCGGCTACGGATGTGACGGTGACCGCGACTCTGGACGGGGATAGCACGCTCACGTCGGCTACGACGGTGACCGTCAGCCTGGGTGGGACAGCGGGGTCTTCGGACTATGGGGCTTCCACCTTGGCGAGCGTGACGATCCCGGCGGGTCAGGCGTCGGGTTCGGGGACGTTGACGGTGACCCCGAAGGATGATGCGGTGGTGGAGGGTGATGAGACGATCGTGGTGTCGGGTTCTGCTACCGGGTTCGCGGTCGCCGAGGCCACTGTGACGTTGGGGGATGATGACACGGCGGAGTTGTCGATCAGCGGTCCCTCGTCGAGTGTCGGGGAGGGGAACAACGCCACCTACACGGTCACCCTGTCGAAGGCGATAGCCGCTCAGGTCGAAGTCGACTGGTCGGCGACGGCGGGCACCGCGTCGTCTTCCGACTTCTCGCCCGCCGCGGGTTCGGTGCAGTTCGGGGCGGGCTCTGCGGCGGGCGCCACGCGTACGTTCACCGTTGGTGTGACCGATGATGATCTATCGGAAACCGCGGAGCGTTTCACTGTCCGGTTGGGTGATATCACTTCCGATATCTCGTCACTGGTGTCGGTGAAGTCGGATGCCGGGTCGGTGACGACCACGATTGCGGAGTCGGATCCGATCACAGTCAGTCTCACCGGTCCCACGTCGGTGACTGAGGGTGGCACGACCGGCAACTATACGGTGTCGCTGTCCCCGTCGGGTGTGACCCCCACCGATGATCTGACGGTCGGCTATGGCACCACCGCCGGTACCGCCACCGCGGGTGTCGACTACACGGCCGCTTCGGGCACGTTGACCTTCAGTGCTTCTGATACTGCGGATAAGACGGTGACGGTGGCGACCGTGGAGGATTCTCTGGACGAACCGGGTGAATCCTTCACGTTTGCTATCTCGAGTGTGCAGGGTGGTGGCGGTCCTGCGCCTTCTCTGAGCGCTACGGCGAAGTCGGTGATGACCACGATCGGCGACGACGACGCCACCCCGTCGAGTATCACGTTGTCGGTCAGTCCGGACAGTGTCGGGGAGGGTGATTCGGCTACGGATGTGACGGTGACCGCGACTCTGGACGGGGATAGCACGCTCACTTCGGCTACGACGGTGACCATCAGCCTGGGTGGGACAGCCGGGTCTTCGGACTACGGGGCTTCCACCTTGGCGAGTGTGACGATCCCCGCCGGTCAGGCGTCGGGTTCGGGGACGTTGAAGGTGACCCCGAAGGATGATGCGGTGGTGGAGGGTGATGAGACGATTGTGGTGTCGGGGTCTGCCACGGGGTTCACCGTCAGCGGGGCGACTGTCACCCTTACCGACGACGATACGGCTGACGTGTCGATCAGTGGACCGACCGGCAACGTGGCTGAGGGGAACAACGCCACATACACGATCACTTTGTCCAAGACGATCGCCAAGCAGGTGCGGGTGGCTTGGTCTGCTACGGCGGGTACTGCGTCCTCGTCCGACTATTCGCCTGCTTCGGGTTCGGTCACGTT
>JAPPFW010000010.1 GCA_028821575.1 bacterium | reverse complement strand
ATGATGGCGACGCTGACCATCATGGCCGTCGCTGTCGACAGTGCCGCCACGATCACAGCCGTCCGCGCCAGGGAACTGGACAGTGAGCGCGCTCCCAGCATCGAAGCGACACCGAAGACGCGCAGCAGCGGTCGTGATGACAGGCGCACGCACGCCACCGCGGCCTGGGGCACCAGCATCGTCGCCGAGGCAATCAGTCCCAGGGCGGCCGCGTAGGCCGCGAACGGCAGGCGGTCCCAAGCCGGAGCGAAACAGAGGCCGATCGAGACTGCTGCGCATGCGAGCCCCCGGATCGCCCAGGAACCACCTTGGACTCGCGTCGCGAAGTCGATTCGACCGGTGGACATGGCATCGGTGGGGGGAACAGTGGCAGCCTCGCTGGCCGGCCACCAGGCAGAGAGCGCCGAAGCGCCAACACCGGCGCAGACAGCAGCGAACGCCGTCCACGGACGGATTGCGATCTCGCCCGGCGCACTGCTCAGGTACAGGGATTGCACGGTCTGCCCCATGAGCTCGACGGCACCGATCGCAAGGACCTTGCCGGTCGCCAGACCAAGCGCCGTGCCCACGATCCCGAATAGGAGTCCCTCTGCCAGGAAGCCGGCGCGGACCATTCCGCGCGGCATGCCGAGCGCCCGGGCGACGCCGATCATCGTCCTCCGCCGGACCACCGAGACCGACACGGTGTTGTAGACCAGGAAGGCGCCGACAATGAGCGCGATGTAGCTGAGCACCCGAAGATTCCAGCGAAACGAGGCCAGCAGCTTCCGGCTTTCTCGCGAACGCACTCCAACCGCGTGGATCACCGTCCCTGGAGGAAGGTGCGAGCGGATCAGC
The DNA here is from genome assembly GCA_028821575.1 of bacterium. GTDB lineage: Bacteria > Actinomycetota > Acidimicrobiia > Spongiisociales > Spongiisociaceae > JAPPFW01. Next base: position 1,435 of record JAPPFW010000010.1, on the reverse strand, counting down.
GACTCCCAGTTCCGGGCACCGCCTTCCGGAGTCTCGACATAGATCCGATCGAGAAGGCCTCGTCGCCCCAGCACTCGCTGGGCGAGTGCGATGTCCATCAGGGCCATGGGACCCAGCGAATCCGATCCGCCGACTGACTCCCGGATCACCCCCGCAACCTCGAACTCCTCCACGGTGTCGCCGACGACGAGACGGACCGGACCTCCAGCCTCTTGTCGCAACGCCCGGCTGACCCAGACCTGCCGCGATTCCGAGAGTCTGCCCAGGTCTGGAGGACCGCTCTCAAGTCCGGGGCGCAGCGCCTCGTCGCCGAGGACATCCACGCCGAAGAGGGGGAACCGCTCGCCGGTCTCGGGCTCGGAGACGTATCCTTCCACCCTTGCGAAGAAGCGCAGGGGCTCGCGAATCCTCGAGAGATCGCCGAAAACCCCCTCCGGAATCCCGCCGACCTTGCTGATCTCGTAGCTTGCGCCACCTTGGAGGGACTCCATCGACGAGCGGAAGGAGCTGGCGGAGGCTTCGCCAGCCAGATCGATGGCGACGACGACTGCGACGCCGACACTGACGCAAAGGACGGTCACTCCGGTCCGGACCGGTTCCCGAACCATCGGTCTTACGATGAGTCGGTACAGCAGGCGCCAGTTGCTTACGATCCTATCGGCGGAGGTCGGGGCGGGATCCCGGAGGCCCGGAACGGGTGTCATCGGAGCAGCTCCCCGCCCGAGGCGTTGCTCGCAGCCAATGGGCCTAGATGGTCGAGCTCTGCGTCAAGGGCCGCCCGCTCCGCAGTTCGGGCGGAAGGGGGAAGTGGACGTTCTCCTCGACCTCCTCGACTTCCTCGATTTCATCGAATCCCAAGTTCCGAAGGTGCCGGAGCACTCTGCCCACCAGCGACTCCGGCACCGAGGCGCCCGCGCTGACGGCGACTGTCCGGGCGTTTCTCAGCCACTCGGGCGAAATGTCTCGCTCGTCATCCACGAGGTAGCCGGGAATGCCGTGCTGGGTACCGACCTCGACCATTCGGTTTGAGTTGGAACTGTTCTTCGATCCGACCACTAGCAGGATGTCCGCCCGCGGCGCGACCCGCTTGATCGCGATCTGTCGGTTCTCGGTCGCGTAGCAGATGTCCTTTGCCGGTGGGCCCTGGATCCCGGGGAACCGCCGTTTCAGCACGGCGATGATGGCTTCCGCCTCGTCGAGGCTGAGCGTGGTCTGGGTGAGGTAGGCGACGTTCTCGTCTTGGACCTGTACGGTCTCGGCTTCCTCCACGCTCGACACGACGGTTGTCCTGTCGGGCGCTTCGCCGACGGTTCCGATGACCTCATCGTGATCGCGATGACCGATGAGAAGAATGCTGCGGTGAGCCTTCGCGAACCGGATCGCCTCCAAATGCACCTTCGAAACGAGTGGGCAGGTGGCGTCAATGACCCGAAGG
>JAPPFW010000041.1 GCA_028821575.1 bacterium | reverse complement strand
TCCACACCCACGAGGCGGCCCCGCCGCCGACTTGACAACCGTAGGAGCATCCCCACCCTGTGACCCCAAATACCAGACGCTGAGTGGGGTCCTCTCCAAGCTGCTGGCTGTGAGGTCCGGCAGCGAGGAGAGGGAGCCCCACCGCTGATGTTGGCACAGGAAGAATACGTGGAAGCACACGCGTTGAAGCGAAGGGGATGGTCGATTGCGGCTATTGCCCGCCATCTGGGAAGAGACCGAAAGACAGTACGAGCTCACCTTTTGGGTGAACGGACCCTCGGGCAGCGGGCAGCATCCGGGCCGGATCCGTTCGACGTGATCGAGCCCTATGTTCGTCAGCGGCTGGCCGAGGATCCGCACCTTTGGGGAACGGCGCTGTTCGACGAGGCCAAGGCTCTGGGGTATGGGCAGAGCTATGTGACGTTCGTTCGCAAGATCCGAGACCGAGAGCTGAGGCCTTCGTGTGGGGCATGTGGGCGAACCAGGGGCCGGCCGGTGGCGATCATCGACCATCCGGCGGGTGAGGAATGCCAGTGGGACTGGGCGCAACTGGGCGACACCCCGTGGGGATCGAGGGTATTCGTGCTGGTGGGTGTCCTGTCCCATTCGGGGAAGTTCCGAGCTTGGCTGAGTGACTGCCAGGACCAGGCCCATCTGGTGGAAGGCATCGACGGGGTCCTGAGACGGTTCGGGGGCACCGCTCGGCGGTGGCGGGTGGATCGGATGTCGACGGTGCTGGTGCCGGGCACCGACCGGGTCCAGGCCTCGTTTTTGGGAGTCGCCAAACACTACGGGGTTGGCATCGACGCGTGCCCACCACGGCGACCGAACCGAAAAGGCGTAGTCGAGAAAGCGATCCACTATATAGCGCAGCGGTGGTGGCGCACCGCAGCAGTCGGGAGCCTGGCCCAGGCGCAGGACAGCCTTGACCGCTTCTGCCAGACAGTGGGGGATGCCCGCCGGCGGGCCGGGAGCACGGTTGGGGAACTCGCTGGATCGGAACCGCTGCTTGCGCTGCCCCCTATGCCGTATCCGGCGGAGGGAACCCTGGTCCGAAAGGTTGCTGCCAACGGTCTGGTATCGGTGTGGGGCAACCGTTACTCGGTGCCACCAGGAGTGATCGGAACCGACGTTAACGTTCGTTGGCGCCTCGGTGACCCAACCTTCGACGTGATCTCGGCTTCTGGACGGCTAATAGCGTCGCATCGGAAAGCGCCTCGCGGCCAAGGCAGGATGGTCCGCCTCCCCGAGCACACCGCAGCCCTCGAGAAGGTAGTGCTGGGGGCGTTCACGACCGCCGGGCCCTGCAAACCGAAACCGAACCGGCCACCGTCGGCAGCAGCTCTGGCGATCGCCGCCGACCTCGGGGGCAGCATGCAACACGGCGAGCCGGTCATCGACCTCGCCGTCTACCAGACCCACATCGACCGACAGAACCAGAGCCGGCCATGAGCAGAGACACCCTCTACCAACAGCTACGAGGACATCTCGCCTACCTCAAGCTGGCCGCCGCCGCCGAGGCGCTCCCAGCCCACCTCGACCAGGCCCGCCAACAGGATATCGGCCACACCGAGTTCCTCGAAGCTCTACTTCGGGTCGAGGTCGAAGCCACCGAGCAGCGACGGTGGAACGGCCGGATGCGGTTCGCGAACTTCCCCACCCCCTGGCAACTCGAAGACTTCGACTTCGGCGCCCAGCCCAGCATCGATGAGAAACTCGTCAGAGAACTCGCAGCCGGCGCCTACCTGGCTGACGCGACCAACGTGCTGTTCATCGGACCGCCCGGAGTCGGCAAAACCATGCTCGCCGTCATCCTGGGCCGGGCAGCGGTCGACGGCGGTCACCGGGTCTATTACACCACCGCAGCTGACCTAGCCGCCCGCTGCCGCAAAGCCGCCCTCGAAGGACGCTGGGCCCCAACCATGAGATTCTTCTCCGGCCCCGCCGTTCTCATAGTCGATGAACTGGGCTACCTGCCCATGCCGGCAGAAGACGCCGCCTCCCTGTTCCAGGTCATCTCCCGCCGCTACCAGAAAGGCTCCATCATCCTGACCACCAACCGCAACGTGGCGTCCTGGGGAGACATCTTCTCCGACACGACCATCGCCGCAGCAATGCTCGACCGGCTACTACATCGAAGCGTCGTTTTCACCATCACAGGTGACAGCTACCGGCTACGCGCCTACCAAGCACAGGCACGCAAACAGCGACCGAAAGGAGCCGCCCACTAGACTCACCAACACCCCTCAGGGTGTGTCCCTGTCTTGTTGTCAAGCCGCGTCGTGAACCGCCCCGGGTTCGC
>JAPPFW010000090.1 GCA_028821575.1 bacterium | reverse complement strand
ATTCCCGTGTCAAACCACCCACCCCCACCACTACCCCCATGAAGAATTGGGGTTAATGGCTGGTGGCCGGTACCTGGCAGCTCTTGACTATCAAGCCCATGGGCTAACATCCACTGACCACTGACCACTGACCACTGACCACAAGGACGGACACATGACCAATCCGATCCCAGACAACCGCCCACGAGTCTCCGCCTACCTGTGCGTGGACGGCGCGTCCGACGCCATCGAGTTCTACACGAGCGTGCTGGGGTTCACCGAGCGCACCCGCATGGAGTTCGGCGACCGGATCGGACACTGCGAGCTGGCCCTGGGTGGCTCGCTCGTCATGCTGTCCGACGAGTGGCCCGAGATGGGGGTCGTCGGTCCTAAGACGCTTGGGGGGACCCCGATGTCGCTGAGTGTGTACGTCGAGGACTCGGACGCAACCTTCGCGGCTGCGCTGGCAGCCGGTGCGACCGAGTTGCGCCCGGTTGAGAACCAGTTCTACGGCGACCGGTCGGGACAGTTCGAGGATCCCTGGGGACACCGCTGGGGCGTATCCACCCATGTCGAGGATGTGGACCCTGCCGAGTTGGAACGTAGGGCCGCCGCCATGATGGGAGGAGGGGACAGCTGACAATCTGGTGGCTGGTGGCTGGTGGCTGGTGGCTGGTGGCTGGTGGCTGGTGGTGGTCAGTGCTCGCCGCGGCATCCGTCCGCTGGCCACTGACGACTGGCCACTGCCCCACCTGCTAGCGTGCCAACCGTGTTGATGCCTGGGTCGGAGTGTACGGTTCGTCGCCCGAAAGGAGCGGTATGAGGTCGGTTGCAGCGTGAGGTATGTAGCCCCCACGACCATCGAGGAAGCGGTCGCGGTCCTGGTCGGCGATGACGACGCGAAGGTCTACGCCGGTGCCACGGACTTCATCCCGCAGTTGCGGATGGGTCGGCCCGAACCCGACCGGGCCGTCGATCTCAAGCGGATACCCCGGCTGACCGATCTGCGCCTGGTCCGCGATACATGGGTGATAGGCGCAGCCACCCCGTCGGTCCGTCTCACGGAGGAGGACGGGCTGGTGGCCGACCTGCCCGGACTGGTCGAGGCCGCCGCCCTCATCGGATCCGACCAGATCCAGAGCAGGGCCAGCCTGGGAGGCAACCTGTGTAACGCCTCCCCCGCCGCCGACAGTGTTCCGGCCATGGTGGTGAACGACGCGAGAGCGGTGATCGCGGGGCCTGACGGAACTAGGACGGTCCCGGTGGCCTCGGTGGTGACCGGCCCCGGCTCCACGTCCCTAGGCAGCGGAGAGTTCGTGATCGAGTTCGAGTTCGACCGGCCGCCTGCCCGGACCTCCGACGCATACGTGAGGTTCATACCCCGCACCGAGATGGATATCGCGGTGGTAGGGGCCGGCGCCCGCCTGTCGCTGGATGAGGAGGGACGCTGCACGGCGGCCTCCATCGCTCTGGGAGCGGTGGCCCCGACCGTGGTGCGGGTCCCCGCCGCAGAGGCCGCCCTGGTGGGGCAGGGCCTGACGGAGTCCGTGCTCGGCCAAGTAGCGGCTGAGGCGTCGGCGGCTTGCAATCCCATAGACGACAAGCGTGGTACCAAGGAATACCGCCGCCAAGTCGCAGGCGTGCTGGCCGTAAGGGCGCTGAAGCTGGCAGCGGCCCGGGCGCAAGGATCGGCGGCATGAAGTCCCAAGGAGTCGCGAGGAAGACCGTATGAGTAGCACCCACGTCACCTGCACCATCAACGGCGACGGCGCCGAGTTCCTCTGCCAGGGCGACCAGACCCTGCTCGACGCCCTCCGCGACGTGGTCGGGCTCATGGGTGTCAAGGAGGGGTGCGCCACAGGGGACTGCGGGGCATGCTCGGTGATCCTGGATGGCCGGCTCACCTGTTCGTGCCTCGTGCTGGCCCCGGAGGCGGACGGAGCGGACATCATCACCGTGGAGGGCTTGGCCGGCCCGGACGGGCTGCATCCGCTGCAGGAGAACTTCCTCGTGGGAGCGGCCTTGCAGTGCGGGATTTGTACCCCGGGATTCCTGGTGGCCGGGAAGGCCCTGCTCGACAGGAACCCCGACCCTACCGAGACAGAGGTGCGCTACGCCATCGCGGGCAACCTGTGCCGGTGCACGGGCTACGACAAGATCGTGCGCTCGATCCTCGCGGCGGCCGCCGACATGAAAGAAGCTTCGGAGGCAAAGGAGAAGGTGTGACCACTACCGCCACCCCTGCAACCACGACCGAGACCACGCCGGGCTACAAGTGGGTAGGCACCCGGCCCGTCCGTCATGACGGCCTCGACAAGGTGACCGGCCGGGCGCGTTTCGGCGCCGACCTGTCGCTACCCGGCATGCTGGTAGGGGCGGTCCTCCGCTCTCCCCACGCCCATGCCCGGATCCGCTCGATCGACACGTCCGCTGCAGAGGCGATGGACGGCGTGAAGGCGGTGGTTACCGGGACCGACTTCCCGATGCTGGAGTCGGAGGCCGGCGAGGGCGGGGAGGCAGCGGTCGACTACCGCGACCTCTGCCGCAACGTGATGGCGCGCGACAAGGTGCTGTATGAGGGCCACGCCCTTGCGGCTGCGGCGGCGACCTCGCGCCGGGTCGCCCTGGCCGCCCTGGCGGCCATCGAGGTCGACTACGAGGTGCTTCCCCACGTCATCGATGTCGAGGATGCCATGGCACCCGATGCTCCGATACTGCACCCGGACATGATCACCTCAGGAGTCGACCCGGTTCCCGACCGGGCTTCCAACATCTCCGCCCGCTACGTGTACGAGCGGGGCGACCTGGAGCGGGGGTTCGCCGAAGCCGACGTGATCGTCGAGCGCGAGTTCACCACCGCGCCGGTCCACCAGGGCTACATCGAACCCCATGCGGTCGTCGCAGACACCACCGAGGACGGCCGCGCGGTGGTGTGGTGCTCCTCCCAGGGGCACTTCATGGTACGCACCCACACCGCCAAGCTGCTCGGCTGGGAAGCCTCCCGCGTCAAGGTGATCCCTGCCGAGATCGGTGGGGGCTTCGGAGGCAAGACCACCGTCTACGTCGAGCCGGTGGCAACCCTGCTTTCGCAGAGAGCCGGCCGTCCGGTCAGGATCGTGATGGACAGGGACGAGGTCTTCCGCGCCACGGGCCCCACATCGGGATCGAAGATGCGCCTCAAGATGGGTGCCCGCCGGGACGGCAAGCTGGTCGCCGCCGAGGGATGGCTGGCCTACCAGGCCGGCGCGTTCAAGGGCTCGCCGGTGCAGTTGGGTCTCATGTGCATCCTCACTCCCTACGACGTCCCCAACTTCTTCCTCGAGGGGTACGACGTCGTCACAAACATGCCGAAGGTGGCTGCCTACCGGGCGCCTGGAGCGCCGATGGCTGCTTTCGCCTCCGAGACGGTGCTCGACGAACTGGCCGAGCAGCTAGGTATGGATCCCCTGGAATTGCGGCTACGAAACGCGGTGGAGGAAGGCGTCAAGTCTGTATACGGTCCCAAGTTTCGCAAGATCGGGTACCGCGAGACCGTCGACGCCATAAAGGACCATCCTCACTACTCGGCGCCGCTCGGGCCCAACCAGGGCAGAGGGGTGGCGAGCGGGTTCTGGTTCAACATCGGCTCCAATTCGAGCGCCACGGTGCACATCAACGAGGACGGGGGCGCTTCGGTCATGACGGGAAGCCCCGATATCGGAGGTAGCCGGGCATCGATGGCTCTGATGGCAGCCGAGGAACTCGGCATCGACGTCTATCGCATCACCCCGATCATTGCCGACACCGAGTCGATCGGGTTCACCGACCTGACCGGCGGCAGCCGGGTCACGCATGCCACGGGCATGGCGGTGATCGAGGCATGCCGCAAGGTCGTGTCGGATATGCGGGCCAGAGCAGCCAAGATCTGGGACGTCGATGTGGGCGATGTCGAATGGGTGGACGGCCGGGCCCAACATGTCGACGGCGACCGCGCTCCCCTGACGACGGAGGACCTTGCCGAGACCTCGGCGAAGACGGGCGGCCCTATCACCGCCACTGCCTCGCTCAACGCGCGCGGTGTGGGCGTCGCCTTCTCGACCCAGGTTTGCGACGTGGAGGTTGATCCCGAAACCGGCGCGGTGACCATCCTGCGTTATACCACTGCCCAGGACGCCGGCCGGGCCATCCATCCCAGCTACGTCGAGGGCCAGATGCAGGGAGGAGTGGTCCAGGGGATCGGCTGGGCGCTCAATGAGGAGTACATCTTCGACGATCGGGGAGCTATGGAGAACCCCGGGTTCCTCGACTACCGGATGCCGGTGGCCTCGGACCTCCCGATGATCGACACCGTGGTGGTCGAAGTGCCCAATCCCGGCCACCCGTACGGTGTGCGGGGCGTCGGCGAGGTCGGAATCGTCCCGCCGATGGCGGCCATCGCCAACGCCATCCACGGCGCTACCGGTCTGCGACTCGGCGAGTTGCCGATGTCGCCCGTGAAGGTCCTGGCGGCGATCGGATCCAACGGCGGCTGATGGCCCGGGTCTTCCTCGGTTCGGCGCTGCAACGCTTCACCGGAGGGGTAGAGGAGGTCGACGTTCAGGCAGCCACGGTACGTGCCCTGATCGCCGAACTCGACCGGCGGTTCCCGGGTGTCGGGGACCAGTTGAGATCGGGCATCGCCGTAGCCATAGACGGCGAGATCATCGCCGATGCCACCTATGAGCCCCTACCGGAGGACGCCGAGGTGCACTTCCTGCCCGCTATCGGCGGCGGGTAGACGGCAGGCGAGGTCGCCACTGATAGGTAGACCGAGCGGGGCCTGCGGTGAGGGCCCGCGTCCTTAGTGTCATGCTTGGATTGTTCGTGCGCTGGTCGTAAGAGGCGTCTCCGAATCTAAGAGCGCCAGCGGATGGGGGCGGAGTTGGGGCTCCAGCGGGCTCTCCAGTCGATGAGTTTGGCGGTTGAAATCAGGACACCAGCCAGGACGGGAAACCCTCCTCCAGTTGTAGCAGGAGCTGCCCTGAGCCCGCCAACTCGACTTCGAGTAATCCCGGGATATCAGCAACGAATTGGTCCGCATCCGTCGCTCGACCTCCACCGAAGCAGGCTCGCCTGCCATGGCATGGCCGCCGGTCATGTCGTGGGTATGTACTCATCCTGGAGCGCGGTCGCTTCCTCGTGGGACACGTCGAGAAAGGCCATGGCATCGAACCCCATGCCCGACCGTCAGCAGAGTGTCATCGGAGTGTCAGCAGAGTGTGGTCGTTCGTCCGCAGATCGACACTGATCGCATGCGTCGACTGTGGAACATGGGTTCGGATTGCGAGCGCGATCAAGCTAGCTCTTGGCGCAGCCCGTCTGCAGTGCTGATTCAGTCGCCCGTCGAAGCGAGGTTCTGGGAGGCCTGACGTGCTATGTAGGCGTCCCTGGCGTCGCGACTGGCGTGGTGGCCCGAGAGCTCATGCAGACTCGGCGCTTCATCTGCCGCCACCGCAGGATGCAAGTGGACCACAACGCCATCCATATTGGGCGCCGCATGAAGTACGGCGTGTTCGACCTCTTCGGCGATTCGGTGGCCCTGGAGCACTGTCTGCGCCGAGTCGATCTGGATTGCGACATCCCCCGACATCCGATGGCCCGACCACCTGGCGCGCACCGCGTCGACTGCCACCACGCCAGGTGTCTCTTTCACTGTGGCGGTGAGGTGGTCAATCAGCCCCTCATCGACACCGTCCATCAGCCGCCTCACAACGGTACGCATTGCCGATACGAGTATTCCAAGAATCGCAATCGCGATTAGGAATCCCACGATCGGGTCGGCCCGCGGGAAGCCGAGCCAGACTCCGACCATGCCAATCGCAACTGCAATTGATGTGAGTCCGTCCGCTCGTGCATGTTGGCCCTCAGCAACCAGAGCCGCAGAGCCAATCCGCCGACCAGCGCGGATCCGATAGACGGCCACGATCTCGTTCCCGAGAAAACCGACGATCCCTGCCGCGAACACCCACCAGAGATTGGTCACCACGCGCGGGTTGACAAAGGCGTCGACGGACTCCCAGATGATGATCGCCGCGCTTGCCAGGATGATCAACCCGATGAACAGGCCGACGAGGTCCTCGGCTCGCCTGTAGCCGTATGTGTATCGCTTGGTAGCTCGCCGGCGGCCCATGCGAAACGCCACGATCAACGGGATCGTAGTAGCAGCATGGCCAAGGTTGTGGATGGTGTCCGCCAGCAATGCGATCGAACCTGACAGAGCAACGATGACTACCTGTGCCACCGCGGTTGCCATCATGCCGGCCAGCCCAATCCACGCGGCCCGTATCCCCTCTTCGCTCGACTCGTCGGCCGACTGGATCGTCTCGCTGTGGTCGTGGGAGTGAGGCACAACAAGGTGTCTCAAACGGGAGAGCAGTCCTGGAGTTGGCGCGTGATCATGGTCGTGGTCGTGGTCGTGGTCGTGGTCGTGGTCGTGGTCGTGGTCGTGGTCGTGGCGGTCGTGGTGGTCGTGCGATGAGTCTTCAGTTGGCTCTTGCACCGGGAGTCCTCACGTTGCCTACTCTAGATTGAAGTTGCCATGAGTTCATCTTGCAAGTGTTGGCAATCCACTCTTGGGCGCACTAGCGGAACCACCGCCTGACCGCCGAGCGGGAGGAGCTGCGCCGGCTGTGTCCGGAGAGTCGGATCCTGCGGAAATAGAGAGAGGTCCTGGCAAGGAGCGGCCTGGTTCGCGGGGGAGTAGAGCGGGTCGGAGTCGCCCATGATACCCTTGCGCGGGACGGGATGGTACGCGCCCGCACCGGCTGGTAGTGCATCCCCGCGGAACCGTTGTGGCGAGAACCCGGACGCACGAGTCGAGCCGGGTGGAGGAGGGCTCGATGTCCAACACCGAAGGAATCCTGCAGAACCCGATTAGCAGGCGGCAGTTCATGGCCTACTCAGGGAAGGCCGGGATGGCGGCGATGCTGGCGTCCCCGATAGTCGCCGCGGCCTGCGGAGGCGAGACCGCCTCGGGGGTAATGCGGTTCGGGCACTTGAACATCTTCGACACCCCCAACCCGGTAGTGACCGTCTCGACGCCCGACATGCACTGGCTCGTGTATGACCGGCTGATGGAGTTCGACGATCAGCTCTCGCCCCAGTTGGCTCTGGCCACCAGCCGGGAGCTATCCAACGGTGGCGCCACGGTGACCTACACGATCCGCGCAGGCGTAGAGTTCCATGACGGTGAACCGCTCACCTCGGCGGACATCAAGTACTCGTTCGAGCTCTACCGGGACACCAAGAAGGGTCTGTTCGGAGGCTTCTTCGAACCGCTCGAAACGGTCGAGGCGCCCGACGACCTGACGGTCGTGCTCCACTTCTCAGGCCCCCCGGCCCTCGACCCGAGCGTTGGCGCGCCGATAATCCCGGCGCACATCTGGCAGGGAATGTCGCCCGAGGACATCGACATCTTCGGCAACGACGAGATGATCGGATCGGGTGCGTTCACACTGAACACCTATAACCCCGATGACCGCCTCGTACTGGACCGCAACAGCGATTGGTGGGGCTGGGAGTCCAACGGCGGTCCCAAGCCGGGCACCCTGGAGCAGATCGTCAAGGTGCAGTTGGCGAACGAGGAGACCATCGCCAACTCACTGCGCAACAACGAGATCGACGTGACGGGAACCCTCTCGTCTCCTGACATATGGGCAGGTCTGCAGGGCGTGCCGAACGTGGTAGTGGAGGAGTATCCGGGCTTGGTGCTGGACCACTTCGGAATCAATGTCTACGAAGATCCCAACAACCCAGGACAGCCACATCCGGATTCGGGCGGGAACCCGCTCTTGCTGGATCCGGTGATCCGCGAGGCGATGTCATGGGCCATGGACCGCCAGCGTCTGGTGGATCTGGTTCTCGGTGGTCGGGGCGAGAAAGGAACGGTGGTCCTACCGCCCGGTCTCGGTGACGCGTTCCTCGAGATACCAGAGGGGGAGCAAGCCAACGGCAACCCCGCCAAGGCGCGGGAGATACTCGACGCGGCCGGCTACGTCGATCGGGACGGGGACGGTGTTAGGGAGAGCCCGGACGGTGAGAAGCTGAGCTTCCGCCTGTTCGCCTCCACGGTGATCGACCGGTTGCCTTTGTACGCAGAGCTCATCAAGCCGATGCTCGAAGATGTCGGCATGGAGATACAGGGCGTGTTCGGTGAGGACGACCCGACGCTCATCCAGCGGGTGTTCGTCGACGCCGACTGGGACATGTACACCTGGGTGTGGCAGACCCCACCCGACGCGACCTTCATGCTGTCGGTGCAGTCATGCGACCAGTTCGGGAACCTCTCGGACACCTACTACTGCGACGCGGAGTACGAAGGCTTGTTCAAGGCTCAGCAGACCGAGGGGAATCCCGCGGAGCGGCTGAGGATGGTCAAGCAGGCGCAGCAGATCTTCTACGATTCCTTCGCCTACTGCGTGATGGCCTATCCCACCAAACTGCAGGCATACCGGGATGACAACTTGGTTGGTTGGCCGTTCATCAACAACGGGATCACCACCAACTGGTCCACGGAGACCTTCCTGGTCGTCAGCGAGGCCTGATCGAACCGGACTTGGTAGGCCGGTTCCGGTGGTGACCGCCATCGCGTGGTCGCGAGCGTGAACTCGCCGAGCGATAGGGGAGCGCCGACCGGTCCCGGCGTGGTCGGCGCCCCCGCGGAGCGGAAGGTCAGGTGGCGCTGGGCGCGCAGCTACCCGGCGCGGCGAGTCCTGCAGGCGCTGATCACCCTGTTCATGGTGGCCACGTTCAACTTCTGGCTGTTCCGGATGCTCCCCGGTGACCCGGCGCGGCTCATCGCCCGGGAGAGCCGGCTCAGCCCGGAGGCCTTCGAGCAACTCCGGGAGTCGTTCGGTCTGAACGAGCCGGCCTGGCAGCAATACCTGACCTACCTGACCAAGATCGTCCGGTTCGACACCGGCATCTCGTTCAAGGCCCGGATGCCGGTGACGGATCTTCTCAAGCCGGCGCTCTCCAACACGCTCATCCTGACGGGTGCGGCGCTGGTGCTGATCTTCGTGTTCGGTCTGGCGTTCGGCATCGTGGCCGGCTGGCGGCGGGGCACCCGCACGGACACCTCCCTCACGCTGACCGCCCTGACCTTGTGGAGCCTCCCCACCTTCTGGGTGGGCCTGATTCTGGTCCTGCTGTTCAGCATCAGTCTCGGTTTGCTTCCCGTAGCCGGGATACGGTCCGTGGCCGCCATCTACCGGACCCCGTTCGACGAGGTGTGGGACGTGCTGGAACATCTGGTGCTGCCCGCCGCGACCATCGCCATAGTGAGCGTGGGCTCGATCGCCCTCATCATGCGGAACTCCCTGGCCGAGGTGGCCGACGAGGACTACATGCTGGCGGCAAGGGCGCGGGGTCTGCGGCCACGCACGATCCTGTGGCGCTACGGTGTGCGGAACGCCTTCCTGCCCACGTTCACCCTGATGGCCCTTACCCTGGGCCTCCTGATGGCGGGCACCATCCAGACCGAGGTGGTCTTCTCGTGGCCCGGGCTCGGGCTTCTCATGTACGAGGCCGTGCAGGATCGGGACTTACCGTTGCTGGAGGCGGCCTTCTTCGTCATAGCCGTGATCGTGGTGATCGCCACCATGGTCGCCGACCTGTTCTATTCCCGTCTCGACCCGCGGATCAGATCCTCATGAGCGCCGCGGACGCGGCATCGGCCGCCGAACCGAAGGCTGGGGCCGGGCCCGTGAGGGAGCGGGGCGGAGCGCTGGTCGAACTCTGGCGGACCGCCAGAGGCAAGATCGGCATGATCCTGCTGGCCGTTTTCGTGGTGTACGGAGTGACGGGTTTCCTCGCCTACGAGAACCCGCCGGCAGCCGGAGAGACCGTGGAGGACCGCTTCCGGGCGCCGTCGGTGGAGCACCTGCTGGGAACCGACAACCTGGGCCGTTCGGTGTGGGAACAGTTGGCGGTGGGGGCCGGGATCTCGCTGGCGGTCGGGGTGGCGGCCACCGCCATCGCCGTCCTCATCGGAAGCGTCGTCGGAATCACCAGCGGGTACATCGGTGGCCGTCTCGACCAGGCCGCTATGGGGATCACGGACATGTTCATAACGATCCCGGCCCTTCCCTTGATCATCGTCCTCGCCGCGGTGCTTTCCCGGGGCCTTCCGACCATCATCGTGGTGATCGGCGTGACTAGTTGGGCGGTACCTGCCCGCCTCATACGCGCCGAGGTTCTCAGCCAGCGAGAACGCACGTTCATTCTTCGGGCCAAGGCGATCGGGATGCGCCCGCTGCACATCATGTGGACGCATGTGCTCCCCAACGTGGCGGGGATAGTTCTGGCCAACGCCATCCTGCTGACCGCCGCCGCGATCCTCACCGAAGCGGTGCTGGCCTTCCTCGGATTGGGAGACCCGTCCCTGATCTCCTGGGGGAAGATGCTGCAGAACGCGTTCAGTTCCGGTGCGACCTCGCTTGGGTACTGGTGGGTGCTGATCCCGCCCGGCCTTCTCATAACCCTCATGGTCCTGTCCTTCACGCTGATCGGCAACGCCTTGACCGATGTCATCGACCCCCGGCGCCGGGAGGAGTAGACAGCAGTGGCCCTACTCACCATCAGAGATCTCACTGTGGAGTACCGCAGAGCCGGAAGGGTCATAAGGGCCGCCGATCGGGTGAGCTTCGACATCGAGACCGGTACGGTGGTGGGACTGGTCGGCGAGAGCGGTTCGGGGAAGTCGACCCTGGCACTGGCGATGATGGGGCTCCTACCGCGTAACGGAGCCGTGACCGGTGGATCCATCCGCTTCGACGGGGCCGAGATGACGGGGCTGGACGAGACCGGGTGGCGGATGGTCCGGGGCCGCCGCATGGGGATGGTCTTCCAGGGAGCGATGAACTCACTCAATCCGGTCCGGAGGGTGCTCGACCAGGTTGCGGAGCCGATCCTCACCCACGAGCCCGACATCACCAAGGCCGACGCGGCGGAACGCGCTCACGAACTGCTCGCCCTGGTGGGGATTCCCGGAGACCGGCACCGGGCCTACCCGTACGAGTACTCGGGCGGGATGCGCCAGCGGGCAGGGATCGCCATGGCCCTCAGCGGTCGTCCGGCGTTGCTGATCGCCGACGAGCCGGTCACCGCCCTCGACGTGATCGTCCAGGCACGGATCCTGAGACTCCTCGAGAACCTGCGGGAGGTCCTAGACCTCACGATCCTGTTCATCACCCACGACCTCGGGGTGGTTGCCCGCCTCTGCGACCGGGTGGTGGTGCTCTACGCGGCGCGGGCGGTGGAAGAGGGAACCGTGGAGGAGATATACGACCACCCCAAGCATCCGTACACGCGGGCGCTGCTCGAGTCGGTGCCGAACTTCGCGAGGGGCCGCGGCAAGTCCCACGGCATTCCCGGAACGCCGCCATCCCTGGTGCAGCCCCCCGCCGGGTGTCGCTTCCACCCAAGGTGCCCCAACTCCATGGAGGTCTGCTCGATCCAGGTGCCCGGCTGGACCCGGTTCGCGGGCACCCAAGTCGCGACCTGTCACCTCTACGGCGACGGAGAACGCGCCGATGCCTGAGCTAGCAGCCGCACCCGCGTTCGTCACGGTCCGCGATCTGAACGTGCACTTCAAGCGCTCGCGCCGGGTCGGGGACGCGGTGCGGGCCGTGGACGGTGTCGACCTCGACATCCTCGCCGGGGAGACGCTTTGCATAGTGGGGGAGTCGGGTTCGGGCAAGACGACGCTGGTACGAGCGATCGGCCACCTGGCGCCCATCACTTCGGGTTCGGTACGGTTCGGCGAACTCGACGTAGCACAGTTGCCCAGGAGCGAGCTGCGAGCCATGCGGCGACGGGTGCAGTACGTGTTCCAGGATCCGTTCGAGTCGTTCGACCGCCGCCAGTCGATCTTCTCGATAGTCGCGCAGCCGCTGCGGGTCCACAAGCTGGCAGCTTCCCGGGCCGAACTCGAAACGAGAGTTCACGAGGCCTTGGAGGAGTGCGGGCTGGAGCCGGCCGGCGAGTTCGCCAAGCTCTATCCCCACCAACTGTCGGGCGGCCAGCGCCAGAGAGTCTCCATCGCGGCTGCGATCGTCCTACGGCCCGAGTTGCTGATCGCCGACGAGCCGGTCTCGATGCTCGACGTCTCCGTGCGTTCCGAGATCCTCGCGCTGTTCGTGAGGCTCAAGGAAAGCCACCGCATGACGCTCGTGTTCGTGACCCACGACCTGTCGGTGGCATGGGAGATCGCCGATCGCATCGCGGTGATGTATCTCGGCAAGGTGGTGGAGGAGGGTTCGGCCGACCAGGTGATCGGACGGCCCGCCAACCCCTACACGCATGCGCTGGTCACGGCCATCCCGGTACCGGATCCTCATGACGAGCCCCCGGAACTGGGAGTCAGAGGGGACATCGGGGACATCGTCGGGATCCCGGCCGGATGCCGCTTCCATCCCCGATGCCCCTACGCGGAAGACCGATGCTCCGGCGCGGTCCCGCCGCTCGCCGAGGTCGGCAAGGGTCACCGGAGCGCGTGCGTCCGCAACGACGAACTCGACCTGCAACCTCCCCATAGTCTCGCCGGCGACTTGACGACATGACCGGACCAACGGACTACGACGCCATTGTCATCGGTGCCGGCCTTCCCGGTTTGCTGGCCGCGTGGCGTGTCGCCCAGGCCGGGCTCCGGGTGGTGGTGCTCGAACGGCGGGTGGTGGCGGCACAGTCGAGCGCGCTGGCGGCCGGCCATGTGCCCCAGGAGTCGACCTCCCCTATCAACCTGGCGGTGCTCCGGCGGACCCGGGCAGTCGTCGATCATCTGGACCGGGTCACCGGGAGCGTAGTTTCCTTCCGTGTGGTGGGGGGGATCCAGATGGCTACCGGGCCGACCGGCGCGGACATCCTGGCGCGCCGCTCCCGGGCCGCGGCCCGCCTCGGAGCCGAAGGGGAACTCCTCGAACCGGCCGATGTGGCGACCCGCTGGCCTCAGTTGGCTACCCAGGACCTGGCTGTGGCCTATCAGACCGCCGGGGACGGTTTCGTGCGATCTCAGCACCTGACGGTGGTGCTGGCTGCCATGGCGCGCCAGGCCGGGGCCGACATCTGGGAAGGCTGCCCAGCCGAGAGCATCCGGATCGGAGACGGACAGGTCGAAGGCGTACAGGTAGCCGGTTCTGTGCTAACCGCACGTCGGGTGCTGGTGGCCGCCGGGGCATGGTCCCGCCCGCTGCTGGCGCGTAGCGGTCTGCACCTGCCCACCAAGACCTTCGTGCTGGGTGTGGTGATCCTTACCGGAGTCGAGACGACTCTTCCGTTCTTCTCGGAGGTGGAGGCGGGTTACTACGCCATGCGGCGTGGCCCGGCGTCTCTTCTCGTCGGCCTTCCTCCCACTGATATCGACGGGAACCCGGATGAGTTCTCACCTGTGCCGGAACCGACGCAGCGCGACCGTACGCTACGTGATATTCGACGGCGAGTACCCGCTCTCCGAGACGCTCCAGTGGCCACCGGGTGGTCCGGAGTACTGGTCGCCACTCCGGATGCCTGGCCGCTGTTAGGGCGCTTCGGCCCTCCTGGCCTGTTCGTGGCGACCGGCTTCGGAGGAGGTGGCGTCCAGAGGGTGGCGGCGGCCGAGGGGGTAGCACAACTCATGCTGGACGAGGAGCCCTTCTACGACATCAGGGCACAGGAGGCATCCCGATACGACGGCTTCGGAGGAGGGGGGTTCGAGTTCCGCGAAGGGCCCTTCTACTACGGGGAGACATCCGGAACCCAACTCTGGTGACCCCCCCGCGCGATGTCCCGATCCTCAGCTAGGTCCTGTTGGGCCGGATCGCCGTGTCCTGCGCTCGGCCTCGGCCGCGAACCTCACTCACCCTGTTGCCTGTTCGAAAAACACGCCGCAAGTTCCGAGGGGGTGCGGGCAGCACCACCTAGCCCATGTCGAACTCTTCGTCGGTCTCGCGACCGCAGGGTTGATCGCCCGGGTGGTCCCAGACTTCGGGAGGCGCCGTGGCCCATACGTAGACCCCGAAAGCCCAAACGAGGCCACCGACCCCGTCGAGCCCACCCTGCTCGTAGAGCACGTACCCGCATCTCATGCCCGCATCGGGATCGTTGGGGTCGTAGACGCTATACGTCTCGCAACGGGCGAGGTCCTCCCAAGTCGGGCCACCTTCACCACCGCGGAGGCGCAGGTGTTCCCGCTCGTCGGAGGCAGCGCCCTTGCCGTTCAGGCTCCTGACCGCATGGTTCAGGATGACCTCCCGGGCCGCGGCGACCGTCTCGACGAACACGACAGCATCCGGCTCAACCACGCAGCCCGTCTGGACACCCAGCCTTACTTCCATAGCGAGCCCGGCGAGCCGCTTGACCCACAGGATGGCCTCCGCCCATGCCTGCTTCCGGCTCTCGAATCCGTACGGATGCGCACTCCGGATCGGTTCTCCGTCCAGGGTGGGCACCCAGGCATGGGGCCACTCGCGCAGCGCGCCTGGCGTCGGAAGGTTCTCAACGGTCCGTTCGTCCCATCTCGTGTCGGGCTCTGAACTCATAACCGTCAAGCTACCCGGCGGGTGTGACACAGCGTCCGGCGTCCCGGCGATCATGTCGACAGCCTCGGGGCGCCGCAAGTCCGGATGGCCGAGGAGCCCGGGTGGGGGACGGCCCGAGGGGGTTTCGGTACTACGGGACATGTGGGCTCTGATCGTCGCCGGGCTCTCTCACGAGTCGGTATCGTTCTATGACCGGACCGAGACGGATGCGACCTTGATGGGAGGCGCTCGGCCATGACCCTACAAGCAATCATGGTGCTGGCAATCCTCATCGGGACCATCGCTCTCTTCGTCTCGGAGAAGTACCCGCTCGACATGGTGGCGTTGATCGGGCTGGGTTGTCTGCTGGCGTTGAAACTGGTCACGCCGGAGCAGGGGTTCTCCGGTTTCAGCAATCCGGCGACCCTCACCGTGGCGGCGATGTTCATTCTGAGTGCGGGTCTCCAGAAGACCGGGGCCACGGCCGCGGTTGGCAGGTTGATGGTGCGTTACAGCAAGGACCATTACACCGCGCTGGTGATGGTGATGGGCACGATCACGGTCATGTCGGCCTTCGTCAACAACACGGCGGCGGTGGCTGTGTTCATCCCCCTGGTCACGATCCTCGCCAACCGCCGCAGGATCTCGGCTTCCAAGCTGCTCATCCCGCTCTCCTACGCGTCGCAGTTCGGCGGCGTCTGCACCCTTATCGGCACCTCCACCAACCTGCTGGTCAGTTCCATCTCCGAACAGGCCGGGTACGGGGCGTTCAGCATGTTCGAGTTCAGCCGTATGGGTCTGATCCTCTTCGTGGCCGGCGTCGTGTTCTTCCTGACGCTGGGTCGTTGGTTGCTGCCCGACCGCCAGGTGAGCGAGCTCGCCAGCACCTACAACCTGGGCGAGTACGTCACCGAGATGCGGGTACGGAGGAACTCTCCACTGGTTGGCAGGACGGTGCTGGAGAGCCGTCTCGGTGAGGAACACGACGTAACCGTGCTCCGCGTTCTGCACATAGGGGATCCCGGATGGGCGCCGCTCCGCAAGGTCCTCGAGCCGGACCATGTTCTCCTGGTCCGCGGTGAGATCAACGAACTGATTCTTCTGCGAGATTCCATGGGTCTCGAACTCAACGTCGACTTCAAACTGCGGGACGAGACGCTCCAGACCGAGGACCTGCGCCTGGTGCAGGCCTTGGTGGCGCCCGGGTCGGAGCTCATCGGCCACACCCTCAAGGAACTCGACTTCCGGAACCGCTACAAAGCGCTCGTGCTGGCGATGCAGCGTCGGGGCGAGACGATCCACGAACAGCTCAGTTCGGTCGCCCTCAGCCTGGGCGACGTTATCTTGATCCAGGCGCACGAAGCGGAGATCCGGTCGCTGCGGCGCAACAGCGACTTCATCGTGCTCGACGAGGTACCCGGCACCGCGCTGCGGCACCGCGCTCCGCTGGTGATCGGGATCCTCATCGCGGTCGTGGGGCTCGCGGCCTTCAACGTATTCCCGATCCTCGTCACCGCGTTGCTCGGCTGTATCGCGATGCTGCTGACCCGGGTCCTACGGCTGGACGAGGCTTACCACGCCATCAACTGGCAGGTGATCTTCCTCCTCGCCGGGATCCTGCCCCTCGGAATAGCCATGCAGACCAGCGGAGCAGCCGGGTTCATAGCCGAGCGGGCAGTCGGAGTGGTGGGAGACATGGGACCGGTGGCCGTATTGGCGGTCATCTACCTGATGACCTCGGTGATGACGGACACGATGAGCAACGCGGCGGCCGCGGTGCTTCTCGCGCCGATCGCCATCTCCACCGCGGAGCAGATCGGCGTTGACCCGCGGCCCTTCCTGATGGCGATCACCTTCGCCGCCTCCACCGGCTTCTCGACGCCGGTGGGTTACCAGACGAACACGATGATCTACAACGCCGGTGGCTACAAGTACACGGACTTTCTGCGTACCGGCGTCCCGCTCAGCATCGTCTTCTGGATCCTGTCGACCATCTTCATTCCCCGGCTCTGGTCATTCTGATGCCGGTCGATCGTCGACGGTTCGCTCCGCGTTCCACCTCGCAGAGATATGAGCGCCCGAAGGACGACGGACAGCGGACAACGGACGACCAGCCACTGGAATGACCTGGCAGATCGCATTCCTGATCCTGTTGCTGGTGGCGATGGCCTACCTGTTCCTCACCGCCAAGTTGCCGGTGGATCTCACTGCCTTCCTGGGCCTTGCGGTGCTGATACTGGGAGGGTACGTAGGGCCCACGGAAGCCTTCAGCGGCTTCGCCTCCCCGGCCGTGATCACCATGCTGGCCATCTTCATCATCAGCGCCGCTCTTCTGTACACGGGGGTGGCCGACATCATCGCGTCCAAGGTCTACACGCTGGTGGGTAGCAAGGAGATCCCGCTGATCATCACGCTGATGCTGGTGTCGGGGGTCCTCTCGGCGTTCATGAACAACATCGCCGCCACCGCGGTTCTCATGCCCGCCGTGGCTGCGATCGCGCGTAGAGCGGGGCTTTCGGCATCCCGCCTGATGATGCCGCTGGCGTTCGGGTCGATCCTCGGTGGAACCACCACGATGGTCGGAACGCCACCCAACATCGTGGCGGCGACGATCCTCGCCGAGCAGGACCTCGAGCCGTTCGGTCTCTTCGAGTTCACACCGATCGGTGCCCTGCTGCTGGCCGCCGGGGTCCTGTTCATGATCACGCTGGGAAGGAAACTCCTACCCGATCGGCAGGCGGGGCCCGGGGAGACGGAGACATCCGACCTGACCCAGGTCTATCACCTGGAGGAGCGGCTGTTCACGATCAGGATCCCGAAGGAGTCCGCTCTCGACCTGGTCACGCTGGCCGAGGCCAACCTGTCCGGTGCGCTGGGTATCCAGGTGGTGTCGATCCTCCGCCAAGGTGCCAGGAACTTCGTTCCGACTGCCGAGACCGTGCTCAAGGGCGGCGACGTCCTCCTGGTCGAAGGGCGCCTTTCCGATCTGGAGGACATCATGCGGGTCGGCGATGTCGAACTCCAACCCACCACCACTCGCCAGATCCCCCGTCCGATGCGGGGATTCACCGCCATCAAGGCCGAGGTCCCTGCCGCCTCGGGGCTGGTGGGGAAGAGTCCCAGGGATGCACAGTTCCGGGAGCGCTACCAGGTCGTCATCGTCGGGATCGAGAGAGGCGAGCAGACTCTGCGAGAAGGTCTATCGTCCCGGATGCTCGAGGCGGGGGACCGGATTATCGCCCTTGGTGCCCGATCCGAACTGCAGAAGATGCAGTCCGACCCGGACTTCCGGGTCACGAGCCTGGGCCTGACCGCCTTGAGATCCCTCGAGGGTCACATCTCGGTGATCCGGGTTCCCCCGGGATCCTCCCTGGTCGGCTCGACGATAGGGGCGAGCCGCCTCGGTGAACTGGTGGGTGTGACCATCGGCGGCATCGTCCGGGGTGATGTCACGCGGTTGGCTACTTCTCCCGACGAAGTGATAGAGGCGGGCGACGGTCTACTCGTCGCTTGTGACCAGGCCCGGGTCGAGGACCTTGTCAGGATCGGTGACATCCAGGTGGACACCCGGATCGATCAGGCGGTGCTCGAGTCCGAGGACTTCGGCATCGTGGAGGTGGCCCTCGCCCCGCGATCGGCCGTGGTCGGGAAGAGGCTGCGCGACCTTGAGTTCCGCAAGCGCTACGGCTTGCAGCTCCTTGCCGTGTGGAGAGACGGGCGTTCCATCTACACCGGCCTGCCCGACCTCGTGTTCCGGCTCGGGGACGCCCTGCTGGTCCAGGGTCCGTGGGAGCGGATCCGTCTCCTCGGAACCAACCCCGACTTCGTGGTCCTCTCGGCGGAGGGTCTGCGGCCACGCCGGCACAGGAAGGCGCCACTGGCGCTGGGGGCCCTGCTGCTGATGGTTGGGCTCGTGGTGTTCGGCATCCAGCCGATCCACGTGGCGGCCTTCATCTCCGCCAGCCTTGTCCTCCTGTTCCGGACCGTCACGATGGAAGAGGCATACAGGGCCATCGAATGGCGCACGATCTTCCTGGTCGCCGCGGTCCTCCCTGTGGGAATCGCCATGGGGAGAACCGGCGCTGCGCTGCTGCTCGTGCGCGAGGTCAGGGATTTGGTCGGTCCGGAAGGCCACTATGCCATCCTGGTGGCTCTGATCCTGCTCGCCAGCCTGCTCAGCCAGTGTTTGGACGGGGCGCCGGCCGTCGTGCTGCTGGCACCGGTCGCCCTGGAGACGGCTGCTCAACTCGGTATGAACCCCTACGCGGCCATGATGGGCATCAGCCTGGCCGCATCGGCCGCCTTCATGACCCCCTTCAGCCACAAGGCCAACCTCCTGGTCATGGGCGCCGGGGGCTACCGCTCGATCGACTACGCCCGAGTTGGGACGCCTCTGACCGTCGTCGTCCTGGCCATTGTTGTCGTGCTCGTCCCGGCCTTCTTCCCGATCTAAGGCCGGCTACTGCCCAAAATGGAGGTCCGAGGATCGGATGAGCGCTCTGAGCCACGGCGCGACGTCGACCAGTTCTTGCGCGACCGCACCCTTCCAGATGAGTACTTCCAAGGGATCTGACCGGACCGCGACTCCGGCGGCGAGTGGGTGTGAGGGAGGTCGCCCGAACCGGGAGGCTGTTTGGGTCACGAACGCCTGCCAGGTGGTTGGAGGGCGTGCCGTCTGTGGTATGTTTGAGGGGATTCCGGCCGGACGGCCGGTTGGTGGGTTCGCAGGCGTGTCTTGGTTCTTTCCGTCATCATGAACCTACCGTGGGAGATTGTCCGAATATCAGTCTTCCGTTGATCCACTGACGAACCCGTGGAGTCGCTCGCGCAAAGCGGGCAAGGAGACCAATGCCCCCCACATTCGCCCAGCTGGGCGTTCCCAAGTCCATTTGCCACGCCCTTGCTCGGCGCGGCATAACCCAACCGTTCGAGATCCAAAGAGCCGCGATGGTCGATGCGTTGAGCGGTCGTGACATTTGCGGCCACGCACCCACAGGGTCGGGCAAGACGCTCGCCTTCGGTATTCCGCTCGTGGCCAATGCAGGTCACGCGAGACCATACAAACCCCGCGCGCTCGTGCTGGCCCCGACCCGAGAACTCTCCCATCAGATCATGACCGAGCTTCGCTCCTTTTCGGGCAAGACTCGCGTCGCGGTCGTCTATGGCGGCGTCGGATACGGACCCCAGTTTGGAGCCCTCCGTCGCGGCGTCGACATTCTTGTAGCGTGCCCCGGCCGCCTTGAAGACCTGATCGATCAGCGCGCCGTCGACCTCTCGGCTGTCGAACAGGTCGTTGTGGATGAGGCTGACCGTATGGCTGACATGGGGTTCATTCCAGCGGTGCGGCGTCTGCTCGATCAGACTTCGAGCAAACGGCAGACGATGTTGTTCTCGGCCACACTCGATGGTGCTGTCAGGTCACTCATCAGGGACTACCAACACGATCCTGTACGCCACGAAGTAGGCGCGGCAACTCCGGATGTTGTCGCTGCTGACCATGTGTTCTGGACCGTCGCCAGAGTTGATCGGATCAAGGTCACTGCTCAGACGATCGATGCCGCTGGATCGACGATTGTCTTTAGCCGGACCCGTCATGGCTGTGACCGGATAGTCCGCCAACTCGATCGGAATGGCATCCGGGCCGCCTCGATCCATGGCAAACGGAGCCAGAACCAGCGGACCAGGGCGCTGCGGGACTTCGCCAGCGGAAAGATCCAAGCGTTGGTAGCGACCGACGTAGTCGCACGAGGGATACATGTCGAGGATGTCCGGGCCATCATCCACTTCGACCTTCCCGCCGACCACAAGGCTTACCTGCACCGATCGGGTCGGACCGCCCGAGCCGGCAGGAGCGGCATCGTGGTCTCGCTCGTCCCCCCCGATCAGGTCAGAGATCTCCAGCACATCAAACGTCGACTGGGTCTCCGGCATCCGATCACCCGTGTGGACCTCAGGGCCATCCAACCGTCCGCCCAAGGGTCACGCCGTCCCCAATCCCGCAAGGTCACCACCGATTCAAGCCGCCAACATAGGGACTCCCGGCAACGCCGTCGGTCACGACGCCACACCGGCAGGAACAAGTATCGGCATAGGCCGACCAATCGCAGACGGTCACCGTCCAAGAGTCAGAACAGGCATGCGGCTGCCGACCAATTGGGCTAAGCCGGAGAGCTCAGAAACGGAAGGGTGGCGAGTCGTTGTCTACGGTCCTTCGATGGGGTTGTCACACGGCCGCGTACTCGATACCGAGTGCCTCGGCGGTGCGGCGCAGGACATCGCCGTGATGGCCGGGTAGGACACCGGCATGGTGGGTGGCGCCGGCCTCGCACCATAGGGCGTAGGCGCCGGCCACGTTCCCGGAGTCGAAACGGAACATCGCGTTGGGCCCCTCCATCCCGTGATGCTTGGAGTCGAGGATGCGACCCTCGGCGCCCACCAGTACCCATCCGCCGGTGTGGTTGACGGGGGTCAGGCTGATGAGTGTGGCCGGTCCTCTTGGAAGCTCGAAAGCCACTGCGGTGCCGGGCCCGTGGTTCCCCATGTAGTGGTCCTCCGGGAGTAGCCGCACCGTGGCCGACGGGGCGCGGATACTCAGGTCTCCCTCGCCGCCGTTGGCCAGCAGGATCCAGTCACCGGGAAAGTCCATCTGGTACAGCTCGCAGTAGAGCGCGGAGCCGGCCAGTCGCTTGCCGATCGCCAGGGCAATGCCGGTGGGGATGTCCCCGGTGCAGGCGAACGGTGTGCCGTCCCTGGTGCACAGCGCCACGCCGAGGCAAGCGGTGATCCCGACCCGGTCGTTCCAGCGCAGCACGTCGCCGTGGCAGTTGACGGCGCCGGCATTGGCGCCGTGTTGCACGCAGAGTCGGTCCATAGCGATGGCCAGCCGGGCCGAGCGTTCCAGCGTGGCGTCATCCACGGCGGTCGCATCGAACCCCTCCCGGAGGTCGGCCACGAGACGGTCGACTGCGGTGCCGTTTACTGCCTCGAAGGCTCGGCCGATCCCGTCGGCATCGATATCGATCACCTCGACGCCCACCTTTTGCAGCTCGCCCTGGGACACTTCAACATCCAGGTAGCCGGAGATCGGAGCACCGATCGCCAGCATCCGGGTGTTGCGGACCATCGCCGCGGCGTCCACTGCCCGCAGCGTCTCCGCGAGGGAGGCGTCGAGATCATCCGAGCCCACCGACGAGATCAGAGTGGTGAACGGGCGACCCTCTCGGACCAGCACGTTGGTGAACATGACCAGACCTACCGGAAGGCTGCGCCGGGTGGCTTCCTCGGTGGCGTAGTCGTCGGGCACCTCGTCCAGTTCCTGAGCGCCCACGGCCACCAACGGAACGTTCGGCAGATCCCGGATGGCCTCCCATCCGTAGCTGGGAGGCGCTGCCATGGTGGGGGCGAACACGATCACGTCCACCGCGGCCTCCGCGAACAACCTTCCGGCTTCCCTCCCCGTGTCGTCCGAGTCGACCACTCCGGGATAGACGACCGACCCGAAACGCCCCAGGCGACCCCGCATCGCCTCGGCGAAAGCGGTCCGGTCCCTGCGGAACTCCGGAGGCATGGCCGCGTCGAACAGCCCGAAGTACACCGACAGCAGCCCGATTCGCAACCGACATTCCTTCCCGGCGACCACGGCAACCTCCCTACATCCCGACTTGCAATGCTGAGCGCCCATTCCTCGTAAAGTGGAGTATAGAATCCCCGCAAAGTGGAGTACAACATCTCCGTAGAATGGAGTATAGAATCTCCGCAAAGTGGAGTCTGACGGTCGTGGTCCGAGGGAGGCGGCATGGTCGGCATAGGTAATCCCGACTACCAAGCTCGAGTGGTGGACGACGAAGTCGCTGACGCCTTGGCTTCTTCGCCGGCGGTGCTCATCGAGGGCCCGAGAGGCTGTGGCAAGACTTGGACCGGCCAGAGGTTCGCGCGCAGTGAGATCATGCTCGACGGTTCCGAGGCGATGCGGATAGCGGCCGAGGTGGACCCGGATTCGATTCTGCGGGGAGAGGAACCGCGGCTGCTGGACGAGTGGCAGTTGGTCCGCAGTATTTGGAATCCGATGCGGCACGCCTGCGACCGCAGGGGCGGGTTCGGGCACTTCCTGCTTACAGGCTCGCAGAATCCCCCGGACGACATCACCGAGCACTCCGGCGCCGGCCGGGTCGCCCGGGTTCGGATGCGACCCATGTCTCTCTGGGAGTCCGGTGACTCCAGTGGAGAGGTGTCCCTGGCCTCGCTGATCGCAGGTGACCGGTGCCGGACAGGTGACACAGGCCGGACCATCGGCGACATGGCCTCCCTCATCTGTAGAGGAGGGTGGCCCCGCATGGTCAGCCTGGCCCCGCGCCTCGCGCAGGCCCGCCTGCGTGACTACTTGGATGACATCGCCCGGGTCGACATCGCGCGGGTGGCGGGAGTGAGGCGCAACCCTCACCTCGTGACGAGGCTTCTGACGTCCCTCGCCCGCAACGAGGCCACAACAGCCTCCAATGCCACCCTGCTGGCCGATCTGGCCGAAGGAGGCGTCGGCTCGCCCGCCCGTTCGACCATCAGGGCCTACCTGGACGAGTTGGAGCGCATGTTCGTGATCGAGCCGCTTCCGGCTTGGTCCACCCACCTGAGGTCACCAGTCCGTCTGCGGAAGACTCCCAAGCGATACTTCACCGACCCTGCGCTTGCGGTAGCCGCTCTGGCAGGGTCCCCGTCCGTCGTCGAACGGGATCTGGAGATGATGGGCCTGCTCTTCGAATCGATGGCGATGCGCGATCTACGGGTCTATGCCCAGTCGTTCGGAGCGCGCCTCTACTACTACCGGGACGAGACCAACCTGGAAGCAGATGCCATCATCGACGGTCTCGGCGGCAGGTGGGCTGCCGTGGAGATCAAGCTCGGAGGCGGATCCGCCATCGAAAAGGCCATGGACTCCCTGCGTGCCCTCCGTGCAAGAGTCGACACAACCCGGCGCGGAGACCCGGCGCGCCTCATCGTGCTGACCGCGTTCGGACCCGGCTACCAGACGGATGACGGGGTGGCGGTGGCGCCGCTCATAGCGTTGAAGCCCTGACAACCGCCCTGTACGTGTCCGAGGTGTAAGCCGTTGGCTGCATTGATGATCGCTCTATTGGACCCGATCCCGGCACTGCCCCGCTTCGCGATCATCCCTATAGGGGGACCGGAACGAGGGCTAGCCTTCGTCGGGCGGGCCCAGTTCGTGCAGGATATCGGCTACCGAAGCCAGATGCTGGCTGGCTTCATGGTCTGGCTGATCCTTCGCATCACGGTCGGGTAGTACGGCCGGTTTCCTCTCCCTCTGTCGCGGCCCTATGCTCCGGCCCTGTGAGATCGCATGCGACCAGCGTGGAGGAGTACCTGGCGGGCCTTCCCCGTGAACGGCGCGAGGCTATCTCCAGGGTGCGCTCGGTCATCCTCGATCGCCTTCCCGACGGATACGCGGAGGAGATGAGATGGGGCATGATCTCGTACGAGGTCCCGCTGTCCATCCAGCCCGACACCTACAACGGCAAGCCGCTCATGTACGCCGCGCTGGCGTCCCAGAAGCGGCACATGGCTGTTTACCTCTCGGGCGTCTACGCCGATGCGGAGGCCCGGGCGGACTTCGAACGGGCATACCGGGCTTCGGGCAAGCGCTTCGACATGGGCAAGAGTTGTGTTCGCTTCCGCCGCTTCGACGACCTCCCCGTAGATGTGATCGGGGACGCCATCGCCCGCTATCCGATCGAGGAGTTCGTGGCCGTGTACCACCGGGGCCGACGCGGGTGACCACTGATCACCGACATTAGATCGCCTTTGGCCTGTTGTCGTTTTCGGACTGGTGCTACGGTCCGTCAGGTGGTGTCGAGGCGAGTTCACGATGCCCGGGAGCAGCAGTGATACGGGAGGTACGAGCATGTTGCGAGGGAAGAGGTTCCGGTTCAGACCCGGATTGGTGATCGTCTCGGTTTTCCTGCTGTTCGGCGCGGCTTGCGGCGACGGTGACGAGGCCTCTGAGACGACGGCCCCCGCCCCTGCCGCCACCGAGGCGGCGGCTCCCGAGACAACCATGGCTGAGGAGCCGGTGATGGTTGATGATGAGCCGATCAAGTTGGGTTATATCTCTGGTGGTGATGCGGATCCGTTCGTG
>JAPPFW010000001.1 GCA_028821575.1 bacterium | reverse complement strand
TCCGCATGGTGGAGCTCTTGCCCGCACCGTTGGGACCGAGGAAGCCGAACACCTCTCCGGGAGCAACGGAGAACCCGATCGCGTCGACGGCGGTGAAGTCGCCGAACCGCTTGGTGAGATCGGCGGCTTCTACCAGGGGTTGCATGGTCGCAGAACCTTACACCCTTTATCCGACCACGTGTCGGTAAGCCTGCGGACGAGTTACCCGGCCACCGCTGTCCGACTCGCGGCCGAAGCGACCTGGGGCCGGTTTCGGTAAGAGCTATAGATCATCCACATAATTGTTCTACCGCGGAATTGGACTGGTATGTGCCTAAAGAGGAACAGAACATGATCATCACCGTTCCTCGGGAAGGAGTCGTCAGGATGCTCGAGAGGGCTGCGAGTGATGCCGGGCTTGGACTTCGCGGGTTCTACGAACTCGGCAAGGCCGACCGCCTCGACGACCCGTTGCTGCGGGACATGTGGCTCATCTGGGGCGATAACCTCATCGATGAGGACGTCCGCGACGTGGGGTGAACGGGCCTCGTCGCGAGGCCCGGACAAGTTCGCTGCCCCGTCTGACCAACTCGATTCGAAAGCTGGCCCTGGTTACTGCCGCGCATCCAGCGTTGGGGCAGGATCGAGGCGCCGGATGGACGGACGAGGTGGCAATGCCTGGTATGAACCATCGAGTAGGAGTGTCCCTCGGGACAAGTCGAGGCCGGAAGCCGGGGCGACGGCGATTACGCGACCCGTGGAGTCTCAAACTACGGCGAGCGGGGCCAACGATTCGATGTCGGTCACGACGTCGATGACCACCGGTCGGTCCGTCTCCAGGGCGCGGTCCAGGGCTGGGGCGATCTGGCCGGGTTCTTCCACCCGGATGCCCATCGCCCCCATCCCCTCGGCCAGGAGCGCGAAGTCCACGTCGGTGAAGGTCCACAGGCGGCGACCCTCCTCCGTCTGCTCTCCCCCGTAGGCCCGGTCGAAGCCGAGGGTCGACTGGTTGCCCGAGGAGTTGTTGTTGACCACGGTGACGGTGTTGATGCCCCATCGAACCGCGGTCTCGATCTCGCCGATGTGGTACCAGAACCCGGCATCGCCGGTGAAGCAGACCACGGGGCGGTCCGGGGCGGCGCACTTGGCGCCCAGCGCAGCGGGGAAGGCCCATCCAAGGTGTCCGGCGCTGCGGAGGTAGCGCTGATCGGGGGTGCGGGTATCGAACATGCCGCCCATCCACATCCCGGCGTGGCCGGTGTCGACCACGATGCACGCATCGTCGGGCACGTGAGCGGTGAGCTCCGCGCAGATCCGCTCCGGGAGGATGGGGACCGCATCCGACTCCAGATGCCGGAGGTGCTGCGCCCGCCAGGATGACACTTCCCGCCGGGCAGTGGTGAGCCACTCCTCCCGCCGGGGATCGCGGGGGCCCGCCTTCTCCAGCAGACCAGCCAGCGCTAGGCGCGCATCCGCGTTGATGGCCACGGCCAGCGGGTAGTTGCGACCCAGCATCTCCGGGTCCACGTCGATCTGGATGGCGGGTGTTCCGGGCACCGGAACCTGCCAGAAGTGGGTGGTCATGCTGCCCGTGCTCGACCCGACGAAACACAGCAGGTCCGCCTGGTTGACAACTCGATTGGCGGCGCTCCGCGAATACGTTCCCATCACGCCCACGCACAGGGGATGGTTCCCCGGAATGGTGTCCTTACCGTTGAGGGAGGTCGCGACGGGGATGGAGAAGCGTTCCGCCACGGCCACCATCTCGGCGGAAGCTCGGGAGGCCCGGACGCCGCCGCCCGCCACCAGCACCGGCCGCTCGGCACGATCGAGCAGGCGCACGGCCGCAGCCACGTCCTGGGAATCGGGGACGGGCCGCTCCGGGGGCACGGCGCTGAATCGTGTTTCGACGGAGGCGTCGAGGTGGGCCTCCTCGAGGTCGATCTGGCCTTCGTTCCCGACGAACTGGAGGTGCACCGGGCCGGGGCGGCCGGACACCGCTGTGCGGAAGGCGTGGCGGACCAGATCGGGAAGCCGGTCCACCGAGTGGACGACGGCGTTGAACTTGGTGACGTTGACGAAGGCGGGGAGGTCGTCCACCTCCTGGTAGACGCCCTTGCCGGCTGCGGTCGGGTCGCGGCCTCCGGTGAGGGCTACGACCGGGGAGTTGGCCAGATGCGCATCGCGGAGGCCGGCGGCCAGGTTGAGCGCCCCCACCGCCTGGGCCATGCACACGCCCGGGCGGCCCGCCATCCGCGCGTACCCGTCGGCCATGTAGGCGGCCGACTTCTCCCCATGGGTGTGGATGCGTTGCACTCCGAACCGCTCCAACTCCACGAGGGTGCGCCGCAGGATGGCCGGCACCATGAACACGTGCGTGATGCCGTACCCGTGGAGCATCTCGGCGAGGGCTCGGGCACCTGTCATTGTTCCGTTGTCCGTTGTCGGCTTGTGGCTTGTGGTGTGTGGCTTGTGGCTTGTTGTCCCGCGGTCTTCGGAGTCCTCGTCACCAGTCACCAGTCACCACTTCCGGGTTCACTATGGCTGGTGGGATCTCGCCGGCGAGGGCTGCGAGCAGGTTCTGGACGGCCAGTTCCCGCATCCGGCGACGGGTCTCAGTGGTGGCGGTGCCGATGTGGGGTAGGCACACCACGTTGGGCAGTCTGAGGAGCGGATCGTCGGGGGCGGGAGGCTCGGTCTCGAGGACGTCGAGGGCGGCGCCGGCGATGGAGCCGCCTCTCAAAGCCTCGGTCAGGGCCCGCTGGTCGACCAGCCCGCCCCGCGCGGTGTTGATCAGGTAGGCGGTGGGCTTCATCATCTGCAACTCCTCCGCCCCGATGAGATGCCGGGAAGCGTCGTTCAGGTCGGCGTGGACCGTGACGAAGTCCGACTCGCGGAGTAACTCGTCGAGAGGGCGGTACCGGCTGGCCGGCACCTGCGGATGGGGGTCGGCAACCGCGTCGTACCACAGCGTCCGCATCCCGAAGCCCTGCATGCGGCGGGTGACCTCCTGGCCGATGCGGCCGAAGCCGACCACGCCGAGCGTCTTACCGCCGACGTCGGAGCCGAGCTCCGGAAGTGGATCCCCCCGCGCCCATCCCCCGGATCGTACGTACCGCTCGTTGTCGAAAAGCCGTCTGGCCAGCGAGATGACCAACACCATGGTCAGGTCCGCTACCGCCGCGGTGAGAACACCGGGTGTGTGACACACGACTACGCCCCGTCGTGTCGCCTCAGCCACATGGATCGTGTCGTATCCGACGCTGGCGGTCGACAGAACGCGCAGCCGCGGGGCCGCCTCGAAGAACTCCGTGTCCGCCGGGGTCAGAGGATTGAGCAGGACGCCTTGGGCGTTGTGCAGAGCAGCGAGCTGATGGACGCGTGGGGACGCCATGTCCACGAACCGGACCCGGCAATTCTCTTCGATCGCCGCGACGAGGTCGGGCTCGAAGTCCGCGAAGATGCACACCGTGGGTCGCTTGACCATGGCTCAGGCGCTCCCGCAAGCAGGAAGGGAGCCCGGCCGGCTTTCAGAAGACCGGATAGGTGTACTCCTTGGCGGTGATGAACTCCAGCAGAGCCGGCGTGCCCTCCCGGGTCTGCTCGATGCCGCGCCTGATGGCGGGGACGACCTCCGAGGGTTCGGTGATCCTCTCTCCGTAGCCCCCGAAGGCTCTGGCCATGTCCGCGTAGTTCCCCGAGATGTCGGTGCTGCCGTACTTCTCCTGGGCGACCCGCATGATCGGGATCTCGATGGCCATCGAGAAGTTGTTGAGGAGGATGGAGAGGATGGGGATGCGCTCCCTCACTGCGGTCTCGAAGTCCATCCCGGTGAAGCCGATGGCTGCGTCGCCCCAGACGTTGACGCACAGCTTCTCGGGCCGGGCCAGCTTCGCTCCCATCGCCAGGCCCAGCCCGTAACCCAGCTGGGTCGTCTTACCCCATCCCAGGTAGCTGAGGGGTTCGCGGCTTACCCAGAACGGGGACATCTGGTCACGGGGGCTGCCTGCATCGTGGGTGACGATGGCCTCGGCGGGGTCGATCGTGTGGAGCAGGTCCCAGATGACCCGGTAGGGCGACAGGGGCTGCTCCTCCGAGGACAGCTTCGGCATCCAATCAGCGATCCACCTTTCGTTGAGTCGGCGGATCCGGTCGGGGACTCCTCGCCGCGCCTCTGCGTGGGGGAGGGGGCGGCGCTTCAGTTCTTCCAGCAGGGCTTGGAGTACGAGTTGCGCGTCGCCGGCGACGGGATGATGGACTTCGAGATCCTTGTTCAGGTCGTCCGGGTCGAGGGTGGCGTGGATGAATCGCTTGCCGGCGGGCATCGGGAGGCCGAAGGTGGTGGTGGTGAAGCTGCAACCGATCCCGAGGATCACGTCGGAGTCGTCCAGGAACCTGCGGACGGCGAGCGTTGTCGACCGTCCCGCTGAGCCGAGGGCCAGCGGATGCGCCTCGTCGAATGCGCTCTTACCCCCCAAGCTGGTGGTCACCGGAGCGTTCAGCAGCTCCGCCAACTCCTGCAGTTGTGGCCAGGCCTTGGCGTAGTGGACCCCCTGCCCGGCGTATATCACCGGGCTCCGCGCATCTGCCAGGACTTCCGCCACGGCGGACACATCGGACGGGTCGGGGCCGGACCGGGTGGAAAAGCTCGGCGTGTATCCGAGCGGCATAGCGACCTCTTGTCCGAACAGGTCTATGGGGACCTCGACCAGGACCGGCCGGGGACGCCCGTTGCGGAGGCGGGCGAACGCCCGGCGCATGACTTCGGTGAGCGCTTCGGGCACCGGCACGTGTTCCGACCACTTGGTCACGTGGCGGTAGTTGAGCGCGGAGTTGAAGTTGGGTGGCACCTGGGCTTCCCGGCGCGGGTAGCCGGCGGGGAGGACCAGGATCGGGACGGACTCGCCGTAGGCTTGGGCCACACCGCCGAAAGCGTTCTCGGCGCCCGGTCCGTGCTGCATGGCGAACACGCCGATGCGGTCTCCCGAGTTGACCCGGCTGTAGGCATCCGCCATGTGCAGGCCTATCCGTTCCTGGCGCACGACGATGGTTCGGATGTCCGCTTCGGCACACGCTTCGATGATCGGGTTGACGGGATAGCTGACCAGGAACTCGACCCCCTCCCGCTTGAGGATCTCTGCGATGGCAGCGGCGACCTTCATGAGTCGGTCATGGGCTGGCGACGGGAAGTCGCTTTCCATCGCGCCCGCAACGCCATCTGGTCGAACCGTCGCATCCAGTCAGCCTACCCGGATCTCCTGGAGCAAAGAGTCCAGCTGCAAGGCCGATCGACCGCTAACTATGATGATCATCTACCGCCTATCAACTACCAACTAGAAACTGGTCACTAGCGGGCTCGGATGCCGGCTCGGAGGCTGATCCTCGTGGATCGCTCGGCCGCCTCCCGGTAGAGGGCGCGCTCCTCGGCGGCCGTGAGCCAGGTCAACCGCCGGTTCCTCATCACGATGTTTCCGTCGATGAGCACGGTGTCCACCTCGTTGCCGTAGGTCTGGAAGACGAGCGCCGAGGGTAGATGGTGCGTAGGGGTCATCTGGGCATGTCCGAGGTCGACGAGGATGATGTCGGCCCGCTTGCCGGCCTCGATCGAGCCGATCTCCTTCTCCATCCCCACCGCCCGCGCGCCGTTGACGGTCGCCATCTCCAGAACTTGGTCGGCTGGGAGGGTCGATGGATCGTTCGCCAGGGCGCGATGCACCAGCGCCAGGATCTTCATGTCGGAGAGCAGGTTGACCGTCCCGTTGCAGTTGACGTCATCGGTACCGACCGCCAAGGGCAACCCAGCTTCCAGCAGTTGGCGGACCGGTGCCATGCCCATACCCAGAAAGCAGTTGGAGACCACCTGGGTGCAGCCTTTCACGCCGGCCGCCTTGAGGATCCGGATGTCGCCGCGGCTCAGACCCACGCAATGGCTGGCGAGCAGGCGAGAGTCGAGATGACCACGGAGGTCCAAGGCTTCGGTACTGCTGGGGCCCGGGTTCTCGGCCCCGGCAGGGCCTTGCACCAGGTGGATGGTCCACATCGTCCCGTTGTCCCGGGCCAAGCGACGACTGGTCTCGAACATGCGATCCGAGCAGATGACGCCCACCGGCGACGGCCAGACCTGGATCCTTCCTCCGGCGACGCCGTTGTACGTCCTGATCAGGCGCTCGACATCCCCCAGCAGCTGCTCGGTGGCATGCCACAGGTCGACGTGTGCGACCTGCGGTTCCTGCGCCTGCAGGGATCGGATCAGATCTCGGAGTTGATCGGGCTTCTCGTCGAACATCATCCGGGCCACCATCGCCCGTACCCCGGTCTCGCGGTAGGCGTCGATCACCTGCCCGATTGCCTCCTGCGTGCGGTCCGGCCAGGAATCCTCGTTGTCCACGAAGCATGTCATGCCGGAGCGGATCGCTTCGACGCTGTAGAGGAGGGCCGCGGTCCGGATATCGCTCGGTTCGTACACCGCCAACCCCGGATGCACCACATTGGTCAGCCAGTCCCAGACACCGCGGTGCTGGTTGGACGAGTACCCGCGCAGCAGGATCTGCGGGACGTGGGTATGGCAGTTGATCAGACCGGGCAGCACCACCATCCCGGCCGCGTCGATGATGTCGCCGCCCTGCGGGGAGAGGACGCCGGAGGCCGGTCCGACCGCGGCGATGTGCTGGTCCTCGATCACGACCACGCCGTTCTCGACGATCCGGCGGTCCGGGTCCATGGTCACCACGGTCCCGCCCACGATCGACTTCAGGCCCATGGTGATCTCACCCCTGGGTGTTGCGGGCGCCTAGCTCCTCACTGCGGTGGCGCACGAGCAGCAGGGACGAGATCTTCCACCCACCGTCCACCTTGCGGTACTCCTCGTGATACCAACCGTATCCCCGGGAGCCTTGCTTCCCCGTAGCTGCCGGGTACTCGATGATGTCCACCATCGCCCAGACACCGCTGGCGGTCGTTTCCGACAGGACCTCGATGTCGGGCATCGAGACCCGGTGGAAGGATCGTCGATCGGCGAAGTCCTCGGCGGATCCCGCGAACGAGTCGGCCCCCCGTCCCTTCCTCCAACCCTGGAACTCGTAGACGATGTCCTCGGTGAACAGGTCCCGGAGATCGTCGCGGCGGTTCAGGTCGACGAGGCGGCAGTAGCGAGCCTTGAGCCGCTTTATCTCTTCAATGGCCTGCAGCTCCTCTACGGCATCCATCGTCTCCTCTGCCTCCGGTAGCGGACCTCGACCATGGAGTGTGCTCATCACTATACGGCTGGTTACCCTTCAAGGGGCCGGCGTGGGCAACTCAGCCCGGCGCCTTCAAGCCGGGTGACCAACGAAGCACGGTGCCTCTCGCTTGCCTATGGAGGAGGAGGATGATGGTGCGGATGACCGCTAGCGAGGCCTTTGTCGAGACCCTGGCCGCCCATGGAGTTACCGATGTGTTCGGGATTGTGGGTTCGGCCTTCATGGAGGCTCTCGACATTTTCGAGCCGGCCGGGATCAGGTTCTGGCCGGTGGCCCACGAGCAGAACGCCGCGCATATGGCCGACGGCTACAGCCGGGTGTCGGGTCGCCACGGTGTGTGCATAGGTCAGAACGGTCCGGGCATCACCAACTTCGTCACGGCCATCGCGGCCGCGTTCTGGGCTCATTCGCCCGTGGTCGCGGTAACCCCGCAGGCCGGTTCCTTGGGGGAGGGCTTGGGTGGTTTCCAGGAGACGGACCAGATGCCGATCTTTTCCAAGATCACCAAGTACCAGGTCGAGGTCAAGCGGTTCGAGCGTATGGCGGAGCTCACCCATCGGGCCTTCACGTTGGCCATGGCGGAGCGGGGCCCGGTGCAGATCAACATCCCGCGTGACTTCTTCTACGGCGAGGCCGACTACGACATAAGGGAACCGTTGGTGATTGAACGCTCGGCCGGTGGGTCCGAAGGTCTGGCTGCTGCTACCCGGCTTCTGGCCGAAGCCCGTTTCCCGGTGGTGATGGCTGGTGGGGGTGTGGTGATGGGTGGTGGGCAGGCCGAAGCTGTGGCCCTAGCCGAGTTGCTGGGATCCCCCGTCATTTGTTCCTACCTCCACAACGACGCGTTCCCGACAAGCCATGAACTGGCGTGCGGACCGATCGGTTACCAGGGATCGAAGGCCGCGATGCGGATCGTGGAGCAGGCGGATGTGGTCCTGGCCTTGGGCACCAGGCTGGGACCGTTCGGCACGCTTCCCCAGTACGGCATCGAGTACTGGCCCGAGGACGCCCGCATTATCCAGGTCGACTCCGACCACCGCACCCTGGGGCTGGTGAAGCCGGCTGAGGTGGTGATCCACGGCGACGCCGGGGCCGTGGCCTCCGAGTTGACGCGGAGACTGCAGGGAGTCGAGCTGAGCGCGAACGCCACACGTGACGATCGTCTGGGTCGGGTCCGGGCGGAGAAGGCCGCCTGGCGGCGGGAGCTCGACTCCATCTCTTCTTCCCAGGATCTGCCGATGGCGCCCCGCACCGCGCTGAGGGAACTGGAACTCGCTATGCCCGCAGACGCGATGGTCACCACTGACATCGGCAACATCTGCTCGGTGGCCAATTCCTACCTGCATTTCGATCGGCCCAACAGCATGTTCGCGGCGATGATGTTCGGGAACTGCGGCTACGCCTTCCCCACCGCCATGGGTGCCAAGGTCGCCGCGCCGGAGCGGCCCGCGATCGCCTATGTAGGGGACGGAGCCTGGGGGATGAGCCTGGCGGAGGTGCTGACTTGCGTGAGGGAGAACATCCCCGTCGTCGCGTGCGTGTTCAACAACCGCCAATGGGGTGCCGAGAAGCGTAACCAGATCGACTTCTACGACGACCGCTACGTGGCGACCATGCTGGAGAACCCCAGCTTCGCGGCCATCGGCCGTGCCATGGGCGCCGACGGTGTCATGGTGGAGAAGCCCGCAGAGGTCGGTGACGCCCTCCGAGCGGCGGTCGAATCGGATCGGCCCACCGTGCTGGAGATCCAGGTCAGCCAAGAACTAGGCGAACCCTTCCGCCGCGACGCCCTCCAAAAACCCGTCCGCCTCCTGGAGAAATACGCAAAATACAGCAGTGAGTAGGCCATCGGAAGCCCTCGGGGAGGTCGGTGGTCTGGCCTCACCCGACCTTGCAGATACCGATCTGGAGGAGGCATACATGGAGATGGCGTCGGACGAGGCCCGCGAGTCCGTAGCGTTGGATGGTCCGAGGGGCTGATCGGCGGCATCACCGATGGACGGCCGTGAGATGCGGCGAGCGTTGTCCGCTCCTTCGGCTGGAGGTGAGGTCCGCCGAGGACACGGGGCATAATCACCCGGCACGCCCGGTCGGGATCGCCCAACCGGCTGGCTGGTTGCGACGTGTGCTGGAAGTCCGGGGGGTAATGTCTACTCCCAGATTGGGTGGTGCGTAGAAAGCGCCGGTGGCCTTACTCTCGAGGGAGCGACTTGCAGTACGGTTTCGTCATCGACCAGACGGCATGCATCGGTTGTCATGCCTGCACCGTGGCGTGCAAGACCGAGCATGACGTACCGCTAGGCGTGGACCGCACCTGGGTCAAGTACATCGAAACGGGGACCTGGCCCGACACCAAGCGGTCCTTCTCGGTCATGAGGTGCAACCACTGCACCGACGCCCCGTGCGTGTCGATCTGCCCGACCAACGCGCTGTTCCGCCGCGATGACGGCATAGTCGACTTCGACACCAGCCTGTGTATCGGCTGCAAGAGTTGCATGCAGGCCTGCCCTTACGACGCCCTCTACATCGATCCGCACGACCACACCGCCCAGAA
Organism: bacterium; assembly: GCA_028821575.1. GTDB lineage: Bacteria > Actinomycetota > Acidimicrobiia > Spongiisociales > Spongiisociaceae > JAPPFW01. The sequence goes on along the minus strand of JAPPFW010000001.1, from coordinate 16,001 downwards.
GTGCAACTACTGCGTGCACAGGGTGGAGGTGGGGCTGGAGCCGGCCTGCGTAGTCGTGTGTCCCGAAGGAGCGATCATCTCGGGCGACCTCGACGACCCGACCACCCCCATTTCCCAGCTCGTGCACGCCGAACGAATGCTCCAGCGGTCCACGGAACAGGGCACCGGGCCCAACCTGTGGTACCTGGGAGTCGATCCGGCCGGCATCGATCCCTTGGGCGCGGTTGACCCGGGCGATGGCGGTATCTGGCGCGATCCGGCGCCGTCGTTCATGACGGTCGACCTCACGCCCCCGGCCGAGCCCAGAACCAACGGCCGGGTGAAGAAGCAGCGGAACCGGCACCGCCCACGCCGCGACAACCCGCCCCGGGTCGTTTACAACACCGACCATCCGATGCCGTGGGGATGGCGGGTGTCCAGCTACTTTCTCACCAAGGGCATCTCGGCGGGCATCGTCATGGTCCTGGCCCTCTCGCTGCTGTCGGGCGCAGGAGTGGACAACCCCTTCGCTCGCTGGGGAGCACCGTTGATCGCCGGGATCTTCCTGGCTCTCACCGGCGTGCTGCTGGTTTGGGATCTCAAGCGACCCGACCGGTTCCATTTCCTGCTGACGAAGGGCAATCCTGGTTCATGGCTGGTCAAGGGCGCGTGGATCCTGGCCGCCCAGGCGGTGATCCTCGGTCTCTGGTTCCTATTCGGTCTCGCCGGCGCCGACTTTCTGCCGGTCTTCATCTGGGCAGGAGCGATCGTAGGTCTGGGCGTGGCCGGGTACACCGCCTTCCTGTTCGGCCAGGCCGAGGGCCGCGACCTCTGGCAGAGCCCGACCCTGCTGTGGCACATGTTGGCCGGTGCGTTCGCGGTGGGCGGCGGGGCGGGGCTGCTTGCGGCCGCGGCGTTCGACTTGGAACCGGCGGTCCAGCGGACATTCGCCTGGGCTCTCGTCGGTGGCACGGCCGCGTTGGCTCTCGTCGGGATGGCTGAACTCGTCTCGAAGCACCCCACCCGCAATCATGCCGCGGCAATGCACCATCTGACGAAGGGCGCCCATGCGAGGGAGTGGTGGCTCGGGGGCCAGGTGATCGGGGTGGTGATACCCCTGGCTCTGGGAGCGGTCTTCCTGGCCGGCGCGGGCGTCCCCCTGTGGGTGGCCGAGTTGGGAGGCCTGGCAGCCCTGGTCGGCATCTGGTTCGCCGACGACGCGTTCGTCAAGGCGGGCCAGGCGGTGCCGCTGTCGTGAGCGGACGAGGGGATGACCATGGGTAGGGACCGGCCCGCAGGGGATCGCCTGCCACGACTCGTCCCCGGGACTGGCCTGGTGTCGTTCCCGCCGGCCGACTCGTGGGACGACTGGGAGGAGTACGACGCCAAGGCGTGGCCCGAGCGGGTCAAGCGCCGCTACCGGCTGGTGCCGACCACCTGTTTCAACTGCGAGGCCGGATGCGGGCTGCTCGCCTACGTCGACAAGGACAGCGGCCGGGTACGGCGCTTCGAAGGCAACCCTGAGCATCCCGGATCAAGGGGCCGCAACTGCGCCAAGGGACCGGCGACCCTCAACCAGATGTACGACCCGGAGCGGATCCTGCACCCACTGCGGAGGGTCGGGCCCCGCGGCGGAGGGGAGTGGGAGCGGGTCTCCTGGGAGGAGGCCCTCGGGGACATCGCGTCCCGGATCCGCACGGCCCTGACCGAGGACCGTCACGACGAGGTCATCTACCACGTGGGACGGCCCGGCGAGGACGGCTTCATCGACCGCATCCTCCGGTCCTGGGGGGTGGACGGGCACAACAGCCACACCAACATCTGCTCGTCGGGGGCCCGCACCGGCTACGCCATGTGGATGGGGTACGACCGGCCCTCGGCCGACTTCGCCAACGCCCGCTTCATCCTCCTGCTGTCGGCCCAGCTCGAGTCCGGGCACTACTTCAACCCCCACGCCCAGCGCATCATCGAGGCCCGCCAGGCGGGGGCGCAGGTGGCGACGATCGACCCGCGCCTCTCCAACACTGCGTCGATGTCCGACCACTGGCTGTCACCGTGGCCGGGTACCGAGGCGGCCATGCTCCTGGCCATCGCCGCCCGGCTGATCGAGTGGGATGCTGTGGATCACGAGTTCATGCGCCGGTGGGTCAACTGGGAGGCCTCGCTCGAGGCAAGGGCGCCGGATCGGCCCCGCACCTACGAGAGCTTCCTCGAACTGCTGCGCGAGACCTATGCGGATTACACGATCGAATTCGCCGCCGCCGAGACCGGGGTGGATTCTGAACGTATCGAGGCGGTAGCCAGGGGCATCGCCGAAGCGGGGAGCCGCTTCGCCTCCCACACGTGGCGGGCCGCCGGGTCGGGGAACCTCGGGGGCTGGCAGGTGGCCCGCTGCCTCTTCTTCCTGCACGTGCTCACGGGATCGGTGGGTACGGAGGGGGGCACATCGCCGAGCGCGTGGGACAAGTTCAAGCCCGACCACTGGAACATGCCACCCCCGGCGAACCGCTGGAACGAGCTGATCTGGCCGGCGGAGTTCCCCCTCAGCCACTACGAGCTGAGCTACCTGCTGCCGCACTTCCTCAAGGAGGGCCGGGGACGGCTCGAGGTCTACTTCACCCGTGTCTACAACCCCATCTGGACCAACCCCGACGGCTTCACCTGGCTCGAGGCCCTCACCGACGAGGACAAGGTCGGCCTCCACGTGGCGCTCAGCCCGACCTGGTCGGAGACGGCCTGGTTCGCCGACTACGTGCTGCCGATGGGGGTGGGCGCCGAGCGTCACGACACCCACTCCTACGAGACCCATGCAGCCCGCTGGCTCGGATTCCGCCAGCCCGTGCTGCGGGTGGCGGGCGAGCGGGCCGGACAGCGGTACGAGCGCACCTACGAGGCCAACCCCGGAGAGGTGTGGGAGGAGAACGAGTTCTGGATCGACCTCTCCTGGCGGATCGACCCCGACGGCGCCCTCGGGGTGAGGCAGTGGTACGAGTCGCCCGCCGACCCGTCCCGCCCGGTCAGCGTCGACGAGTACTACGGCTGGATGTTCGACAACTCGGTGCCCGGACTCCCCGAGCAGGCCGGACGGGAGGGCCTCACCCCTCTCGAGTACATGCGCAAGTACGGCGCCTTCGAGATCGACCGCGAACGCTACCTGTTGAACGAGGAGGCCGTGGGCGCCGATCAGCCGGGGGTGGAGGTCGACGGGGAGCGTAGGAGCGGGTTCACCTCTCCCTCCCGCCTGCTCGAATGGCACTCCGACACGCTGGAGTCGTGGGACTGGGCGGATGCGGCCATACCCACGTACCTCAAGTCCCACGTGTACTGGCGCGATCTCGACCTCGAGGGAGACGAGCGCATCCTGCTCCCGATCTTCCGGCTGCCCACCCTCATCCACACCCGGTCGGGCAACGCCAAGTACCTGTACGAGATCAGCCACGGCCATCCGTTGTGGATGAACTCCATCGACGCCGACCAACTCGGGTTCGAAACCGGGGACCTGGTGCGCATAACCACCGACATCGGCTACTTCGTGATGCGGGCCTGGCGAACCGAGGGGATCAGGCCGGGCGTGGTGGCCGCCTCCCACCACATGGGCCGATGGCGTCTCGATGCCAATATGGGCAACGAGCGGTGGTCATCGGCCTTGGTGGACATCCGGCGCCACGACGGCGGCTGGCTGCTCCGGCACAAGACCGGCATCGAGCCATTCCGGTCGGAGGATCCGGACAGCGAGCGGATCTGGTGGCGCGATCCAGGTGTACACCAGAACCTGGCGTTCCCGGTCCATCCCGATCCCGTATCGGGCATGCACGCCTGGCACCAACGGGTCCGTCTCGGCCCGGCCGAAGAAGACGATCGCTACGGCGATGTCTTCGTGGACACCGAGAGATCCCACGAGATATACCGCGAATGGATGGCGCGAACCCGTCCCGGACCCGGACCCGGCGGCCTACGACGGCCCCTCTGGCTGACCAGACCACTACCACCCGTCCCGGAAGCGTACGAAGTAGTTGATAGTTTCTAGTTTCAGGGCCAGTCAAGAGACTAATAATAACAACGAATAACAAACAATAACAACTATCCAGGAGGGTAGGGACCTACTGCGGCTTCTCCTCCGGGAGCGGACGCCGGGAAAGTCGGAAGGGCATCCGCCAGCGCGTCCCAGTCCTCGTCGGGTACCGGCTTGGTGGCGGCGGCGATGTCCTCCACTACGTCGGAAGGGCGCCGGGGCCCGATGAGGGTGGTGGCGATACGCTGTTCCCGCAAGCAGAACTGCATAGCCAGCGCCCGCAGATCCGCATCCCGGTCTCGCGCCCACTGCCAGACCCGGCGCGCGCGGTGTACGTCCTGGGCTCTCAGCTCCCACATGCCGGTTGCGGCCCGGATGGCAACTATCTCGTCGGGATCGACACCGGAGAGGAGTCCGGCCAGGAACGGGGACGCGTTGACGACCCCCAGCCCATGTCCGGCCGCCAAGTCGACCAGGTGCTCGGCAGTGGTACGCAGCAGGTTGTAGTCGTAGGGGCTCTGTATTACATCGAACCTTCCCGACTCGATCGCGACCCTGAGAAACTCGTGGTTCTGGACACCCAGGCCGATGGCGCGCACCTTGCCCTCCTCCTTCAACCTCTCGAGGGCTGCGACAGCCCCGCCCGCCTCCAGGACGGTATCCATGGCGGAGGGGTCGTGGACCAAGGCGACATCGATGAAGCCGGTCCCGATGACCTCCAGGCTCTGCTCGATGGTCCACAGCGCTGCAGCACCAGTCATGTCCCCTGGTCGATCCGGATGGCTTCCTACCTTGGTTGCGAGTACGACTCGATCCCGAGGGATCTCACGCAGGGCCAAGCCGACCCGCCGGTCGCTAGCTCCGCCGCGGTATCCGGGCGCCGTATCGATGTAGTTCAGGCCTGCCCCGAATGCGGTACGCAGCGTCGCAACCGCCAGTTCGTCGGCCTCGACGGGACCGGTTACCGATGGGTCGGCTCCCAGGGAGCCTGTCCCGATCCCGATAGGCGAGACACTGATGCGGCTACGTCCGAGCGTTCGCTTCGCGAGCAGATCAGTCATTCGGATACTCCAGGTCGGGGAGGACAGATTAGGTAGAGGGCACCGGAAGCACGAGCGGCCTCAGCCAATCGGAGCAAACCACTTGCCGACAGCGGCCGCGGCCGCGGCCTTGAGAGACCCGTCAGCTGTGCTGTGCAGGATCGACGCTTCGGCGATGGCGGCGATCCGCCGATCCGAGAGACCGAAGGCGTCACGGGCCAGTTCATACTCGCTCAACAGCGAACACCCGAACAGCAGGGAGTCGTCGGCGTTGATACTCACCTCCACCCCGTTCTCAACCAGAACGGGCAGCGGGTGTTCCTCCAGGCTCTTGACCGCACCCACCGCGACGTTGCTGGTCGGGCAAACGTCGAGGCAGACCCGACTCTCGGCCAGGCGCCGCATCACCCGGGTGTCAGCGGCCGCCGCGATGCCGTGCTGAATGCGCGCCGCCCCGAGCCCGAGCGCCGCGGCGACATGGTCGGGCCCGCCGAATTCGCCCGAATGGGGGGTGAGCGCCAAGCCGGCCCCGGAAGTGATGGCAAGCGCCTCGACGAAGTCCTCGACAGGGTGGGCCATCTCGTCGTTGACCAAGCCGAACGCGCCGACTACGTCAGGGTCCCCCCGGACCGCCAGGCGGGCTTGGCGGACGGCGTCGGCGGGGCCCAGATCACGGTCCGCGGAGACGATCAACCTTGCCCCGATGCCGATCTCCGATCTGGCTTTGCGGAGGGAGTCGGTCACGATCTCCAAGACCAGCTCGCCCGGTCCGATCACCTCCGTGAAGCTGTCCAGGTACAACGTGGGCTCCACCCACACCGCGCCGTCGGATGAGGCGTCCTGCAGCACCTCGAAGATGAGACGGTCGAGATGGTCCGCGCTCCGGATTGTCCGGTTCGCCAGAGCGTACGTCTCGTAGAAGTCCCTGAAGCCGTCGAAACCGTCCGGAAGGTCGACGAGGATGCCGGCCTCGTGACCTAGCTCCGACAGAGTCTCGGGCCGCATGGAGCCCACCAGGTGGAGATGCAGGTGGGCCTTCGGCAGTTCGCGCAAGCTCCGGCGCGACGGTCCGGATTGGGCCATAATCATGGCGCAGCCTAGATGGGCAAGGTGTCAGGTATGGTCTCGCGACGGTCACGCCGGGCTGCCGTCGGTAGCTGGCGTCGGCGACGTTCCTCCCGCACGAGTTCGCTGGGCACTGCCGTCCTCTTCCTGTTGCCGGCGTTGCTGGTCATCGGGGTATTCCACCTCTACGGGACCGGTCGCAACATCTACCTCTCGCTTACCGACTGGACCCTGGCCGGCGCCGAGTGGGTGGGCCTGATGAACTACATAGACCTGCTCAAGGGTGGGGACTTCTGGAATTCGGTGAAGGTGACCTTCTTCTTCGCCTTCGTGGTGCCGGCAACGGTCATCGTTGCCATACCTGTCGCCTACCTTCTCCACTACGTGATCCGCAAGAGCTACCTCTACCGGCTCCTGCTGTTCGTTCCCTTCATCGTTCCCACCGTCGCCACCAGCCTCGTCTGGGGACTCGTGTTCGCCCCGAGCCCGACCGGAGTCGTCAACGCGTCGCTCCAGCCATTCGGGATAAGGCGCCAGTCGTGGATCCTCGACTCGACCGGTGTCGTCGAACTGGTGGCGGGTTGGTTCGGCGCCACCGTTCCGGGTTGGGCCGAGGGCCCGAGCATCGCCATGGCCATCCTGCTGCTGGTCAGGTTCTGGCAGATGCTCGGGTTCACCGTTCTCATCCTGTACGCGGGCATGACCCGTATCGACCCGGATCTTCTGGACGCGGCCCGCGTGGACGGCGCCAGCGAACCGAAGATCCTCCGGAGGGTGGTGATCCCGGTGCTCTCCCCGACGATCCTGTTCGTGGTGGTCGTCTCCCTGGTGTTCGCCCTGCGCGAGTTCAACACGATCTTCGTCCTGACCCAGGGTGGCCCGGCCCGGACGACAGAAACCTTGTCGATGCTCATGTACCGGCAGTTCTGGGGCGACAACCTGTTCGCCTTGGGAGCGGCCACGGCCACCGCCCTGTTCCTGATCATCCTGGTGGTCACCTGGCTCCAGTTCCGGTTGAGCCGGCGGTGGGTCCACTACACGGCGGGGACGGCGTGATGGCCACCGGCCACAATGCCCCCCAGACCAGGCTGGCAGCCCACCTTGTCCTTTTCGTGCTGTGCGCCTTCGCCCTGGCGCCCCTCTACTGGATGGTGACAACCTCCCTCAAGCCCCTTGACGAGGCTTTGCTCGTACCTCCCACCATCATTCCCGAAACGGCGTCCATCATCACCTACATCGACATCTTCCGCGAGACGATGATGGCGCGCTGGATAATGAACTCCCTGTTCGTGGCCACCCTCTCGGCGAGCGGGAACGTGCTGTTCGGCGCTCTGGCGGGCTATGCGCTGGTGCGGATCCGGTTCAGGGGACGCAGGGTGATCCTGATGCTGGTTCTGGCCAGCTTCATGATCCCCTTCGAGGCCACTTTCATCGCCAACTACGTGCTCATCAACGATCTCGGCTGGTACAACACCTACACCGCCCTGATCGTGCCCTGGGTGGCCGGGGCGTTCGCGGTGTTCATGTTCCGCCAGGAGTTCCTGGGAATCCCCGACGACCTGTTCGACTCGGCGTACGTGGACGGCAGTTCGGAGGTCAGGGCCTTCTGGTCGATCGGGCTACCCCTGGTCCGGGCGGCAGCCGTGACCGTCTTTCTCATCACCTTCATCTGGTCCTGGAACGCCCTCCTGTGGCCGCTCTTCGTCACCGCCGATGCGGAGTTGCGAGTCGTGCAACTGGGCCTGGTCTCCTTCCAGACGGAGGGCGCCGTTTTCATCAACATGTTGATGGCTGCGGCCGTCATCGGCATATTGCCTGTGGGTATTCTGTTTTTTGTTGGTCAGAGGTTCGTCATAGAGGGAGTAACCCAGGGCGGCCTCAAGTAGCACACACCGCGTGGTGACCTGCAGATCGGCGGACGAAACGGTAGAGCGAGCGAGGAGAGTAGCTATGCAAGCAAGTCACACCCGACCAAAGACCATGATCCTCGGAGCGTTGTTCGTGGTCTTGGCCATGATTGCCGCAGCTTGCGGCGAAGACGAGCCGGCCGCCACCACGGCCGCCGCGCCCGCTACGACTGCGGCGCCTGCGACGACCCAGGCGATGGAGGAGACGCCCACGACCGAGGCTGCGCCGGCTACCACCGGGGCGGCGATGGAGGAGACGCCCACGACCGAGGCTGCGCCGGCTACCACCGAGGCGGCGATGGAGGAGACAACCACCACGCTCGCGCAGTTGGAACCCGCCACCATCCAGTTCTGGCACGTCTACAGCGGGCCGCTGGAAGAGGCCATGAACGAACTGGTCGCCAGGTTCGAGGCCAAGTATCCGCAGATAGATGTGGAGGCACAGTTCACCGGGGGTTACTACCCGACCTCGCAGAAGATCGCCGGTGCAATCGAAGCCAACGACCTCCCGAACCTGACGGTTGCGTTCGAGGACGGCACAGTCAGGTGGCATAGGGGCGGGGTGCTCCTCGACCTGACGGATTATGTCAACGATCCGCAGATCGGGGTCGATGTGGCTGACTTCCTGCCGGTCGAGATCGCACGGAACACCTACCTGACCGAGGGCGGCCGGATGCTGAGCTTCCCGTGGACAGTGGCGATCGCCGTCCTGTTCTACAACCAGGACATGCTGTCCGGCCTGGGGTTCGACGGACCCGCCGAGACCTGGGATGAGTTCCTCTCCCAGTGCGAGGTGATCCTGACCGAACTCAACAAGAGTTGCTATTCCATCCAGGTGGATGCCTCCACCTGGAATGCCACAGGGTTCACCTACGGGGGGTTCCCCACCATCGATATGGAAACCCGGGCAACTCGCTACGGCGAGGAACCGTGGACCAAGGCTCTCGATCTGTTCGCGACGCTCATCGAGAAGGGTTACGGCTTCCCCACCGTCGGCAGAGCCGACGAAGCCGTAGCCAACCTGAGTGACTTCGCCTCCCAGCAGGTGGCGTACATCGTTACTTCGAGTCGATGGATACCGTTTGTCGAGGAGGGCGTAGCCGGTGCCTTCAACTGGAGTGTCGGGGCGCTTCCCCAGGAGAACCCGGGTTCGGATCCGCTCACGGTGCTTTTCGGTCCCAATGCGGTCGCCTTCAACACGACCGAGGCGGAGAACAGGGCAACGTGGGAGTTCGTCAAGTTCCTGTCCAGTCCGGAGAGCCAGGCCTACTGGGCAGCCACGTCAGGAAACCTGCCGAGCAGGTTGAGCGTCGGGGACTCCGCCGAGTATGCGGCCTTCCTCGACGGCTCGCCGCCGATGGCAGCAGCATGGGAGATCCTCCCGTACGCACTGTCGGAGTTGCCGATGACCGAGCAAGGCAATCTGGGCCCGCCGCCCTTCTCGTTCAGAGTCCTCCAGCAGGACGTCCAAGCAGAACTGCTGACCGGCAACATGACGCGGGAGGAGGCGCAACGGAAGCTCGTCGAGGACGGCGCCACGCTGCTCGGCGAGTACTACGCGAACCTGCTCGATTCGTGAGCACCGGAAGAGAGTTGACGACCTGATCCTGGGCATGCCCGGTGCCGGTTGCCGAGAGGTAGGTGATCGGCACCGGTGCGCCAGAGATCCCACATGTCGTCGGGAATAGGCTTGCCTGGAGACAGCCCCACGGGGGAGGAACTGACTTGACACGACAAGCCATCCTGGAGTCCCTGCGCCGGCGCATCTCCATCGGCCAAGCGGTGCTGGCCGCCGGATGCAGCGCCGGGATAATCGCTCGGTCCGCCGAGGAGGGCGGCGCTGATCTGATAGTGGTCTACAGCACGGGACGGTCCCGCCTGATGGGTCTGCCCACCTGGCGGTTCGGGGATTCGAACCGGGACACCCTGGCGATGTCTTCCGAGATACTCAACGTGGTGTCCGACACGCCCGTCATCGGAGGCATCGAAGCCAACGATCCCACCCGCAGGGATCTCGGCCGTTTGCTGGACCGGTTCGAGTCGGCCGGATTCAGCGGGGTGATCAACTTCCCGACGCTCACCAACATGGCGGACCAGCGCCGACGGGCCCGGATGGTGGGATACGGGTTCAGGCGCGAGGTCGAGGCGATCCGTCTGGCCCGGAGCCGCGACATGTTCACCATGGCTTACGTCGCCAGTGCCGATGACGCGGCCGCAATGGCGTCCGCCGGCGCCGACTGCGTGGTCACCCACTCGGGGCCCACCACCGGGGGCCGCGTCGGATACTCGGACGACCGATCCATCGAAGCGGTGTGCGCGTACGCCCAGTCGCTGATCGACGCCGCGGTCGCGGAGCGCCCGGATGTCATCCCGCTCCTCCACGGGGGGCGGTTGGCCACACCCGACGATGTTCGGGAGGCGCTGCCGCTCACCACGGCGGTGGGGTTCGTCGGCGCGTCGAGCATCGAGCGGATACCGGTCGAGCGAGCCGTCCGGAATACGGTACGAGCCTTCAGGAACCTGTCCACCGGCAGCGAACAGACATGAGGAGGTAAGCCGTTGAGGGTTGTGGTCACGGGAGGAGCGGGCCGGTCGGGGACCGTGATCGCCGCCCATCTGCGGTCCGCCGGAGCCGACGTGCTTACGGTGGACCTCGTTGCGCCTCGTGGGGGCGATGCGGGTTCGCACATTGGTTCGCACCTCTTCGTCGACCTCGCCGATCTCGGAGAGGCGGTTGAGGCCTTCCGAGGCGCCGACGCCGTGCTGCACCTGGCGGGGGTCTGGGCCCAAGGCGTCCGGACACCCGGCGTCACCTTCAACACGAACGTGCGGACCACGTTCAACGTGTTCGAGGCGGCCGCCATAGCGGGCGTCAGGCGGGTCGTCTGGGCTTCGACGCAGGCCGTGACCGGAAACCCTTGGGGACCTGACAACCTTCCCGAGTACTTGCCCATCAGCGAGTCCCTTCCCGCCCGGCCCCGAGGAACGTACGCCCTCTCGAAACACGTGGGCGAGCAGATCGGCCCTTACTTCTCGGAAACTCGAGGTCTGGAAGTGGTCGGGTTACGTCTCGCCTGGATGATTCACGAGGGAGGGTGGGGAGTAGTACCCGAGTGGCAGGAGAATCCTCTGTCAAGACGGTTCAACGCCTTTGTCTACGTCGACGTGCGAGACGTGGCGGCGGCGTGCGCCGCGGCTATCGAAGCGCCCCTTCGGGGTGCGCATGTCATCAACATCGGCTCCGCCGATACGTGCATGGACATCCCTTCCTCAGAGTTGGCGGCCGTGGCTTTCGGGGACGTCCCGCTTCGGCGACCCTTGGTCGGGTACGAGACGCTGGTGTCCATTCGGGCAGCGCGGGAACTCATCGGATACCGGCCCCGGTTTTCCTGGCGGGATCACCTGAGTTAGTGGCTTGTGGCTTGTGGCTTGTGGCTTGTGGTCAGTGAGTGTCGAAACACGGGATTAGATGGCCTGGCCACGGGCCACTGGCCACCACTGGCTCTGCCGTGAGTAGCCGACCCAACATCGTCGTGATCCTGGCCGACGACCTCGGGTTTTCGGATCTCGGGTGTTACGGATCGGAGATATCCACACCGGCGATCGACTCGCTTGCCGAGGGCGGGATGCGTTTCACCCAGATGTACAACTCGGCCCGCTGCTGCCCGTCGAGGGCTGCCCTGCTGACGGGCCTGCACCCGCACCAGGCGGGCATCGGTCACATGACGTACACGATGTCGGACACCAACCCCGCCTACCAGGGTTACCTGAACGACTCCTCCGTCACCACCGCCGAGGTGCTGCAGGCGTCGGGTTACCGCACGATGATGTCGGGAAAGTGGCACGTGGCGCGCCAACGGAACATGGCCGAGCGGGACAGTTGGCCCGACGAACGGCCGGGCTTTCCCCTGCCCACGGAGCGAGGGTTCGACGACTTCTTCGGGACCATCGGCGGGGCGGGCTCGTACTACAAGCCCACCTACCTGATGCGCAACGAGGAACTACTCGACCAGACCGAGCCCGACTGGTACTACACGGATCGGATAACCGACCACGCGGTGCGAATGGTCAACGAAGCCATGGACGACGGGGCTCCCTTCTTCCTGTACCTGTCCTACACCGCTCCCCACTGGCCTCTGCACGCCCACGGCGAGGACATCGCCCGTTACGAGAACCACTACCGGGGCGGATGGGACTCGATCCGAACGGCCCGCCACGAGGAACTCAAGGAGAGAGGTCTTGTCGACACCCGCTGGCCCATCAGCCCCCGCGATCCGACCGCCTTCCCATGGGAGGAGTCCACCTACCCGGAGTGGGAGGCGTACCGGATGGCGGTCTACGCCGCCCAGATCGACCGCATGGATCAAGGGGTGGCAAGGCTGCTGCAGACCCTGCGCGAGCGGGACCAGTTGGACAACACCGTCATCATCTTCCTGTCCGACAACGGCGGAGCGGCGGAGTTCCTGGCCGAGGACGGTCCTCTCCGGCCCGGATGGATAGCAGACACCACGCCCGACGGCCGGCCGATGCGCTACGGCAACACGCCGGACGTCGTCCCGGGCGGACCGGAAACCTTCCAGAGCTACGACATCTGCTGGGCGAACGCCTCCAATACCCCGTTCCGCCGCTTCAAGGGGTGGGTGCACGAGGGTGGCATCTCCACCCCGCTCATCGTTCACTGGCCGGACGGCATCCCTGTACCCGGGGTGGTGCGCACCCCGGCCCACCTCGTGGATATCATGCCCACCTGCCTGGAGGTGGCGGGGGCCGCGTACCCGGCCCGCTTCCGGGGCAGCGACATCACCCCCTTAGAAGGCCACAGCCTGGCGCCCGCCTTCCGAAATCCCGGATGGGAACGTCCGGGGTCACTGTTCTTCGAGCACGAGGGATACCGAGCGATCAGGCAGGGCCCGTGGAAGCTCGTCAGCGGGGAGGAAGAGCGCTGGGAGCTGTACCAGATCGATGATGACCGTACCGAGAGTACCGACCTTGCCGACCACGAGAAGCAGCGCGTCAGGCGGTTGGCCGGGGAGTGGAGCGACTGGGCCGTCCGGGTAGGCGTCAACTTCGACCTCCGCCAGGACCTGCAGCAGCTGTTCGCCGTGGAACGTCGTGGGGTCGAGCAGGGGCGAGCCAGGCTGCGTAGAGCGTGAGCGGACCCATGCGGATAGGCGCTTCAATCTTCTTCACGGCCGAGTCGATCCAGCCCGCCGAGTTGGGCGTCGAACTCGAAGCGCGCGGTTTTGAGTCCCTGTGGCTACCGGAGCACTCACACATGCCGCTGGCCCAGCAGCGAGAACTCGGCGACCGCCGGCTGCCCGAGAAGTACGAGGTCCTCTACGACGCATTCACCTCCCTGGCCGCGGTCGCCTCCGCCACGAGCCGGATCCTGCTCGGCACCGGGATCACCCTCCTCGGCATCCGCGACCCGATCTGGACGGCCAAGGCCGCCGCCACCCTCGACCGCCTCTCGGGTGGCCGGTTCCTGTTCGGGATCGGCTACGGCTGGCTCCGGCGGGAGTACGAAAGCCACGGCATCCCCTTTGACCGGCGGCGGGCGATCACCAGGGAGAAGCTCCGGGTGGTCAAGGCGCTGTGGACCACGGAGACAACCGAGTTCACGGGGGACCGCATCCACCTGTTGCCCAGCCGCCAAGGACCCAAGCCGATCCAGAGACCCCATCCCCCAGTCCATATCGGGGCAGCTCTGGGTCCCGGTACCAAGGCCGACCTGGCGTCGTTGGCGGACGGGTGGATCCCCCTGGGGATGTACCGGGTGACCTCCGCCGAGATCGCCGAGGTCCAGGCCGCCGCGGCCACCCGCGGAAGGGGACCGCTGGAGATCAGCGTCTACCTCGACTACACGGCGGCTCACCGGATCGAGGAGATGGCCGAGATCGGCTGTGACCGGGTCGTGGTGTGCCTGCCCACTGCACCGCGGGCCGAGGTGCTGGAGTACGTGGAGCAGATCGCCGAAGCCTGGATCGCCCGCTAACCGGACCGCCCGGGTGGTGCTGGCGACGGTGTAATATCCGGCTCTACGGGCCCATAGCTCAGGTTGGTTAGAGCGCATCCCTGATAAGGATGAGGTCCCTGGTTCAAATCCAGGTGGGCCCACCGACCCCGTCGAACTCAAGCTCGGTCCTCAGGCGTTTAGCCGACACCAACGACTTGGCAGCGTCACCGGGTCGGCGGCAGGTGAAGCCGTTCTAGCTGTGTACCTTCTCGGCGACAACCACGCACGCCGGATATCCAAGGTGTGTTGCCGTTTGGTAGCATCTTCGATGCTTCAGTGCTCAGTTGAAGGAGGATGATCGTATGACGCTGCGTGGCCGCAGTGGGAAAGAGATCACGTTACGGGACATCCACAAGCCCCACGGCAAGGTTTTTGGGGTCGACGCTTCTAACTCGGTCAGTGACACGATCAGATTCATGGACCAGTACAACGTTGATCAGGTGTTGGTCGTCGATCCTCTCAGCGAAGACAGGTGGATGATCGTAACCCGTAGGATGATCGCAGCAGCGCTACTCTTCGAGTTCGGTGACAATCCGGTCAAGGACTTACTGGAGTCGAGCGAGGACCCGAGGCGGTGGCTGCCTGCCTCTACCCCGCTGGCCGCCGCGGCGGGGGAACTCATTGAACATGACTGGGTAATCACAACCGACTCTCATGGTGCCCCTGAGGGGCTGGCCACTGTGGGTGACGCGCTCAAGGAGGCCATAAAGCTTCTCAATACATCGCCGTGATGGGAGCGGGTACCCCGCGTTGTCTGCCGCGGCTACGATTCGACAACTCAACTGTCTCCCACCCATCCGGCTAGGAGACGGAGGGTTCAGGACCTTCCGAGCCGCTGCCGCTGGCTCTCAATGTCTTCTGAGCCCACCCTGAGGTGCTGGACTCGGTGGGAGGGTCGCTCTGGATCGATGGCTCCGCCAGCCAACCGGGCGGGAGAGTTGTTGTCGAAAGAGACACTCATCGTGGACTGATCCTCGCAGGGTCCGGTGGGCAAGCCAGGCTGTCAGGAAGATTCGTCAACACACGCAGCAAGCCTGTAGGAATGCTGTGGCTCGTCAAGGTGATCCCCTCAAGGGCTACCGCTGGCTACCGCACCGCCGCCGTCTTGGCCCATCCCCCGGTGACCGCCTGCCACGAAGTAGCCGTCGCCCCGTTGACGGAAGAACTCGTACGACCATCGGGATGAAGACGACACCGCAGTCACCGGAGAACTCCCAACAGGCGGTGCCACTTGCCATACTGGTCTGGTGACAGAAGTCGATCAGAACCCATCGAACGCGATCTCGCTGGACTTTCACGTAGATCCCCAGTTCGTGAATCGAACTTTGGCGAGTCAATCGCTCGGCGTCGACCAGGATCTGCCACTCGGCCGTTTGGCCGACAACATCACCGAGGAGCTCCTGAGCCGGCGAGTGGTTGATCTTCGCGTAGCCGCGATAAAGGGTGAACTCGGCTCCGTTCGCCACCAGATAGTACGACTACGATCAGCGATGTACTTTAAGTATCTTTTAGACGGATCCCGCGAGCGGTGTAGGTTTCACTACAACATCGGCGTTGACGATGGGGTGAAACTAAATGTTACGGGGTTCTTCGACCCTGCCAGGTTCGAGGCCACCTCACCGCGTGACAACCTCTCACGCCAGCGCCATGTCTATGTTGCGGGGATTGCCACCGCTGTGAATGAAGAACAGCTAAGTGTTGAGGTACGTCCGCTACTCATCGGCTTCCCATACTTCGTTCCATCTGGAAGCGAGTCGGGGCTCCTCTCTGCAGGGCATCGGTCCGAGCTTCACTATTCCTACGTCGACCAGTTCCGCCTCACGGATTCCGACATGATGACTGCCGCGAGCAACGATGAAATCCAGAGATTGTTCCGCATGTCCGAGGCCGAGGTCAAAAAGGCATTTGCCTCGATTCTCGGTGTGTCACTAGGGCGTGTTCACGCTTCTGAGGGTGTCGTGGATGAGGGCGAGGGTGATGAA
>JAPPFW010000043.1 GCA_028821575.1 bacterium | reverse complement strand
ACCCCCCAACAAACTGGGGCAATCCCAGTGGGAATCCAGTATGAGTGAATCAGGGTTAGTGGTCAGTGGCCTAGTTGGCGAGACTTGACTGATGGGGCCCCGAGCCGGTAGCTGGAGCATGGGTAACGGGTAACGGGGTCAGGCCGGGTGGTAGAGGGCGTCGATAGCCCCGCATCCCAGGGACCCGGATATCTCCTTCGCGCCTTCGAGGACCAGCTTGGCCAGCGGCTCCAGGTCATCGTCGGGAACGCGGTCGCTGGGACCGGCTACGGCCAGCGCCCCGACCAGCTGGCGGTGGAAGTCGAACACGGGGGCCGCCACACCGACCACGCTCTTGACGTAGACCTCTCGATCCACGGCGTAGCCCTTCCGGCGGGCCTCTTCGATCCGGCATCGGAGGTCGTCGTCCAGTTTCTGTTCCTCTTCTTCCGGAGGCCCGAAGGCCAGGGCAACCCAGCCCATGGCGGTCTCCCTGCGAGGCCACACATCCCCGAGCCGGGTCAGAACCGAAAGCCGCTTGTGGGACAGTTCACGCGCCACGCAGACGGGCCGGTCCTCGGAGATCGCCGCCAGGTGCACGGTCTCCCCCGAATCGTCGCGTAGCCGCAGCATCACCGGCCGGCTTGCCCGCAGCAGGTCCGTTCGGTCGAGCATCCGGGCCGCCAGGCTCAGCACCTTCGACGTGACCACGTAGCGAGGTGGGCGGGAGGTTGTCTTGGAGATGTACTGAGCGGCGCGCAGGCCGTTGGCCAAGCGATGGGCCTGGGCCGCATCCATCTCGAGGTGCTGGGCGACCTCACTGATGCCGAGCCCTTCCGGATAGTCGACGAGCAGCTCCAGAACTCGGACCGCGTTCACGCCGCTCGGTTGACGTGCTCCGTTGTGCTTTCCGCGTTTTGACATCGGGCCTGTCTGTGGGGGGATTCGCATTGTAGGAGGTGGACGGCGGATTCCGTGAAATCCACGCCGCGACCGCCGGTCGCTCCCGGCGCCAACGGATACGCCCTCGGCGTGTCGTCCGGGCTCTCCGACGGATCGCGGGCCAGCCTTCGTCTCATTGCACTAGTCCCCGACGTCGGGGCGCACGGACCGGTCCGGTAGACGACCGAAATGATAATTAGTCAAATCATTTGACCAGTCAAAACAGCCACCTATACACTCCGCCGAGAGCCTGAAGGAGGATCTGCCATGACCAGGAGGAGGACCAGACGTCGCCTACTGACGGGTATCGGGTTGCTACTCGTGTTCAGCCTGGTGGCGGCAGCATGCGGTGACGAAGAGACTGCCGAGACCACCCAGGCACCTGCTACGACCCAGGCACCTGCTACGACCCAGGCTCCTGCCACGACCCAGGCTCCTGCCACGACTCAAGCTCCTGCGACGACCCAGGCGCCGGTGACCACCGAAGCGCCACTGACGCCGCTCACGCTCCGCCTCGGCCGCTTCCCGGCAGGAGCGGGTGCTGCCTTCCTGACCCAGTTCATGATCAACGAGGATCTCGTCGAGGAGGCAGGCCTCGAGTTCGGCTACGACCTCGATGTGGAGTGGCTCAACATGGCCAACGCGGTGGCAACTGCCCAGTCGTTGCTCTCCGGTGACCTGGACATCGGCCCGATGGGGTCGGCGGCTTACATCGCCCTCGTCGTCGAGGAGCAGCCGGTCACCCCGATAGCCGTGGCCGAGGGACACTTCAAGTTCCTCATCGCGGTGCGCGGCGACTCCGATATACGGAACCCGCAGGATCTGGTCGGCAGGAAGGTGGGAACGATCTTCGGTACCGGGTTGGTGGACGCCCTCGCCGCAATGCTCGAACCGATATTCGGGACGGCCGATGCGGAGGAGATAGGTATCGAGTTGGTGAACGTCAGCGGGATCGCTCCGCTCGCAACCGTCGCCGAGGGGATGGACGCGTCGATCGTGACCGTGCCTTCGTGGTTGTCGGCTAGGGAGGATCTGGGCGTCACCGCCATCTACAACTCGTACGGCTACACGGAAGACCATTACGAAGGACCCCTGGGTTCGGGTGCAGGCATCCTGATTCCGGAGGCCGAGAACTCTCCCTTCTGGCCGGACGGCTTCGTCAGCCACCGTGCCATCACGGTCGCCCGGGACGGGATCATCGAGGACCATCCGGGAGCGGTGGCCGCGTACCTGCTGGCCACGCAGCGGGCCATCGAGGACCTCCAGATGCGGACTCCGGCCAACGTGGCTTCCCTCTCCTCCGCCGACTGGCGCCTCCTGCCACACGTCGCGGCTCCAATCGTGTCGGAGGAACTGCTGCTGCTGAGGGGCTGGGCCTGGCTCACGGAGGGCGAGGCAGAGGTGATGCTGCTCCAAGGTGACATTCTGCTTGCGGCGGGATCCCTCTCCGGGCCCGTCACGTGGGATGCCATGATGGCCAGCATGGCGAAGGGTGGTGGTGTGGCCAAGATGGCCTACGACGCCGCCGGCGGTGTACCCGGCGCGGATGTGTTCGCCGATGTAACGGTTGATCGGCGGGGACCTCCGGCATGGGAGACGGGTAGTTGGACCGCCCCATAGTCTGACCGTCTTTGCGATGGACAGCCTTGACTGATCCGGCGGGGGATGCGCTTCATCATCCCCCGCCGGGAATGTCCATGATCTAGGGCGTCACGTGGCAGATCGACACGATATCTTCGCTACCGGTGACAGCGCTTCGGCGGTGCTGCCACGTAAGGCGACCATTCCTGTCCGCTTACGCAGGCGGGACCGGTTCCTGTCGGGCAACATTAGAGCGACGCTCCGTTACATCCGGTCCATCGCCGCGGTGTTGCTGGTCTGGCATCTGCTGGCCCTGTGGATCGGCAACCATGTCCTGCTCCCTGCACCCGACCGGGTGGCGCGCAGCATGTATCGGCTCTGGGCGGGCGGTGACTTCATCGAGGACTACCTGCTCAGCGCCCAACGTCTCCTGACCGCCTATGGGGCGGCGGCTCTCGCCGCCGTCACGTTGGGAGTCACGATGGGACTGAACCGGATCGCAAACGAGTTCCTCGACCCGGTCGTCGAGCTGCTGCGGCCGATATCGGCGCTCGCCTGGATACCGCTCTGGCTGGCCGTGATCGGCATCTCGTCGACACTTCCCTACTTCGTGATCTTCTACGTCGCCCTGTTCCCCTTCCTCCTCAACACCATCGGAGGGGTTCGGGGCGCGGATCCGCTCCTCATCCGGGCGGCCAGCACCATGGGTGTAAGCGCGCGGGTGATCGTCCGTCGGGTCGTGCTACCGGATGCCCTGCCATCCGTCTTGACCGGGGCGCGGCTGGCGATGGGTGGGGCCTGGATGGCCCTGATCGCCTCCGAGCTCATCGGCTCGCCCAACGGGCTCGGTTTCTCGATCCTCTTCTTCGGTGCGACCCTCAGAACCGCGGACATGATCGCGGTGATCGCGGTCGTGGCCTTCTCCGGCTACCTGACCGACCTCCTGCTGCGCCTCCTGCAGCGGCGGCTCACCCCATGGAAGGCCTGAGATGACCAGGTCTGGCGCCCGTCTCCTGACCGCCGCCCGGTCGGTCGCCATCCCCGTCTTGGTCGTGGCCATCTGGCAACTCTGGGCCGGCAACCTAGCCGCCGACAGCAACGTCCCGGTTCCTTCGGTCGTGTTGGAGGGTGCGCTCGACCTGGTTCGGAGCGGCGACCTGGCGCTGGCGATATGGATCAGTATCCGCCGGGTTCTATCGGGGTTTCTCATCGCCCTTGCGGTAGGGGTCCCACTCGGCCTGTCGATGGGTATGTCGCCATGGCTGGAGCGGAACGCGGATCCCGTGGTCCAGACATTCAGGATGATCGCTCCCGTGGCGCTGGTGCCGCTGGCGATCGTCTGGTTCGGCCCCCGCGGGACGGCGGCGGTCTTCATAGTTGCGTACGGGGCCCTCTTCCCGATCGTTCTCAATACGATTGCGGGTGTGAAAGAGGTGGATCGCCTGCTCGTGAAAGCGGCGCGCACCATGGGTCTCAAGGGGCGGCAGCTTCTCAGGACGGTGCTCCTTCCGGGTGCCCTGCCCAGCGTGTACGTCGGGATCAGGATCGCCATGGGTCTGGCCTGGGGAGCGATCGTCGCGGCCGAGTTGACGGTGGGTTTCAAGGCCCTCCCGACGGCCGAGGGGGGAGCGCGGTTCGGCGCCGGAGGCGGCATCGGGTTCATGATGTTCTACCTGTATGACAACAGCGTGAGCCCTGACCTGATAGTCGTGGCGATCATCTCGGTGGGGGTGGTGGCGTACCTGACAGACCGGTTACTCAGATACATCGGGCGGAGGGCAATGCCGTGGGCCCGCCTGTGAGCGCCGCGGATCCAGTCCTCGTGCTTTCCGACGTGTCGAAGAGCTTCTGGGTCGAGCGGTCGCGCCAGACCGTCGAAGCCGTCGAGGATTTCACCGTCGACGTGCGCCGCGGTGAGTTCTTCACGCTGGTGGGACCCTCGGGATGCGGCAAGAGCACCGTGCTGGGGATGATCGCCGGATTCGAGGCGCCGTCGTCTGGGACCATCACTATGAACGGGGAAGTGATCGACACGACCAGCGCCGAGCGGGGGATGCTCTTCCAGGAGTATGCCCTGTTTCCCTGGAAGACCGTGCGGGGCAACATCGAGTTCGGGCTCAAGCACGGTCCGAGCCGTGAGAAGGCCGCCGAGCGGGCCCGGATCGTTCAGCACCACATCGATCTGGTCGGGCTCACCGGTTCAGAGGGCAAGTACCCGCACGAGTTGTCCGGCGGGATGCGGCAGCGATGCGCGCTGGCGCGGCTCCTCGCCTGTGACCCCGAGGTCCTACTAATGGACGAGCCGCTGGCGGCTCTCGACGCCCAGACCCGCCGCATCCTCCAGGAGGAGTTGCTCCGGATCTGGGGCCAGGAGCGGAGGCCCGGCGACCGAAAGACGATCATCTACGTCACCCATGCCATCGACGAGGCGGTGTTCCTGTCCGATCGGGTGGGTGTCATGAGCAGGTCTCCCGGCCGTCTGAAGGAGATCGTGGAGATCGGGTTGCCGAGACCTCGCAACGAAGGAACCCGAGGGATGCCGCGAGCTGCGGAACTCGAGAACGCTATCTGGAGCCTGATCCGTGAGGATGCCTACCGGGCCACCTTCGAGTAGTTGGTGGTCAGTGGTCAGCGGGGCATCTCGCACCTAGCCACCAGCCACCAGTTCCTTGTCGAGTGGCGTGCGGAATCGGGGAGTAACCCGGGTGTGACCGATCCACTCCTCGAGTTCGGAAGCCAATTCCCCCACAAGTACTTCTCCCTCCGAGCCGATGTCCTCCAGCAGCCGGTAGGCTACGGCGCCTCCCGCCGTGTGTGCCCAGCCTCCCACGACTCTTCCGTTCCACCAGACTGTCGGACCGGCGTTGCCGTTTCGATCGAACAACTGTCTCGAATGTGTTCCGAGATACCAACCGCGGTCGCGCCAGCCCATCACCGTCGAGTCGAGGGAGGGGAGCAGGTTGGCCCACGGCTCCTGTGGTGGGGTGGCAGCGAGATCCTGGCTAAGCATGAAGGCCGGCCCGGTGTCGACCTCGACCTCGGTGGTTTCCAGGGATCCCAGTGCCTTCCGGACGTCGCGGAGGGGCCAACCCGTCCACCATCGCAGGTCGGCCTCGGTTCCCGGTCCGTAGGTCGTCAGCCACCGTCCCAACAGTCGAGAACGGGCTGTGACGCCATCGAGATGAGGTATTCCACCCGGTATGCGGTCTTCGGTCACCGACCATCGGTACTGGCCGCTGATCCATGATCCCCTGGGGCGCCCGCGGACGATCCGTCCTTCCGTCGCCAGCAGAAAGAGAACCCGGGTCGAGACACCGACTCGGCCACCCCACTTCTTTCCCTCCCCGAACGTGAGGGTGAGGCGTAGTTCCGGCACACGGTCGCGCAACTCCACCGCCGCGGCTTCTCCCTGCTCGGCAATGGCGGCCACGGTGGCATCCGCCACCCGATCGAGCCACTGTTCCGCTTGAGCAGCGATGTCCTGTTTCCGCAAGTAACCGATGAGCCTCTTCCGCTCGGCGGGCGCGAGGCGCCGAGCGCAGCCGTGGTGGAGGAACGGAACGAGGTCGCTCGGCACCGCGAACAACGTCCGTCGCATGCCGAGCACGCGATGTAGGGAAGGGCGAGGGCCGTAGAGGCAGCTCTCGATGCCTGCGACTGTCGAGTCCGCCACCCGGGCCCACGCGGATAGGAACACGGTGGCAGGGTCGCTGGAGTGTAGGCCCACCTGGTGCCCGGCTGCTTCGGGCACCGACACCGCCTTGTGATCCGGATGGAGGTGGTGGCGGACTCCGAGGCGTCTGCGTCTCTCTTCCGCGTCGATTCGGATCCGGGACATGAATCCCTCCTGGGCCTGTCTGCGTTGGTTCATCGAGCGGCGATCGTTGTGCCTTGCCGCTCCTCACTACCTATGCTCCCACCTATCCGGCCGGCCGGTCGGTCACTTGTAAGGTGGGGAAGCAGGTTATGGCGAGCATCATCGACGTTGGCAGCGGTCCATGAGACCGGGCGCAGCCCGGTTCCCGGCAGAAATGGGCAGGTAGACGATTCCCGCGACGGTTGTGGTCGGTGCTCAGTGGGGCGACGAGGGCAAGGGTCGGGTAACCGACCTGTTCGCCCGCCGGGCCGACTACGTGGTTCGCTACCAGGGGGGGAACAATGCCGGCCACACCATAGTCATCGGCGCCGAGCGGTTTGCTCTCTCCCTGGTGCCATCGGGAGTGATGTACCCGAGCGTGGTCCCGGTGATCGCCTCGGGCGTCGTGATCGATCTTCAAGTCCTTCTCGGGGAGATCGCCATGCTCCGGGGCAGAGGTGTCGATCCTTCCCGCCTGCGCCTGTCGGGCAACGCCCATCTGATCATGCCCTATCACCGCAAACTGGACCTGGTGATGGAGCGCTACCTGGGGCGCAACCGGATCGGTACGACCAAACGAGGCATCGGTCCTGCCTACACGGACAAGTACGCGCGCTCAGGAATCCGCGTACAGGATCTCTTCGATCCGGACATCTTTCGTGACAAGCTGGAGGCGGTTCTGTCGGAGAAGAACAAGATCCTCACCCGCGTTTACAACCAGCTCCCCATGGGCTCGGAGGGGATCGTCTCGGATTACCTCGGATATGCGGACTCCCTCCTGCCACTCGTCGAGGACACCTCACATCTCATCTGGGATGCGCTGCAACGCGGCAGGACGGTGTTGTTCGAGGGTGCGCAGGGGACCTTGCTCGACATCGATCACGGTACGTACCCGTTCGTGACCTCCTCGAACCCCACCGCAGGGGGAGCGGCGATAGGGTCGGGGATAGGTCCCAAGGCGATCGACAGGGTGGTCGGGGTTGCGAAGGCCTACATCTCCCGAGTCGGGAGTGGCCCGTTCCCTACTGAGCTCTTCGACGAGGCAGGTGACCGGATGGTCGAGGTGGGGAACGAGTTCGGTACGGTCACGGGTCGGCGGCGACGGTGTGGTTGGCTCGACCTCGTGGCCCTCCGCTATGCCCGGCGCGTGAATTCCCTGACCGAACTGTTCATCACCAAACTCGACATCCTCTCCGGATTCGACACGATCAAGGTGGCCACCGGCTACACGGCGGCCGGCGACACCTACACAGAGTTTCCCCGCCAGCAACGGGTCCTATACAACTGCCGCCCGCTCTACACCGAGCTGCCGGGCTGGCGCGATGACATAACGACAGCACGGGATTTCGGCGAGTTGCCCCTCCAAGCCCGCCGGTATATCGAGTTCATCGAGGACCAGGTGGGAATCCCGGTCAACTGGGTTTCGGTCGGCCCGGAACGCGGGCAGGTGGTCGTCAGGGCATGAGGAGACCGCACTGATGCACAACTTCTACTCCGATACGCAGACCAAACCCACGAGGTCGATGCTTGCCACGGTCATGGACGCAGAGGTGGGCGACGAGCAGCGTTTCGAGGACCCGACGACCATCCGCTTGGAGAGGCGCGTGGCCCAACTGCTCGGGAAGGAAGCGGCGGTCCTCCTGCCTTCCGGCTCGATGTGCAACGAGATCGCCATCAAGGTTCTGACGGATCCGAGTGACGAGGTGATCTGCGACCGGTCGAGCCACGTGGTCGGTTTCGAGTCCGGCGGACCGGCCATGCTCTCCGGCGTCATGATCTACGCGCTGGAAGGAGACCGAGGCCGTTTCTCGGCCGATCAGGTGAGGCGGGCGATCCGACCGGCGACCCGCTACATGCCCCGCTCGAGGCTCGTCTCGATCGAGCAGACCGCCAACCTGGCCGGAGGAGCCATCTGGCCGGTCGAACTCATAGACGAGGTAGCCGGCGTAGCCCATCAGGCCGGCCTGTCCACCCACATGGACGGAGCGCGCCTTCTGAACGCGGCGGTCGCCACCGGTATCCCGGCGGCCCGGCACGCACGTGATATGGATAGCGTGTGGATCGATCTGACCAAGGGACTGGGAGCTGCGGTAGGGGCCGTCCTGGCCGGCAGTGCGGAGTTCATCGACCGGGCATGGCGCTGGAAGCAGCAGTGGGGCGGATCGATGCGCCAGTCGGGAATACTGGCTGCGATGGGACTCTACGCGCTGGATCATCACGTGGATCGGCTGGCGGAGGACCACGCCCGGGCGGCGCGGATCGGGGAGGCTCTGGCCGGGATGTCGCTGGTGGAGCGCGTCCTACCGGTAGAGACCAATATCGTGGTCTTCCGTATCGAGGAGGCCGGTCCCAGCGGTCCCCGCCTTCTCGAATTGGCCGCGGAGGCCGGTGTAGTCATGTCCGGGCGGGACCGGCGCTCCTGTCGCATCGTTACCCACCTCGATGTCGACGACCGCGATGTGGATGTCCTGCTCGAGGTCCTGGCCTCCCTGCTGGACTGAACGGACAGTACACACATCGGACCCGGGAGAGCTCCGGAGGCGGACCGGGTGATCCCGGGATCCGGGCCCTGCCCGGGCGTCACCACGGCACTTCCCGGTTCGAGGGTTTTGCCTCCTCCGGTCGGAACTGTTGCAATCTGCCGGTTCGAACTGTCCTATACTGCTGCTCTCACTCTGGTTTCTCTGGCTTCTCTTACAGGAGCGGGGTAACCTGGGTTGCGGTACGGGGGCGTGGTGAAGTCTGGAGTTCACGCCGGCCTGTCAAGCCGGAGGTCGCGGGTTCAAATCCCGTCGTCCCCGCCAGGAGGGCCGACCGTCGCGGGTCGGCCCTCGTAACTATGCGGCCAGGTAGCTCAGTCGGTAGAGCGCTGCTCTGAAAAAGCAGAGGTCCCCGGATCGACGCCGGGCCTGGCCACCGATCCGGTCCCTTTTTCCCCCAGCCCCGTGCCGGGGCTATCCTGCCTTCCATGTCTTCCGTTATAACGGTCAATGACCTAGCCAAACGTTACGGAACGGTTGTGGCGCTCGACGGGGTGAGTTTTTCCGTACGTGAAGGTGAAGTACTCGCACTCCTGGGTCCCAATGGAGCGGGCAAGACCACCGCGGTCGAGATACTGGAAGGTTACCGGCGCGCTGACCGGGGGGAGATCGAGGTTCTCGGTTGCGACCCGGCTAGCGGGGGGCGGGAGTTCCGCGACCGGATAGGCATCGTGCTCCAGGAGACGGGCATCGAGACCGTGCTGACCGTCCGCGAGACCATCGACCTGTACGGCGCCGCGTACACCCGCCGGCGCTCACGGGACGAACTGGTTTCCCTGGTCGGGTTGGAGGAGAAGGCGGACGCCCGCATAAAGACCTTGTCGGGGGGTCAGCGTCGCCGGCTCGACCTCGCGCTCGGACTGGTGGGGGATCCCGATCTGATCTTCCTGGACGAGCCCACTACGGGGTTCGATCCGGCGGCTCGCCGCAAGTCCTGGAAACTGGTCGAGGGGCTTACCGACCTCGGCAAGACCATCCTGCTCACGACTCACTACCTCGACGAGGCCCAGCACCTGGCTGATCGGATCGTCGTACTCAACAGGGGGAAGATCGTGGCTGAAGGTACCCCCGAGACGCTGGGCGGCGCCCGACCGGTGACCACCGTCCGGTTCAGTGTTCCCGAACCGGGGGATCTGCCCTCCCTCGGCGAGACGCGGGAGGTGGCCGGACAGGTCGTAACCTACCGTACGGCCGACCCGACCGCCCTCCTGTACCGGCTCACGGGTTGGGCCACGGGTCGGGGTGTGGAGTTGGCCGGCCTCGAAGTGACTAGACCGAGCCTCGAGGATGTATACCTGGAGATCGTAGGTGAGGCGGGAAGCCAGGAGGAACCGGTGTGAGCGGTGCCAGGACGCCCCTCGCACTGGTCTGGTTGCAGACCCGAACCACCAACCGGCTGTTCTGGAGAACTCCCGTAGCGGCCTTCTTCACCCTGGCGCTGCCGGTCATATTCCTCGTGCTGTTCAGCGTGATCTTCGGCAGCGACGACATAGGCGGCGGCTACAGCTTCTCGCAGTTCTTCGCTCCGTCCATGGCCGTCTTCGCGGCGGTGTCCTCGACCTTCTCGAACCTGGTGATCAAGACTGCTTACGCACGGAAGCTGGGCATCCTGAAGCGCGTGCAGGGAACTCCCTTGCCGCCCTCGATATACATGGCGGGAACGATCCTCTCCGGGGTGTGGATCGCCGTCCTTTCGGTCGTGCTCATGTTCGTGATCGGTTGGGCGTTCTTCGGTTTCCTGATGATATGGGACAACATCGGTCTGGTGGTGCTGGTCTTCGTGATGGGCATAGCCACCTTCTCGGCGCTGGGGCTTGCCGTTTGCTCCCTCATAAAGAACGCCGATGCGGCGCCCGCCGTGGCCAACGGCGTCTTCCTGCCCATGGCCTTCATCTCCGGAATCTTCATACCGCTGGACGACGCCCCGCGATGGCTGGTCGTCCTCGGAGACATCTTCCCGCTCAAGCACTTCGCCGGTCCGTTCGGTGCTGCCTTTCATCCGTGGCACACGGGGCAGGTACTCGGTTGGCAGAACTTGGCGATCATGGGGGCCTGGCTGGTGCTCGGCGGTGTAGTCGTCACCCGCTTCTTCAGTTGGGACCCGCGCGGCACCGAATAGGCGGTCCACCGGGTGCGAAGGCCTCTTAGTCGATGCGTTCTATGTCGGCCCCGAGCGCGGACAGACGCCGGTCGATGGCCTCGTAACCACGTTCGATCTGCTCTGCGTGGTCGATTCGGCTCTCTCCGTCCGCCACCAGTGCAGCTATCAGCAGCGCCATGCCGGCCCGGATGTCCGGACTCGCCATCGTGCTGGGGCGTAGGGCGGTCGGTCCGACGACCACTGCCCGGTGGGGGTCGCAAAGAACGATCCGGGCGCCCATAGCGATCAGGCGGTCAACGAAGAACATCCTCGACTCGAACATCTTCTCGTGGATCATTATCGATCCGTCGGCCTGGGTTGCGGCCACCAGCGCGATCGAGGTCAGATCGGCGGGGAACGAAGGCCAGGGACCGTCCTCGATCTTGGGGATGGCGCCTCCCAGGTCGGTCCGGACCATCAACGCGGGGGATTCGGACATGCGAACCCGGTCGTCCGGCAGGAACTCGTAGTCGATGCCCAGCCGCTGCCAGGCAAGGTCGATCGGCTTGAACATGCTCGGTCT
The DNA here is from genome assembly GCA_028821575.1 of bacterium. Lineage (GTDB taxonomy): Bacteria > Actinomycetota > Acidimicrobiia > Spongiisociales > Spongiisociaceae > JAPPFW01. The sequence continues at coordinate 14,323 of JAPPFW010000043.1, read as the reverse complement.
CACTCCCCCGATCGTGATCGGCGACCGGGTGACCGCGGCCAGAACCATCACGCTGCCCACCTCGATGTGGTCCGGGCAGATGGTGTAGCTACCGCCATTGAGCCGTTCAACACCCTCGATCCGGAGGATGTTGCTGCCGATGCCGGTGATGCGGGCGCCCAGCGTGCTGAGGAATCCGCACAGGTCCTGCACGTGCGGTTCGCAGGCCGCGTTCTCGATCGTGGTCGATCCCTCGGCGAGAACCGCCGCCATGATCAGGTTTTCGGTGGCGGTCACCGAAGGCTCGTCCAGGAAGACCACCGCTCCCTTCAGGGTTCCGGCCCGGAAACGGTGTCCGTCGACGAACCGGTAGTCGGCGCCCAAGCCCTCGAGGCCACGAACGTGGGAGTCGATGCGCCTTCGCCCGATCACGTCACCGCCCGGAGGAGGGATGACGACTTCTCCGAATCGGGCCACCGCGGGCCCGGCAAGCAGGATGGACGCCCGGATCTTCGTTGCCCGTTCCACCGATATGTTCGACGTCGTGATCCCGTTGCAGGTGATACGGATCGTTCTCGGCGCCAGGCGCTCGACCCTGGCCCCCATGTCCTCCAGGATCGCGAGGAGGGATTCCACATCGCCGATCTGCGGGACGTTGTGGAGGACGACCGGTTCCTCGGTCAGAAGGCAAGCGGCGATGATCGGCAGCGTCGCGTTCTTGTTGCCCGCAGGCTCGAAGTGACCGCTCAGCCGTGTAGGCCCCCGCACGAGGAAACTAGTCATGACGGGATTTTAGGGTAGTAGCGGTTCGAGGACTTTCCGGTGATTTTGGTGGGCGGCTGGTGCCTGGGTGCTTGGGCCGGATGGGTGGTTCAGCCGAACAGGACTTCGAGCTCCGAATCCCTGTCGCCGAAGTGTTCCAAAAGCGCTCTTGAACGTACGAAGTCCGTAGGGTCGAGGTCTCAAGGCCGGTACAGATGATCAGGCTCGCCCTCGAGGCGAGAGAAGTGATCCCTAAGGAGGTCAGTGGTCATATGCGACGATGGGATGCGGTTTGGGTGGGCGTGAGAGTGAGAAAAGTTCCTTGGATTCCTCGGTGTTTGAGACCGTGTCAGGAGGTTTATGTCATAGGACGGTTGTACTATACGAACGTATGTACGACTACCTACTCGACTACCCCGACCAGGACACGGTCCAACCCCGGATCGGAAACGGTACTCAGACCTGTCGGTCCGACTCCGATCTGTTCACCAGCCGCTACCAGAGGGAACGTCAACGGGTCTACGACCGTGCCCACGGCATGGTCAACAGCGACGCCTACGCGCACGGGGATGTGGAGGATGCCAAAGCCGAAGCCGCCCTGGTGCGTGAACAGGTCAAAGTCAGCCGGGCCCGCGGTGGACAGATCGGATGGGTCCGGCACATGCTGCGGCGGGGTGCTGCGGCCCGGTTCGGGTACCGCAACCCCACAGAGATGGTCGCTTCACGCCTCGACGTGCGCCGCTCCACCGCCCGCGACCTCGTGTATCTGGCCGAACGGCTGGCTGACACACAGATCGACAGCATCCGCCAAGGTGCTGTTTCCTATGAGCGGATCCTGGTGGAGACCCGCCTAGCCGAAGCGGGCGTATCCGAAGAGGTGATCGAAGCGAGCCGGGACCTGGACTTGGAGGAGGTCAAACGGGTTCTCCAGGCGCATCGTCGGATGAGCCGGGCGGATGAGCGGGCAGTATTCGAGGGCCAGTACCTGACCCTCCAGCCTTCTTTGGACGGCAGCCACGTGCAACTGAACGGGCGGCTCGGCGCACTAGAAGCAGACATATGCCGCCAGGGCCTTGATCGCAGAGGCGAAACGGTGGTACCCGCTGGCGAGGCCCGCCCTGACGCGGGACAGAGACGAGCCCTAGCGCTCACCACCCTGTGCCAGGACGAATTAGACCGGCAGCCCGAACCCGGCCGCACCACCGCAGACCGTTTCCGGGCAGCCCGAAGGCGGCGTGAGCCGGCAGTCATGGTCGTCGCCAACCAGCAACTGGCTGAAACATCCGAGTTCGAGCAGGGCGTAGCCGTACTGGCCGGAGCCAGGGTGGGGCCAGACACCGTAGACCTCATCCGGTGCGTCGGCCGCACCGAGGTGATAACAGTCGTCGGACAGGACATCGTCCAGCATGGATCCACCACCGGTGTACGACCGTCCCTCCGCCGGGCCGTGCTGGCCCGAGATGATGGGTGCACCATCGACGGATGCACCTCCACCTACCGCTTGGAGGTCCACCACGTCATCCCCCGATCCCAAGGCGGTACTCACGTAGCCGAGAACCTCACCACGCTCTGCTGGTGGCACCACCACGTCGCCGTACACCGCCGGGGCATGCGCATCGACCCCCAATCCCCACCCCGCCGCCGGCGATTGTTACCACCCAGACCAACCTGCGGCTACCAGCCACCCGACCCCGACCCCCACGCGCTCGCCATACTCAAAGCGCTACACGTCCCCACCAACCGCGCCCCACCCTAACCACAGCTGCCCAACCGCTCCTTCATCAACCGCAAGCGCTCGACAGTTCCAAGGGAGATATCCGGTGCTGGACTCCCCGACCAATCTCCTTGGAACAGCTGGTGGCTGGTGGCCAGGTGGGCGACCCGCGCAGCGTGGCTGGTGCCATGTGCTCTTTCTGGTGGCGAGGTGTTATGGCGATTCGGTGGCTATGAATGTGATCTCGGATATATCGTGGCCAAGGAACTCCAGCATGGCAACGATTGCGCGCCCTGCGGGAGCGCGAGACCAGTTCCGTGTCATGTATAAGCCGGAAGTTCCAACTGGTTGGGACCTTGCGATACCCTCCGGACTGTAGGAGGCACGCGGTAGACCGAGCCCTCGGGGTGGGTCTGTTACGACACGATCGAATCGATCGCCGTACCTGTCGTGGAGCGCGCTGGCAACACCGAACAGAATGTCTTTCCAAGACTTGACTGGATAGTGCTCGCCCCAAAGCAGGATTCGATCGGGCCTCTCACTCGGGAGCGGGTCGGAGGAGGGCACGGGCGGGCCAGCGGGAGCCGTTTCCAGAAGGATCTCAAGTCCAACACGCGGTCGAAGTCCGCGCCTTGCCGTCCATGGAGAGCATCAGCAACCGTGACCAGCATGTCGGTCCAGTTCTTCACGTCATAGCGTTGACCCCAGAGACGGACTGCAGTTGGCCTTTGTCGCCCAGCACCGGGTGGTGTTGGAGGAGTGGGTTTCGGAGTAGGCCTGGCTGGTTTGGACTTCACCACCGTTGGGATGGGAGAACCACGAAGGGCTGCGGCGACCTGCTCCTTCGCGGGGCGCAAACTCGTCTTCTCGTACACTCGCTTGCCGACTAGCTCTACGAGATCGTCGTCGGGTCCAGCGACCATCTGGTTCCAGACCTCTGGGATCTTCGTCTTGAGATGATCGGCTTCGCGCTTAGCCTCCAAGACGCACTTTGCTCGCCTCTCGGCCTGCCTGCTCAAGAGGTTGTGCTTGCCGAGAAACGTTTCGAGATCGTCGGCTAACTGCTCGATTGGATCTTCCCGAGTCTTCAACACTGCGAACCGGCGTTGTTCGAATGGAAGGCGTTCGAGCGGAAGGTACAGCCACCACTCCGTACCATTCGTGAGCGCACAGATGTCTGCGCCCTCGCGGAACGCGTAGCCAACTATCTGGTCTACGTGGCGGTGGAGGTATTCTCCCGGGGCCTTGGCCTCGATGAACGCAACTACACGACTGGGCGCTATGAGCGCGATGTCGATCCTTCCACCACCAACGGGATACTCTTGGCGTACCTCTTCCCCGAACGGATCCCAGCCAAGATCGCGGAGGATCATCAGGATCGTCGTGATTGTCTCCTGCTCGTTGGCGGGTACAGGTGATCTGCGTATCTTCTCGATGGATTCTCGTAACGACATGGCTCTTGGCTCGGATTGGCGAGAAGCCTAATCCTCTTAGCCTCTGGAGACGGTGAACGGACAACCGACGACCGATGACCGGCACCCGACAACTGACCGTCGCAGGGGCCCTCGGTACGTGCAACGCTGCCCGGTCGCCCCACTAACCACTAACCACCAGCCACTAACCACTAACCTCCCTTCCTCACATGAGTGTCCTCTCTGACCTGAGCCTCCTGCTCGGGCGCGCCTTCGAATCCATCGGTCTCGACCCGGCCCACGGATCGGTTCTGGTGTCCAACCGTCCCGATCTTGGCCAGTTCCAATGCAACGGGGCCTTGGCGGCGGCGCGCCAGGCTCGCCGCAACCCGCGGGAGATCGCCGCTTCGGTGGTCGGCCGGATCGGGGATGATTCCAGGTTGGCCGATGTTTCGTTGGCCGGTCCTGGGTTCATCAACCTCACGGTCACGGATGATGTGATTGCCCGGTACGTGTCCGCTATGGCGGACGACCCGAGACTGGGGGTGCCGGCGGTCTCAGAGCCGCTCGACGTGATCGTCGACTACGCCGGGCCCAACGTTGCGAAGGCCATGCACGTGGGGCACCTTCGGGCCACCATCATCGGGGACAGTCTCAAGCGGCTGCTCCGCTTCGTGGGGCATCGCGTGTTGGGGGATGCCCACTTCGGTGATTGGGGGCTCCAGATGGGGATGCTGATCGTGGCTGCACGGGAGCATCTTCCGGACCTTCCCCACCTGGACGGCGACTTCGAGGGGCCCTATACCGTACCGCCTCCGATCACGCTCGCCGACCTCCAGGAGTGGTACCCGGCCATCGCCGCCAGGGTCGGGGCGGATGAGGACGTAGCCACCGAAGCCCGCCGGGCAACCAGGGACCTGCAGTCGGGCCGGGCGGGATACGAGGCTCTGTGGGAGCACTTCGTCCGGGTGTCGCGCGAGTCCCAGGAACGGGACTTCGCCGACCTGGGGGTGCAGTTCGACCTGTGGTACGGGGAGAGCACGGTCCGGTGTCGGTTGCGCCCGATGGTCGACGATGCACTCGCCGCGGGCGTGGCGCTGCGCTCGGAGGGGGCGGTGGTCGTCGAGGTGGCCGAGCCTGACGACAAGACGGAGATCAGCCCTCTGATCCTCGAGACCTCCCACGGCGCCTTCCTGTACGGGACCACCGATCTCGCCACCATCGCAATGAGGGTGGACGAGTTGGACGCCGACCTAGTCCTCTACGTGGTGGACGCACGCCAGGCCTACCACTTCGAGCAGGTGTTCCGGGCGGCCCGGCGGACCGGAGCGGCCGGCGGGGCCGGGATGGAGCACATCCGCTTCGGCACGATGAACGCACGCGACGGGACGCCATTCAAGACCCGCGCCGGGGGCGTTCTAAAGCTGCAGGACCTCATAGGGATGGTGACCGAGGCGGCGATTGCCCGGTTGGAGGAGTCGGATCTGGCCGCGGGCTACCCGGAGGAGGAGCGTTCCACCATCGCCCGCCAGGTGGGGATAGCGGCTCTCAAGTTCGGGGATCTGATCAACAACCGCACCTCAAACTACGTCTTCGACCTCCGCCGGTTCACCTCGCTGGAGGGCAAGACCGGTCCCTATCTCCAGATGGCGGCGGTACGCATGGGATCGATCCTCGACAAGGCGGTGAGCAGAGGCCTCGTTCCCGGTCCGGTCCTGCCGCCCGCCGCCGAGGTGGAGCGACGCCTGATGCTCCGGATGCTGCAGCTGCCGGAGGTGACGGGGCGGGCCGTCGAGTTACGGGCGCCGAACCATCTGGCCGAATACGCCTACGAGTTGGCTTCCGACTTCAGCCGCTTCTACGAGGCATGCCACATCCTCACCGAATCCGATTCTCAGCGGAGGGCCTCCTGGTTGGCGCTGGTTCGTGCCAACCGCTGCACCCTTGCGCTACTACTGGACCTGTTGGGCATCGAAGTCCCGGAGCGTATGTAGCGGGACTAGGGGGAACTGCTACTCGCCGGCTAAGTGAGAGATCGCCGGTCATCCTGAAGAGTCGACGGAGCGGTCCAGGTCGCCGAACACCGATCGGATGTCATCGGCCAGACATGGGAGGTTGTGGCTGATGGTCGTCCATAGATCTCAAGTGGTGTTGACACTGCGATCTCCGGTCAGGCTGCCGCCATCCAGTAGCCGATGGTCACCATCCCCATCCAGCACACGTAGAGCAGTGAGGGGGCGTTCTCCCCGATGAAGCGGTAGCGCGGCGCTCCGAATTGGAGGGCCACCCAGACCAGCGTCAGGCCGACGAGGCCGGCCGCCAGGCCCTGTTTCCCGACCTCGTTCACGTAGGCGGGGACCAGGTTCAAGAGATCCGAGAAGCGAGGAAGGAGCCGGGTCGCCAGACCCTCGAGCCTCTCGACGATCCAGAGGGTGATCAGCAACGCCGGAATCCAGGTCACGGTTGATTCCCAGGCGACGGTGTCCGGGTGCAGGCTCCGGGACCGGAAGCCACCCTCCACTGCCAGCCCAAGGATCGCGCAGCCGATCATCGCCATGGCAACTCCGACCGCCAGGGCTTCGGCGTCGGACTGCGAGATGTTCAAACGGAGGACGCCGAGTCCGTGGAGGGTCAGGCCCACTCCCATTCCTATCAAGCCTGTCGCCACGACTGCGAGGCCGATCCCGATCACGACCCTGAGTGACCTCGCGCAGATGGCTGCCCACCGCCAAGGTTCGGTTCCCGGTCGCACCGCGGCGGGAAGGATCCCTTCCGGCCGCCACCAGGCCACGGGCTTTGGCCGGTCTGCTGTCACGAGGCTTGTCCCGCCCGGGGAAGTGGTGGGGAGGATCGGGCGTCCGTCATCTCCCGGCGGGTTGCGGGTCCCTCTCCTGCAGTCTTTCCCAATAGAGCTCCACAGGATGGGCGACCCGCGCTGTCATGCCCGACTCCGCAAGGTGGGAGCGCAGTTGGATCTCGCATCCGGGGTTGGCACTCGAGACAGTCTTCGAACGCGTGGCGCGTATCTGCTCCGCCTTAGCCTTGCCGAGTTGTGAGGAGAGTTCGGGTTCCAGGACGCTATAGATGCCGGCTGCTCCACAGCACCTACCGTCCGGGTCGATCTCCAGGGCAGTGAAGCCTGCGGCCGCGAGGATGGCCCGTGGCTGGCCGGTCACCCGCTGGACATGTCGTAAGTGGCAAGGATCCTGGACGGCGACGGTCTGCCCGGTTTCCCCGAGGCGCGGAAGCCGGCCTTCCTCGATGGCAGCTGCGACCACCTCCGTAACGTCCATCACCTTGCCGGCAAGCCTGGCGCCGTCCTTCGCCCAGTGGCCGTACTCCTTCATATGGGCGCTGCACCCGGCTGCGTTCACCACCACCACGTCGGCATCCTCCAGGGCAGCGATGTTGGCGGCGGCCATTTCACGGGCCGCGTCGGCCCAGCCGTCGTGGGCGGCCAGCGCACCGCAGCAGGTCTGGGCAGGGGGGACGATTACCTCGTATCCGGACCGGGTGAGCAACCCGATGGTCGCGGCGTGCACATCACCGAACCACTGGTCCATCACACATCCGGCCAGAAGGGCGGCCACTCCTCGGCTCTCGCCGACCGCGGGCCAGTTGGTGGCCAGGACCGAATCCGGGCGTCCCGCAAGGGGCCTCACGCCCGTCAGGGCTCCTCGGAAGGGCCGGGGGGTCAGCTTTTTGAGCCGGAGCACCTGGGCAAGGGATATGAGGCTCGTGGCGACGCGAATGACGGCGCGGCTCCTGAGCATCCGGACGGTCACGAGCCATCGGATCCGGCGCCCCAGCCCGGGTAGCTGGGCGGCCACCTCGGCTCTGGCCCCTTCCATAGCCTTTCCGAACGGGACGAACCCCGGACAGACCACCTCGCAGGCCCGGCACTGCAGGCAACTTCCCATTATCTCGGCGAAGCGATTGTCGACCGGTCTCCCTGCCGCGACCGCAGCCATGGCGGTGAGGCGGCCCCTGGGGGAGGCGGTTTCCAGCCCGGTCAGCCGGAACGTGGGACAACTGGGGAGACACAACCCGCACTGAACACACGAAGCGAGATCGTCGGGGTGGGGGGCGTGGTCCGTTACCCAGCCCACTCAGATCCTCCCGGGCAGGACGCCGGGATTCAGCATGCGGCCTGGATCGAAGAGGTTGACCAGCCGCCTCTGTATCGCCAGGGAGGCGGGGGGAGTGCCCCACGGGTCGAACCTTTGCCTCAGATCATCCGGGGCGTCGATGAGCACCAGTGCGCCGCCTACCGACTCTGCCTCGGCCCGCAGTCCCTCCAGCGTTTCGTGCCCTACACGGTCGGCGCCCACAGCCATCTCGCCCACTCCGAACTGGGCCACGTAACGCCAGCATTCCGCGAGGCGCCCGACCATGGACCGGAGGTGCGAGGGGGGTACCCTGACCGAGAATCGAGTCTCTCCGGGAGGTGGCTGGGGCCAGTCGAGCCCGTCGACCGGGGAACCTCCCAGCGCCTCGGCCTGCCCTTCGATCTCTTCGGGAGTGCCCCCTAGGAACACCGAGGTTCTCTTCTCCGTCTCGAGCACGGCCAGCGGACGGAAGGCGCAGGACACTGCCTCCTCGGCCGACTCTACGGCCACGGTGGCGGATGCCACGGGAAGGGGCCAGAGCTTCAAGCAGACCCTGGCTATCAGACCGAGGGCTCCGAGTGAGCCGGTGGCGAGCCGGGGAATGTCGTAGCCGGTCACGTTCTTGACCAGCCGTCCTCCGGCCGTTGCGACCCTGCCGTCGCTCGACACGAGGGTTACTTCCAGAACCCGGTCGGTGATGGGACCGTAGCGGTAGCGGCGCCAGCCCGATGTGGCCGTGGCGAGGGCGCCGCCGACGGTTCCCGCACCGGGGCTCTCATGGAGGAGAGCCGTCTGGCCCTTGGTACCCAGGGTGTACTCCAACTCCTCGACCGTCATTCCGGCCTCCACTACCACGGTAAGGTCGTCGGGTTCCCAATCCACGATCCGGTCCAGACCGGATGTCGAGAGGGTGGTATCGGGCGTGAACGGGTGACCGATACCGAGGCGGGTTCCCCCGCCGATGATGCGAACCCGGCTCTCGGGAGGCAACTCGCAGAGCAGGGCCGCCGACTCCTCGATGGTCTCGGGTACCAGCATAGGAGGGGCCGGTTGCGGGTCGGAGGGGGCCGCGGACCCGTTCACACCCAGGCACCCACCGGGGGTGGGCGTCCGAAGTCGAAGCAGCGCGAACCCTCGGGAAGGATCTTGCCGGGATTGAGCCGCCCTTCGGGGTCGAAGGCCTCCCGTACCCTGGCCTGCGCGTCGAGGCCCACATCGTCGAAGATCAGCGGCATGTAGTCCCGTTTCTCGAGCCCGATCCCATGCTCGCCGGAGAGGGAGCCCCCGACCGCTACGCACGCTTCGATCAGGTCCTTTCCGGCCGCGTGAACCCTGTCGAGGACGCCCGGTTGGGAGGCATCGAAGGTCATGAGAGGATGCAGGTTCCCGTCGCCGGCGTGGAACACGTTGAGCATCGGGATGCCGTGCCGTTTTCCTATGACGTAGACCTGCTTGATAGCCTCCACGAGCCGGGTCCGGGGCACCACGGTGTCGTGGAGGTAGTAGTCGGGGTTCATCTGGGCGATGGCGCCGAAGGCTGACTTCCGACCGAGCCAGATGCGCTTGCGCTCGGACTCCTCGACCGCCACGCGAATCAGAGTCGCTGAGTGGCTCCGGCCGACGCGGCGGATGAGGTCGGCCTCCGCGTCGACTGCGGACGGGTGCCCGGTTACCTCGGCAATGAGCAGCGCCTCGGCCTCCGTGGGGAACCCGGCATGGGCGAAACGTTCGACGGCCTGGGTCATTGCCCGATCCATCATCTCGAGGGCTCCCGGCACCAGTCCGTTGGCGATGATACCCGATACGGTGGCGGCGGCATCCTCCACCGAGCCGAAGGCCAGCAGGAGCGTGCGGACGGCGGGCGGGTTGGGGGTCAGCTTCACGAGGACGTCGGTCACTATGCCGAGGGTTCCCTCCGAGCCGACCATGACGCCACGGAGATCGAGCCCGATCGGGTCCGGGCTCGAGCTTCCCAGCACGACCACTTCGCCGTCGGCCGTCACAACCTCCACCGCCAGGACATGGTTCACAGTGGTCCCCTCGGCCAGGCAGTGGAGGCCGCCCGAATTGTTGGCCACGTTCCCGCCGATCGTGCAGACAGACTGGGAAGAAGGGTCGGGGACGAAATATAGACCCAATGGAGCCGTGAAGGTGCTCAGGTCCTGGTTGATGACACCCGGCTGCACCCACACCATACGGTTCTCGATATCGACTTCCCCGATCCGGTTCATCCGGGTGGTGACCATCAGGAGCGCCTGGCCGGTGGCCACGACCCCTCCGGCCAGCCCGGTTCCCGAGCCTCTCGGAATCACCGGGACCCCGTGCCGGGCGGCGAGACGAGCGATGGTGACGACATCCTCCGTGCTGGTCGGAAAGGCGATGAGGCTGGACTCGCCGCGGACGAGCCCCGCGTCCTTGCCGAACACGTACAGGTCGAGAGGATCGGACGCCACCTTCCCCGCACCCAACTGCTGACGCAGGTCTCTTTCCAAGTGGGGCAACATGCGCCGGATTGTACCCGGCCATTCGGCCAGGCCGTGAGGGGAAGGCTACGATCCGGCGCAGGAGGTTCGAATGAGCATCACACCGCAACGGACCCCGAACCCCAACGCACTCAAGTTCGGAGTCGGAGTCGACGTAGGTGGCCCGAGGAGCTATGTGGCTGCCAATGCCGCCGACGACCCGGTGGCCCACGAGTTGCTCCGGATCGACGGCGTGACAGCCGTGTTCATGACGGCCGACTTCGTGACAGTTTCCAAGGCGCCGGAAGGCGACTGGTCCGCAATCGCTCCGCTTGTGCAGACTGCCCTCGAACTCCGTTACCCCAACGCCTGAGGGCGGGCCTCATCCCTCCTGGAGAGGATCGTAAGGGGTAGTCGCCGAGCCGTCGGCTCGGGAAGAGGGCCATCCGATCCCGGCCTGGTCGAAGACCCAGCGCGGGTGCTCTCCTGCCATCGGTACCAGTTCGACGATTGGCGGCGACGTGACTTCGGGTAGAGAGTCCGCCCGGATCCGGCCGTCCGCTTCTATCCGAAGGGTCACGGTCACCTGCTCCGTCGGCAGGCGACGGAGGTCATTCCCGTCGGGTGCCACCAGCCGCCGGAGTAGGACGGTTGCCCGGAACGTGCTCCGCCCGATCTGCTCCACCGACCGGGCCCGGGTCCACTCGACGTAGGAAACCGCGGTCCCGTCCGGTGTGTCCGGCGCCAGGTCGGAAGGTAGCCGGAGTCCCGATGCGGTCTCCACCCGATCACGCCATGGATCGGTCGGATCGAGGGTGAAGAACTCGAGCACCAACCATTCAGCCTGCGCCGTCACCTCCTGATGGGGGTTTCCCGGTTCTACCACCCTGAGATCGGCTTCCGACACTTCGCTCGGCGCCTCGGGTTCGGCCGGAGCCAACGTGACTACGGGTCCTGGGACCTCTTCCTGGGTGGTCGGGATGACCTCCTCGACGGGAGCGGCTTCACGTGAGTCTGCGACCGGGGTGACCGGTGTCAACTCCTCAGGCGAGGGAACCTGGAACTGGCGGACGACGACCACCCCGAGCACGGCGATAACCAGTCCCGCGGCTACGCCGTAGATCAGGAACCGGCGATCGGGCGCCGGGGGGATCGTTAGATGTTCCCAGGGTAGGTGTTCGCTTACGTGGTCTTCGGTGGTTGGTGGAACGTTTTGCACGGCGAAACCCCTTCGTGTTCCCCCGACGCTCCCGGATATCGCGCCGTCCGACAACATACCCCATAGGCACATGGCCGTCTAGACCCCTCCGAGCCGCGGAAGGCCGGAACATTCGCGCTCGGGCTAGTAACGTTGGGCCCGATATGATGCGTAACCCCGATCCCAAGCCAGGGCGCTGGGTGCTGCCCCTGGTCGTACTGGGAATGGTCCTGTTCACATGGGTGTGGATCGATCGACTGGGTCCGCCGGAGGTGGACGACACACAGCCGGTCTCGACCACCTCGGCCACAACCACCTCCACGACTCCGGCCGATGACGCCGAGGGCGCCGAACAGGTCGAAGAGCAGGAGACCACGACCACGACCCTGCTACCCCCCGAGATCGACGTCTACCTGGAGAACCTTGCGGATGACAAGATGAACCTCGCCGAGATACTGGCGGAGTTGAACGCGGCCAACAACGAGTGGGAGAACCGCGACATCGAATATGCAGAAGCCGAGGCGGCGTTCGTTGCGGTATCCGAGAAGGCCCTCGCCTTCAGCCAGGCAGTGGAACTGCACCGTCCCCCGGACGGTATAACCGGTCTGGCGGATGCTCATCAGAGGATCCTGGACCCTGCAACCGCCGTGGCGACGGCGGCGGAGAAGGCGCTGGCCGGTCTGCGGTCATCGGATCCGGGGGACCAGCGACGTGAAGCCGTAGTCGAGTTCCGAGCTGCGGCCGAGAGCTTCAACCAGCAGGTCGACCAGATCACGGAGATTACCCTTCAAGGATTCGGCCGCTAGGGCTGGTGGCCGGGGAACCGGCTTCAAGGGAAGGCGACGCGGTTCGATGACCGGCGACCGGGTAGCGACGACGTTACCGATCCTTGGCGGGTACCCCAACGCATGAGGGCTTGGGTATTGGAGTGATCCCCCGGCCCGAGCGGGCCACCCGGATCGGGCCGGGAAGATCGGACCGACTCAGGCGGAGGCGGCTCCGCAGACGGTCTCGACGATGAGGCGGGTCACCGTATAGGGATCGCAGTTGGAGTTCGGCCTGCGATCCTCGATATAGCCCTTGCCGTCCCGCTCGACCTGCCATGGGATGCGTATCGAAGCGCCCCGGTCCCGTACGGCATAGTTGAACTGGTCGTACCGCTGGGTCTCGTGGGCTCCGGTGAGGCGCATCTCGATGTCGACGCCGTAGTTGGCGATATGCTCGGCGGCATTGGCGCCCAAGGCCTCGCAGGCGGCGATGATGGCATCGTACGCGTCCTCACCCTCCCGCATCTGCTTGGTCGAGAAGTTCGTGTGACACCCCGCGCCGTTCCAGTCTCCCAGCATCGGCTTGGGATGCAAGGTCACCTCGATGCCGTAGTCCTCGGCGATGCGGTCCATCATCCAGCGGGCGATGACCAACTGGTCGGACACCTCCACAGGCGGCAGCGGTCCTATCTGGTACTCCCACTGACCGGCCATCACCTCGGCGTTGGTGCCTTCGATGTCCAAGCCCGCGTCGATGCAAGCCTGGCTGTGGGCATCCGCGACGGGTCTGCCGAACGCCCGGTTGGCGCCGACGCTGCAGTAGTAGGGGCCCTGAGGGGCCGGGTAGCCGTCCGCCGGGAACCCGGGCGGCCGTCCTTTGATCTGGTAGGCCGAGGTGTCCTCCATCATGATGAAGGTGTACTCCTGTTCCATACCGAACCAGGACTCGAAGTCTGCATACTTCTCTTCGGCTGCCACGCAAGCGGCTCTCGTATTGGTCGGATGCGGCTCCATGTCGGTGGTCAGACACTCGCACAGAACCAGAATGTCGTCACCGCCCCGGATCGGGTCCGGAACGGTCTTGACGGGCCTCAGTACTACATCGGAGTCATGACCGGGCGCCTGGGCCGTGCTCGAACCGTCAAAGCCCCAGATCCCGGGCTCTTCGCCATCCTTTATGACATTGGTCTTCGAGCGAAGCATCGGGGTGGGCTCTGTTCCGTCTATCCAGATGTACATGGCTCTGTATGGCATTCAGTGCTCCTCCTGGTGGGATGGGTTGCCTTGTGGTGACCTGCGACCAATCGGCGGGTTGCTCCGCGATGGCAGTGTCCAAACTCGCGTGAGCATACCCGCTAGGCGGTGGACATTGATAGTAATCGTTCACAGAGTGGCCGGGATCCGGGCGTAGGTGGCCTCCCCTACGTATTCCCGGGCCGGGGTGCATTCCCGGCCGCGACGACCTCGATCTCTACTCCGAAACCGCCTGGTAGTGCCGCAGCCTGGATTGCGGAGCGGGCCGGAGGAGCGTCGTCGAAGTAGCTCGCATAGACCCGATTGATCTCCGGGTAGTCGCCGATGTCTGTCATGAAGATCGTCGACTTGACGATGTCACCGTAGTTCAAGCCGACGTCGGCCAGCATCGCACCGATATTGTCCATGACCTGTCGCGTCTGCTCGCCGATCCCTCCGTCGGTCCTCCCGCCTTCCGGCTTGAGGGCTACCTGCCCCGAGAAGAACACCAGTCCTCCACTCTGGACCGCCACCGAGTAGGGACCTAGCGCCGCCGGGGCACTGGGAGTATCGAGGATTCGCTTGGCCATTTTGCCTCCGTGGTCAGTGGTCAGTGGTCAGCACAATCCAACATAAACTAGCAACTAGCAACTAGCAACTAGCAACTAGCAACTAGCAACTAGCAAC
>JAPPFW010000052.1 GCA_028821575.1 bacterium | reverse complement strand
TAGGCGCGCCGCCAGCGTTCGTCCTGAGCCAGGATCAAACTCTCCAACGTCAGTTCTTCGACCGGGAGAACATTCAGCGTCCGGACCGGATGGACCGGACGGAACGAATCCCGGACTGAATTCTGTCATGGTTCGTCGGATCGGCGGCGCCGGCGCCGTCAGGCGCAGACGGACTCCCCGATCCATCGGTTCGATCCCTGGTCGCCGTTGGTTTCGGCGACCGGGAGTACATTCCCATCGACCGCTTCGATGCACACGAACCGTGTCCCGGAAGGATCACGGAAACGTGGCACCGAGCGGCCCGGAATGGACATTCGGCTTTTGACACGCTGTTCAGTTGTCAAGGAGCCCCGACCTGCAGTTGCCTGCGGTCTGCCGCTCCATCACCCGACCGGTCCACGGATCTCGTCAACAGGTGGAACTGCGACCGGCCGCTAGGCCGGAGGGGAAGCTAAAGCAGCTAGCCGCATAACTATAGCAGGTTCCGGAGGCCCGTGGCCAGCGGAATTGTGGCTTGTGGCTTGTGGCTTGTGGCTTGTGGCTTGTGGCTTGTGAACGCCGACCACACGTCGTCCACTCCCGGCAGAATCTATACCGATAGTCCTCATGAGGTGATAGCATGTTGCGATGGCTACTACTCGAATGAACTTCACTTTGGACAAGCAACTGGCCGAGCAAGCTCGTAGCTTGAACATCAACATCTCTGCGGCGGCGCGTCGAGGTGTTAGAGCCGCAGTCCGCGACGCGTTGATTCAGGCCGACCGGGACGCGTACCGGCGAAACCCCGAGCAGGCCGACCCGTTCTGGGACGAAGCGGAAGCATGGGGAGAAGCGTGACCCGCGGTGAGATCTGGCTGGCCGGGGTAGGTGGCAAGATCCGGCCCGTACTGATCCTCACCCGTCCAGAGGTCATTGAATTGCGGAGCCTGGTCACGGTGGCGGAGGTGACCACCTCAATCCGGGGTCTTGCCGCCGAGGCCCACCTCAACCACCGACGGGTCGGGCTCGACCGTCCTTCCGCCTTTAACTACGACGGCCTCCATACTGTCCGCCAGTCATCGCTCACCGGCCCCATCTGAGCATTGGATCACGCCACGATGCAGACCGTGTGCCAAGCGGTCCGCTACGCCCTCGGCTGTTGAAGCGGGCTATCACCCAGCCGGACAAAGCGCCGCTTACCGACTGAGATAACTTTGCGATCAATCCCGGAGAGGAGTTCGAGTTTCGTGACCCTTTGGCGGGTCTCCCGCTTGCCATCGATGCGAACCGCCCCCTGAGCCAGCATCCGCCGTCCCTCGCTTTTCGAAGCCACTAGGCCCGCATCGGCCAGTAGCGCAGGAAGGTACACCACGGCGGTCTCAGGATCGCCGGATGGGAGCGGATGGGTTGGGATGTCGTCCGGGACCTCGCGCAACAGGAATTGCCGATCAAAAGCCTGCTCGGCGACCTCGCCGTAGCCATTCAGGTAACGATCGACCACTGCGCGGGCCAGACGGCGTTTCTCCTTGCCCGGATGTAAGGTGCCGTCCGCTAGACCGGCCAATACTTCGTCAACCTCGGTTCTCGGTAGACCGGAAGCGAGTCTGAACCACTGAGGCATCGCGGCATCCGGGATGCTCATCGTCTTGCCGAACATCTCTTCGTAGGGCTCGGAGATACTGATGTAGTTGCCAAGGGACTGCGACATCTTCTTCTTACCGTCCGTCCCCACGAGAAGCGGCATGGTCAGCACCATCTGCGGTGTCTGGCCATAGCGTTGCTGCACTTGGCGGCCCATCATCAGGTTGAACAGCTGATCGGTCCCGCCCAGCTCAATGTCGGCCTCGACAGCAACCGAGTCGTAGCCCTGGAGCAGCGGATACATGAACTCCGTCATGGATATGGGGCGGCGGTGGGCGAACCGTTTGGAGAAGTCGTCCCGCTCCAGCATCTGAGCCAGTGTCGTCGACGAAGTAAGTTCCAGCACTTCGCGCATGTTGAGCGAGCCCAGCCACTCATGGTTGGGTCGGATCTCCAGTTTCTCCTCATCGGTAGAGAGAATCTTCCCGAAGTGCCTCTTTACCGAGTTGGCGAACATCTCGACCTGCGCCGCGGTGAGACGCTTCCTTGTCTCGGACTGCCCACTCGGGTCACCAACCTGCGCAGTGAAGGTTCCCAGGATGAGCACCGCTTTGTGTCCGAGGTCCTGGAACTGACGAAGCTTCCAGAGAACGACCGCCCAACCGAGCGTCACGACATTGGCCGTCGGGTCAAGCCCGAGCTTGACCCGGAGTTGGCGGCCTTCCTGCTCGCATTCCCGCAGACGCTCGACCAGCTCGCCCTCAGGCAGGCAGGTGTCCACATCGTGTAGGAGTTCCTCGGCCTGCTGCTCCGGACTCTTGGATTGATCGGCACTCATGATCTCAGGAGATTAGTGAGGCTGCAGGGTCGTCCCGGCAATCGATCACTGGCCACTGACCACTGGCTACTGACCACTGACCACCACGAACCGCCAGGGCCGATCCACCTCCCTGGTGATTCCGATACGGGGTGTGGTGCGTATCGCCGCGGGATCCGGCGCGGGCCCCGGCGCGAGTCGCACGGGTCCGCGGAAGACCGAGGTCCCGTCGTGGTCTCCGGTGATTCCGAGGGCCTGGGTGAGCTTGCCGGGACCGTCCGCCAGATGGTCTGTGCGTCCGCGGCGACGGACGACGGTCTGCTTCCCTTCGACAACCCTCCCTCCCCTGATCAGCACCGCTTGCCCCTTGCCGGCCAGTCCCGTGGCCACGTTGGCGCACCAATGGATCCCGTAGGACCGGTATACGTACAGGGTCCCCGCAGCACCGAACATCGAGGCGTTGCGGGTTGTTGGTCCGCGGTAGGCATGTGAAGCGGGATCGTCCACGCCCCCGTAGGCCTCGACCTCGTCTATCACGACCACCGTACGGTCTTCGAACTCGGTGACGAGGCGATGACCGAGGAGCCGGCGGGCTACGATCTCGACCGGGCCCGACAGGTCGGGCGTCATCAACCCAGGAGTTCGAGCAGGATCGCCTTCATCGCGTGGAGGCGGTTCTCGGCCTGGTCGAATACCCGGGATCCGGGATGATCGACCACCTCATCCGTGACCTCCTCCCCCCGGTGAGCCGGGAGGCAGTGGAGGAAGATGGCGTCGGTCCGGGCCAGCCCGAACATCGCCCCGTCCACCCGGTAGCCGGCGAAGGCCTCCGCCCGCTCCCGCGCCTCGGACTCCTGGCCCATGGAAGCCCAAACGTCCGTGTAGACCACGTCGGCGCCCTCAACAGCTCCGGGATCGGACGATATCGTCAACCTGTCGCCTCCGCTCCTGACGAACTGCTCCTGCGGCTCGAACCCGGGAGGGCAGACCACCCTCATGTCTCCCCCGAGCATGGCCACCCCGGCCATGAGGCTATGACAAACATTGTTGCCATCCCCCACGTAGGCCACCACTACCTCGTCCAGTGGGCGATGCTCGGCGATGGTCTGAAGATCGGCAACCGCCTGGCAAGGATGCTCCAGGTCGGAAAGGAGGTTCACGACCGGGGCATGCGCATACCGGGCTATCTCTACCAGATCCGCGTGGTCGAACACCCGCAACGCCAGGAGATCCAGGTAGCGGTCCAGAACCCGCGCCACGTCCCGTACCGCTTCCCGCGTGCCCAGCCCCACCTCGTGCTGGCCTAGGACAACCGGGTAGGCGCCCATTTCGACCGCGGCGACCTCGCTGGAAACGCGGGTCCTGGTCGATGGCTTCTCGAAGAACAGCCCGATGCGCCTTCCGGCCAGGGCCGTCCGATGCCGGTGCCGATCCCGCTTCATCCGCGACGCCGAGTCCACCAGGCGGGCTAGAACGTCCGCGCCTGTGTCCAGTATCCCGAGGAAGTCGTTCATGTGCTTCCCCGCAGCACGGCGCCGATCTCACTCGAGACCTCGGCCACGATACGCCTGAGGATCGGGCGCGCCTCCTCATCGGAGAGAGTGCGGTCCATGGCCCGCAGGATCACCCGCACCGCCAAGCTCCGGTGTCCTGCCGGGATTGCTCCCCCGCGGAACTCGTCGAACAACTCCAACCTCTCCAGGTGCCGGCCCGCGCTCGCCTGCACTGTCTCTAGAAGCCGAGCCGCCGGAGTCTCCTCCCGTGTCACGAAGGCGAGGTCGAAGACGAGCGGCGGGTAGGCCGACACCTCGTCCAACTCCCAGTCCTCAGCCACCGAGACGAGCGGATCGAGTTCCAACTCGGCCACCACCACCCGGCCGTCCAGCCCGAACCGTCGTCCCAGCCCGGGGTGCAGTTCGCCAACCATCCCGATCGGTGACCCATCACGGACGACGGTTGCGCCCCTGCCCGGGTGGAGGACGGGTAGCCGATCCTGCACGACCTCAAGACGATGTCCGGTGACACGGACCAGCAGGTCTATCAGACCTGTTCCGGCAAACACATCCACGCCATCCCCGGCCAGCGTGATCCCTAGGCGCATCGGCTGGTGAGGTATGCGCGGATCATCCCGATCCGGATAGGGATAGAACACCCGTCCGGTTTCGAAGAGGCGGACCCCTTTGACTCCCCGGGCAGCGTTGCGCGCCGCAGCAGCAACGAGACCGGGAAGGAGCGTGGTGCGCAGGATCGCCTCCTCCTCGCGCAAGGGGTTCTTCACGCGCAAGCCGACCCGTCGAGGATCGTCGTCGGGCAAGCGCAGAGCGTCGAGGTCGGCCTGTCCCAGGAAGCTCAGAGTCTGCGCTTCGGTGAGCCCGGCGCCCACCAGCACCTCGCGGAAACGACGGGTCGCCCTCTGGACAGGGGTGAGCTTTCCGCTCGTACCGTGCCGGACAAGGTCCGGGTAACGGTCGTAACCGTGGAGGCGGGCGATCTCTTCCGCCAAGTCGGCCGGGCGGGTCACGTCGGAACGGAACGTGGGAACGGTCACCTTTGCGCTGCCACCGTTCCGGATCACTCCGAATCCCAAACGGTGGAGCAAGGCAAGTCCTTCCCCGAAGGAGGGATGAGGGCCGAGCAGGCGTGTCACATCCCCGTCGTTGAGCGGGACTCCCCACGGAGCGACCGGAGCGGGGTAGGCGTCCACCACCCGAGCCCTCGGAACACCCCCGGCGGTCGCAACTATCAACTCCACGGTCCGGGCGTTGGCCAGGGCGCAGAGATTTGGATCCACACCTCGTTCGAACCGGGACGAGGCCTCACTTCGGAGGCCGAGCCTGTGGGAGGTGAAGAGGATGGAGGGTGGATGCCAGTTGGCCGCTTCCACGAGGATGTTGGTGGTCTCGCCCGAGACCTCGGTCGAGGCTCCGCCCATGACTCCAGCGAGGGCGATCGGTCCCGACGGATCCGTTACGAGGATGTCACCCCGCACCAGCGTGCGCTCCGCGCCGTCAAGCGTCTCCAGGGTCTCGCCGTCGGTGGCCCGCCGGATGATGATATGTCGGTCGGTGATTGCATCCGCGTCGAAGGTGTGGATCGGGTGACCCAACTCCCACATCACGTAGTTGGAGACATCGACCACGTTGGAGATGGGACGTTGCCCGATCGCCAGGAGACGCAGCTGCATCCAGAGCGGGGAGGGACCGACCCTGACACCGTCGATCTGGTGAGCGACGAATCGCGGACAAGCCTCCACATCCTCGATGGACACCTCGAAGTGCGCGTCTCTACGGCCCGGGGTCGCAGCAGGACTGACATCCCGGAGCGGAATCTGCCAGTAGGCGGCCAACTCCCGGGCCAGCCCCCTGATCCCCATGCAGTCGGCCCGGTTCGGAGTGATACTCACGTCGAGCACCACGTCCGAGAGTTCCAGGACTTCCTCCAGGGGTTTCCCGACGTCTTCCGGTCCGGCGGCGCCGAGTTCGTCGAGAACCAGGATGCCCTCGTGGTCGTCGCCCAACCCCAGTTCTCTCGCGGAGGCGATCATGCCGTGGGACACGACCCCCCGGATCGGTCGGCTACCGACCTCCACAGGACGCTCCTTGTCGATGCCGAGGCGCGATCCCACACGAGCGTACGCGATCACGGCCCCCGCTTCGAAGTTCCAGGCGCCGCAGACCACGTCGCGGGTGAGAGAGCCGTCGTACACGCGGCAGAACCGGATGCGGTCGGCCGCCGGGTGAGGCCCGACCTCTTCGACCTGGCCGACTATCACACCTTCGAACGACGGGACGAACTCCTCGATGGACTCAACCTCGTGACCGAGCGAAACCAGTATCCGCTCGAGTTCGTGCGGATCGCTGGTGGGTAGGTCGAGGAAGTCGGACAACCAGCCGATCGGGACCTTCATCCGGGGCCGGCTCCCCCCCTGCCCGGTAGGCGTTGACTCGTCATCGGAACTGCCCGAGCACGCGCAGATCGTTCTCGTAGAAGTGGCGGATGTCGCGGATGGAGTGCTTGACCATCGCCAGGCGTTCCACGCCCATCCCGAAGGCGAACCCGGTGACTTCAGCGGGGTCGTAACCCACCGCCTCGAACACGTTCGGATCGACCATCCCGCAGCCGAGCATCTCCAACCACTCCCCGTTGAACCACACCAGCATTTCCGCCGATGGCTCGGTGAAAGGGAAGAAGTGCGGGACGAACCGGGTACGGGTCTGCTCACCGAAGAACTCCTTGGCGAAGTAGGCGAGCGTTCCCTTGAGATCTCCGAACGTGATATCCGAATCCACGGCGAGACCTTCGATCTGGTGGAAGACCGGAGAGTGGGTGGCATCCCAGGTATCGGTGCGGAAAACCCTCCCTGGCACCACCACGTAGACAGGAGGGGGATGCTTCTCCATGAAACGCGCCTGCATCGGCGAGGTCTGGGTTCGCAGGAGCAACTCGTCGGCACCGCTGCGCGCCTCAGCATCGGCCGACTCCACGTACATCGTGTCTGATTCGAAACGGGACGGGTGGGTAGGCGGTGTGTTCAGAGCATCGAAGTTGTACCAGGCCAACTCCAGTTCCGGTCCCTCCGCCACCTGGTAGCCGATGCAACGGAAGATGTCGCAGACCTCGTTCATGGTGACGGTCAGCAAGTGGTGAGTACCTCTGGGCAGGCGGCCGTAGGGCAGGGTCACATCCACCCGATCCTGCTCAAGCAGGAGATTCTCGGCCTCGATCTCAAGGTTGACCCTCCTCTGCTCGATTGCCTCCTTGAGGGATCGGATCGCCTGGTTGATTGCCCGACCTGCTTCCTTCCGCCGGCTCGGATCGAGCGCACCGATGCCTCGCCTCGCCACGCTGATCTGGGACCTGCGTCCGACCACCTCCGTGTCGATGACCGATAACTCGGCAAGGTCCGACGCCCCGGCAATCCGTTCCAGCGCCGTATCGACGATACGAGCAATGCGCCGGAGATCCATCGACCCGGTAGGGCTTGCGGACTCCGGTGGCCGCTGACCCGCCCTCACGCCCGGTCGGCGCCGGCCATCTCGACGATCTGCCGGAATGTATCGGGGTCGTTAACCGCGATATCGGCCAGCATCTTGCGATCCACTTGGAAGTCCACCGCCTTCAGTCCGGCGATCAACCTCGAATAGGTCGTGCCGTTCTCCCGGGCGGCCGCGTTTATGCGGGTGATCCAGAGGCGCCGGAACTCGCCCTTGCGCGCCCGGCGATCCCGGTACGCGTACTGCATGGACTTCATCACCTGTTCGTTCGCGGCCCGGTAGCTCCGGCTCTTGGCGCCGCGGTACCCCTTGGCTCTGCCCAGGACCTTGCGGTGCCTGGAACGGGAACTGGAAGAACGCTTTGCACGTGCCATAGCGGCCTTCCTCTACATCCCGAGCAGGCGCTTGGCCCGCTTCTCATCGCCCTTTGCCAGATCCGCCTCCCCCTTGAGCCGCCGGTAGCTGTCCTTCCCTTTGGCCAGGCGGAGATGTCCGCGGTGTGACTGGCGCCTTCTCAGGCGACCTGAGCCGGTCACCTTGATGCGCTTGGCGGTGCCCTTGTGTGTCTTCATCTTCGGCATGTTCTGTCCTAAACCTCGTACTTGCTGCCCGCGTTTCCGTCCGGGGAGCGCCGGGTCGGCCTCTTGAGCGGCGCGAATGCCATAGTCATGTTCCGACCTTCGATCTTGGGATCCTGCTCGATCTTCGCCACCTCCTCGAGGTCTTCACTGAGCCGGTTGAGGATGGCGAGACCGAGCTGCGGACGGCTGGCTTCCCGACCTCGAAGCCAGACCCTGACCCGCACCCGATCTCCATTGTCGAGGAAACGCTTCGCCCGGTTCCGCTTGATCACGTAGTCGTGGTTCCCGATCTTGACCCGGAAGGAGAGTTCCTTGACCGTGCTGCGCGACTGCTTCTTGCGCGCCTCACGTTCCTTGACGGACTGCTCGTACTTGTATTTCCCGTAGTCCATCAGCCGGGCGACCGGAGGGTTGGCCCCGGGTGCGACCTCGACCAGGTCCAGGCCCAACTGGTCAGCCAACCACTTGGCCTCTCTGAGAGACTTGACCCCGACCTGGGAGCCGTCGGGAGCAACCACCCTCACCTCGGCGGCGCGAATCTCGTCGTTCACTCGTAGCTTGGCGATATGGATCTCCTTTGCTCGTCGGTCTGGTCGTGCGATATCGACTCGAGCCGATAGTGACGCAGCCACCGGCTGCGGTAACGAACGCCCTATGCGGGCTTCAAACTCCCCGTCACGACACGACGTGTCGAGGGCGCTTTACCGCGGCACACTCGGTGACCGAGGGGCATCGCGACTCCCTCGGCGCTGCCACTCCGGTGGCCGGGTGGGAAGCAGCCGGCTTCCTCTTCTTCTCGTTGTGAAGCTCATTATAGGAGGTGGATGATCATCGATCAGCCACGTTTCCCAGGACGCGGGTGGTCACCCGTCGGGGAGCCCCTCGTCGAAGTCGATCAGATGACCCAGCTTCGACACCTTGGTGCGGAGATAGGTCCGGTTGTGATCGTTCTCGCCGGTGACCAGAGGTATGCGCTCGACGATCCGCAGGCCGTTCTCCTCCATGCCCGCCCTCTTCGCAGGATTGTTGGTGAGAAGGCGCAGTTCGTTGACCCCGAGATCCTTGAGGATTCCCGCCGCGATCCCGTAGTCACGCCCGTCCTCCGGGAAACCGAGATCCAGGTTCGCCTGGACCGTGTCGCGCCCGCGTTCCTGCAACGCGTAGGCCGCCAGTTTGTGTATCAGACCTATGCCCCTTCCCTCATGGCCGCGCATGTAGAGCACCACACCGGCACCCTCCCCACCGATTCGGCTGAGAGCCTCGTCCAGTTGGAACCCGCAGTCACATCGGAGGCTTCCGAAGACATCGCCGGTCAGGCACTCGGAGTGGACCCTCACCAACGGAGCCGACCCGAGTTCCCCTCGCACGAGGGCCACATGCTGCCGACCGTCGTCGAGCGACTCGTAGCCGACAGCCCTGAACACACCGTGCCCCGTGGGGATGCGCGCTTCGGCGCCTCGCCGGACCGGTCCTTGCGGGCGGGATTGCACGACTTCGAGATCGATGCGGTAGCAGGAACCGACCGCGCGCCCACCGACGCGGCGGTACGCTCCGCCGACACCTCCGGCATGCGGCGCGAGCACGGGGGTGGTGGAGTAGACGGTCGCCACATCGACCAGTCCCTCCCGGCTGAGCCCGCGTACCAGGTCCTCGTACCGAACCCCGACATGGATGAGCCCCTGCTCCTCCAGCCTGGTCAGGCGGTCCTTCATCGCTCGACCACCCGTCTCGTGGAGATCCAGGTCCGAGCCGTTGACCATTGTGTCCAGGTCGGCTTCGAGCTCGGCGAGGTCGGAGAGGACGGCCCCGTCGACCGCCTCGAGTCCGCCGGTGTGCACCATCCGAACGTAGGGACGGCCGGTTCGTCGGTGATGGTGGTAGGCGGGGTCGAGTTCTATCGCCTCCCGGTTCAGCAGGCCCACCGCCGTCTCGACCCCGGCTTCCTGAAGTATGCCAAAGCCCCGGCCGCTCACCCTCCGGTCCGGATCGTGAGTAGCCGCCACCACCCGGGCGATGCCGGCGGCGACCAGTGCCTCTGCGCAGGGAGGGGTCCGGCCGAAGTGCGAGCAGGGTTCGAGGGAGACGACGGCGGTGCCTCCACGGGCGGCCGTCCCCGCCTCGCTCAAGGCCTCCTGCTCAGCGTGCCGGGTCCCGACTCCCCTATGAACGCCTTCCCCCACAACTTCCCCCCGGTCATCGACGATCACGCAGCCGACCCTCGGGTTGGGGTGAGTGCGCTGGGGGCGCGCCAACTCGATCGCCCGAATCATCCAGCGGCGTTCATCGTCCGACCAGTCCGCTTTCAATCCCCACCTCCGACGACCGGCCGATCCCGGGACGACGCTATGTCTCTGAGTTCGGAGATGGCTGCGACTGGATCGGGGCGGCCAAAGATGGCGGTCCCGGCTACGAACACGTCCGCGCCGGCACTCCGCGCGGCGCCGATCGTATCCGGACCGATCCCACCGTCGATCTCCAAGGCCACATCGAGACCCCGGTTGTCGATCGCCTTGCGGGCTGCTTCGACCTTGGCAAGAACGGAGGAGATGAATCCCTGTCCCCCGAACCCGGGTTCGACGGACATGACCAGCACGATGTCGCACAGTTCCAGGAAAGGGTCCATCGTCTCGAACGGTGTTGCCGGATTGATCACGACCCCGAATTCGAGACCCACCTCTCGAGCCATCCGCGCCACGCCGGTGGGATCCGGCACCGCCTCCATGTGCACGGTGATCCCGGTGGCGCCCGCTCCGGACAATGCCTCAACGTAGTCGGCCGGATCGGTGATCATGAGGTGGCAGTCGAAGGGCAGGTTGGACACCGCCCGGAGAGACCTGATAACGGGGAGCCCCAGCGAGATGTTGGGAACGAAGTGGCCGTCCATTACATCCACGTGGAGCAGGTCGAGGAATGGTTCCACCCTCGCCACATCCTCACCGAGCCGGGCGAAGTCGGCAGCGAGGATCGAAGCGGCGATGCGAACCGGTCGTATCACGTTCGTAGGGTAATGCTGGTGGCTGGTGACTGGTGGCTGGCGAAGGACTACCACCCACCGCTCACAAAACTAACTAGTATACATGACGTTAACCACCAACTACTTACTACTAACCACTAATCACCAACCACTGAAATAAACATGCCGTCGGTCTCGGTCAGGTGTGGCGCCATGAGCAGGCCTCCTTCCAGACGCAGGCCCGGCAAGTCCTCCGGAGGGCGGGCGCGGAGTCCGGACACCACCTCGGTCGTTTCCGCCGACGTGACGGTACATACCGCGTAGACGACCCGGCCTCCGGGACGGACCACCCGCAGAGCCTCATGCAGCATGCGGCGCTGCAGAGCAGCGAGCCGGTCGCGTTCGGGTTCCGTAACCCGGAGGCGGATCTCCGGGCGGCGACGGAGAGTTCCGAGTCCGGTGCATGGAGCGTCCACCAGGACCTTGTCCAGGCTTGCAGTGCGGAACGGCAGCCGGCGGCCGTCCGCCCGAACCCACCGACCCTCGAATCCGGACCTGACCGTACGTCGACGGGCGCGCCGGATGCGCCGCTCGTGCACGTCCAGAGCGACCAGGAGCCCGGGGTCTCGGTCCCACAGCGCCAGGGTCTTGCCTCCCGGGGCCGCCCCGACCTCGAGCACGCGTTCTCCGGGAGACACACTTAGCGCCTGGACCGCGGCCAGCGAGGCCGGATCCTGGACCACGGCGCCGGGCGGAACGCCGTCCAGATGGACGAAGGCGCCGGGAACGGAGGCTGCGACGGCTCCCGGGGGTGGTAGCACGCCGCGTTGCATGCGGAACGTCACCGGCGCGTCTTCATGGGAGGCCTCGACAAAGGAGCGGGCAGAGTCCTCTCCCCATGCGGAGACCAGGTCGTCCACGAACCACCGGGGCAGGCTGAACCGCTCAGCCACCCCTGAGGGCGGTTCCGGTTCCCCGTTTCTCTGCAGGTTCCTTACCAGAGCATTGACGAACCGCGCAGCCCGGCCGTAGCCGAGGGCGCGAGCAGACTCCACCGCGGTGTAAGCAACCGCGTGAGCGGCCGCTCTCCCGAACAGGACCTCATGGAAGGCGACCCGAAGAACGTCGAGCAGGACCGGATCCATGGTGGGGACCGGACGGTGCGACAACCCGGAGATCGCTCCATCCAGGCGCGCCAGGTTTCTCAGCGTCCCGTACACGAGATGGCGCACCAGGCGGGCGTCCTGCGGCGGTAGGTCGACATCTCGTACCACCAGGTTGGACCAGGCACCACCGCGAACCACCCTTCCCACCAGACCAGCCGCCACGACGCGCGCCGGGACGCCTCGCTTCACTCGAAGCGCCCCGGAACGCCCCTCACACCCCGAAGCCAATCAGTGGCTCTCATCGATCTGGAACCGGCCGGCTGAACCGACAGCAACTCGAGGCACCCGCGGCCTGTGCCCACCCGTACGGTCCGGCCGGAGGCTTCGAGCCGGCCCGGATCGAGGCTCCCGTGCGCCACCCTCGCACGTAGGATCTTGAATCGCTGATCTCGCCAATTGGTGAAGGCGCCGGGACGGGGACTGAAGGCGCGGATGGTCCGGTTGACCTCGTCGGCCTGTCCCGCCCAGTCGAGCCGGGGCTCCTCCTTCGAGATCCGGGGTGCCACGGTCGCCAACCCCTCATCCTGGGGAAACGGGACAGCGTGTCCGGCCACGGCCGGAAGCAAGGCTTCGCAGAGCAATTCAGCCGCCCCGACCGCCAACCGCTCCGACAGTTCTCCGGCGGTCTCGTCCGACCCTATGGCCGTCTCCCAAGCCGACAGCAGCCCTCCGGTGTCCAGTCCCTCCGCCATCTGCATGAGGGTGACTCCCGTCGTACGGTCTCCAGCCAGGATCGCCCGCTCGACCGGCGCCGCACCCCGCCACCGGGGCAACAACGAGAAGTGCAGGTTGAGCATTCCGCCGGAAGGGCGAGAAAGGGTCTCCGGCCGCACAAGCACCCCGTAGGCGGCCACCACGGCTACGTCCAGAGTGGTGGAGGCGATCTCAGCATCGAGTTGCTGTGATGTGCCGGGTTGGCGCACCTCCAGATCAAGTTCCAGGGCCCGTTGCTTCACCTGGGACGCCGACATCACCCGCCCCCGTCCCCGCCGACGGTCGGGCCTGGTGACAACCATGCGCAGGTCGGTCAGGCCAGCCAGTGTCTCGAGTGCAGGCACGGCCGCCCTCGATGTACCCAGAAAGGCGGCTCGGATCACTCCGGCAAGCCGAGAGCTTGGTTGCGGATATCGCGCAGGGCCTCCTTCCGCGTCGGCCGGTCAAGTCTCTCGATCAGCAGCATGCCGTTCAAGTGATCGGTCTCGTGCTGGAGCACCCTGCCTAGCAGTTCGTGCCCTGCGTACTCGACCGGGGCACCGGACACGTCCTGCCCGCGTGCGCGAGCGAAGGCCGGGCGCGTGATCGGCCAGTAGTGACCGGGAACCGACAAGCATCCCTCGTCGAACTCCCACTCCCCTGAGGTCTCGACGATCTCAGGGTTCACCAGAACCCGAGGACCGTCCCCCGCATCGAAAACGCAGATGCGCTTCGACACCCCGATCTGCGGGGCCGCCAAGCCAACACCCGGTGCGTCGTACATAGTGTCGATCATGTCGTCGGCCAGCCTCCGGAGCGCGCTGTCGAACACCTCGACCCGTTCAGTTCGGACACGCAGCACGGGATCACCAAAGGTGCGGATGGGGAATATGGCCACCGGATCGAGAATAGTGGCTTGTGGCTTGTGGCTTGTGGCTTGTGGCTTGTGGCTTGTGGCTTGTGGCTTGTGGCATGTGGCATGTGGTATGTGGCTGGGGTCGGAGGCAGGCTTGCTTGGTAGACAGCTATTGCTATGATAGTTTGCAACGTTGTAGTATATACGATAAGAAGTCGACGTGAGGACCAGGAGGAGTCACCGTGACCGCCTCAACCGACCAGTACGTCAGCCGGGACCGGCTGGATGCCGCGATCTCGGGGGTCCGAACGGAAATCGCCCATCTCCGCGCCGACATCGAGAAGCGATTCGCCGAGCAGACCCGGTGGATCGTGGGCTGGATGACCGGGCTCGTCGCAAGCGCCGCAGCCATCATCATCGCGGTGCTCCGCTAGCAGCTCCAGTAGTCGGTGTCACCTGGGCCTAAAACTCGCGGGGGTCCACGTCGATGCGTACCTTGCAGCCCTGGTCCCTGAGGCGGCCGGTGGCTGCCCGCAGGCGCTGCTTCTGTTCCCGCAGCTCGCGCCCCTGGACTATCCATCTGGTGCGACCGGAGTCCCTGGCCGGCCCGTAGACGTCCGCGCCGGCGAACGCCGCGTCGAGTACGGCCGCTTCTTCGGTTCCTTCCACCTCGACCACCATCACCTCTCCACAGGGAGGAAGGGAGAACCGCCAGCGCGCCACCAACTCGTCCCGGAGGAAGGGAATCGGGTCTCCCAGTTGGAGGGCTTCGTAGACGGGATGCCGGGTATCGGCGGTCTGCAACATCATCCTGCACCTGCCGTTGCGGCGCAGGGTGGACGCGGTACGGGCCAGTACGGCGAGCGCCTCCTCCGTCGACCGGTAGTTGGTGCCGCGGACCAGCCCGTCTGCGTCCACGACCACCGCCAGGTCGACCGGCGGCACCTCCACGAGGTCCCGCTCAGTACCGACCATCACCGCACGATCCGACCCCACACTTCCCACGCCGTCGCCCACCAACCGGCGGAGCGTTTCGGTGATGCGCCCCACCGCTGCCCCGAGCGGTTCGAACCGGTTCCCGCCGCAGGACGGACAGGGACCGAGCACCGCCTCGCACCGCGGGCACGTGTCGCGATGGCCAGGACGCGAGCCGCATGCCGGGCAGCTCCTCAGGCTGCGACAGCTCACGCAGCGCGACGCCGGGGCATAACCCCTGCGGTGGGTGAAGACGAACACCCTCCCGTCGCGCCGGATCGTGGAGGCAATCGCCACCCGCACACGCTCGGCGACCAGCCCTCCGCCGGGCGGATCCTCGGTGCGGTCCACCAACTCCACCCGAGCCCACAGGCGACCCCGGATCCGCTCGATCACCGCGTCCTCGTGCAGGGTGTCGACGGTCGGCGCCCGACCTATCAGGACGAGCCGGAGTCCTTCCGTAGGCGACCTCATCCGTGCGACGGTCCCGGCTGCGACGGTGGGTGTCTGCCGCTCCTTCATACCCCTGCGCCCCTCCTCGACCAGGCAGATCATCGACAGGTCCTTGACCGGCCACCAGATCACCCGCAGGGTTCCGACCACTACCAAGCCACCCTGGGTCGCCGCACGGGACCAGGCCGCGGTAAGAGCGGCGTTGTCCTGATCGGCCGCCCTCACAACCCTGCGTCCCAGGTCGCCTTCCAGTCGGTCGGCCAGCCGAGCCGCTTCGACCGCGGTCGGCGCCACCACCAACGCCGACCTACCGGCACGGAGGGGTCCGGTCACGCATCGCCTGATCAACTCCCCCCAGCCCCCACCGGCCAGTAGCTGCACGATCCCCGGATCTTCGGATTGGGCACTCCCGGCCACGCGGGTGATGGGACTTCCGGCCGGGGGAATGCTCGGGAGTTGCCGCGGGACGGGCTGCTTGGGCAGGTTGGGCGGTGCGGACTTGGCGAGCACCCCGGCTAGCGGAGCGACGTAGTGCGCGGCGGCCCACCGCAGGGACGGCAGCATCGCCTCGGTGAAGACGGGAACCGTCGACGAGACGGACCGCACCTCCCTGAGCTTCCGTGCCCCGGAGGCCTCATCCTCCGTTTTCAAACCGACCACGTACCCGCGGACCCGCCGCCCGGCCAGGGGCACCCTCACCACGGACCCCACCATTACCTGGTCCAGGAGCGCAGGGGGCACCCGGTAGGAGAATCCGTTGTCGACCGCGAAGGTCGGGATGTCGGGGACCACCCGGGCAACGTTGGTCCCCGTCAGAGCGAACCTGCTGCAGCTTTCAGATCGCCGGCAGGCTCGGTCGACTCCCAGGGGAAGCTTGGCCGCCCGAAGTGGCCGTAGGCGGCTGTTCTCGCGTAGATCGGCCTGCGCAGGCGCAAGGTCTTCAAGATGGCCGCGGGCCGGAAGTCGAAGAAGTCAGCCACGAGAGTCGCCAGCTTGGCGGGGTCGACCTCCGAAGTCCCGAATGTCTCGAGATCGACCGAGAACGGCCTGGCCATGCCGATGGCGTACGCGACCTGGATCTCGCAACGTTCCGCCAAACGGGCTGCCACCACGTTCTTGGCCACGTAACGCGCGAAGTAGGCTGCCGATCTGTCGACCTTGGTCGGGTCCTTACCGGAAAAGGCCCCTCCCCCGTGGCGGGCATAACCCCCATACGTGTCAACGATGATCTTCCGGCCGGTGAGTCCGGCATCACCCTCCGGACCACCGATCTCGAAACGGCCGGTCGGGTTCACGAGCAACTCCGTGTCGTCATCGATCAGTTCGTCGCCGATGGCCTTTAGCACGTGGGACCGCAGGTCGTCTTCCATCTGCTCCGACGGAACGTCCTTCGAATGGTGAGAGGAGATCAACACGCGGGGCACCGCGACGGGGGCGTTGTCCTCGTAACGGACAGTCACCTGAGTCTTGCCGTCCGGACGCAGGTATTCGAGCACTCCGGCGCGCCTGACCTCGGTCAGTCGCTCGGCCAAACGGTGGGCCAACCGGATCGGTGCCGGCATCAACTCATCTGTCTCCCGGTTGGCGTATCCGAACATGAGACCCTGGTCGCCGGCGCCGAGTTGATCGAGCGGGTCCTTGGCTCCGCGCCGCGCCTCGAGCGCCACCGAGACGCCTGCCGCTATGTCGGCGCTCTGATTGTTGAGGAGCACGCCGATCGGAACCCGATCAGCATGGAACCCTTCCTCATCGAACGTGTATCCGATGTGTCTGAGAGCTTCCCTTACGCAGTGCTCGATCTCTCCGGGAGACAGATGATCGGTTTCGGCGAGCTCCTGCGAGTACCCGATCTCCCCGGCCAGGATGACCTTCGAGGATGCGACCATCGTCTCGCAGGCCACGCGAGCCTCCGGATCACGCTCCAGGATGGCGTCCAGTATCGAATCGGAGATGCGGTCGGCCATCTTGTCGGGGTGGCCCTCGGTCACCGATTCGCTCGTGAAGAACCGCATCAACGCCTCAGTATATGGATCGACAGAGGGTGCTCAGCCAAGATCGCTGCGCAAGTCCGACACCATGGACCAAATCTCGGCGGCCACTCCCCTCTTGGACATGAGTTCGAGAGCCTCCCGGCTCCCGTCGGGGAAGATGATCGACACCTCGTTCGTATCGGTGCCGAACCCGCTCCCGGGGAGGGTCACGTCGTTGGCGACAAGGAAGTCCACTCCGTAGGAGGCAGCCTTCTGGACCGCCCGGTCGAGACCCCCTGTCTCGGCGGCGAAACCCACCACCGTCACCCCTGAACCCACCCGTTCGACCAGCCCGGCCAGAACGTTGGGGGTCGACTCGAGGACGATCGTGGGAGGTCCGTCGGTCCTCGCCATCTTGGTGTTGGCCACGTCGACAGGCCGGAAGTCGGCTACCGCCGCCGCCAGAACCGCCACGTCCAGTGTAGGGGCTCTGGACCAGACCTCACGGGCCATGTCCTGAGCGCTCTCGACCGCGATGATCTCCACGGGTCCGGGCAGATCCACATCCGCAGCGGTCGTAACCAGGATGACGCTCGCCCCTCGAGCGGCAGCTTCCGCCGCCAGCGCGTGGCCCATCTTTCCCGAGGAGTGGTTGCCCACGTAGCGCACCGGGTCGATGGCCTCCCTGGTGCCGCCGGCTGTCACCAGCACGGTCAGCCCCTTCAGGGATGAGTCGAACACGCCTGCGGTGGCTTGCACGATCTCCTCCGGCTCGACCATCCGACCTATCCCGGAGTCTCCTCCGGCGAGCGCCCCCGATGCGGGCCCGACCAGGCACCGGCCGTCGTCCTTGAGCGTCTGCACGTTGCGTCGAACCGCCGGCTGATGCCACATCTCACTGTGCATGGCCGGTGCCAGCAGCAACGGCCCATCGAAAGCAGCGATCGTTGCGGTGAGGGCATCATCGGACAGCCCGTTTGCGACCTTGGCAAGGACGTTGGCGGTAGCCGGTGCGACCACCATGGCATCGGCCCAGCGTGCCAACTCGGTGTGCGGGCTCACCTCCATCGCACCGTACAGGGATGTGACCACCCGATGACCCGTGACCGCACCCAGGCTCGGCTCGCCCACGAAGCGGAGGGCTCCGGCGGTCATCACAGTGCGTACCTCTGCTCCGGCCTCTGTGAGACGCCGAGCGAGGTAGACAGCCTTGTACGCAGCGATACCGCCGGATACACCCAGGAGCAGGCGGCGGCCGTACAGTGCCGGGTTACTCTTCTCCGGCCTCATCGAGGTCCGCCTCGTCACTCTCTTCACCGGCGGAGCCTTCCCCCGTTGCCACCGTCAGCTTCCCGGCCGCGATCTCCTCCAGAGCGATGGTGAGGGGCTTGTGGCTCAGGGAGTGGACCTGTGGCGGTATGTAGTGACCGATTCCCCCGCCCAGTTGGCTGTAGTAGTTGTTGATCTGCCGGGCTCGGCGGGATGCCAGGACTACGAGGTTGAAACGCCCACCGGTCCTCTCGATGACTTCTTCGACAGCTGGTTCGATCATCTTCGGATTCACCCTTCAAACAGCTCGGCTTTGCATCGGACCGTACCGGACAGCCATCGATCCCCGCGGGCCCAGCCACTGCCGACCGGGTGCCGGACAAGCGACATAGCGACCAGAGGCGATCGTGACTGCCGTACTCCTCGAACGGAACCGGGCGTCCGGGTTGATCGGACGGGACCCGCTCGTGAGTCTTCCCTCACGGTCTACTCAAGTATATCCATGATCGCAGCCACCGTTGCATCGAGATCTTCGTTGACCACGACATGGCGGAACCGATCCGGACCCACCTGCATCTGCTCTTGTGCCAGGGCGAGGCGGGTGGCGATCTGGGATTCCGACATGTCCCGGCGACCCCTCATACGAGATTCGAGTTCCTCTATCGAAGGGGGCATGACGAAGATCGAGACTGCGTCAGGGTACGACTCCATCACGTGTAAGGCCCCGGTCAACTCGACATCGAGTACCACGTCGCGTCCGACCTCGAGGTAGTCGAGTACCTCTCCCCTGAGGGTGCCGTACCGGCTTCCCGCGAACTCCGCCCACTCGAGCAACCGATCCTCCTCGACCATCGACTCGAAGGCTTCAGAATCGACGAAGTGATAGTCCACCCCGTTGGTCTCGCCGGGTCTGGCCGGCCTGGTCGTGGCCGATACGGAGAAGTGAAACGTGCGATGAGCCGCCATAGCCCGGACGACGGTGTTCTTACCCACCCCGGACGGCCCCGAGATGATAACCAGCCGTCCCCTCGACCGGGGGACGGCGGCAGGATCAGTTGAACTGTTCGAGGAGAGCGGCGCGCTGTCGCTCACCGAGACCCCGGATCCGTCGGTTCTCCGCGATGCCGAGCCGCTCCATCAGGCGCTTGGACTTGATCTTTCCGATCCTTGGCATGGATGCAAGTACCGCACTGACTTTGATTCCGGCCACCATCGGGTCCGCCTCTGCTTCTTCCAGCAATTGCGCAAACGATAGCGAGCCTGTCTTGAGCAACTGCTTGATCTCGGCTCTCTTCCGGCGGGCCATCGCCGCCTTCTCCAAGGCTTGAGCTCGTTGCTCTGGGGTCAAATGCGGAGGTGCCATGCAAGTTCCTTTGCTCGTGTACAACCGGCATCGTAGGGTCCATCCGGCTCTAGTGAGGCGTGCCAGGCGCGCAACACTCTAATCCTCATCGTAACCCACTGATGCGACCATTCATGGTAGCCAGTATTTCCTTCGCCGCGGTTGCCGGATCCGGCGACTGTGTGATAGCCCTCCCGATGACCAGATAGTCAGCGCCGCGTGACATGGCGCCGGCGGGAGTGGCAGTCCGAACCTGGTCGTCCGCGGAAACACCTGGCGGCCGGATACCCGGCACCACTGTCACCAGCCCGGGCGCGACGTCGGAGATCACTGCCAGTTCCTTGACCGACGTGACGACCCCCTCGCAGCCAACTGCGGCCGCCAACCGGGCCCGCCGGGCGGTGAGCCGTCCTGGCGAGGCGCTGACACCGGTGGCAGCCAGGGACTCCTGATCCAGACTCGTGAGCACCGTGATGGCCAGGACTCCCGCCCGTCGAGCACCCGCACCCTCGGTCAGACCCTCTACGGCGGACGCCAGCATCGCCTTGCCACCTGCTGCGTGAGCGGTGATCCAGCGTGCGCCCGCAACCCCAAGATGGCGGGCCGCCGCCTTCACCGTGTTGGGAATGTCGTGCAGCTTCGCATCGGCGAACACCGGTTTCCCCAAGCGGGCGAGAACTCCGATGATGCGTGGCCCCGGCCCGGTGAGCAACTCGAGGCCTACCTTGAAACCGCCCACGTGGGGCGACAAGCCTTCGGCCAAGCGGACCGCCCGCTCCGCGGTGGGAACGTCGAGCGCCACCAGAATCGGGTTTTCACGCTGTTTCAAGCTTCCCTCCGCCTCACGCGATCACGACGAGCCGCTCGCACGACCACGACACCCTGTACGTCTCGGTCCGGTCCATCAGGTCTCTCTCCACCCGAACCTGCCGACTCTCGCGAGCGCCAATAGCACAACTGTGCCAGCTAACGTACAATACCACAGTTTATCGGTGATGTCCGTGTGGACCACCCTGGGCGGATGGACCGGGCACCCGGATCACCGCTTCGCCACCCCACCCACAAGGTCAAAGACCCTGGCCACACCATGTTTGCGGCACCACCGGGCCAGCTCCCGATCAATGCGCCCCGCCACCCGGGGTTCGGCGAAGTGAGCCGTTCCCACCGCCACCGCACTCGCGCCCGCCAGCAGGAACTCGACCACATCGGCTCCCTTCGTAACTCCCCCACATCCCACGATGGGAAACCCCGGCAGGGCGGCGGCAACCTCCATGACGCACCACAACGCGATGGGTTTGACCGGAGGGCCCGAGTACCCGCCGGTCACCGTGGAGAGGCGGGGCCGGCGGGTCTCGATGTCAATCGCCGCTCCCAACACGGTATTGGTCAGCACCACCCAGTCTGCGCCGGCTTCCCGCACCGACCTCGCCACCGCCACGATGTCGGAGGCGTTGGGTGACAGCTTGGCGGCGACCGGCAACGAAACACTACGCCGGACCGCCTCCACCACGCGAGCGGACGCGGCAGGGTCCAGTGCAATCAGACCATGTCCGTCGAGGTTGGGACACGAGAGGTTGATCTCGACCGCCTGCACCCCGGCGTCCTCCAGACCCTTCGCCACCCGGGCGAAGTCCTCGGGGGTATACCCCACCGCTGAGCCCCAGACGGGAACACCGACTCCGTTCAACCGTGGACCGACCTCGGCCGCCCATTGCTCGATACCCGGGTTCTGGATACCTATCGCGTTGAGCATCCCCAATCCGGCCGGCGCCAAGCGGGGCGGCCGGTTCCCCCTCCAGGCGTCCGG
The DNA here is from genome assembly GCA_028821575.1 of bacterium. GTDB lineage: Bacteria > Actinomycetota > Acidimicrobiia > Spongiisociales > Spongiisociaceae > JAPPFW01. The sequence continues at coordinate 101,712 of JAPPFW010000052.1, read as the reverse complement.
CGCGACCGACTTGGCGACCAGCGCTCCGTAGCGCCCAGGGTCGGCCACGGCCACGAAGTCAACCCCGGACCCGACGGTGCCCGAAGCCCCGATCAACGGAGATCGGAGCTCGACCGGTCCCAACACGATGGCGCGATCCATCAGACGTGCCAGTCCTGGAGGCTACGAACGTCGTAGACCGCCTCGGGAGAACTGCGGAGGCTGCGGATCACGGCCTCAGCGCCGGCGACGGTGGTGACTATCGGAACGCGCAGCGACCAAGCCGCCCGGCGCATCAGGTGCCCGTCCCCGCGGGCGCGCCGTCCCTGCGGAGTGTTGATGATGAGATCCAGTTCCCCCGTCTCGATCCTCTGCACGGTGTCGTTCGGACCCTCACCCACTTTGTGGACCGGCTCCGCTATCAGCCCGTCCCGTCGCAAGTATTCGGCCGTGCCGGGTGACGCCAGCAGCCGGAATCCCAGCGCGTCCAGGGCAGAGGCCACCGCCGCCCCGGCGGGCTTGTCACGGTCGGCGAAGGAAAGGAAGACCGTACCGGAGACGGGTATCGCGGTCCCCGCCGCCATCATCGCCTTGGCGTAGGCAACTCCGGCACCCCGTCCGATCCCCATCACCTCGCCGGTGGCCCGCATCTCCGGGCCGAGGATCGTGTCCTCCTCGGGGAAGCGATCCCAGGGAAGCACCGCCTCCTTGACCGCTACGAAACGGGAGTCAGCCGGTCCCGCGTACAAACCGTCGGATGCCAGTTGCCGTAACGTGGCACCGACCATCACCCGGGAGGCCAGCTTGGCCAGCGGCACTCCCGACGCCTTGGAGATGAACGGGACGGTGCGAGACCCGCGCGGGTTGGCCTCGAGCAGGAAGATGTCGTCGCCCTTGACCGCGAACTGGATGTTGACGAGGCCCCTCACCTCAAGAGCCTGGGCGAGGTCACCCGTGGCCTCGACGATGGCCTTGCGGGCTACCCCGCTGATGGTGGGTGGTGGGGTGATGCAGGCAGAGTCCCCCGAGTGCACGCCCGCCTCCTCGACGTGTTCCATGATCCCCCCCACAAGCAGGTCTCGTCCGTCGTAGATCGCGTCGACATCCACCTCGACGGCGGCTTCGAGGAACCGGTCGATGAGCACCGGGGCGGCGAGCATATCGAGACCCGACTGCTGATCGGTCCCGTAGAGGTCCCCCAGGTAGTCACCCAACTCCCGGTGGGAATACACCACGCGCATGGCCCTCCCCCCGAGTACGTAGGAGGGCCTCACGAGGGCCGGGAATCCGATCCGGTCGACCACCTCCCGGGCCTCCGACGGGCTGGTAGCCGTACCGTGCGGCGGCTGGGCGATTGCCAACTCCCGGCAGAGCGCCGAGAAACGCTCCCGATCCTCCGCGGCATCGATCCGGTCAGGCGCGGTGCCCGCTATCGGGACACCCTGGTCCTCCAGGCGCCATGCCAGGTTGAGGGGAGTCTGGCCCCCCAACTGCACGACCACCGCGACCGGGTTCTCGGCGTCGCAGATCTCCAGGACGTCCTCGACGGTCAGTGGCTCGAAGTACAGCCGGTCGGACGTGTCGTAGTCGGTGGACACGGTCTCCGGGTTGCAGTTGACCATCACCGTCTCGTATCCGGCCTCCCTGAGCGCGAAGGAGGCGTGAACGCAGCAGTAGTCGAACTCGATGCCCTGGCCTATCCGGTTCGGTCCGGATCCGAGAATCACGACCCGAGGACGATCGGAGTCCTCCACCTCGCTCTCGTCCTCGTAGGTGGAGTAGAAGTAGGGGGTCCGGGCCTCGAATTCGGCCGCGCACGTGTCCACGCGCTTGTAGGTGGGCCTTATACCGCAAGACCGCCGGAACTCGCGGATCTCGATCTCCGGACGTTGCCACAGATAGCCGAGCTGGGCGTCCGAGAAGCCCATGCGCTTTGCCTGCCTGACCAGACCAGCTTCTGGAGCGGCGGCGTCCTCGAGCTCGGCCCGTACCTCGCACACCTCTGCCATCTGGTCGAGGAACCATGGATCGATCCCGGTCGCCCGGCCCAGTCCCTCCACACTCCAACCTCGCCGCAGCGCCTCCGCGACCTGGAAGATACGGCCGGAGGTAGGGGTCCCGACGGACGCAGCCAACTGCTCATCGGAAAGGCCGCGCACCGTCCGCTCACCCGGATCGGCGTTGAGGCCGTAGCGGCCCACCTCGAGGCTTCGCAGTGCCTTCTGGAGAGCTTCGGGGAAGGTGCGTCCGATCGCCATCGCTTCGCCCACCGACCGCATCGACGTTCCGAGCAGATCCGGCGCGGAGGGGAACTTGGCGAAGTCGAAGCGCGGGATCTTCACGACTGTGTAGTCGAGAACCGGCTCGAAGCAGGCCGGGGTGGCGGCGGTGATGTCATTGGCGATCTCATCCAGCGTGTACCCCACCGCCAGCAGGGCCGCGATCTTGGCGATGGGGAACCCGGTGGCCTTCGAGGCCAGGGCTGAGGATCGCGACACCCGGGGATTCATCTCGATGATCAATCGACGGCCATCGCTCGGGTCGACTGCGAACTGTACGTTGGATCCGCCGGTCTGGACCCCGATGGCGCGCAGGCAGGTGATGGCCTCATCTCGCATCTCCTGGTACTCGCGGTCAGACAGTGTCTGGATGGGCGCCACCGTGATCGAGTCGCCCGTGTGTACGCCCATCGGATCGAGGTTCTCGATCGAGCAGACGATGACCGCGTTGCCCATCCGATCGGCCATGACCTCGAGCTCGAACTCCTTCCAGCCGACAACCGACTCCTCGACCAGGATCTCCGCCACCGGCGATGCTTCAAGCCCCCGCCGGGCTATCCCGAGGAACGCCTCCTCGTCGGAGGCCACGCCGGTCCCGCCCCCGCCCAGGATGAACGAGGGTCGCACCATCACGGGATAGCCGATCTCGCCGGCGGCGGTGATCGCCTCCCGCATCGAGCGGGCATACCGGGAGCGGGGCGACTCGATACCGGCCGCCGCCATCGTCTTCTTGAAGAGGCCCCGGTCCTCCGCCCGTTCGATGGCATCGAAACCTGCGCCGATCAACTCCACGCCGTGAGCGTCCAACACGCCTGAACGGGCCAGTTCGGCAGTCACGTTCAGGGCCGTCTGCCCGCCGAGGGTCGGGAGCAGCGCATCCGGCGACTCACGTTCGATGATGCGCTCGACAATCTCGGGCGTTATGGGTTCCAGGTAGGTGGCGTCTGCGAACTCCGGATCGGTCATGATGGTCGCCGGATTGGAGTTGACCAGCACCACCCGGTACCCCTCCGCTCTCAACGCCTTGGCGGCCTGCGTACCGGAGTAGTCGAACTCGCACGCCTGGCCGATCACGATCGGACCCGACCCGATCAACAGGATGCTGTGGATGTCGGCCCGCCTCGGCATCAGGCGACGTCCGGATCGGCCAGACCGATCAGTTCCATGAAGTCGTCGAACAGGCCCAGCGAATCATGAGGGCCGGGCGCTGCCTCGGGGTGGTACTGGACCGAGAAAGCGGGAACGTCGAGGCATCGGAGCCCCTCGAGTGTCCCGTCATTCAGATTCTGATGCGTCGGCCGTACTTCGCCGAAGTCACTCGTCACCTGTTCGGGTAGCAGTTCAGGACCGGCCAGACCGGTGCGTACCGGCCGCTGACGGCCTGCCAGCGACCAGAGATCCACCGCGAACCCGTGATTCTGCGCGGTGATCTCCACGCGGCCGTCGTCGAGCCTCCGGACCGGATGGTTGCCGCCGTGGTGACCGAACGGGAGCTTGAAGGTCGTGGCGCCCAATGCCAGCCCCAGGATCTGGTGGCCCAGACAAATGCCGAAGAGCGGCGCCTTACCCAGCACGCCCCGGACCGCTCGGATCTGGTCCCCCAAGGCGTCCGGATCGCCGGGACCGTTGGACAGGAACACCCCGTCCGGGCTCAGATCGAGGATCTCGTCGGCCGAACAGGTGGCCGGCAGGACATCGACCTCCAGCCCACGGGCCGCCAGACGGCGTCCGATGTCGCGTTTCATACCGAGGTCCATCGCCACCACCCGGCCCAACGGCGTCGTGGACGGCTCGATGCGGTATGGAACCGGCGTGGTCACCCCGGTGGCGAGGTCCTGGCCCTCCATTCGGGGCGCCGAGGCGGCGATCTCCCACATCTCCCCCGCATCGGCATCGGTGCCGATCGCAACCGGCATCGCCCCGAAGTCCCTGAGATGCCGGGTGAGCCGTCGGGTGTCCAGGTCGGCAAGGGCTACCAGATCATGGGTGACCAGATATGAGGCCAGGCTTCCCTCGGCGCGCCAGTTTGAGTGGCGCCGCGAGAGGGAACGCACGACCAAGCCCCGGGCAGCCGGCGCGGTTGCCTGGTCGTCGTGATCGCTGACTCCGTAGTTGCCGATGTGGGGCGAGGTCATGACCACGACCTGCCCGGCGTAGGACGGGTCGGACAGCACCTCCTGGTAGCCGGTCATGGACGTGTTGAAGACGGCCTCCCCCACCCGTACCCCGTCGGTTCCCACCGACCTACCCTCGAACACCTCCCCGTCGGCCGTGACGAGGATCCCTTTCCTCATTGGATGCCACCGGCCGGGATCGCGCTCGCTGCGTCGCCCGTGGAGCAATCGAGAGACGCCCCGGCATCGTAGGAGAGCAGGCCGTCGTGGAACGTGTAACACACCTTCCCGGTGAGCTGCACGCCGGCGAAGGGTGAGTTTGAGGACTTGGAGCGGAAGTGGCCAGGCCTCCAGACCGCGTCCCAGTCCACCACAACCAGGTTGGCCGGGATGCCGGGCTCGATCCACCGACCGTGGCGATCAAGGCCGGCGATGGCGGCCGGCGCCACGGACAACCGACGGAACAGCTTGCGCGGGTCGCAATCGAGTACCGAGCGGACAGCGGAGAAGGCCGTCTCCAGCCCCGTCACTCCGTTGGGTGCATCCTCGAAGGGAACGTCCTTCTCGTGGGCGGCGTGAGGGGCATGGTCGGTGGCGACCGCGTCGATAACGCCGTCCCGCAGACCTTCGATGAGTACCTCTATGTCGGAGCGCGTACGTAGCGGCGGGTACATCCTGAAGACCGGGTGCATCGACATGACGCGCTCGTCGGTGAACCAGAGATGATGGGGAGTCACCTCGGCGGTCACCGCCACCCCTCGCTGCTTGGCGGCGTGGATCAGCTCGACGGTCCGCGCGCAACTCACATGCTGGACGTGGTACCGGGCGCCGGTGAGTTCCGCCAGGGCCAGATCGCGGGCCACGACCACCGTCTCGGCGAGAGCGGGAAGCCCCAACATGCCGAGCAGCGATGAGACCTTACCCTCGTGCATGTGGCCTCCCCGACTCAGGCCGGGATCCTCGGCGTGCTGCGCTATCAACCCTCCCCGGGACTCCAGGTACTCCATGGCCCTGCGCAGCAACCCCGCGTCGGCCACCGTGTGGCCGTCGTCGGTGAAGACCCGCACTCCCGCCGCGAACAACTCGTCGAGGTGCGCCAGGCGCCTACCTTCCTGGCCGGCGGTGATGCATCCGGCCGGTACCACGTCCACTAAGCCGACCTGCCTTCCGCGATCCGCGATGTAGCGGGCCAAGTGCCCCGTGTCGGTGGGAGGATTCGTGTTTGGCATGGCGACCACGGCGGTGAATCCTCCGGCCGCTGCGGCGGAGGACCCGGAGGCGATGTCCTCCTTCCACTCGTGGCCGGGCTCGCGCAGATGAGTGTGCAGATCGACCAGTCCCGGACCCACGAGCAGGCCCGCCACGTCGATCAGCCGCTCATCCGCCGGGGCGCCCGACCCTCCGCCGTCATCTCCGAGACCGGGGACTACATCCACGACTAGGCCGTCGCGGATCCGCACGTCGGCCCGGACGGCGCCTCCGGGCGTGAGGACCGTCCCACCTACGAGCCTTACGCCGTTCACCCCTTACCTCCCAGCAGCGCGAACAGCACGGCCATCCGGATCGCCACCCCGTTGGCAACCTGATCGAGGATCAGCGCGCGCGGGTGGGCGGCCACCGTATCGCTTATCTCCACGCCGCGGTTCATCGGCCCCGGGTGCAACACGACACCCTCGGGGGACAACCGGGCGAAGCGCTCGGGGGTCAGCCCGTAGCGGGACACGTACTCCGGCAAGGACGGGAACACCGACATGCCCCCCCTTTCCGCTTGGATACGCAACAGGTAGACCACGTCCACCTCCCCGAGGACCGCATCGAGGTCATCGGCCGTGTCGGCCGGCCAGCCCGCGGAGGACACCGGCTGTAACGTCTTGGGGGCGACCAGAATCACTCGGGCGCCCAGCGTCGTGAAGGCAAAGACATTGGAGCGGGCGACCCTCGAGTGGCGGATGTCGCCCACGATGGCCACCCGGAGCCCGTCGAGGCTGCCAAATCGCTGCCGCAGCGTGAGGCAGTCCAGAACGGCCTGGGTCGGATGCTGGTGGGCGCCGTCGCCGGCGTTCACGACCGGACACTCGACCCATCCGGCGATCCGCCAGGGGGCGCCGGTTGCCTTGTGCCTGACCACCATGAGGTCCGCGCCCAGAGCTTCAATGGTCTGGGCGGTGTCCTTGAGGCTCTCGCCCTTCGAAAGGGAGGAGCCCCCGGCGCTGAAGCTCATGACATCGGCTGACAATGCCCTGGTGGCGCGTTCGAAGGAAAGCCGCGTGCGCGTGGAGTTCTCGAAGAACAAATTGGCAACCAACTTGCCCTGCAGGGCCGGCACCTTGGGAATGGGCCTGGAGAGCACTTCCGTGAACTCCTCGGCGAGGTCGAGGATCTCCTCGAGATCCCGGCGGGGGACGCCCCTGGTGGTCAGGAAGCTCATGCGGTGATCTCCTCGACCTCGATGTCCTGCCGCCGCCCGTCCGGAGACTCGGGTGTGCGATGGATCCACACCCCACCCTCCTCTCCATCTATCTCGGAAAGCAGTACGGAGACACGCTCGATCGTCGATGTGGGCACGTTCTTACCCACATGGTCGGGCCGGATGGGAAGTTGCCTGTGGCCCCGGTCCACCAGTACCGCCAGCCTCACCACGGCCGGACGCCCGAAGTCGTTGAGAGCGTCGAGGGCGGCGCGCACGGTTCTCCCGGTGAACAGGACATCGTCCACCAGCACCACCGTGCGATCCGTGATGTTCACGGGCAGGCGGGTCGCTGCCAGCGGCGCGGTTGGCCGCCGGGCGAGATCGTCGCGGTGCAGGGCGATGTCGAGAGCGCCCACCGGAACCTCTGATCCACCGAAACTCCGGATTGCATCCGCTATCCGGCCCGCGAGAGGCACACCCCTCGTGTGGATCCCGACCAGCACGGGGAGCACGCCGGGTGACCCTTCGATCACCTCGTGGGCTATGCGGCGTATCGCCCTGCTCACATCGTTCGCGGTCATTACCAGCGGCAACAACACCTCCTGGACGCGCGGAGACCAGCACCACCGGGGGGAAGCAGTCTGCGCGGCAACTCGGGGGCCGTGTACCCCCGGCGCCGCGCCTGAAACAGGCGCAAGCGGCCTCCTTTCCGGCCTCACGGGACCGAGTTAAAGGTCTGCTCATGGTAACAGTGCCGGACCATTTTTTGCGTGTTTGGTGGCTGGCGCCAGGTCAGTGGGCAGTGGACAGCTACCACCCAACGGGCAACGGACCACGGACAACAAGGGGGTTCCCGGTGCGGGCAGGCTCGGATATCGTAAGGGCATGGAAGCGACTCTCTCCGCCTCGATCGGCCTCGTCGGCATACTGCTGAGCGCGCTCCTGCTCTGGATACGGTCCGACATCAAGGACATCCGATCCGATATCAGAGACGTGCGATCCGATATACGCGACCTGAGATCGGAAATCAAGGACGTGCGATCCGAAATCAAAGACACGCGTGCTGATATCAAGGTCCATGGAGAACGAATCGTCCGCATCGAAACCATGGTCACGCCCACCCCACGGTCGATCACGGAACCCGAGACAGGACACGCCGCAACCGGTTGACTCTACACCTAGCTGCTAGGTATTAACTGTTAGAGAATGTTAACCAATGAGTTTGATATACCACCAACCACTAGCCGGGCCGGACCTGGCGCGCCAGGGCAGCAAGCACGCCGTTGACGAAGGCGCCGCTTCCCCTGGTCGAGTACTGCTTGGCGAGTTTTACAGCCTCGTCGATCACTACCGCGGTAGGTCTCGCCTCGTACAGGAGTTCGTAGAGCGCCAGCCGCAGGATCGTCCGATCGACCGCGGCCATCCGGTGCAGTGGCCACCGCTCGGATGCGGCTTCGATCCGGCTGTCCAAGGTCTCCCGACGGCTGGACACCCCTTCCACATAGCGGCGCGCGCGTCCGCTCAGCCCCCGTGCCGGGTCGTCCACCTCGCGCATGTCAGCCTGGTAGAGCGCTTCCAGCGCCCTGGCCCGCGGCTCCGGTTTCTTCATGGTGGGAAGCGAGGTGTCGGTATTGTTCTCAGGCCCGGGATATGTACGTTCCGGACCGGGTGTCAACCTTTATGATGTCGCTGGCGTCGATGAACAGCGGTGCCTGGACGACCAGACCCGTCTCGAGCGTAACCGGCTTGGTCGCGCCGGACACCCGATCCCCCCGGACTGCGGGTTCCGCGGCGGTCACCTGCAGGTGGACCGAGGCGGCCAGCTCGATGCCGATGGGAAAGTCCTCGTAGAGCGGGAGCATTACGGTGGAGCCCTCGGTGATGTAGTTGCGGGCTTCGCCGATGTCGTCCTCCGAAAGGGCGAACTGGGCATAGGTCTCCAGGTTCATGAAGTGGTAACCGAAATCGTCCCGGTAGAGGTACTGGTGATCGCGCCGGTCTATCAGGGCCTGGGGCACGTTCTCGTCGGCGCGGAAGGTGCGGTCGATCACCGCACCCGTGCGAAGGTTCTTGAGCTTCATGCGGACGAATGCCCTGCCCTTGCCCGGTTTGACATGCTGATGCTCGATGATCTGGAACAGCCCGTCGGGGAGGTCGAGCGCCATCCCGGTCTTGACGTCGTTGGTGGAGACCATGGCCCGATTGTACAGCAGGGATGGTCAGCCGCTGATCCCGACGGCATTCAGTCCGATGTCCAGGGCGGAGTCGTCGACCGACTCCACCACCGGGTCCGCTACCCGGCGCAGCAGGACCATGCGGAGGCCGGCCGACGTACGTTTCTTGTCGCGCCGGACCAGGCGGAGAACCGAGTCCCGATCGGTGCCCCCGACGCGGGTGGGGAGGCCCAGGCGTTGCAGGGCGTCGAGGACGACGCTCCGGTCGAACCCGTAGCGGTCCGCGGAGATCGCCGCCGCGGCGACCATACCCACCGAGACTGCGTAGCCGTGAGGCAAACCACACACCACCTCGACGGCATGGCCGATCGTGTGACCGAAGTTGAGAATCGCCCTGTTCCCGGTCTCCCGGAAGTCCCCGGAGACGACCGCCGCCTTGACGGCTACCGCCCTCGTCAGCATCTCCGCAGGCGGGAATGACAATCCGTGCTCCAGGAAAATCTCAACCAGGCGGGGATCGGCGATGAAACCCGCCTTGACCGCCTCTGCGGAACCCTCCCGCAGCAGTTCCTCGGGCAGAGCCGCCAGGGCATCGGTGCCGACGACCACCCGGGACGGATGCCAGAACGCACCCACCAGATTCTTGCCGAGAACGTTGATGCCGGTCTTACCGCCGATCGAAGCGTCGACGGCGCCGAGAAGGGTGGTGGGGACCAGGACGGATTCGATCCCCCGCAGCCAGGTCGCCGCTGCGAACCCGGCCACGTCGGTCGTGGCTCCACCGCCCACACCCACGATGGTGTCGTGCCTCCCGAGGTTCAGGTCGGCCAGCCGGGCATAGAGCACTCCGAGCGTTTCGAGGGTCTTGGCTTCTTCGCGATCCGGCACTTCGACGAGCGTGGCTTCGGTCTCCGAGCGCAGCCGATCCACCACTTCCCCGGCCACCGGCATGGCACCGGGCTGGGCTACGACCACCGCCTTCTCGCGGTGCTCGGAGAGCGGGAGGAGGCGGGCGGGCAGACCCGGTCCGATCAGGACCTCGGATGACCCGCCGACGGGCACCCGCGCATAGCGGGCAGCGTCCAAGACCACGGCCCGAGCCGGACGGTCCGCGTCGATCCTGTAGTGAGCGGCCTGCTCGTACAGGAGCCGGCGGCGGTCGAGTGTCTCCGCCAGGCGGGAGGCGCTGGTCTCCAGTCCGGCCAGCAGGGGCCGCTCCTGCCCTACCCGGACCGCCAGGGAGGAAGCCGGTGCATCGAGCCAGAGCACGACTCCGGTGTGACGCATCGCCACCACGCTGTCCCTGTCCAGGACGGCGCCCCCGCCGGTCGAGATGACCGTCCCTTCGCCGTAACCCGCCGTCTCGGCGGCGAGGCGCCGGATCTCGGCCGACTCCAGCCGGCGGAAGGCATGCTCGCCATCCTGGCGGAAGATCTCGGTGACCGACTTGCCCGCTCTCCCCTCCACGAGATGGTCGACATCGAGAAAGGGCCGGTCCGATGACTCGGCGACACGCCTGCCCGCGGTGGACTTGCCGGAGCCCATCATCCCGATGAGCCACAGGTTCCCCATCGGCCTATCCCCTAGGGGTGCATCCGTGGTCTTGCACGACCGCGGTACGGCTCATCAGAACGCCCGCAGCCGGGCCCGGTAGGAGGTGACGTTCACCACGAAGTCGTCCACGGTGTCACCCCCGAACTTTCGCTGGAGTTCCTGGGTGACCACGATCGCCACCATCTGCTCGGCCACGACGGCGGCCGCCGGGACCGCGCAGACATCGGATCGCTCCCGGAAGGCGACTTCGGGCTCCTTGGTGACAACGTTCACGGTTGGTAGCGGCCGCATGACCGTGGAAAGAGGCTTCATCGCCACCCGTACACGAAGGGGTTGACCGGTCGTCATGCCACCCTCGGTACCTCCGGCCCGGTCTGTGTTGCGGTAGAACTCCCCGTCCGCGTAGTAGATGTGGTCGTGGGCCTCCGAGCCCCGGCGGCGAGAACTCTCGAGGCCGTCACCCACCTCCACAGCCTTCATCGCCTGGATGGACATCAGGGCTTCTCCCAACCTTGCGTCCATCCGCCGGTCCCACTGCGAGTAGGAGCCGACTCCGGGGGGCAGGCCGTAGACGAGCACCTCCATCACACCGCCCAGCGTGTCCCGGTCGCCCTTGGCCCGTTCGATCTCGGAGATCATCGCCGCCTCGGCATCGGTGCCGAAAGCACGCACCTGTGATGCGTCGATCGCGGGAAGATCCTCGATGGTGGGCAACTGCTCGGTCTCGGTGATCGCTCGGCCGATGGCCACCACATGGCTGACCACCGATGCGCCGATGCTGGCCAGTATCTGTTTGGCGAGGTAGCCGGCGATGGTGCGGGCCGCTGTCTCACGCGCCGAAGCCCGCTCGAGGATGTTGCGGGCGTCCTTGGTGTCGTACTTGAGCATCCCCACCAGGTCGGCGTGACCGGGACGGGGCGTGGTCATGAGGCGCTTGGGCGTTCCCGGGTCGGGCGACATCTCCTCCTTCCAGCGGGGCCACTCGGTGTTGCGGATGATGACCGCCACCGGCGAGCCGAGGGTACGTCCGTGGCGGATCCCGCCCATGATCTCGAGTTTGTCCTGCTCGATCTTCATCCGGGCGCCCCGCCCGTAGCCGAGCCGGCGGCGGGCCAACTCGGCGCCCAGCCCGTCCCGGGTGACCGTCAGCCCTGCGGGGACACCCTCCACGATCGTCACCAGTCCCGGACCATGGGACTCACCTGCTGTCAAGAATCGGAGCATGCCCGGAATGGTAGACGCCGCAGATCCAGGTACGGCACAGGCTTGTCTCTCCAGGATGATCTGTTTCAAGGGGTTCTGGTCAGTGGTCAGGTGACAGGTGACAGGTGTCAGGTGTCGGGCGTCAGGTGTCAGCGATAGTTTGGGTCATGTTACCTGCCTCAGTGGCGGTGTCCCCCGAGTCAGGGCTCGGGCGGCTTTCACGAACGGAAGGATTCGAAGCCCGTGCCAAAACCCCGGAGTAGAGGGTAAGAGGTGTGTCTTGCTTTGTTGTTTACCGATGGCAAGAGAATCCTTGCCGGCGATCGCTTGTAACTACTCGTCTATCGTGGCTCGACCCACATCCCGGTGTCGCTGGTGAGGATCGAGGCCTGCCTCGGTGTGACGCTCTGCAGGGTCTCCGGCAGCGCGCGGTAACCCGGCCACGGGCCTGCGTCCTGTCGGCCGAAGTTGACGATCACCGTCTTGCGGGTCTTCCCCGAGGGATTGGGGCGGCCGGTGTGCAGCAGACCCTCGTTGAAGATGATCACGTCACCGGCCGCCACGTCGTCGAAGACCTTCTGGCCGGGAAGGTCGATCCGTCCTCGAGCCGTCCGGTGCAGGGGGTCGTCGCCGCGATCGGCGGGGCCACCGTCCACATCGAAGTGGGCTCTGTGGCTCCCCGGGACCACCGCGAACTCGCCCTGGCCGGGACCGACGTCGGTCAGGCAGTAGAAGACCTTGACCATTGGGCAGATGAACCTGCCTGCCACGACGTGGCCGGTCGGGTGGGCGCGGACTCCCCGGTGCCAGGGTCCGCCGTCGTATCCCGGATACGTGTAGTAGAGCTCGTTGTCGATGTGCTTGTAGCGGGGACCGAGGAAGTCGATCAGGTAGGCGGACACAGCCGGATGGTCCAGGAAGCGGGCGAAGCGGGGATCCACGTCGATGATCCGTGAGACCGGGCGGTTGATGAGCCGGTCGGGGTGCTCTCCCCCCAACTCTGCGGTGTCCGCTCCCTCCGCCGCCCGCGCCCAGCCGAGGCAGTCCCGGACCTCGGTGGCGGCCATCGCCCCCCGCAGGTGCAGGAAACCCTGTATGTCGAACTCGAACCGGCGCTCGTGGGAAATGGTCACCGGAAGCCACCTTTCAGTGTTGGGCCCGCATGGGAGAGCCCAGGGTCGGAGACTGCCGTCGGCCCGTCCGCCCCAGGGTATTACGGCCGGGCTGTGCCCGCCCGGAAGCCGATCCCCTCGAGGATCTCGCCGGTCTCGTCGAGGTTCGCGTCGAGCCGTCGCTGGATGTAGAAGCGGCTGACCCCCGCCTCCCCCAGCAGACCGAGCACCTCCTCCACCTGCCCGTAGGTTCCGTGGAGGGTGTTGCGCTGCGCCATCCGGCGCTCGAGCCGGTCCGGTTCCACCCGCTCGCTCCGGGCGGCTCGAGCCAGGCGTCGCCGGTATTCGCTCGGGCTGCGTCCTGCCACCACCGCGCTCGAGTAGCTGATCCGTAACCCGGCGGGATCGCGTCCCGCCCCCGCCGCCGCCTCCCTTGCCCGGCGTACCCGGGCGGCTACTCCGGCCACCGGCGTGGAATGGATGTTCAACTCGTCGGCGTGGAGCCCCGCCAGCCTCGGGGTCCGTATCGGTCCGGTACCACCCACCACGAGCCGGACTCTCCGGCTCGGCGGGGGCTGGACCGGGTGACGCTCCAGGCGGTAGAACCGGCCTGCATAGGCCGCCGGCTCCGGCAGGAAGGCAGCCCCGAGATAGCCGAGAGCGTCCTCCAGCCGGTCGAAACGCTCGTCGAGGGACGGAAGCTCCAGCCCCATCACGGTGTGTTCCAACTCGAACCATCCCGTCCCCACACCGAGCAGGAACCGGCCCCCGGACATCCGGTCGATGGTGACGGCCGACTTGGCCAGCACGGCCGGATGCCTGAAAGTGATGGGGCTGAGCATGACCGCCAACTCGATGCCGGCCGTCTCCCTGGCCAGACCGGCCAGGACAGCGAAGGCATCGAGGGTGGGGCGGCCCGCCGGCGACTCGTCCAGGTAGTGATCCGGGACCGCAAAGTTCACCAACCCGACGTTGTCAGCCCATCGAGCGGCTTCGAGCACCCTCCGATAGGAGGTGGTCGAGAGCAGTCCCAACCCGTAATGCACCTAGTCAGGTCCCTTTCGCCGCAGGTGGTTGCACCGGGCAGGCTAATTGGCCTGAACCAACCCGATCGTGGCGCCTCCCGTACCGGCAGGATGACCGGCGCTGAGGGCATGGGGTGAGTAGCGGTAAGCTAGCGGCCGATGGGACGTGCACGGTGACCACCGCAGAGGCTGCCAAAGGTCTCGCCTCGCTCCGGGTGGGCGACGAGGTCAGGTTCTCCAAGACCGTCGGCGAGACCGATATCTACCTGTTCGCCGGGATAACCGGTGACTTCTACGAGATGCACGTCAACGAGGAGGTCATGAAGGCGAGCCGGTTCGGGACCCGGATCGCCCACGGCGCCCTGATAGTGGGTTTCATGTCCACCACGGCCGGAATGATGATCGGCCGGTCCGGGGAACCCGCCGTCAGCCTCGGATACGACCGGGTTCGTTTCACGGCGCCGGTGAAGGTCGGCGACACGGTAACGGTGACCTACCGCATCTCCTCCCTGCACCCGAGCCGCTCCCGCGCGCTGGCCGACGTGGTGGCCACCAACCAGCACGGCGAGACAGTCGCCGTTGCTACCCATATAATCAGGTATCTCTAGATTAGTTTTAGTTGTTAATTACCTTCCGTCTCGGTAGTGCTGCGCGGCGGGAGGGGTGCCTAGCCTGCCCCGAGGTCCCGGGCGATGGCTATCCATGCAGCGGCCACCATGAAGGGACCGAACGGGATGTGGTCGTTGCGGGTGAGCCTCCTGAGGGCGATCAGTATGACCGCGGCCAGGCCGGCCAGGAGGAATGCGCCCGCTGCCGCCGGCACCGCCACCTCCCACCCTCCGTAGCCTGCGAACACACCCAGCAGGAAGGCCAGCTTGACATCGCCCATGCCGATGGCTCCCCTCGTCAGGAAGGCCGCCGCCCCCAGGGCCACGAAGTATCCGAGGCCGGTCATGAGCGACTCCGGTAGATCGCCGAGCCGGTCCTCCCGCGCTGCTCCTGCAGCGAGCAATACGACGGCCACGATGGTCCCGGGGACCAGGATCCGGTTCGGTATCAGGTGGTGACCGAAGTCGATGAACCCGAGCACGACGGTCACCACGGCAAACCACAGGTAGGCCGGGAGCGTCCAGGTCGGCCCCACGAAGTGGACGGTCCCGGCGAACGCTCCCGCGGTCACCACCTCGATGAGTGGATGGACTATGCCCGGCAGGGCCTCGCACCGGGGGCATCTGCCCCTACGGGCGACCCACCAGACGATGGGCAGGTGGCCCCAACGCCCCGATCGGCAGCCGCAACCGGGCCGGGTGCCCACCGCACTATGCACCGGCGCGCCGGCGGGCGCCGCCTCCACGGCTGCAGAAAGGAACCGGCCCAGGATGAGTCCGGCCAGCGCGGCCACCAGGTAGGCGGACACCTACGGACTATCGGTTGCCGCCGGCTCGCTCCCCTGCTCGTCGAGGGCGGCCAGCATCACCTCCGGGGGGACGTCGACCCCGGTCCAGATCGCGAAGGACGCAACCCCCTGGCCGACCAGCATCAACTCCCCCGGCGCCACCGGGAATCCGCGTGAGCGCAGTAGGACCCCGGCGGGTGTCTCTCCCTGTCCGTAGGCCATCTCCAGGAGACCGACCGCCTCGTCGAGAACGCCGGAGGGCAGGTTGTCTCCCGCCATCCCCAGAGGGGTGGCGTTGACGACCACCGCCCCGGGAACCCCCTTCCCCCAACCGATCAGCGGAGCGTCGGGGTTGACCTGGCTCACGAGGGCGCGGGCCGCCTCCTCCCGCCGCGCTGAGACCCTGCACTCCCTACCGTCCAGGGCGGCCAGGGCGGCCGCAGCGGCTCCACCGGCGCCGAGGAGCAGGACCGGAGCGTCTTCCGGCAGCCCGGCGTGGTCCCATGCGAAACGGACCCCGTCGGGATCGGTGGTGTGCGCCCTCAGGCGCCCGCCCTCCATCCATAGGGTGTTGGCGCCGGCGCAGCGTTGAGCCTCGGGCGAGCGGTCGTCTGCGAGTCGCGCCGCGAGCCCTTTGTGCGGCATGGTCACGTTCGCGCCGTACAACCTCCCGCTCCGTATGTCCGCGGCCGCGCGCTGCATGCCATCGGGATCGACCCGGCGGCGAACGTAGGTCCCCTCGATCCCGGCGTAGGCGAGAGCAGCGCGCTGGATCCGCGGAGAGAGTGAGTGAGCCACCGGGTTACCCAGGACAGCCAGCCTCAGAGGTTTCACACCCCGATACCTTGTTCCTGAGCCTGGCGCTTGGCTTCCAGGAACCCGTCGTAGTCGGACTGCGGGAAGAAACCGTGCGCACCTTCCTCCGACACGAGAACGTAGTACCAGTATTCGCTGTCGGCCGGATCGGCGGCTGCCTCCAAGGACCGGGAGCCCGGCGTGCCGATGGGAGTGGGCGGAAGGCCGGCTACCCGGTAGGTGTTGTAAGGCGAATCGAACTCGAGGTCGTCGAAGGTCAGCCCTATCCCCCGTTCTCCCATCGCGTAGAGGACGGTGGCATCGATCTCCAGGGGATAGCTCTCGCCCAGCCGGTTGTAGATCACGCTGGCGATGAGGGGACGATCCTCGTCGATTCCGGCCTCCGCCTCGACTATCGAGGCGATCACGAGGCCCTCGTAGACCGAGTAGCCCCTCAGTCGTACGGACGTCCAGTCGAGCCGGTCGATGCGACGCTCGGTCTCGTCGGCCAGCCGTTGCAGTATCTCCTCGGCGGTGGCGTCGGTGAAGAACTCGTAGGTGGCCGGGAAGAGAAGGCCTTCCCAGGCGGGAAGCCCCTCGACGTCCCCCGGCAGGTAGGCCGACCTGATATCGCCCTCCAGCAGGGTGTCGACCAGTTCGGTCTCCGAGAACTCACTCTGGCGAGCGATGTCCGCCACAACCTCTCCGACCCGGCGACCCTCCACGATCGTCAGCCGGAAAGTCTCGATGGTCGGACCGGCCACCAGGATGTCCACGATCTCCTCGAGTTCGGTACCGGTCACCAACTCGTATCTGCCCGCCTTCAGCAGGCTGCCCGCGTCCCGGGAGCGCACCACCGACTCGAATGCGGAGGCTGACCTGATCACCCCGTTATCGACAAGGATGCCCGCTATGCCCCTCGCCGTGGAACCCACCGGGATCTCCAACCTGACGGTCCGGCCTGGCTGTACCTCGACGACCTCCTCCTCGGCCCCGAACCTCTCCAACCCGCTCACCCAGTCACCCGCTTGGCGACCCCCCAGGATCAGCCCGTAAACCACCACCGCGCTCACCAGCAGCGCGATCACCGTGCCCTTGACCCTCGCGGCGACACGATCCTCCGTGTAGTCGCGATCCTCGGGCAGCAGGTCAGGCGGATAGCTCATGCGTGCGCCTCCCTGGCCTGGCGGTCCAGATAGCCCTGGAGCATGATCGCTGCCGCCACCTTGTCCACCCTGCTCCTCCGGCCGGCTCTGGAAACACCCCCTTCCAGCAGCGCATCCTCGGCAATCCGGGAGGTGAAGCGCTCGTCGTACAGCACCACGGGCGTATCGAGCGACTCGGTCAACCGTTCAGCGAACCGTCTCGCAGCCCCGGCGGACGGCCCTTCCGATCCGTCGAGTGAGACCGGCAGCCCGATGACGATCCGGGTCACATCGTTCTCAAGGGCAAGTTCCGCCAGCCGGGCTGTCAGGTCGGGACCCGCCTCCAGGACCTCGAACGGGTGAGCAGCCAGACCGAGGCCGTCCGACAGGGCGATGCCGACCCTCTTGCGGCCGTAGTCGATCCCCAAGGTCCGGCCGGACGGGCGGGCGGTCCCCGCAGCCGGGTCGGCCATCAACCGGCCAGGCGGCGGCTCAACGCTTCCCGGATGGCGTCAAGCGCCTCACCCACACGGGCACCGTTCGGACCACCCGCCTGCGAGAGTTCCGGGTCCCGGCTCCCGCCCCCACCCAGGATCCTGGCACCCACCAGGACCAGGTCCGCCGCGGACAGCCCCTGGGCGAGCAGATCTCTCGCCACCACACCGACCAGAGCGCCCTTGCCGTCCACCTTGCTTCCGAGCACCACCACGCCCGATCCGAGACGCTCCCGTACCTGCACACCGACCTCGCGGAGAGCCGCCGCCGCGTGGTCCTCCAATTCGGCGACCAGCCACGGCACATCACCGCTCCGCACCGCCTGGCCGGCAAGTTCCGTGGCCAGATCGGACCGTGCTCGCTGTGCCAGACGTCCCAGTTCGGCCTGGAGTTCGTCGGCCCTCTCGGCGAGCCTCCGCACCCGAGCGGGCACATCGCTCATGGGAACGCCCAGGAAACGCCCCACATCCGCAAGGCCGTCGCGCACCTGCCGGGCGTGTGCGTAGGCGGTCATCCCGGTCAATGCCTGCACCCGGCGGACGTTGCTGCCTATCGACGACTCGGAGGTGACCAGCAGCGGCCCGATCTCGGCCGAGGTTCCCACATGCGTGCCACCACACAACTCGACCGAGAAGTCCCCCACCGAGACCACCCGGACCCGCTCCCCGTACTTGTCACCGAAGAAGGCGAGAGCTCCCATCGCCTTGGCCTCGTCCCTGCTAGTCTCCAGCGACCCGACCCCGTGGTTGTCGACAACCGTGCGGTTCACCAGAGCCTCCACCTCGCCGAGTTCCTCCGCCGAGACCGCCCTGAAGTGGCTGAAGTCGAAACGGAGGCGCCCGTCCTCGACGAGGGACCCGGCTTGGTTGGCGTGGTCGCCGATCACTTCCCGGAGCGCCCAGTGGAGGACGTGCGTACCGGTGTGGGACCTGCGGATCCGGTCCCGCCGTGGTCCGTCGATCCGGGCATCGATACGCTGGCCGGTCTGGATGAAGCCACGCTTCACCCGTCCCCGGTGGCCGTGCAGTCCCACCACCGCGGCCTGGGTGTCGGACACCTCCAAGAGGCCGGTCGCCGCCTCGATGACCCCCACGTCTCCCACCTGGCCTCCCGCCTCGGCGTAGAACGGCGACCGGTCGAGGAAGAGTTCCACCGCGTCACCGGCCTCGGCCCTGTCCACGGGTTCCCCCTGGCGGAGCATGGCCAGCACCCGGGCGGGCGAGCCGTCGTGGAGGTACCCGAGAAACTCGGTCGGCCCGATGGCATCGAGAACCCGCTTGTACGAGTCGAGGCGGACCGCCTCCTCGCCTCCCTTCCAGGCCGCCTTGGCCCGGGCCCGCTGGGCGGCCATCTCCGCCTCGAAGCCTTCGATGTCCAAGGTCCGCTGTTGCTCGGTCACGATCTCCCGGGTGAGGTGGATCGGGAACCCGTAGGTGTCGTGCAACCGGAAGGCGAGCGAGCCCGACACCACATCCCCCCTCTCCGTGCCTTCCAGCGCCTCGTCCAGCATCCGTATCCCTGTGGCCAGGGTCCTGCGGAACTGGGACTCCTCGCGCTCGAAGACATGCACGATGAAGTCGAGGTTCTCCGCCAGCTCGGGATACGCCTCCGACATGACCTCGGCGGTCACCCGAGTCAGCCCCGGCATGACCAGTTTCCCGCTCCCCAACTGCCAGGCGTGGCGAACGGCCCGGCGGATCAGGCGGCGCACCACGTAGCCGCGGCCCTCGTTGCCCGGCATGACCCGGTCGCCGATCAGGAAGGTCGCCGCCCTGGCATGGTCGGCGAGCAGCCGGAGAGCCACGTCCACCCGTTCCGACTCCCCGTACGGCAGCCTGAGATGGGCGGAGGCTGCGTGAAGCACGTCCTGGACGCAGTCGACCTCGAACAGGGTGTCCACCCCTTGGAGCACCATCGCCAGCCGCTCCAGCCCGGTTCCCGTGTCGATGCTCTTGGCGGGAAGGTCACCGATCACGTGGTAGGGCTCGTCCTGGATGTTCTGCATGAACACCAGGTTCCATAGCTCGACATAGCGGTCCTCGCCGCCCCCGATCGGGCCTCCCTCATCGCCGTACGCCGGCCCCCTGTCGATGAAGATCTCCGACGCCGGGCCGCACGGCCCTGGTACGCCCATCTGCCAGAAGTTGTCCTTACCCCCGCGCTGGACACGGTCCGCCGGTACGCCGATCCCGTCGATCCAGATCTCCTCGGCCTCGTCATCCGTCTTGTGAACCGTGTACCAGAGCAGATCCGGATCGAGGCCCAACGGTCCGGTGACCAGGTCGTAGGCGTAACGGATGGCCTGATCCTTGAAGTAGTCGCCGAAGGAGAAGTTGCCCAGCATCTCGAACATGGTGAGATGCCGGGCGGTGGTGCCGATGATGTCGATGTCGACGGTCCGGACACACTTCTGGATGCTCGCCGCTCTCGGCCAAGGCCGCTCCTCCTCGCCCAGGAAGTAGGGCTTGAAGGGCACCATGCCCGCGTTGGTGAGCAGCAGGGTGGGATCGGTCGGAATCAACGACGCGGACGGCCGGACCGTATGGTCACGTTCGGCGAAGAAGTCGACAAAGGCGCGCCGGATGGCATTGGCCTGCATAGCGGGTCAGGTTAGCGGGACGCCCGGGCTTCACCCTCGACCAAGGAGCCGGCAGGGGACCTGCCACCTCATGACCGATCACTGCCGCTATGAACTGATCAGCTAGCCGCCGGTGGTGGTGTCCGTCGTATCCGCAGCTGTCGTGGACGTGGCTCCGTCAGTCGTCCCGGTGGATGTCGCACTGGTGGTCGGTGTGGTGGTAGTTGACGGCGGGGGCGGCTGGTGCCGCTCGCAGTCACCGCCGATGATGTCGACGATCCGGTCGAACCGGCTGCCCCCGGCCACGGGAACCGGCGCTCCGTGATCGTCGAGCAGGTGCGGATGGAACGTCCAGCCCACGATCTCGTCCGCATCGAAGTCGATCTGCAGGACACCGGTCTCGCCCGTGATGCCCCATCTCGGATGCCACACGAAGTTGCCCAGGGAGTAGGCGACCAGCCTGCCCCCGGAGAACTCGACCGGTTGCAGGACATGGGGATGGTGGCCGATCACCGCGTCGGCGCCGGCGTCCATGAGGTCCCTGGCGAAGGCCCGCTGTGCGTCGCTGGGGCAGGTGCTGCGCTCCACCCCCCAATGGACCACGGCGACGACCACGTCCGAGATCCGGGAGGCCGAACGGACACTGTCCAGAACCCGGGAAGGCGGGCGAGCCGACGCTATTCCCGCAGAATCCGGACCGGCGGGAAAGCCGCGGGGAACGATCATGGAGACGCCGACGAAGGCGACGTGGACATCGTCGTGGACGGCCAGGACCCGGTAACGGTAGGCGTCCGCTCTGGTGGGCCCCGCCCCGAGAGCGACCACGCCGGCACTTTCCAGCAGGTCGACGGTGTCCACCAGCGCGGCCGGACCGTAATCCATGGCGTGGTTGTTGGCCAGGCTGACGACATCGATTCCGGCAGAGGCGATACGCCGGGCGGCTGAAGGCGGAGCGCGGAAAACGTACTGCTTGTCGAGGGGTTCGCCGCGATCGCTGATCGCCATCTCCGAGTTGACAACGGCCAGATCCGCAGAGTCCAGGGCAGGTTCGATGAACTCGAAGGGATCCACACCCGACGGCTCGGACCGGTCCATCAGTACGTCACCGCCGGCTAGCAACGTCCACTCGCGGGACGGTTCGACGTACGCAAGAGTGGTAGTCGTCGGCGCCGTCGAAGTTGACGCATCCGTCGCGTCTCCGGGAGACTCGATCGGAGCCGCCGTATCCGGCACGGTGGTATCGGCCGACCCGGAAGGTGAATCCATTCCCGTCCCGGTCGTGTCGGGGGAGGCCGGAGGGGGGCCATCTTCCGGAGGGACCGTGGAGTCGAGCTCCGAGCACGCGCCCGCGGTCACGGCCGACGCCAGGAGAACCCCGAGCAGCGGGAGCCATGCCCGCCTCGAACTCCCCACCACATTCACAGGACCATTATCGACTACCGGTAACTCGCGTCCAAGGATTGGTCGGTGGTCAACGGGCGATGGCCGGTGGTCCGTGAACCGTTCACCTGGCTTCCGGCAAGACGCTCAGTAGAGGATGTCGAGAGCGTAACGCAGGGCCCGGTCCATCTCGGCCCTCTTGAACTCCCCGAGCCGTCCCGCCGGGCGGGGATCGAGACGTGAGATAGGAACGGTGATGAGATTGTCGCAGTTGATGGCGCAGGGTTCCGGCAGTCCCTCTTCCGGACCTACCTCGACCTCAGAGTTGATACCGCGCACTGTTCGGGTGATCGGCGCGCAGGTCACGGATGTAAGAACCGCGGCGGCTGCGTTCCGCGTAACCACGCACACCGGTCGTCTTCCGGCGGGCGGACCGAGGTCGGCCCAGTAAATCTCGTTCCTCGAGATCACCTACCACTCGGGAGCGGTTTGGGCTGCGAGGCGAGCTGCTGATCGAATGAGCGCCGGATCCTGCGGTTGGAGCCGGTACGCTTCCGCCAACTCCCGGTCGGCAGCCGCAGCTTCCTCGGCTGCGATGACTGCTCGCGCGCCCCGCCGGAGGAGTTCGGAACGGTTCGTACCCGATGCCTTGGCCAAGCGGTCCAGTTGGTCCACGAGGCTATCGTCAAGTTGTACTAGAACCTCACGGCGCGCCATGACCCCATATGGTAATACATATGCTCTCGGTGCCCGATCGGTGGGCCCTAGACGAGTAGTTCCAAGGGATCCGACAGGAAGCGATGCGTTGCAACTATCGGTGTACAACGCCGTATAACGCAGCTGCGGTGCGAATAAGTCCGTCGCTACTGGCGCGTGTCCCCTCTTTTCCGCTTTGTGAACTAACTCCCGGCGCCACGTAGTAGTCGGATAGCGCCCACCAATAGCGGAAACTGACCCGATCCAACGCTAACCACGGATCATCAACTAGCAACTACCGACTAGGGACTAGGGACTAATCGTCTAGGTGCTACGCGTCCGGTGTCGCGCGGCGAGGAGGGCGTCCGAGGAGGCGGTCCCATTCGTCCAGCCGGTCGGCGAGTTCAGCTTCCCTTCCCTGCCTGGTCGGGCTGTATATGACACGACCGAGCGCCTCCTCGGGCAGGTATTGCTGGGCCACTACGTGCTCCTGGCCTGCGTGCGGATCCCGGTAACCGGGACGGCGCCCGTCGACGAGCGAGGAGACCAGGCGTCCCCCGGTGGAGCGGAGGTGGGGCGGAACCATGGACCCCGGTGTCTCCTCCACGATCCGCCGGGCCTTGCCCATCGCCGCCTTCACCGAGTCGGACTTGGGTGCGGCGGCCAGGTACACCGCAGCCTGGGAGAGGTTGTAGGCGGCCTCCGGCAGGCCTACGAACGCCAGCGCCTGAGCGGTCGCGACCGCCTGGCCCAAGGCCTCGGGATCAGCCAGACCGATGTCCTCCGAGGCGAAGATCACCATCCGGCGAGCGATGAACTCCGGGTCCTCCCCGGCAGCCAGCATGGTGTGCAGCCAGTAGAGAGCCGCGTCAGGATCGGAGCCCCGCAGCGACTTTATGAAGGCGGAGATCACGTCGTAGTGGCGGTCTCCCTTCTTGTCGTAGCGGACGATCCGGCGCTGGAGGGCCTCCTCCACGTCGTCGAAGGTGATCTCGGTGCGGCTCTTCCCCGCGGCGACGATGGACGCTACCTCCAGGGTGTTGAGCACCAGCCTGGCGTCCCCCCCGGCTCGCTCGGCGAGTGCCGTAGCCGCGCCCTCGTCGATCGTCATCCCTGCTGAGCGCAGACCCCGGTCCGGATCGGCCAGAGCCCGTCCCAGCAGGTCTCGCAGATCGGTGGCCGCCAACGGTTCCAGGCGGAACAAGGTGCACCGGCTGATCAGAGGGGAGTTCACCTCGAAGAAGGGGTTCTCGGTGGTGGCCCCGACGAGTACGACGGTCCCGTTCTCCACCGCGGGGAGCAGCGCGTCCTGCTGCGCCTTGTTGAAACGGTGGATCTCGTCGAGGAACAGGATCGTCCGTCCCTCGTCGGTCTCCAGCCGACGCTCCGCCCCGGCCAGGACCCGGCGCACATCCTTGACGCCATGGGAACTGGCGGTGAGTTGTTCGAACGCAGCTCGAGTCTCGGACGCGACGAGGCGGGCCAGGGTGGTCTTCCCGGTGCCGGGCGGACCGAAGAGGATGATCGAGACGAGGTGGCCGCGCTCCACCATGGTGCGGAATGCCGCTCCCCGGCCTAGCAGGTCGGATTGCCCTACCACCTCGTCCAGGGTGCGCGGACGCATCCGGTCGGCGAGCGGCGCCGACATCCGGCGTCGTTCCTCCCTGACCGAGGCGAAGAGGTCGGTCATGGTGGCCGGTGACCGGGCCGATCGAGCATCAGGCCCGGCGAGGAGGGGCCGGTCTGTCGCTCAGGGCAGCCTTCGTCGCGGCCGCCAGATCGATTCCCAGCTCGCCCAGCTGCGTGTCGACGACGCGGGTCGGAGCGGTGGTGAGCGGGTCGCCGCCGCTCTGCGTCTTGGGAAACGGGATTACCTCCCTGATGCTCGACTCGTTCTGGAGGATGGCGACGAGGCGATCGATCCCGATGGCGAACCCGGCATGAGGAGGGGTTCCGTACCGGAGGGCCTCGAGGAACCAGCCGAAGCGTGACTCCGCCTCATCCTCGGAGATCCCGAGGATCTCGAAGACCGCCCGCTGGACCGTGGGGTCGTGGATCCGCACCGAACCCGATCCGAGTTCCGACCCGTTCAGGACCAGGTCGTAGGCCTGAGCCACCGCGTGCGAGGGTCGCTCGCGCATCTCCTCCACGGAGACCGGCGCCGTGAACGGGTGGTGGGACGGCGCCAGATCCCCCTGCTCGGTGAGCTCGAACACGGGGAAGTCCACCACCCACAGAAAGTACAGCGACTCGTGTTCCTCGGGGCTGCCGAGGTCGAGGCGGATCCTCCCCAGCACTTTCGAGGCGACCTCCGCCGAGTCCGCCACCAGGAGCAGGACATCCCCCGGCGAGGCTTCAAGGGTACCTACCATCCCGGCCTTCTCGGGAGCGCTCAGGAACTTGGCCACGGGCGACCGTAGCCCACCGCCGTCCTGTACCACCGCCCACACCAGACCTGCCGCGCCCAGGCTCTTCGCGCGCTCCACGAGGCCGTCCAACTCCGCTCGTGAAGCCTTCCGGGCGGCTGCGTTTATCCCCCGGACAACCCCGCCACCTGCGAGAACCTGCCCGAAGCCGCGGAACCGGGTACCGGCGAAGACCTCCGAGAGGTCGGCGATCTCCATGCCGAATCGCAGGTCGGGCTTGTCGGTCCCGTACCGGGCCATTGCCTCCTGGTACGTGATCCGGGGCAACGGAAGGGCGACCTCGACGCCTCGGAGCCGCTCCACGACCGCCGCCACCACCTGCTCGATGGCGTCCAGGACATCGTCCCGGCCCCAGAACGAGCCTTCGAGATCCAACTGGGTGAACTCCACCTGGCGGTCGGCGCGGGTGTCCTCGTCCCGGTAGCAGCGGGCGATCTGGTAGTAGCGCTCCACCCCGGCGATCATCAGCAACTGCTTGAACAACTGTGGGCTCTGAGGCAGGGCGTAGAAGTGGCCGGGGCGCAGGCGGCTCGGCACCAGGAAGTCCCGCGCCCCTTCGGGGGTGGAGTTCACCAGAGTGGGGGTCTCCACGTCGAGGAATCCCATCCCGTCGAGGGTCTCACGGATAGCCCGGATCGCCGATGAGCGGGCCTGCAGGTTGGCGGCCATACGTGGACGCCGCAGGTCGAGGTACCTATGGCGGAGCCTGATCCGCTCCTCCGCGTCGGACCGGTCATCGACCATGAAAGGGAGCGGTGCCGAGGCGCTCAACACCTCGAGGCGGTCGGCCGCCACCTCGATATCCCCGGTGGCCAGGTCGGGGTTCTCGGTCCCTTCGGGCCGAGGGCGGACCGTGCCCTCGACCGCCACGCAATACTCCATCCGCAACCCGGAGGCAGCGGGAACCGAGGCCGGGTCGACCACCACCTGGATAACTCCGGTCCCGTCCCGAAGGTCGAAGAACGAGATCCCTCCTAGGTCCCGGACCCTGGCCACCCATCCCGCCAGCCTGACATCCGCACCCGCCTGGTCGGAGCGCAGTTCACCTGCGGCGTGGGAGCGGTAGACGGTCACCTGCCACCCCCCACGGGAACGCCTTTCACCCAGGGGACCACCTCGCCCGCGGGCATGGTTCGCTCATCCCCCGAACTCAGGTCCTTGACGGTGACCAGTCCGGCGTCCCACTCGCTGCCGATCACTACCGCGGCGGCCGCGTCGCGGCGGTTGGCCGCCCGGAACTGGGCCTTGACCGAGCGCCGACCGGCTACCAGATCGCAACGCACCCCCGCGGAGCGGAGCCGGCGGGCGAAGGCCTGGGCCAGGCTACGGCGGTCCTGATCCGCCACCACCAGGAACACATCCAGGGCCCGCGCCGGCGGGCGGCTTCCCACCGCAGACAGGATGCGGTCGAGGCCGAGCGCCAGGCCGACGCCCGGAACGTCGGGTCCACCGAGGAGTCGTGACAGGCCGTCGTAACGACCGCCCCCTCCCACTGCATTCTGGGCCGCCCGGTAGGAGGGCGGGATGTATTCGAACACGGTGCGGTTGTAGTAGTCCAGCCCTCGGACCAGGCGCGGGTCCTCGTCGTAGGCGATCCCTCGCTCCTGCAGTCCCTCGATCAAGTCGTCATGGTGGGCGGCTGCGGCCTCGCCCAGATGGTCGACCGGGACCGGCGCGCCTGCCACGACCTCCCGGTCCGCCTTGGAGTCCAGCACCCGGAGCGGGTTGGTCCGGATCCTCCGCCGGGCGTCTCTCGACAACTGATCGGCCCGGTCCTCCAGCCATGCGGACAGCACCGAGTGATAGGCGAGGCGGTCGGGAGGATCACCGATCGAGTTGACGTGTACGACCACGTCCCCCAGACCGCAGTCGAGCAGGTACCGGTAACCGAGTTCGATCACCTCGAGGTCGGCTTCGACGTCGGGCGTACCCAGGTACTCCACCCCCAACTGCCAGAACTGCCGCCTTCGGCCCTCCTGGGGGCGCTCGTAGCGGAAGCAGGGTCCGGAATACGCCCCTTTGAACTCGCCCCACCGCCCGGCCTGGATGTAAGCCCGCACCACCCCGGCGGTGATCTCGGGCCGGAGCGTCAGCCGTCTCCCTCCCTTGTCAAGGAAGTTGTACATCTGCTTCTCGACCACTTCCGTAGTTTCGCCCATCCCCCGGGCGAACAGGTCGGTGGACTCGAAGATCGGCGTGGCCACGTACGCGTATCCGTACCGTTCGGCCAGGATGTCCCAGGCCCGCAGCACGCTCCGCCACAGCCGCGACTCGGGCGGCATGATGTCGTCGGTGCCCTTCGGCGTGCGGAAGCTCATCGCAGGCCCACCAGGAAGGGGTTGGCGCGCCGCTCCCGGCCGATCGTCGTGGAGGGTCCGTGGCCGGGCAGCACCCTCACGTCGTCGCCGAGGGGCAGAACCTTGTCCGCCATGCTTCTCATCAGGACCTCGTAATCGCCTCCAGGGAGATCAGTACGCCCGATGGACCCGGCGAACAACTGGTCTCCGGAGAACAAGATACCTTCCTCCGCAAGGTAGAAGCAGCAGTGCCCCGGAGTGTGGCCGGGAGTGCCCAGGACTTCGAGTCGCAGACCGGCCAGTTCCAGCGCCAGACCGTCCTCCAGCGAACGGTAACGCTCGGGGGGCTCGTAGTCACCGGGCGGAGCGAACCCGAACAGGTGGCGCAACTGTTCCAACGGGTGCAGCGTCAGGTAGTCGTCGTCCGGATGCACGTAAGCGGTCACCCCGGTACGCGTTACAAGGGCACCGGACCCGCCGACATGGTCGACATGTCCGTGGGTCAGCAGCAGCGCCACCGGGGTGAGGCGGTGCACGGTCAACAACGAGACGATCCCATCCGGGTCGGGCGGGGCGTCCACCACCACGGCAGGCCCGCCGGCTTCGGGCGCCACCACGTAGGTGTTGGTGGCCGCCATCCAGAGTTCGAGCTGATCGATGAGCATGCTGGCCGCAGGTTAGGGTGTCTCGCAGTGGTCAATGGTCAGTGGTCAGTGGCATTACGGGTTGATAGTCCCTGGTACCTGACACCAACTCGCCTCACCTCTCCCCTAGACGGTAAGCCTCGTAAACGTTGTCCACTCGACGCATACCGGCCAGGACACGGTTCAGTTGCCCGGGATCGGAGAGTTCCACCTCGTAGCGGAGCACCGCCACCCGATCCCGGTCGGTCCTCGAGGAGGCGCCGACGATGTTGCCGCCCGCATCCGAGATCACCGAGGTCACATCCCTGAGGAGGTTGGGCCGGTCGAGGGCCTCAACCTGGAACCAGACGCTGAAGCTCGAGACCTGCCCCGGCGCCCAGCTCGCCTCGATCATCCGGTTGGCCCGGTCGCCGAGGCGTGCGATGTTGTGGCAGTCGGCCCTGTGGACCGAGACACCCCTACCCACCGTGACGAAGCCCACCAGGTCGTCCCCCGGCACCGGTCCGCAGCAGCGGGCGATGCGGACCCACACATCGTCGAATCCCTCGACGATCACGCCTTCGCCGGCCGGACGGTCGGCCCGCCGGCGCACCGTGTCCTGGAGTTCCAGATCCTCGCCGACCACCGGTACCTCCAGCAGGCGCTTGATCCGGTTGGTCACCGTCTGGGGCGAGACGTTGCCGTCACCGACCGCTATGTACACGGCCTCGATGTCGCGGTACCCGAGGGCCAGAGCCACCTCACCGAGAAGGTTGCCACGGGCATCGTCCGGCATGCGGATGCGCTCCCTCCGGATCAGGTCCGCGACCCTGTCCTTACCCGATTGGAGGGAGAGTTCCCGGCGCGCCCGGGTGAACCACTGTTTGATCTTCCCACGGGCCCTCGAGGTCCGGACGAACCCGAGCCAGTCGCGGGTGGGGCCGGAGTCGTCCGACTTGGTGGTGATGATCTCAACGATGTCCCCCGACGCCAGTTCCGTCGAGAGCGCCACCAGCCGACCGTTGACCCTGGCGCCCGCGCACCGGTGACCGACCTCGGTGTGGATCGAGTAGGCGAAGTCCACCGGGGTCGCGCCTCTAGGGAGCGTGCGGACATCGCCCCGGGGGGTGAGCACGAACACCAGGTCCTCGTAGAGGTCCAGCTTCAAGTTGTCGAGGAACTCGGCCGGCTCGTCGTAATCCTCCTGGAGGCGGCGGATATCGGCCATCCACGCGAGGTCGGCACCCGATGCCCCCTCCTTGTACCTCCAGTGGGCCGCGATACCGAATTCGGCCCGGTCGTGCATCTCGTGGGTCCGGATCTGGACCTCGAGCGGCTTCCCGTCCGGACCGATCACCGTCGTATGAAGGCTCTGGTAGAGGTTGAACTTGGGGACCGCTATGTAGTCCTTGAACCTCCCCTGTACCGGCGTCCAGCGGGAGTGGACGAGCCCGAGCGCCGCGTAGCAGTCCTTGACCTCGTTCACTTTGATCCTCACTCCGATGAGATCGTGTATCTCCTCGAACGACAGCCGGCTGTCGACCATCTTGCGGTAAATCGAGTAGTGGTGCTTGGGCCGACCCTCGAGAACGGTGGGGAGCCCGACCCCGGCCATTATGGCCTCGACCTCGGTCATGACCTTCTCGATCACCACTTCCCGTTCGGGTGCCCGCTGCTGGATCAGTTCCTCGATCTCCTGGTAGCGAGCCGGATACAGGATGGCGAAGGAGCGGTTCTCCATCTCGTGCTTGATCTCCTGGAACCCCATGCGGTGCGCCAGCGGCGCGTATATCTCCAGGCTCTCCCGTGCCTTCACCCTCTGGCGCTCGACGGGGAGGGGGTGGATGGTCTGGAGATTGTGCAGCCGGTCTACGAGCTTGATGATCAAGACCCGCACGTCCTGGGCCATCGACACCACCATCTTGCGGATGGTGGCCGCCTGGGCCTCCTCCCGTGATATGTCGAACTTGACCCGGTCCAGCTTGGTCACCCCGTCCGTTATGCGGGCCACGTTGAGCCCGAAAGCCTCCTCGACCTCCTCCAGCGTGAGATCGGTGTCCTCGACCGTGTCGTGCAGGAGTGCGGCGGCGATGGTCTCGGGATCGAGCCCGTACTCGGCAAGGATGAGGGCCACCGCGATCGGGTGGGTGATGAACGGATCGCCCGAGAGCCGGAACTGGCCCGCGTGGGTCCGCTGAGCCACGTCGTAGGCATGGACGACGATATCCTCGTTCCCGTCGGGGAAGTGCCGCCGCATGGCGGTGAGGATCGGTTCGAATTCGGCTTGAGCAGCGTCGCGGTGCCGGCGGGCTACCTCGGCGTCAGGCATAGGTGACGACGGCGTGGAGGTCGACATCGTCGAGTGAATCCCGGCCGTTGAGGAAGGCCAGCTCGATCAGCACGGCGACTCCGACCAGCTCAGCGCCCAGTCCCCGGATGAGGCGCACCGCGGCGCCGGCCGTCCCGCCGGTGGCGATCACGTCGTCCACGAGAAGCACCCGGTCGTCCGGGCCGGCCGCGTCCTCATGGATCTCGAGGACATCGGTGCCGTACTCCAACTCGTACTCGTCCCGCCGGGTGTGGTACGGGAGCTTGCCCTGCTTTCGGAGTGGGACGAACCCCGCCCCGAGTTCCAGTGCGACCGGAGGAGCCAGCACGAAGCCCCTCGCCTCTATTCCGGCCACGGTGGTCACCCCCGCCGACCTGAAAGGCGCCGCGATCAACTCCACTGCGGCTCGCAGGGCCGCGGCATCGGCCAGCACCGGTGTGATGTCCTTGAACACCACCTCCGGGGTGGGGAATCCGGGAATGTCCCGGACCAGGGCGCTCAACTGCGCCGGACTCATGGGACCATCCTACCGGGTACGCGGCATGGGGGCCCGTGCTGCTCGTGCCGCCGGGTCAACGCTTGCGCTTCCGGTCCCGTACACCCGTGGCCCGCTGACCACGTGAACTGAGCCGTCCCGGGCGGGGACCGGGCCTGGCGCGCCCGGGCCCGGAAACCGTCCGGCGGGCCGCTTTCCTCTCGGAGCGGTAGCGCCGCCGGGACCACTCGGTCTCCCTTTCCTTCCAGAGGGCCAGGAGCGGCGCGGCGATGAAGATCGAGGAGTAGGTCCCCGCTCCGATACCCACGAAGAGCGCCAGCGCGAACTCCCGCAGCGTCCCGGCGCCGAGCAGGGCCGAACCGATGAACAGGAGGGACCCCACAGGCAGCAGGCTGGTGAGGGAGGTGTTGATCGAACGCATCAGCACCTGGTTCATCGACCGGTCAACGAGCGCCGAATAGGTGCGCCGTTCCTGGTCCTCGGCGATGTTCTCCCTGATCTTGTCGTAAACGACCACCGTGTCGTAGAGGGAGTAGCCGAGGATGGTCAGTACCGCCACCACGGTGGCGGGGGTCACCTCGAACCCCAGCAGGGAGTATGCGCCGGCCGTAAGGATGAGGTCGTGGATGAGCGCTGCGATGGCTCCGACCGCCATCTTCCACTCGAAGCGGATGCTGATGAAGACGACCACCACGCCGAGGAACACCCCCAGCGCCTGCAGGGCTCGGCGGGCTATCTGGCGGCCGAAGGTGGGCCCGACCGACTCCACGTCGGTGAGCTCGATCTCGCTTCCGGTAACAGACACCAGCGTACGGACCATGTCGCGCTCGGTCGCAAGATCGACCGCCTCGGTCTGCACCCGGACCGCGGCGCCGTCGTCGATCAGCTGGATGCGAGCGGCACCTCCCAACAGGCCGAGGACCGACCGCACCTCGCCGACCCCGGCGCCCGCCGGATTGGGCACGGTGATGGAGGTCCCTCCCGTGAAGTCGAGGCTCAGGTTGAAGCCCCGGATCGCCAGGCTTCCCAGGCACAGCAGCAGCGCCACCCCCGAGACGATGAACCACCTGCGCGCCTGGCCGACGAACCCGAAAGTTGTCTCCGCCCGGTAGAGCCTGCCCAGCCTGCTCATGCCGGTCCTGCTCCCCGCGGAGATCCGCCGGCCGCTGCCCACATGCTGAACCGCCCTCCCTGGCCCAGCCGGCCTCTCGCCATGATCCCCGCCGCGTTGCGGGTGAAGAAGGCGAACACGATGACATCCAGAACCGTTGCGATGCCGAGAGCCTGAGCGAAGCCTTTGACCGGCCCGATGGCCAGAGCCCAAAGCAGCACCGCACCCACGAACGAGACGAAGTCGGCGGTCAGGATGGTACGGAAGGCCCGCCGGTAGGCCTCGTTGACAGCGTCCACCATGGTGCGGCCGTTCCGAATCTCCTCCTTGGTCCGTTCGAAGAAGACGATGTAGGAGTCGGCCGTGATCCCGACCGACACGATCACCCCGGCCACACCCGACAGGGTCAGGGTCAGCCCCTGCCAAGCTCCCAGAACCCCGAAGATCAGCACCAGTAGAGACCCGAAGACGGTCAGGCCCAACAGGGTTATCAGACCCATGGCGCGGTAGTAGATCATCAGGAACAGCACGACGAGTGCCAGGCCCCCGAGACCCGCGACCAACCCGGCCCGCAGCGAGTCCTCCCCCAGCGTCGCGGAGACCTTCTGGACCGACGACCTCTCGAAGGCGACGGGGAGGGACCCGTAGCGAAGCACCGTGGTCAGATCCTCGGCCTCCTGCTGGGCGTTCTCGGTGTTGCCGAGAGTGATCACCGCGGTGCCGCCGGTGATGCCTTCGGGACCGACGCCGACCGACACCTCGGGCGCCGACATCACCGTCCCGTCCAGCACGATCGCCAGCCGGCGGTTGGAAGTCCCCTGGGGGTACTGGGCCAGCAGCCCGGTCACCGCCGCGAACCTTCCGGCGCCGTCCTGGGTGAGGTTGAGCTGCACGGTCCAGGCGCTGTCCACCTGCTGCCCGAAGATGGCCAGAGCCGACTCCACTTCGGCGCCCGTCAACGGAGAGGGACTCCGGGGCAGGCGGGAACAGTCGATGAACCCTTCGAGGCAGAGCCCGTCGTGGTGGGCGGAGAGATCGGCAGGGCCCACCTCGAAGATGGAGACGATGTTGCCCTCGTCGTCGTATTCGGGAAGGTAGGAGCGGGGCTCGGTCGTGTCGTCCTCGACGGTGAGCCCGGTCACCGGATCGACACTCTCGGGATAGACGAAGTCCTCCCCTTCCTGCTCGGCGCGCAGCTGGACGGGCGAACGCTCGCTCGGAATGCAGGTGAAGGACAGCCCCACGGTCGTGCAGGAGAGCACCGGCCGGAACGACAGGAGACCGGTCCTCCCCACCGCGTCGAGCGCCCGGTCCTGATCGGTGACGCCGGGAAGCTGCACCAGGATGGAGGTTCCACCTGTCACCGAGATCTCCGGTTCCTGTACGCTTCCGAAGTCCTCTATCCGGCGGCGCATCACCTCTACGGCCGTCTCGACGACCCGCTCGTCGGATCCAGCGGGGGCTTCAAGGATTACCGACGTCCCACCCTGCAGATCGAGGCCGAGCCGCGGCGACCAATCGACGGCGAACACCGCGGCAAGCCCGCCCCAGGCGAGGCCCACCATGACGATGACCGCTGCCCACCGGCGGGACACGCCGGGTTACGACCCGGTATCGGACGGGTTGTCAGGTCCGGCGCGACCGGCGATGGCGCTCTTCTGCACCCGTATCCGCCCGTCCTCGACACCGAGGACCACCCAATCGTCACCAAGCCCGACCACCACCCCGAACAATCCCCCAATCGTCCTGACCTGGTCCCCGATCTCCAGCGCCGCCGAGAGTTCACGCTGGCGGCGCATCCTCTTTCGCTGCGGGCGGATGATCAGGAAGTACATGAGAGCTCCGAGGAGCAACAGGGGCAGCAGGAAGCTGAAACTGTCGCCTCCCTCGGCCTGGGCAATCAAAGACACCGGCACGACGTCACATTCTCCTATCGGGCCTGTTTCGGGCCCCTCCGGGTACGGACCGACCCGCCTCGGCGACGGGTACCCCGATGGTAGTCGGTGGGTTGGTGGCTAGTGGATGGTGGATGGTGGATGGTGGAACACATCACGAACCACGAATCACCAATCACCAGCAACCAGATGGTGGCGATTGTCTGTGACCCGATGGCGGAATTCGGCGAACGTGCCGGCCACTATGGCTGAGCGGGCTCCTTCGAGCAGGCGGTGGGTGAAGACGAGGTTGTGGATGGAAAGCAGCCTCGGCAGGGACAACTCCTTGGTCACGGCCAGGTGCCTCAAATAGGCGCGCGGGTAGGTGCAGCACGTCATGCAAGGGCATTGCGGATCGAGCGGTGCTTCGTCGTTGGTGAAGCGCGCCAGGCGGATGTTGTAGTCACCCTGCCCGCTGATGACCTTGCCGTGCCGGGCGAGGCGGGTGGGCCACACGCAGTCGAACAGATCCACTCCCCTCGCCACCGCGTCCAGGAGCCCCTCCGGATCCCCGAGACCCATGAAGTAACGGGGCGCCCCGTCAGGAAGCCCGGCCACGGCGGCCTCCAAGGCATCGTTGCGTGGGCCTCTCTCCTCCCCGACCGACAACCCCCCGATCCCGTAGCCGGCCATGCCCAACTCTGCGGTCCGGCGGGCGCTCTCCAACCGAAGATCGGGATCGACTCCTCCCTGCACGATCCCGAACAGCGCCTGGTCGGTCCGATCATGAGCCGCAACCGCCCGCTCCGCCCACCGCAGCGTCCGTTCCATCGCCTCGACCGCGTCCTCCCTGGGCGCCGGCAGTGCGATGCAGACATCCAGCACCATGGCGATGTCGGGACCGAGCTGTTCCTGCACCCGCACCGCGTCCTCCGGGGAAAGGAAGGCCTCTGAGCCGTCGTACACGGACCGGAACCGGCATCCTGCCTCGCTTACCCGGGCGTCGAGGGAGAACACCTGGTAGCCACCCGAGTCGGTGAGGATGGGGCCGTCCCAGCCCATGAACCGGTGCAGACCGCCCAGGCGCGAGATGAGGCCGGCCCCGGGCCGCAGCATGAGGTGGTAGGTATTGGCCAGAACCATCTTCGAGCCGACCTCGCGCAGGTCGCGGGAGTCGAGGCCGCGCACCACCCCCCTGGTGCCGACCGGCATGAAGGCAGGTGTCTCGACCGCCCCGTGGGGAGTGGTCAGCAGCCCCGCCCGGGCCGGGCCGTCGGTGGCATGGCGCCGGTAGGTGACCGCGTGGCCGCCGTTCACGGGCCGCGGACCGCAACTTCGGACCGTTCCAGCAGCATGGCGTCCCCGAAGGACAGGAAACGGTACCCGCTTTCCAGGGCGGTCCGGTAGATACGTCGCCATGAGTCCCCGACGAACGCCGCCACCAGCACCAGCAGTGACGACTTGGGCATGTGGAAGTTGGTCAGCAGAAGATCCACCACCGCAAAACGGTAGCCGGGAGTGATGTAGAGGCTGGTCGGGCCACGGAAGGGCGCTATCCGGTCGCTGGCGCCGGCAGTCTCCAGGGCCCTCACCACCGTGGTGCCCACCGCGACCACGCGGCCACCCGCCGACCGGGTCTCGAGTATCCGGTTCACGGTCACCTCCGGTACGTCTATCCGCTCCGAGTGCATCTCGTGATCGGCGACGTTCTCGACCGTGATGGGCCGGAACGTGTCGATCCCGATCTGCAACTCGACCCGCGCCGTGCCGATCTCCCGGTCGGCCAGCCCCCCGAGGGTGCGCTGGGTGAGGTGGAGACCTGCGGTGGGTGCGGCAGCCGAGCCGACCCGGCTCCCGAACACCGTCTGGTAGCGCTCCGGATCGTCGAGCGTGCGGTGGATGTAGGGCGGGAGCGGAACCTCTCCGATCCCGGCAATGGCGGCCTCGATGTCTCCCCACCGGTTCCCACCATCTTCGAGTTCCAGCTCAAGTTCAACCATCCCGGCCACCGGATCGGTCACCACGCGGGCGGTGAGCGGGCCTACCAGGATCACCGACTCGGCCCGGATGCGGCGCGCCGGCCGGAGGAGCGCCTTCCACGTGCTCCTCTCCCTACCCACCAGGAGAATCTCCACCCTGCCTCCGGTGGGATCACGCCGCCCGATAAGGCGGGCCGCCCGAACCCTTGTCTCGTTCACCACCACCAAGTCGCCCGGCCGGAGAAGACCCGGCAGATCCCCCACCGTCCAGTGGGTGAGGTCCGACCCCCGCAGCAACCGGGCCGAGTCACGCGGCTTCACCGGCGACTGGGCTATCCGGCCGGGAGGAAGGTCGTACACAAACTCGGCTGTTCTCAATGCCTATCCCTGTATCACATCCGCGACGGCACGGACATCAGTGAAGGGTGTCCAGTTTGGGGCGACAGTAGCCAGAAAGGCGAACATCGAGCATCAAGGCGAGCAGCCTTGCCCGTCGGGCCCGGCCTTCGCCGGGCCTGTCCATGGTTGACGCGCTCTGTCGCGGAGGCTGGGATCCCGGCGACGTGACCCGGATGGGGGAAAACCGGCTCGTGACTGTGGCGGGAGGCGGTTGAACGACAGCCGTCCGATCAGGCATTGAGCCATTCGTCGCGAGAGATGCCCGCCTGTCGGAGCAACTCTCCATGCAACTTCGGCCCGATCTCTTTCTGGTTGGGGATCCTTACCCTGCGGTTCCCCGTTTGCATGAAGGCGTGTCTTGCTCCCGAGAAGGGTCCGTCGTATCCGGGAGCGCGAAACTTCCGGACAACGACGCGGCGGCTTACCGGCCCAAGCCGCTTGCTCACTAGCTCGCGAGACTGACCCCGCCGAAGGCGGGGATGTCATCCTCACCGTCTGCCAGTTTCAGCGTTGCCCAATCGACCAGCACCTCTTGGAGCACGTTCATCGCTTCGTCAACGGTGGGCTTGCAGGCCCAAGCTCCGGGAGCGGCGGCAACGCTAACGAAGTATCCCTCTTCGTCGAGCGACTTCACCTCGGCTTCCTTCAAGGCTTCAGTGGCCCACCGCTCGATGCGGTCCGCGTCCAAGCCGGAGTCGCCGATCGCTCGTCTGGTGAATACCACCGTCAAATCTCCTCTACTTGTTCTCGGGACAGAGCTTACCAGAACGGTCGCCAATGTGAATGGGTTCCATCCGTGCCCTCAGCCTCCGCGTCTCCGGCTCTGACTCGGGAGCATGGAAGCGGCCCGGCCTTCGAGACGCCGAGGTTCCCCTATGACCCCTGCGCGCAACTGAATGTCGGCGCCCATCGCCAACACACATGCCTCAGAAACGGATGCACCGAACCTGGGGAACGGCCTGCGCCTACTACGAACCCTGGCCGAGCAGGGTGCCTTGCGCGGATCCAGGCTCCGGAACTCCCAGGTGTTGGTAGGTGCGGGAAGTCGCCACCCGGCCCCGCGGGGTGCGCGACACCAGACCCTGCTGGACCAGGAACGGTTCGTATGCGGCTTCGATGGTCTCCGGTTCCTCACCCACCGCGATCGCCAGGGTGGTGAGCCCCACCGGTCCGCCACCGAACTTGGAGACGATCGCATCCAGGATGAAACGGTCCACCTTGTCGAGGCCCAGGTCGTCGACCTCCCAGATGGCCAGGCCTTCCATGGCGATACGGGAGTCCACCCGGCCGTCGGCACGGGCGATGGCGTACTCGCTCACCCTCGCCAGCAGCCGGTTGGCGATCCGGGGCGTGCCGCGGCTGCGCGTGGCGATCCGGCGGGCGCCACCCGCGGTGACGGGCACCCCGATGATCGAAGCGGAGCGCACCACGATCCGCTCCAAGTCGTCGGCGTCGTAGTAGTCGAGCCGGTCGACCATGCCGAAACGGTCCCGGAGCGGGGCGGTCACCGTACCGATCCGGGTGGTGGCCCCCACCAATGTGAAGCGGGGCAGGCCCAGGCGCAGGGACTGGGCGGTGGGCCCCTTTCCCACCACTATGTCGAGCGCGAAGTCCTCCATGGCCGAGTAGAGCACCTCCTCGACCACCCGCGGCAGCCGGTGGATCTCGTCGATGAACAACACATCCCCGTGCTCCAGACCGGAGAGGATGGCGGCGAGGTCGCCCGGCCTCTCCACGGCCGGTCCCGAAGTCGACCGCAACTGGGCTCCCGTCTCGTAGGCAATGATCCGGGCCAGGGTGGTCTTCCCGAGGCCCGGAGGTCCCGAGAGGAGCAGGTGATCCATGGGGTGCCCGAGGGTCTCGGAGGCCTCCATGGAGATGGCCAGCCTCTCCTTGATCTTGGGCTGGCCGACGAACTCCTCCAGGGAGCGCGGCCGCAGCATCACCTCGCTGACCTGCTCCTCGCCGGTCGCCTGCGCTACCAGCAGGCCGTCCTCACGCATCCCCGACCCCCCTACCTGCGGGCCAGAACCCGTAGAGCACTCCGGACCAGCTCCTCCACCGAGCCGTCGGTCGGAACCTCACCGAGCGCCTCCCTTATCTCGGCCGCCTGGTAACCCAGGGACTCCAACGCCTCACGGGCACGGGAGAGGTTGCCGCATGCCGCGGAACGGGTGGTGAGCGCCCCCATCTTGGGACGCAACTCCAGGATCAGCTTCTCGGCGGTACGCTTGCCGATCCCGTGCACCGCCACCAGCGCCTGCACATCCTCGGTAGCAACTGCCATGCGGACCTCGTCGGGCCGTAGCGTGGCCAGGATCGACATGGCCAGGGCCGGACCCACGCCGCTCGAACCCAGCAGCACCCGGAACATGTCGCGGCTCTGCTCCCCCTCGAACCCGTACAGCGCCAGCAGGTCCTCGCGCACCACCAGATGGGTGTGCACGACCACCTCCTCGCCCAGCATGGGTAGCGACGCCTGGTCGCGGGGAGTGACGTTCACCTCGTAGCCGACCCCGCCGACCTCTATCACCACGCCGGTGGCGGCCCGGGCCACCAGTAGACCGCGCAGACGACCGATCATCTCCTACCTCCATGAACCGCGGTCAAACGTCCCACCATGTTGCCCATACTCTGCATGTGGCAGAGGGCTATCGCCAGCGCGTCCGCGGTGTCGGCCGGAGACGGAACCTCGGCCAGGCCGAGCCGGCGGGCCACCATCTGTTGAACCTGGGCTTTCGACGCCGACCCGTCACCGGTCACGACCGCCTTCACCGCCGACGGCGAGTACTCGAACACGTCGATCCCGGCCAGCGACGCCGCCAGCATCACCACGCCGGACGCTTGGCCCACCCTCGTGGCGGTGAGCCGGTTGCGGTTCATGAAGACCTGTTCCACAGCCATCACCCCCGGCTGCACATCCGCGATGAGCTCGGTCATGTCCCGGTAGAGGCCGTCGAGCCGCCGCGCCGCGGACAGGTCCTTGTCGGTGCGGATCACGCCGGCCGCCACCACCTCAACCCTGCTGCCGACCTTGCGGACCGCGCCGAACCCGGTCGTCGTCAGGCCGGGGTCTATGCCGATGACCAGCATGGGCGGCTCAACATCCGGGTAACACGAACATATGTTCTACCAGTGTAGCCTCGCCTCGGCGCCATCCGGCGCCTTTCCGCTCCGGCTCGCCCGGGCGCGGATCAGCACCCGTCATCCGGGGGCGTCACCCGCTGCGATCGGAGCCAGTCGATCACCCGATCACGGTGGAACAGCACGCGACCATCGAGGCGCACCGCGTGGATCCAGCCCTCGCCGCTCAGGCGGCGGGTCTCCTCGATGGAGATCCCCAACAGATCGGCCACCCCGGGCAGGTCGAGGACCGGTGGATACCGGGAGAAGTCATTCAACGCAGCTCCTGTCGACGAACACCTTCACACGTATCTCCGATTCTCAGACGGTCTCTCCGCGACCATGCCTACTGTTTGAACTTCGCCTTTATCCAGTCGATCACTTGCGTGCCCGCCTCCTCTAGGCCCTGTTGCAGTGCGAATACGACCAGGACCCCGACGACGATCCAAGCCAGGATCGTCGACGTCTCAGCCGCGCCGTATTCGTCGAGCATCCGAGCGGACCAACTCCGTGCACACCGCTTGGCCCTGTTGAGTACCGTTTCCTTCACCCTCGTTCCTTTCTGGGGAAGTGTCGACTCCTGTCCGTAGACCACAACATCGTCGGCGAGTAGCGACGCTCTCGCCCTAGCCACCGAAGACGATCGAAGGGATCGGCGCGGCCATGAACAGCAGGGTCACCGGCGCCAGGATGACCACCACCGGGATGACCATCATGATCCTTCGCCTCGCCGCCTGACGGCGCAGGTCGTCGCGTCGCTGGGCCCTCAGGTCCTTGGAGAGGCCCAGCAATGCCTCGGCGAGATCGGAACCCTGCTCCTGCGAGGTCGCCACGAGGCGGTAGGTCCGGGCGGCCTCGGGTTCAGGAGTGAGGCTTTCCGCCCGGTCAAGGGCCTCGCGAAGCGACCAGCCTCTCTCATGGAGTTGCATGACCTCCGCCAACTCGTCGACGACCACACCTCGGGCGCGCTCCACCACGTAGCGGATCGCCTCCAGCGCGCCGCCCCCGACCCGTGTGTACATGGCGACGAGTTGGTTGATCGTGTAGAGCTCAGCCCGGATCGACTCCCTCCGGCGCCGGATCGCCCCGGCCAACCTCGACCGGGTCAGGAATCCGCCGAGAAAGGTGCCTGCCAACCCGAAGGCGAGCACCCTCGAGGCCGAACCGTTCGTTAACAGTGCAAGCGTTACCAAGCCGCCCGCGAAGAGAACGGTGCGACCGAGCGCGCCCATCCGGTATGCCTGGAGACGCCTCGCCCCATCCAACCCCTGATACAGACCTGACTGGCGCAGGCGGAGCGCGAGGCTCTCCTCGTCGCCGAACACGAGGAGTCCTGCCAACCCTTCCAGGCCACCGGAGATCGAGCGCAGGATCCGGCTGCACCCGGAACCGCCGGATCCCGCACGGTGCCCGACCCGCCGTGACACATCCGGCCTGAGTCCGAGGTC
Source organism: bacterium (assembly GCA_028821575.1). Classification (GTDB taxonomy): domain Bacteria; phylum Actinomycetota; class Acidimicrobiia; order Spongiisociales; family Spongiisociaceae; genus JAPPFW01. The sequence continues at coordinate 61,272 of JAPPFW010000052.1, read as the reverse complement.
GACCCGGGCGGCGGCGGTGTAGGGGCGAACCCTTGGTCCGAGACGGCGCAGCGGACGCACGACCAACGCGGCGCCCACCACGGCGAACGTGACGGAAGCCGCGACCGCTCCTATCGCGAGACCCGTGTTCATGCCGGTCCTCCGGGATCTCCCCCTCGTGTGGACCGGACCAGAACCCGGCGTTCGGTCACGGACCGGCCGATGCGTTTCATCAGCAGCACCCCGATCAACGACCAGGCGGCGGCGAGAGTGACCACGACCAAGCCGTCGGCGGACTGGTAGTAGGCGCGGTACTGCTCGGAAGTAGTGGCGAGGAACAACAGCAGCACCCATGGAATGATCAGGACCACCCTGCTCTCGATTCGTTGCTCGGTCCCGTCGGAGCGGATCTCGCTGTCCAGCCTGAGGTCCTCGGTTATTTCCCCGACCAGATCTCGAAGCACCTCCGTAACCAGGCCACCACCGTGCTCGTACGCCAGCACTAGCACTTCGACGACGCGGTCGGAAACCGGATCCCCGAGTTCCTCCTTGGTCAATTCAAGGGCCGCTACCAATCCCATCATCCTCGCAACCAGGCGGAACCGGGTGAACGCAGGCCGCAGCGGAACCGGACCGCGGTCGGAAAGGTCGTAGAGCGCGCTCAAGAGCGTGGAACCGGCCGCAATCGAAGCCAGGATGTCGCGCAGGGCGTCCGGCCATGCCCGGGCGAGTCGCCTGAGCCGTTCGATCCGTCGTCGCGCGTAGTAGAAGTGCGGAATGAGCGAGGAGGCGATGGCCGGGACTGCGGCCAGCCACCACGCACCCGTCATCGCGTTGACCAGTACCAGCGCGGTGAATCCGGTGCCGACCGACAGGGCCATGAATTGGTGGACGGTCAGCCTGCTACCTGCCTGGATGAGCCACAACCGGCGCCGGGAGTCGTCCCGCCCGGCCGGCCTCCGTGCCCGGGGCCGCACCGGGTTACCGGTGAGCAGACCGGCAGCCGCGTATGCTGCGATAGCCGTCAGCAGGGATGCCAGGAGCCTCACGACGGAGGTTGCCACTTCCCGGACAGGATCGACTCGACGGACACACCGTCGGGGAGGGACCACTCGACCCGGGCGACCGTCTCGGGAGGAGGCACCACTCCCGTCCAGAGGAGCGGCTCCCCCATTCGCTCCCGCCGGAACAGTGTGTCGGCTGTGAAATCCCCGTCCTGGCGCCCGGAGGTGAGGGCCACGATCTCCACGACGCGGCGCCGGATGCCTCCGGTACCCTCCCCCTGCTGATCACGGCGAAGGTGCACGACGAAGTCGATTGCCGTGCTGAAGATCCGGGTTAGGACCCTCTCCGTCACGTTTTCTCCCGCCATCAGGGCCGAGTTGACCAGGGCCACGAGCGCGGCCGGCGCCGAGTCGGCATGAATGGTGCATGCAAAGCCGCACCCGGCGTTGACCGCCCGGGTCAACTCGAAAGCCTCGGCGCCTCTGACCTCGCCAACGCAGATCAAGTCGGGCCGCTGGGCCAGGACCACCTTCACCAGATCTCTCAACGTGTAGCGGCGGCCTCCGTCGAGGGTGGGTGGGGTCGCTTCGTAGAAACTCCCATGCACCAGCGGGATGTCCAGTTCCCTCACCTCCTCGCAGATTCTCATGCAGCGAACCGGGGGAACCGCTCGGAGGTATGCGCTCATCAACGTGGTCTTCCCGGCACCGGGCGGTCCGCTGAACAGGACCGTCGTGCTGGCCTGGGCTATGGCCCATAGGAAGGCGGCCGCAGGATGGGAGAGCACCTCCCCCTCGACCAGGAACCCGAGGTCGTAGTTCTTGACCGTGTACTTGCGGATGGTCACCGAGAGCCGGTCGGCGACCGGCGGGATGACCGCGGTGAGCCGCGCCCGACCTCCCAGAACCCGAGCCTGCTCGATGGGGTTGGAAGTGTCGAGCCGGCGGTTGGTTCCGGCCAGGATGCGCGCCACGATCTGGCGGTTCTCCTCCTCGGAGGAGGGAGCGTCGAGAGCCTGGAGCCGCCCCGAGGCGTCTATGAAGGTGATGCGATCCCCTTCGATGAACACCTCCTCGATGTCGTGACGGTCGATGATCGGTGTTAGCGGCCCGTAGCCAACGAGAGAATCGATCAACCGATCCGACAACTCGGCCGGATCGCGGAAGGGCCTTACACCGTCGCCCGCTCGGGCGCGCCGTTGGTAGGCGGACACCAGCCGGTCGACTTCGGCGCGTATCTCATCTCCATCTGTGAGGGGGTCGAGTTCGCGTTCGCCGATTCGCTCCGCGGCGCGCCGCCGGAGCGTGTCGTAGGCGCTGGTCCTCATCCGGGCCCCTCGGAGTCCCCTTCGAGGATGGTGGCCCCGACCCTCTCCACCGTCTTGATGAACGGTCCCCTCGGGATGGCAGTACCGTTCCAGACCGCCCGATCCCTGCCGTTGTCGACGGGAAGCCAGGTGATGGACGACGGCAGGTAGCTCCGGGTCAGTTCGTCGCTCAATTCACCGCGCTGGAAGGAGGTGGTCGCAGCCCCCCCGAACACGATGTGGAGACGACCCGCGGTGAGGCGCCGTGCCTGCGCTATCCACCGCAACGACCTCGACAGGCCCACCGGTGTCGGCTCGGCCACGAACACCACATCGCGGGCCAAACCGACCATGGACCGGTTCACCTCGAAGCGGCCGCCCCGGCTGCCGAACCCGGCGAGATCCTCCAGGAAGGGAGAGACCTTCACGATCAGTTCGTCGAACCACTCAGCCGCCGTCTCCACCAGATCGACAACCTCATCGGAACGGATCGTCTCCCACTCGGATACCTCGGGAATGCCGGTCAGGAGGGTTACGCCATACGGTCCCGCCAGGAAGGAGTCGTGGACGCTGCCCCGCAACTGGATGTGGGCGTCGAGGGCGGTGAGCAGGTTTGGGACCATCGGCATCGAGAGTCGTTGGGCCATCATCGGCATCACCGTGTCGGCTTCGAGGAGGAGCGTCGTCCGGTTGCTCGCCCGGAATGAACCACCCAGGGCGACGGCGAAGTCACCCGCCAAGTCCCCACCGGCCACCGCGGTCACCCGTATGGGAGTGTCCGGCATCGGCGCCGGGGTGGCTTCGGCGGCCGCGCGTGCGGGGCGGCCGGGTCCGACGGCGGCGATGGTCTCCAGGATCGCTTCCGCCCCGGTATCCGCCGGGATGACCGCGTCCACGCCCATCGTTCTCAGCCGTTTCCGACCACGGTCTCCAGACTCGGGGTCGTAAACGCCGATCACCTTCCGCCCGCTGCCCCTGACCCGCTCGATCAGGCGCGGACTCAGGTAGCTGGTGATGTCGTCGATGAGAAGCACCTCGTAGGCGGACTCCAGTGCTTGGCGGGCCGTCAGCACGGTCCCCATGAAGCGCGCCCCGCCAAAGTCACTCAGGAAGCGCACTAGTTCAGCCGCCCATGATCTCTGGGAGCCGGCGATCGCGATGACGGGTTCCGGTCCCATCACGATCGCGACTCCCGTCCCGGAGCCCGCGGCGCTACCGGTACCGGCGCCGCGCCGATCTCGGAACTACCCGTCGATCGGACCAGGTGTACCGCATCCCCGTCGATCGCCACCGCTATGGCCAGCGCTTCCTCCTCACTGACCGCCACCGTGACACCGAACCGGTCGCCGGAGGTTCGGCCGCCGCCGAGAGCCACCCCGAGCACCTCGATGCCCGTGGCTACGAAGCGGCTACCCCCGTCATCTACGGCGATGACATCCACCCGATCACCGACGGACAGGGCCGCACCGACCGCATGGTCTGGCGTGACCGGAATGTTCATCGCCCGACCGGCATCGGGTGCGGCGGCGGGCTTCAGGTCGTCGGTCAGCAGGGGAGCCCCCGGATCGATGTCGCGAATGACTACGTGGCCAAGGAGAGATGCGACCGCCTCCCGGTGGAGCACCCGGTCCAGGAACGGTCCCTCGGCGTCAACCGATCGGTACCCGACATCCTCCGCGCGGAGCCGGGTTCCGGCGGTTATCGGTTGAGCCGCCACGGGGACCTCCATGGTCTCGCCCTTGCTCCGCAGGACCAGCATGTTCAGCAGGAACGCCAGCAGCCCTGCGGAGATCATCACCACGTGTCCGAATGACAACCGGCTGAAGATGCTCCGCCTGGCGCGTTTCGCGCCCTTGGGCGTTGAAGCGATCCGACCCGCCGTCTCGGTCCTCACCATCCCGTTCACCCCCGATGTAGGCCTGATGGCATCTCAATCTAGACCGAACTTCAATTGTATGGTGCATTCATTCGTTAATAAGAGCTACACATTTTTAGCAGTGTATAAACGGTTGTAGATTGAAGGAACATCGTCTACCAAAGGCAGATTCCAGTCTAGAGCAGGTCAAAGGCGCGGAGGGCCGAGGAGTAAGGTCGGTTACCCGTTTGCTGATCCAGATCCGTCTAGGTCAACGTGATTCCGGACGAAGCACCAGATAGGCGATGGCTTCCAGTGCCACGAGAACCTCACCGCGAGACCCGGCCAGCGCCACGTGATCACGAGCCACGTACTCGATCGTCCCGTCGAATCGCGCCTCGCCACCCCGGCATACGATCTCGATCCGCTCGCGGGTCAACTGCAGCATCGCGATCCGGGCGGCAAACGTCTCGGCATCCTTGCGAACGGACAATCCTTCGGCGCGAGACTGCGTCACCGTCATGGCGTCGATGTTGGGCAAGCAGACATCCACTCGACCGTTGGCCGTCTCGAGGCTCATCAGGTCGTTGCGGGCATAGAACGGCTTCCCGGCCAACTGGCGGCTTCCCACCCTGACGCTTACCTGCTTGCCGGACTGTGCCGCCTCCCAAGCTACATCGGCCAGCCGCCGGCGTCGGGCCGCCAGGAGCGCGGCCTCCGACTCGGCGGCCTCGAACTCCCGCCGGACGCGGGCCTCCATCCGCCTGAGCAGGCTCCAATCGAACGGATCCAAGGGCTCGGTCATCGCAACCGGAGCGGCCGAGCCGTAACCAGAGGGGAGGCGCGCCTTCCCGGCGACGGATGCCGACCGTTGGGGGCCGAAAGCGTCCGAGACACGAACGGCCGACCAGGGTGAGCAGGCACAGGGTCGTGACCGCTCAAAGGACCGTCACTCGACAGCTACGAAGAGGCGCTCCGAAGCGAAGGCTCCGATGCCCACCTGGCGCTCGGCCACCTCCACGGTCAGGGCGCCGTACGGGTCCTTCTGAACCATCCGGATCAGGGAGTCGGGCCGGAGATGGTTCTCGTCGAGGAAACGCATCATCTCGGCATCGAGCTCCAACTCCTCCGATATCCGCTCCAGGGACAATGTCTCGCCCCTCTCCATGTCGGCGAGCGGCTTCATCCTCGGAGGCTGGTAACCGGCGCCGGGGATGGGGTTGCCGTGGGGGCAGGTCTTGGGGTCCTCCATCACCGCCCACATGGCCTTCTCGACATCGTCGGAGATCATCGTCTCCCAGACCTCGGCCTCCTCGTGGACCTTGGCCCACGGGAGCTTCAGAACCTCGGAGAGGAAACGTTCGGCGAGGCGGTGACGGCGCACTACCACCGCCGCCAGGTGACGGCCCTCATCGGTGAGGGTCACCTCGTCCTCGATGGTCACGAGGCCCTCGGCCTGCATCCGCCGGATCATCTCCGAGACGCTGGCCGGACTGACCCCCAACCAGCGCGCTATCCGGGCCTGGAGCACCCGGATCCCGGCCTCCTCCAGCTCCCAGATGGCCTCGGCATACTCGCGAAAGCGGACCGAATACGTCGTGTCGGACATGGGTCAATCGTAGCTTGTGGCTTGTGGCTTGTGGCTTGTGGCTTGTGGCTAGTGCCGGGACGAACACGGTCCACGGCTGATGGTAACAAACGTGGGCGTTTCTAATGGCTAGCAACCAGCAACTAGCAACTAGCAACTAACGACACCATGTTCGGTGGCCAGATGCGTCATCGGGACATCGTGGGGATCGGTGGGGACCGCCTCCACCACCAGTTGCTCGGGCACCACTCCCACACGCGCCGTATCGGGGGGCAGGGTGGGCAGGAAGCGGTCGTAGTATCCCCCTCCCCTGCCGAGGCGGCCGCCCCGGCGGTCGAAGGCCAGCCCGGGTACGAGAACCACACCCACGCCTCCGGGGTCGACCGGCGGAGTGCCCGCCACCGGCTGCTCGAAGCCGTAACGATGCCTCTCTCTCGGCGAATCCGCCGGGTGCAAGGTCAGGGTCCCCCGCGGTGGCGTGCGGGTAACGGCGAAGGCCCGGTCCACGCTGTCCATCACAGGCGTCACATCCACCTCGTCGGGGAGAGGCAGGTACAGCACCACCGCGCCTCCGGGAGCGCGGGAGCCGGCAAACCAGGCGATGATCCCGGCCGTCACGGCCCGGGAGACCGGCCCGATTATGCCCGGTCGCCGCAGAACCTTGGCCCAGTCGCGCCATTCCTGCTTGGTCGCTCCTCCGGCGGGCGGATCGTAACCATGGCCGGGACCCGTGGATCCCGGACTCACAACGCTGCCCGGGTTGCTCCGGCCAGATTGCCGGACGGCGCGACCTCTACCGCGGACAGGCCGAGCCATGTGGCCATCTCGCGCAGTTCTCCGGCGAGAGCGGCGCCCGCCGCCGGCAGGTCTGCACCCGGCTCCGCGAAGGCGGCGGGAATGCGAAGCACGCCGGCCTTGCGGTCTGCCTTGGCGTCGACCCTGCCGACGAGGTGGCCGTCAATGAGCAATGGGAGCACGTAGTAACCGTAGACCCGCTTGGACCGGGGTGTGTAGATCTCGATCCGGTAGCGGAACCCGAACATTCGCTCGGTCCGCTCCCGGTCCCACACCAGCGGATCGAAAGGGCACAGGAGGGCAGTGCCCCGGCGCGCCCTCGGAAGGACCACGTCCTCCCGCACGTAGGCGGGACGCGCCCACCCGGTGACCGCCACCTCACGCAGGTCGGCACGGGTCACGAGTTGCTCCACGGCCCGGGCGGTCGGCGTGATCCTCATCCGGAAGTAGTCGGCAAGGTCGGGCACGGTGCCGATCCCCAGCGCTCCGGCTGCCTCGAGGACCATCCTGCGGGCTGACTCTCCAGACGACGGATCGGGCGTCTCCAGCACCTCCGCCGGCAGCACCCGCTCCGGCCGGTCGTACCAGCGTTCGAAGTTGACCCGGTGCGCGACCGCCACCTGCCCCGTGGCGAACAGCCATGCCAGGGCCACCTTCCCTTTCCCGTATCCCCACCACGGACCCGTCTTCTCGCCGGGGTCGGACAGGAGGCGCGCCGGGATCGGACCCCGGTCGCCCACCTCTTCGAGCACCGACTTGACGTATTCGGGCTCGTGTTCGAGCAGTTCCCGGACGCGCTTCCACCGGGGGTCATGCTTGTCCCGCATCCGGGAGCGCATCATCGGGTGGAAAGCGACCGGAGCGTAGGACTGCTCGTGGCACCAGTATTCGAACATGTGGCGACCTTGGTATATCCACCGATCGAGCGCCTCCCGCGGGTAGGGGCCCAGCCTGGCGAACACGGGGAGGTAGTGGGCCCGGGTCAGCACGTTGACCGAGTCGATCTGCAGCAGGCGCAACCGGCGGACCACCCGGGCGAAGTGGCGGGCGTCGACCCGGCCGGAGGGACGGCGGTCCCCGAATCCCTGCGCTCCGAGGAAGACCCGCACCGCTTGGTCATTCGTGAACCTCGTTCGCCGCCGGGACACCGCCGCCTTTCCGCCTTGCTCGTACGCCGAGAGGGTAACGAGCGTGGCCCCGCCCTCACCGGACGGGTAACCTTCCGGGTATGAAGAACCTTCTCGGAGGGCTCAGGGCGGGTGTCACCTTCGCAGTGGCGATCCCTTACACGGCGGTGGCCGCCCTGGCAGTGGTCACCATCACGCTCGTCCGGCCTACTTCCTCCGGACTGGACCGGGTGGCAAGAGCGTGGGGGCGGATGTGGTGCTGGGCGGCAGGTGTGAAGCTCGTGGTCGAAGGACTCGAACACATCGACTCCAATAGTTCCTACGTGATCGTGTCCAACCACCAGTCGGCGTTCGACATCTTCGCCCACTTCGCCGCGTTGCCGGTCCCGATCCGTTTCCTGGCCAAGGCCGAACTGTTCAAGATCCCCCTGTTCGGCCTGGCCATGCGGCGCATCGGAATGGTAGAGGTCGACCGGGGAGCGGGCCGGGCGGCCCACCAGGCCATAAACGAGGGCGCGAGAAGGACCATGGATCGAGGATGGTCCCTGATGATCTACCCGGAGGGTACCCGGCCCCGGGACGGGGTGATGCTCCCCTTCAAGAAGGGTGCCTTCTCGATCGCACGCAACGTTCGGGCGCCGGTCCTTCCCACCGCCATCGTCGGAAGCCGGGCGGTATGGAAGCCGAAGACCAAGCTGATCCGTTCGGGACAGGTAACCGTGAAGATCATGCCGCCCATCTCCACGGACGGCCTGATGATCTACGAGTTGGAAGGTCTCAAGAACCGGGTGCACGCCATGGTCGCGGAGCAGGTCGGCCCGGCTCTGCTGGTTCAAGAAGCCAGAAGCTGATCAGTGGTCAGTGGTTGACACATAGCGATCTGGAACCACCTGACAACTAACACCCAACTAACACCCAATCACACCGGTCCTCCAGAGGCGGGAACGCTTCGCCCCGTCGGACAGCCCGGCTCGGCCCAGCAACCAGATCAGGTAGACGAATCCTGCCGCCTCCTGCACCAGCCCTGCAGGGTTGCCGGTGACCGAGCCGGGGAAGCCGGTCCAGTCGCCGGGAGTGCCCGCCAGGGAAAGACTGCCGGCAAGCGGCCACAGCAACACCTCGGGCAGCAGCCACATCGCATCGAGCAGCAGGTGGAACATGACCCCCACCGCCAGAACCACCGCGCGCTTCCTGCCGACGCCGCCGCGTTCCGTCGTCAACAGGCCCACCGCCAGCAACGCCGCGGCGAGCAGGAGCGAGTGGCCGTAGAAGCGTCCGGTCACACCCGGCTCCGGACCCTGGACTACCCCGACCAGCAGGTCTACCGCATCCGGGAGCAGGGCGCCGGAGGCGAGGAACCTGAGATCGACACCCGGGTCCCTGAAGAGGAGGCGGAACAGGAAGACGGCACCGCCCACGTGCCAGAACACCATCCTGCGCCCCAGTGCTCAGTCGATGGTCAGATACGCAGCCGGGATAGGGGGACCGGTTTCAAAGGACGAGGATGGCGGCGCAGTGGATGCACTGGGGAATGGCGTCCCGCACCACTTCTTCGTACTCAGCGATCGGCATCTGCAGGTGGCACGCACCGCAGACCCGCCCGGAGGTCTCACCCACCACTATCCCGCCACGGCGTTCCCTGAGGCGGGTGTAGAGCTGGAGCAGTCGAGGCTCGATCTCCTCGACGATCCCGGCCCGGCGCTCGCGGAACCGGGCGAGCGATGCGTCGATCACCGCTCTGGACTCGGCGATACGGGCCGCGAGCCGCTGCTCCACCTCGGCGGTCGCGTCGGAGCGCTCGGCCAGCATCCTCTCCTCCTCCTGCATCCCTTCCCGCATATCGAGGAACTCGAGCAACTCGTCCTCCATGGACTCCACCTGGCGTCGGAGGCTCTGCACCTCCGCCCGCATGTTCTCGGTCTCGCGAGCGTTCATCCGCCCGGCGAACAGCCGGCGCTCCTGCTCCCTCAGCTTCTGCTCGGCCATCTGGAGTTCGTCCTCCGTGCGGGAAAGATCGCGGTCCAGACTTCGCATCCGGACGGTGGCCTCCTCGGAGGCATGGGCGGCCTCACGGGATTCGCGGCGGGCTAATGCGTGGTCCGCCAGTTCGGGCAGGCTTCTGCGATCCTGCAGCAGCTTGTCGACGGATGAATCTATCTGCTGCAGTTCCAGCAGATCGGCGAAGCTGCTCAGCCGTTCCATTCAACCTCCCAGGGGGTGTCGTCGGTGCCCACCAGGTCGACGGGTGATTGCACGATCTCAGCCACCAGGGAGTGGAGGGCCCTCACCCCAGGGCGCTCGGTGGGTCCGTGTCCGGCGTCGATCACGGCCATCCGGTGATCCACGGCTCGTCGCGCCTCATGGTGGGACACGTCGCCCGTGACGTAGGCGTCGGCGCCCACGGAGATCGCGTCGTCCACATAGGCACCGCCGGAACCCGGCACGACTGCCACCCTCCGGATCCTGCGCTCGCCGAGGCCGGCTGCGCGGGGACGGCTGCCCAGCGCGGTCCGGACCGTGTCCATAAGATCGGCCGGCGTCCCGTCGAACGACCCATGGCGTCCGACCGGGATCGGCTCGCCGTCGGCGGTCTCCATGACGCCGAATCCCGCCACGTCCTCGACCTGAAGCTCCGCAGCCAGGCAATCAGCCGTACCGCCGGACGCCACGTCCCAGTTGGTGTGAACCGAGATCACCGACACGCCCCCTTCCACCAGAGCGAACGACCGTCCTTCCGGCCCGGCGACCGCCGTCACCGAGGGTAGCGGGTGGAATACCAGCGGGTGGTAGGTGATCGTGAGATCTACCCCTCGGGCCAGTATGTCTTCCACCACCGACCCGGTGATCTCGTGGGCCACGGCTACGGCCGACACGGGCCGTCGGAGGTCGCCGAGTTGCAGACCCACCGCGTCCCAACCTGCGGCGGTCCGGAAAGGAACCCGCCTGTCGATCTCATCCAACACATCACCAACGCGGACGACCATCTGGCACGTATCGTAATCGACCCGGGACGAAACAGACCTCTATGCTGCCCGGCCCTCGTCAGGCGATGCCCGAGACTTCCCAGACCCTCGCCTCCCACAGGGACCTGGATCCCCGGGTGACGATGCGGACCACGCCCCTGTCGACCAGATCCGAGAGCACCTGGCTGGTGGCGATCCGGCTGGGTAGGGGTATCCGGCGTTCGGTCAGCTTACGGACCCTCGTGTAGAGCCGGCGGGCGGTGTCGATGATCGAGGTCTCGTCCTGGAGGGATCCGGTGGGGAGGAACAGCCGGCCACCCGAGGCCAGCCTCCGCCGAGCCTCCTCGAGCATCCGGATGGGGAGTTCGCTACCGCGTGCTCCTCCGCCGCCCCTGGTTGGGAACCAGCCGCTCTCATCGGCCAGAGCGTCCGGTATGCCCGAGACGTCGCCGATGATGACGTCGGCCTTGATGCTCTGGTCGAGGGGCTCGAAGAGGTCGCCCTGGTAGAAGCTGACCCGGTCGCTCACGTCGTTGGCCTCTGCGTTGGCTCGACCCACCTCGATCACGTCGGGGCTCTTGTCGATGGCGTGAACATGCCGCGCCCCGAGCTTGGCCGCGATGATGGCCAGGACTCCCGAACCGCAACCCACATCGATCGCCACGTCGCCCTCCTCGATGCGCAACTCGCGAGCGACCAGCGTCGAGATGGTCGATGGCGTGAACGTCGTATCGGAGATACGCAGATCCATCGGCCCGAGACGGCCTTTCCACAGGAAGCTTTCCGCCACACTCCCCCTTGAGGTCGTATCGCCCGCAAGAATAGCCGCTCCGCAAGCGCTTAGCGCCGTTCACGGCTCGAACGATCAGAAAACCCCTCTCCAACTCTCGCCCTTCGCGAGGACCACGAGCGGGGTCACGGCCAGTACCGCGGCCGCGGCGAAGAACAACACGACAGGACCCCCGGCCGCGTAGATGGGAGGTGCTACCAGCGCCCCGGCGGACGCCAGGACGAGCCCGTAGGACTCGATCAGGCCCTGCGCCTCGGCAGCCTGGCCGGGTGGCGCCACCTTGGCCACCGCGGCCTGACCGGGGGGCGTGACGAACGGCCACGCGGCGGAGTGGAGTGCCGCCACCACGAGCAGGAATGGCACGCCCGTGGCGAAACCGAATGCCACCACGAGCGGCAGTTCGACCACCGCCCCGGCAAGGGCCAGGCGGATGGGGTTGATCCTGTCCGCCAACCGGCCGCTGAGCGGGGTGACGAAAACACTCGGGAGAGCCAGCGCCAGGAAGCCGACCCCGATCGTCGCCGGGCCGGCCCCCAGATCGGTCATATACCGGGCCCAGAGAGAGTCCAGCATCCCGATCATCACCCAGGGCGAGGCGGCCAGGAACAGCCCCGGGGCCAGGCCCGGGATCGCCGCCAGGCCCCGGCGCTTCAGCCTGACGGGTGAACGCCCGTACTCGCCGGGCCTGACGACCAGCAGGAACGGAACCAGGAGGGCCTCCACCAAGGCGGGCAGCAGGAACGGAAGCCCGGTGTGGATCTCGTTCAGGAAGCCGGCGATCGGGGGACCGACCAGGAACCCGATCGTCAGGGCCATGGTCAGCGAGCTCAGGGCCCTGCCCTGGCGGTCCGGGTCCCAGCTCAGCACCACCCGCCGAGCCGCCACCACGCAGGTGCCTTCGGCGAAACCGAGCAGAGCCCGGGCCCCCACCCACTGCCACAATGCCGAGGCGGTCACCATCCAGAGCAGGGCGAGGACCGCCAGGACTCCCCCAACGGCGATCATCCTCCGTTCCCAGCCCCGGTCGGCGAACGAGGCCAGCCACAGGTGGGCCACCAGCGTGAACGCGAACGAGACGCCGGCGATGGTTCCCAACGACCAGGTTGGAAACCCGAACCGGTCCTGGATGTCGGCCAGCAGCGAGATGATCACCCCGATCCCCATCGCCTGGGTGCCGATGAACACGTACAGGATCGTCCGTGGCAGCCGGTAGGAAGTGGGGTACATCGGACAAGGCTATATACAGGACCCGGTTCCCAGCACGCTCGAGAGGTGATCGCTGGTGACAAGGACGGCCGCCAGCGCTCGGAGCGTCCCGCTCCGAGAGCGCCCGTCTGCGGCCTGAGACGAGTGTCTTCCGGACGGAATCGGGTTGGTGATCATGCCAAAGCTGGATTGGTTGTCCGGCCGGATTCGGATCCGTGTTCTAGCAGTTGACGTCTGCCCAGGGACCCACCCTCTAACCGGTGAGTCGGCTCAGCCGGCCTCGGCGCTCGGTAGTGCAGCCTCCACCTCGATGAGCGGAGGCAGGGGGTTCGGCCTGGTATCGAAGAGGTCAGCCTCGCCCGGCCGGTCTCCGGCGGGCACCGCGAGGTCGGCCACCGAATCGAGGGTCATGAGATCGGCCGCCATGTTGTGGAAGCGGTTCAGCGGCTCCTCGAAACGGGGAGCCATCGGACCGGGCGGCGCGCCGGCGCGGGCGAGCCCGCGCTGGACACGTTCGCAGATGTCGATGTCCTCATCGTTCACGTCGACCCAGAAACGCCGGGTGGTCTCGAACGCTTCGGCGAACAGACGCCTTCCCCGCTCGTCATCGGATGCCGGCGCCGTGCCCGGCGGGAACAAGAAGGTGCAGTGCTCGAGGGTCCGCCCGGCCGCCACCGGCTCGAGCAGCATGAGGAACATGTGGTTCGGCAGCACAGCCAGCAGGACGTTGGGGAACAATGCGACGAACCTCCCGCTGGCGGCATCCGAGGCGTCCAGGCCGGTGGCGGGGGGCAATACCAGCCAGTCGTCGTGCTTGTCGCTCGACACCGGCGTCGTGGTCTGCCCGCAATACATCCCCGGACCCTGGTAGCGGTAGTGGTCCTTGACCCGCGACACCTTGGCCAGCTTCGGATGCACCCACGGCAGGTGGTAGTACTCGGCGAAGTTCTCGACGATCAGCTTCCAGTTGGTGCCCACATCGAACGTGCATGCCGCCCCGTCGAGGTCGGCGATCTCCCACTCGTCCAAGCGGTAACCGGCCAACCGCTCCGCCAGATCACCGAGCCACACCTGCAGAGGCGGTGTCCGCTCATCGAGGCATACGAACACGACAGGACCCCAGGTGTCCACGCGCACCGGCACGAGACGCCAGTCGGCGGGGTCGAAATCCGACGGCGGGGACGCTTCGAACAGCGGCGCCGCCACCAACCGACCCTCGGTCGAGTAACTCCAGCGATGGTACGGACACCGGATGACGCCCCTTATGTCGCAGTCTGCCTCGGCAAGTTCCGTTCCGCGGTGACGGCAGGTGTTCATGAACCCGCGCAACTGCTCGCCGGACCGGGTCAGCAGCACGGACCTCCCGCCGACCGACCGCACGAGGAGCCGGCCCGGTGCCCGCAGCTCGGAGGCAAGCGCCACCCCGGTCCATGCCCGGCCGAAGAGGCGGCTCTGCTCGTCGGCGTAGAATTCCTCGTCCGCGTAGACGGTGGGAGGCAGCCCGAGAGCCGACCACACTGCGGGTCGAATATCTGCCCAGAACTCCGGAGCTCGCCACGGTGGCGCCAGTGTGGGTGGCATCGTCATGGCGCGATGCTAGCCCTGCGAGGAGAGTTCCCTCCAGAGGAGGGGGCCGGTGCAGGCTCGATCTCGACGGCGCAATGCACGAGAACGTACCGGCTACGGACGCGCAGCGCGTATGAGGGCAAACAGGATCGGCCCGTTGAGGAGAGGACGCTCCGGCGCATTGCCCAACGGTGCACCTGCAGGCACGGTCGCGTGGCAACATACCGTCTGAGACGGAGAGCCCGGACTCGACAGTGCCGGCTCGGTGAAGGGAGGCTCCCCTGTGGACCGCGCTGAGATCACTCGCAGGCTGCACAGGGCCCGGTCGGCCACTCTGGGAACCGTCGACCACCACGGCCGCCCGCACCTGGTCCCGATCGTGTTCGCATACGAGCACGGGCGTCTGTACACGGCGGTCGACCTCAAGCCCAAGTCCACCCTCCGCCTCAAACGCCTCGCCAACATAGAAGCGAACCCGCAGGTCTCGGTGCTGGTCGACCACTACGACGACGACTGGTCGAAGCTGTGGTGGGTGAGGCTCGACGGGACAGCCCAAGTGGTCCGGTCTGGTCCCAGCCTCCGGAAGGGTCTCGCCCTGCTCACCTCCAAGTACGACGTGTACACGACCCAGCCGCCCCCAGGACCGGTGATCGACGTGACAGTGGAGACCGTCCGCGCCTGGTCGGCCACCTGACCGCAGGCGAGTCCCCCAACGCCGTCCGGTCGCAAAGGATGCCTCTTACTTCTGGATCCCCTGGAACCTCGACATGGTGAATCTGCAGGCCGACAACGAACCCGACACCCTGGTGCCTGGGGGATCACGAGGCCCGGGGAGATTGAACTCGAGCGGTATTGGACGGCGCCAATGTCGCGTAACAAGCCTGGGTCATCGAGACCCTGTTGCCCTCCGAGCACCTGCAGCAGACAGTCAGGATCAAGGAGCCGGAGCGGCCAGCACTTCAACCCGCAGGGCTACCGTAAGGCCGATGTCACACTTCACCCCGGCCCTCTTCGAGTTCCTGGACGAGTTGGCCGCGAACAACCGCCGCGACTGGTTCCAGGCCAACAAGGAGCGCTACCGGAGGGATGTCCAAGATCCTCTCCTGCAGTTCGTCGCGGACTTCGAGAGCCCTCTCATATCCATCAGCCCTCACATGGTGGCCGATCCCAGGCGAACAGGCGGATCCGTCTTCCGGATCTACCGGGACGTGCGCTTCTCCAAGGACAAGAGCCCGTACAAGACCAACGCCGGAGTCCACTTCCGCCACGAGGTGGGACGGGAGGTCCACGGACCCGGGCTGTACCTGCATCTGGAGCCGGGCAACGTGTTCGCCGGTGCCGGACTGTGGAGACCGAAGGCCGCGACAGCCAACCAGATACGCCAGGCGATCGTGGACAAGCCCGAGAAGTGGGAAGCCATTGTGGAGGACGAGCCTTTCGCTTCGACCTTCGACCTGGAGGGCGAGTCCCTCAAGCGGGCTCCCAGGGGCTTCGACGCGGGCCACCCTCACATCGAGTACCTGAAGCTGAAGTCGTTCGTGGCGATCACGCAGTTCACCGAGGACGAGACCTGCTCGCCCGACTTCTTGGACCTGTACGCCGACGCGTGCCGGGTCGCCGCACCGTTCACCGGGTTCCTCACCAGCGCGGTCGGCCTGGACTGGTGATCGGGAGACGAGCACACCACGCGCCACCGAGGTAGATAACATAACCCACACTATCACTGACAACTGACGACTGGCACTTCCAGAACCCCTTGGAACTAACGATCTAGCGGCGGAGCAGTCGCTTGAACCAGCGGACGGCGGGTGTCCACAGCCACTCAAGCTCGGTGAACCGCTGGTGGTTCTCGCCGGGTAACTCCATGGGGTCGTAGTAGCTCTTGTCGGAGTTCTTGCGGAGGTGACTCGTCCGCTTCAGTACCTTTAGGTTGGCATAGGCCGTTCCCTTGTGGGTCCAGCCCTGCCGCAGATAGTTCCAGTTGTCGGGCGCCAGGTGCTGCGCCGCGGTGAAATGCCGCCATGCACGCTCGTCGTCGCCCATCGCCTCGAAGTGCACCGCCAGCTTGAACGTCGCTTCCGCCAGACGTGTGTCGTCGTCGACGGGTTTGAGCCGCTCTGCCAGTTCCTCGCTCGACCAGACGTGCTCGCTGTCGGCTCCCCGCTCGACCCAGTCGCGAGTCGCCTCGGCGAAGGCGTCGCCTCCCAGGCGGACCTTTCCGAGGCCGAACCGGACGGTCGTCCTAGCCGGGTACACCCCTTCGTTGCTGCGGACGATGCGCCCTTCCTCGTCGATCCACGCGGCCGACGGCACGTTCACCCAGCCGAACAGGGAACTGATCTGGTGTGTCGGGTCGACGACGCACCGGTAGGTCGGCGAGGCCCGATCAAACCACCTGTCCGCAGCCTCGGGTCCACCCGAGTCCTGCGCCACGCTGATCAACTCGAACCGGTCCGGGCCGATCGATTCGTACAGAGCCTGCCAGTCCGGCAGGCTAAAGCGGCACCCTCACCAAGATGACCATGTGAACAGCACCACCTTGCGGCCACCCAAGTCCGAGAGCCTCAACCTCTCGCCGTTACGCTCCGTCACCTCGAAGTCGGGCGCGATCGCTGATTCCAGCCCGGAGCGACGGACTTCGGGCACCGAGCCGAGGCTCCACACGTCGCCGTCACGCACGTACTTCTGGCCGATCATGTCGGCAAATTCCGAATAGCAGAACCACACCCAGTCATCCGCGTCGGCGATCCAGTCCTCGCGCTTGTTCGTCGGCAGCGGCACACACAACTCGCCCAGGCAAGCGCCCTGCGGCTTCATCTGCCAGCCGGTGGCACGGGGGAGATCATCCATCCGCACCCACAGGTCCCCCGAGGCGTCGGTCCGCTGGGCAACCTCGTTCGTCTTGCCATTTGCGAGAATGATCATGATTGCTCCGCGAGAGCCGGCTCGCCCCGGCTAGGTGAGCGCCCCCGGTTCGCCCGGTAATCCTGGGTGAAGCCCAGACCGCCGCTGAGCACCACGATGAGGCCGAGCACGGCGTCGACCAACTGGTCGGAGTCGTCACCCAGGCCCGACACGCCCACCAACATCAGCGCGGCGGCGAGCAGCACGACCACCGGAGGGCTCCGGAATTCGTCGAACGACAACTCGAAGGGCGAAACCGGCGTGGCGCCTGCCATCTGGTTAGGACC
This sequence comes from bacterium, assembly GCA_028821575.1. Lineage (GTDB taxonomy): Bacteria > Actinomycetota > Acidimicrobiia > Spongiisociales > Spongiisociaceae > JAPPFW01. Next base: position 43,901 of record JAPPFW010000052.1, on the reverse strand, counting down.
ATGCCTGCAGAGGCGATCCGCGGCATCCTCCTCCGACAGCCCACTCGGCGACGAACCGAGCCCTGTGATTGCCTCATCCACAGAACGGCCATGCCAAGACGGCCGGACGGAGACTTCACCAGACGACACCATGCGCCCCAAGGGTAGATGACCGCCCGACTGACCGATCCGTAACCAACACCTGAACCTGGCACATAACGTTGCCCCAGACAGCGCGGGCGTGGCGCTCGCCCCGGAAAGCATGAAGGAGACATGGAACGATCCGGAAGCCACGAGTGGGCGACTAACGACCGCTGGGTGGGTCCGTAACCGCGACATCGGATACCTCTACGAGCCTTCGCTAACCAAACCCCGATAGCGAGTGGCGCCTTATCCACGGAACCACGGGACGACAAGCCACAGCCTGTATCGCGCAGCTGCGTATTCCTCCTACGATGGGACTTGCGTCGAAAGTATTCTTTCTTTGTAAAGACTCTATAGATAGTATTATTGCTACATGGGTGCCGAGAAGGTGTTCAGCCCGGTGACACTGGAGGCAGCCCGGCTGCTGGGAAGTCGGGTGGCGTTGGCGCGGCGCGAGCGCCGGTGGACGATCGCCGAGCTCGCCGAGAGGGTTGGCGCGTCGGTGGTCACGATCCGCAAGGTGGAAAGGGGTGACCCGACCGTCGGCCTGGGCACGGCCCTAGAAGCGGCCGCCATCGTCGGGGTGACGCTGTTCCACGAGGATCCGGCTACGCGCTCGCGGGAAGCCGAAGTCGTGCAGGCCAGGCTCGCCGTGCTGCCGGCCTCGGTGCGCCGCGGCGTTGTCGATGACGACTTCTGATCGGCCCTACCCGACCAACGCCTTCGTTTGGGTGTGGCCGGCCAGGGAGACCGAGCCGGTCGTCGCGGGCAGACTGCTCGACCGCGGCCCGATCGTGACCTTCGTCTACGGGCGGAGCTACCTGCAGCGGCCCGACGCAGTGGCGCTGTACGTGCCCGAGCTCCCGCTGCAGCCCGGAGAGATGTGGCCACTGTCCGGCGAGCTCGCCGGCTGTGTGGCCGACGCGGCGCCAGACGCCTGGGGGCGCCGTGTGATCGAGCACCGCCGCACCCACGCAGGATCGGACCTCTCCAACCTGGCGTACCTACTCGAGTCGGGCTCGGACCGCATCGGCGCGCTCGACTTCCAGGAGTCGGCCACCCGTTACACGGCCCGCTCCGGCGACGCCGCCTCGCTGGAAGAACTGGCCGAGGCCGCCGAACGGGTGGAGTGGGGCGTACCACTCACGCCGACCCTGGAACGGGCCCTACTCCACGGAACCTCCGTAGGCGGGGCGCGACCCAAGGCGCTGCTGACCGACGGCCCCCGGCGCCTGATCGCCAAATTCGCCTCGTCCGCCGACTCGTATCCGGTAGTCAAAGCCGAGTACGTCGCCATGGAACTCGCCCGGCGCGCCGGGATCGACGCGGCGCCCGTCGAACTAGCGGAGGCTCTCGGCAAAGACGTCCTGCTCGTCGAGCGATTCGACCGCACTGTCGAGGGACACCGGCGAATGATGGTGTCGGCGCTGACGATCCTCGAGTTGCACGACGCGCACGGAATCGCACGCCGCTACGCCACCTACACCGACCTCGCCCATCAGGTGCGGTCGCGCTTCAGCTCCCCCGACGTAACGCTGCGCGAGTTGTTCGCACGCATCGTCTTCAACATCCTCGTTGGTAACACCGACGACCACGCCCGCAACCACTCGGCCTTCTGGGACGGCGCCCACCTCACTCTCACCTCTGCATACGACATCTGCCCGCAGGCCCGCACCGGCGGTGAGGCCACGCAGGCGATGGCCTTCGGCGCCGATGGCGACCGGCTGAGTCAGGTCGCGCGCTGCATAGCGCACGCGGGCCACTACCACCTGACCGCCCAGGAGGCCCGGGAGATCATCGACCACCTAATAGACGTGATCCGCACCGACTGGGACGAAGTGTGCGATCTCGCCGCGATGGCCGCCACAGACCGGCAACGGCTCTGGGGCCGCCAGTTCCTCAACCCCTATGCCCTATACGGATACAAGGCCGGGCCCGCAGCCAGAACGGGTTAGGACGACTCTCAGGGCCCTACGCCAGCATCGCCCGACATCGTCATCGCCTGGGCTGGTGGGCGTCGACATACCTACCTGTACGGCTACGACGCCCGGTCCGGCGGCCAGCAAAGGCCTCTGCGCCATCAGCTTCCCCGATTCTCACGAGGTCGACTGTCGTCGTTCCTCCTCAATAGTTCGATGTGGCCTCGCGCCTCAGGAGAGGTGGTTACGACTGTTGGTGGCTCTAGCTGCGTTGGGGCGACTACGTTGTGTCACCCCCCCGAGCAACTTCTCCTTCTCGGCGGCGAACTCCGCACTCGTCAGCACGCCCTCGTCGCGGAGTTTGGCCAGCTTGATGAGTTCGTCGGCTCGCGAAGACGAGCGACGGCGGGTTCCTTCCAGGTCCCTGATGCGCGCCTCCCGTATCCGGTAGATCAACGCCTGGGTCTCCTCCGGGCGCGGGATGTCGGAGTACCGGCTCTGGCCAGCCTCTCCCGTCGACTCGAGCAACAGGTCGCCGGACCGGAGGATCCGTTCACCCACGGTCTGGGAGAAGGAGATGTTGTCAATGCGCTCGAAGGGAATCTCTTTGCTCTGCCGGGCGATCAATCCCCTGCGGACGATGAGCCGCTCGTTGGTGATGATGAACTTGGTGAAGAGCCAGACGTACCATCGCTTGACCGGTATGAGGAGGCCGGCGAGGACGACCGCCAGGGGTAGGACCCATCCGAACAGCCCATCGATGTTGATGACCAGCACGACGGCGATGACGATCGCCACCAACAGGATGAGAACCGGCCAGATCAGCAGCTTCCAGTGGGGACGGAACTCCGTCTCCACCCGCTCTCCGGGACTTAGCAAGCGCGCTGGATATGCCATGGCAGCACCATAGCGTGCGGCGCCCGATCCGAGATGCCGAGGACGTGTGCCCAGGCCATTGCACGGAACGCTTCGGAGCGTCGTTCGCAGATGGTATGCCCAGCGCGGCGGAATCTCCTACTGGCCGGGGCCGCGGATCGCGGCGCCAACGCAGGTTGCAACAGACAGTCGATCGACCTCGGAGAAACGTGGGATGATCCCGGGCCTGCTAGCTCACCCAGATGGAAGCGCGCCCGCCAACGAAATCCTGCCCCTCGCCAAGCGTGGACTTGCTTGTCTGGACGCTCTTCAGCCCACTTCGTGCGGGCCGTCCGCCTCCGATTGAGGCGGTGATGCCTACTTGGCCGTTGAAGTGGATTGTCCGGTCGGGTATCGTAGCGACGTTTCTCGATAGAAGACCGTGTGATTTATGTCTAGTGAGCGATCACCCGCGATCTGTAGTTTCGCAATGACCGGTCGACGCAGCACCGGGGACGATGTGTGAGTTTTGCCGACATTCTTCGTAAGGCCGGGACTTTTTACGCGGCCCGTACCGCGGTTGTATACGGGGATCGGCGTCTGACGTATGCGGAACTGTACGAACGGTCGTGCCGGCTTGCGAATGCGCTCGCAGATCATGGGGTGAGGCCGGGAGACCGGGTGGCGACACTGGCCGACAACCTGCTGACATCGTGCGAGGAGATGGCGGGGCTCGCCCTCGGGGGCTTCGTTCGCTCACCGATGTACACCCAGAACCCCGTCGGGGTCCACCTCTACATGCTCGACGTGGTCGGCGCTCGGGCGCTCATCGTCCAGGACAGGTACTGGAAGGAACTGGCGCCGCACATTCACGAGGCGCCGACTGTGCGAACGGTCCTGGTTCACGGTGACGGCCAGAGCCGGACACCCGAGTACGACCGGAGCATCGAACAGGCCTCATCCAAGGACCGGTATGTCGCGGTGTCGCCCGACGATCCTCACATAATTCGCTTCTCGGCGGGCACCACGGGGCGGCCCAAAGGGATTTGCCACACGGCTGCCGGCTGGCTGGCGATGGGCAACGAGCACAGCCTGGGATTTCCTCCGCTGCAGGCTCAGGACCGCCAACTGATCGCCGGTCCCATGTCACATGCATCCGGCTTCCTGGTGTGGCCGATGATCGCCGGCGGCGCATGCCACGTGATCATGCCGAGATTCGATCCTGCCCGGTTCCTCGAACTCGTGGAGTCTCAGCGCTGCACGCGGGCGCTACTCATTCCCACCATGATCCGGATGATCGTCGACCATCCCGACATCGCCAGCAGGGACCTGTCGAGCCTGGTGGCGATCTACTACGGCGCGGCTCCGATAGCCGAGAAGACCCTTCAGGACGCCCGCGCGGTCTGGGGCAACATCATGTACCAGGTCTACGCGCAATCCGAATGCCTCCCCATAAGTGTCCTGAGCCCGGCATACCACCGTCCCGAGGGAACCGACCGCGAGCGGGCCTGGCTACGTTCGGCCGGTCGGCCGTTCCCCAACGTGTGCGTCCGCATCGTCGACGATGACGGTGAGGAACTCGCAGTCGGCGAGATGGGTGAGATCGTGGCGCTCTCCCCCGGAGGCATGAAAGAGATATGGGACGATCCGGAGGCCACGAGCAAACGATTCACGGCCGATGGGTGGGTCCGCACCCGCGACATCGGATACCTCGACGACGACGGCTTCGTCTACGTCGCCGACCGCAAGGAGGACATGATCATCTCGGGAGGGTTCAACATCTGGCCGGCCGAGATCGAGAACGCCCTGTACAGCCATCCAGCCATACAGGAGGCATGCGTGGTGGGCGTCCCACACCCCAAATGGGGCGAGACGCCCAAGGCAGTCGTGGTGCTCAAGGGAAGGGCCACGGCCACCGAGTCCGAGTTGATCGATTGGTGCAGAGACCGGGTTGGTTCGGCCAAGAAGCCCACCTCCGTGGAGTTCAGTGACGAACCGCTACCCAAGAGTCCCGTAGGCAAGATGGTACGACGAGCGGTGAGAGACAGGTACTGGAAGAGCCACCGACACGCCGTTCACGGTGCCTGAGTTCCGGTCCTGCGCCCCCATGTCGGTCCAAACCGGGTCACATCACACGCTCGGGGAAACCCCCCTCGATCCAGTCGGACTGGTTCGACCAACTTGGTGAGGGAAACAATTCGCTCCGATTCCACGACATCCGGGACGCTCGTAGTTGTAAGCTGAAATACAGCGGAGACATGGGTGATAACTGATGCCCAGCTCACGATCCCGAGAATCGTGCGCGGCCACTGTCACGCTTCAAGAGAGGGTGCTCCCTCGTTTCGAAGAGTCAGGTGGTCGGACCGACATCCGCCCGCCCCCCTATCCCGTGTTCCCCGACTCTTCGTTCGGCAAGACCCTTCCCGATACCGCATGTGAGCGGTCGCCCCAATGGAACCCCATGTCGACGCTTTGGCTGCTCACTTTGGGGTAGAGGACGAAAGGACTACGAAAGTTGATATCGTACGTAAACGGAGAATACGTAACGAAGCCCGTAGTCTCCGTCTTTGATCGGGGATTCGTAATCGGTGACGGAGTCTACGACTCGGCCCGTACTTTCGGTGGCAGGATCTTCAAACTCGATGAGCATCTAGAAAGGCTGAGCCGATCGATGCGTTACATCGAGATCGACCCGGATCCGTATGCCTCGGAGATCCGGCGGGCTACCGAGGAAGTCGTCGCTCGTAATATGGATGACGTACTCGCTGTGGGCGATGTCTGGGTGATCCAGTTCATCACCCGGGGGTTGCTCGAAGACGCCGGCGAGTTCGGGTTCGGCTTGGAGGAGGAACCTCCTGGCGCGTCCCTCCCAACGATCGTGGTCATCGTGCGGCCGCTGAATTTCAAGGCCTTCGGACTCTTGTATCGCGATGGGGTCGATCTCGGCGTGTCGCTCCTGACCCGTTCCATGAGCGGACCGTTCGATCCGCGGGTGAAGTCGACGGGCAAGGTCACTTACTCGCGTGCGGAGCGGAAAGCCGCCCGCATGAGCAGCCGGCATGCTCTCGGAGCGAAGGCATATACCGTGCTGTTCCATGACGACGGCTCGATCGCCGAGGCATCCGGGGCAAATCTGTGCGCCGTCATCGGGGACCGACTCGTGCGCCCGCCCCGCCATTACGCGCTCGAAGGCGTCAGCATCGAGACAGTCTGCGAGTTGGCGCGTGAACAAGGTCTGGAGATCGAAGAGAGACCGATCACTGTCTATGACCTGGTGAACGCCGACGAGGTGATGCTGACCTCGACGAGTTTCTGCGCGCTTCCGATCGTCAGTATCGACGGGATTCCGCTTCCCGGAGGGGGAAACGTATACGCGACGACTTTGGAACTGTGGAAGGACCTGGTCGGTTTCGACTTCGTTCAGCAAGCCGAAAGCATGGCTCGGGGTGCCGGTTGAGCCAGGCCCGGACAGGGCGCCGACACTCGATACGAGTGACACCAACGGAGGAATTGAGATGCGGACAGAAAGAAACAGCCGGTCGTGGATCAGAGGAAAGAGCCTTCTGTGGCTAACAGTCGTAGCCCTGCTATTCGCAGCCTGCGGCGACGATGACAGCGAAGCGACAAGCACCACCGTCGCGGCAACGACGCAGCCGACCGAACAAACAACACAAGCCCCTCAGACGACGCAGCCAACCGAACAAACAACACAGGCCCCTGTGGAGACGACGGAAGCCCCAGCGGACATGCAGCCGTTCGTCATCGCTGTTCCGGGTGACATCGAGAACCTGGATGGAATGGGAACGTACACCCAGTTCGCCGCTCAGGTCTGGTTCCACACCCACGGACGGCTGATGCGCTTCAAGGAGTTGCCGTCACCCACCGCGGCCGGGTCGGTAGTTCTGGATAAGAACACCGCCGAACCCGAACTCGCCGAGTCCCTCGTAACGGAGGACTTCCAGACGTGGACGTTGACGCTGCGGGAAGGGCTCGTATTCCCGAGCGGTAACCCCTTGACTACCGATGATGTCATCTACTCGTTCGACCGGGCGGTCTCCCTGGCCGGGTCTCCCGGGTTCCTGCTCAACACGGCGGGGATAACGGACATCGGCCAGGTCGAGAAGATAGATGACCTCCGGCTCACGATCACCGTGCCAAAGCCGAACAACAGGCTGCCCAGGATTTTCGCCCTGGTGGACGTGGTAGTCATGGATTCCAAACTCCTCAAGGACAACGCTACCGACGACGATCCGTGGACAACTGAGTGGGCGATCAGCAACCACGCAGGGTACGGCCGTTACCTGGTGAAAGAGTGGGAGCCCGGTAGCCGTCTGGTGCTGTCGCCGAACCCCGATTGGTTCGAGGGCCCGCCGGAGACCGGTGATCTGGTCTTCCAAGTTGTTCCCACCGAAGCGAACCGTCTACTGCTTCTCCAGCGGGGCGAGGCCGACGTTGCGACGTTCATGACACCGCGGACCGCCGTCGGTATAGACCCGGACGACCCCGACGTGGCCGCGCTGCGGTTCCCGTCCGATTTCGTGAACACGGTGACAGTGAATCACGGCGTCGCGCCTTTCGACAATGCGCTCGTCCGCCAAGCTATCGCCCACGCGGTCAATTACGAGCAGATCAGGGAAGAGGGCTGGTTCGGATTGGCGACACCACCATCGAGTCCGGTGATTCCCGGCTACGAGGGCCACGTAGCGGTATGGGACTACTCCTATGACCCGGAGAGGGCCAGGCAGTTGCTCAGCGAGGCGGGTTTCCCCGACGGATTCGAAACCAGGATGCTCTTCTCGCCGGAAGAAGACCCGAGCCACGAAGCCTTGGCGGTCATGATTCAGGGTCAGCTCGAGGACGTGGGTATCAAGGTAACGCTCGAGCAGGTCACCGGTGGTCAGTTCTTCACCCAGTTCTACGGTGAACGCGACTTCGAGATCGCCCTCAAGTTCTGCGGCATCTGGGTGTCGGAGTACTGGTACTCGAGCAACCTGATGATGGCCACGAACGGCTTCTGCAGCGGGACATACAGCAATCCGAGCGTCGACGAAGCCATTGCGGCGCTCGAAACCGAGACCGATCCGGAGGCAGCCCAGGCACTCGCAACCCAGGTGCAGGAGCAGTTCGCGGAGGATGCCGGGTATGTGCTGATCGGACAGCCGGACTTCATCGTCATGACCAGGAAGGGCGTGTCCGGTGTCATCTATCCGGTGCAGGACGGCACGGCGATCTTCTGGGATCTCACCCGGTAGGTGTGACCCTGGACCGGTCGCGGGAGAGCCACTGGAGCATCCGGCGAGGTGCCTAGGTACATACTCAGGCGCGTAGTCGCGTCACTCGTACTGATCGTCGCCGTGACGACGGTCACCTTCGTGATGCAACGCGTTCTCCCGATCGATCCGGTCGAGTCTCTGGTAGGACCGATACGGACCGAGGAACGACTCCAGGCACTCCGGGAGCAACTCGGACTCGACAAGCCACTCATCCGCCAGTACACGGACTACATGGCCGGACTCGCGAGAGGCGATCTGGGACACGCTTGGCACACCGGGCAGGCCGTCACATCGGATCTCGCCTCCCGGTTCGCGGCTTCGTTCGAACTGGGGCTTGTTGCGCTGATCATCGGCGTGCCACTCGGCATCGTGCTCGGCGTAGTCTCCGCCAGACGGAGGGACGCGGTCGCGGACTACGCCGTGAGGGGTCTGTCGCTCTCGTTCATCGCGCTTCCAGAGTTCCTAGTAGCCCTCCTCGCGGTGTACGTCTTTTTCTTCCTGTTCGGCATAGCCCCACCCCCCACAGGCCGGCTCGGCACCACGGTGCCCCAGCCGCATGAGGTCACGGGTCTCTATCTGGTCGATAGCACCCTCGAGAGGAACTGGACGGCTCTCCGGTCGGCGGCCGGACATCTCGTCCTTCCGGGCTTGACGCTCGCGATGGTGCTGATGAGCTACTTCGCACGGTTCACCCGCGCATCGATGCTGGAGGTTCTCGGTTCGGACTTCGTCCTGGCCGCACGGTCGTTCGGGCTCAGGGAGCGGACGATCGTGTATCGCTATGCCCTGAAGACGGCGATGCTTCCCATCATCTCGGTCCTCGGGATCGCGATCGGGGCAGCATTGGGTGGCCTGGTTGTCATCGAGCTCGTGTTCGCGTGGCCCGGCCTCGGCCGGTACGCGGTCGAATCGGCCAAGCTCAACGATCTCGCCGCTGTGCAGGGATTCATGCTCCTCTCGGTAGCCATATACGCGGTGGTCAACCTTGCCGTGGACATCCTGCAGGCAGCCTTCGATCCCCGGATCCGGTACTAGGAGGGTGGTGTGAAACCCCTTCACGGCCCGTCGACCGATGACAAAATGCCGGGTAAGAGGAAGACGGGCCGCTGCTACCCCGTTTTAGACCACCCTCCTAGTGGTCCGCTGATGAGGCACCATCCCGGCGCGTCGACGCAGCGGCACCCACCCGGGCTGCGATACCGTTGGAGGCGACTCCCTTCGCTCTACATCGGGGCTGCCCTGGTGGGTGGAGTGGTGATCGCGTCAGCCCTCGCTCCGGTGTTCATCGGCTATGGCGCCACCGAGCGCGTCGGCGAGTTGTTGGCGAGTCCGAGTCTTGCCCATCCGTTCGGCACGGATGTGAACAGCATGGACGTTATGGCCCGTACATTTCACGCCGGTCGATACGACCTCGGTGTCGCCACGGCCGGCGCTCTGCTGGCAATGGCCATCGGGGTCGCGGTAGGCGCAACAGCGGGCTACGCGGGCGGCATCATCGATGAGATCATCACCCGGGTGGTGGAGGGAATCCAAGCCTTCCCGCCTCTTGTCCTCGCGCTGGGGCTCGTCGCTGCCGTAGGGGGTTCGACACCGGTTCTAATCGGAGTGATCGCGGTGGTTCAATCGGTCTACTACGTGCGGGTCATGCGCGCCCAGGTGCTCTCGATTCGAGAACGTGACTACGTGCGTGCGGCGCGAGCGATCGGGTTGCCACGCTGGCAGATCATCACGTGGCACGTCGTTCCTAACGGGATCGGTCCGATCATCGTCCAGATGAGCCTGAACATCGGTGTGGCGATCCTGCTCATCTCGGCGTTGAGCTTCATCGGACTCGGAGCTCCGCCTCCAACTCCGGAGTGGGGGGCCATGATCGCTTCCGGACTGAAGGTCACGGTAACCGGCGAGTGGTGGGTGTGGGCCTTCCCAGGTGCGATGCTGTTCGCAACGGTCGTTGCCTTCAACATCCTGGGAGACGGTCTCCGAGACGTCCTGGATCCGACGACCCGATGAACACCCGACCGCGGCCGATCCTCAGCGTGCGCGATCTGCGAGTGGACCTGCATCACCGCGGCCGGGCCGGGCTGCCGGTCGCCGGATTCGATCTGGACGTCTCCCGCGGGGAGATGGTCGGCCTCATCGGAGAGACAGGTGCAGGAAAAAGCCTGACGGCCCGGGCGATGACGATGCTTCTTCCGAGGGGAGCACGGGTCGTCGGAGGCGAGATCGCCTTCGAGGGCCGCAACCTCCTCGAACTAGACGCCGAGGAGATGCGCCTGATCCGAGGCAGCCGGATCGGAATGATCTTCCAGAACCCCCGCGAGAGCCTGGTTCCCGTCCACACGATCGAACGGCAGTTGACGCTGGTGCTCAAGAGGGCAGCCCGGAACGACACACGGGATGCACGGTCATACGGAGACGGCGTTGCCGAATACCGCCGGCTGCTCGGCGCGCTCGGCCTGAGGGATCCGGAGCGGGTTCTCAAGAGCTACCCGCACCAACTCAGCGGTGGCATGGCCCAGAGGGTCTTCATCGCACTGGTACTGGTCAGCGATCCTGACCTCCTCATCGCGGACGAGCCCGCCACAGGTCTGGACGCGGCTACCCAAGCTCAACTGCTTCTCGAGTTCGGCGAACTGATCCGGGAGAGGGAGAAGACAGCGATAATCATCACACACGACCTGAGTTCAATCATCGACGTGAGCGATACCCTCGCTGTGATGTACGCGGGCCGAGTCGTGGAGCGCGGTACCGTCGAGCGGGTACTGGCGAGTCCGCAACATCCCTACACGAGGGGGTTGCTGGCCTCGGCAAACCTGTCGGAGGACGCGGCGAGCACAGAGTACATTCCTGGAACGCCACCCAGTCCGTTCGCTCCGATCGCGGGGTGTCCCTTTCACCCACGCTGTCCCGAAGCGTTCGAACCGTGTCGAGAGAGTGACCCGGAGACCACGAAGATCGCCGGCCGGTACGTCAGGTGCCACCTCTATGGCTGAACTCTTGGGCGTCGACGGATTGAGCAAGACCTTCGCCGGCGCGGGATCGTTCTGGGCGAAGCAGGGGGCAATCGGCGCGGTGAGGAACGTCTCGCTCACCCTCTCCCACGGCGAGGTCATAGCCATCGTCGGTGAGAGCGGGAGTGGCAAGACCACACTAGGCCTCTGCATCATGCGGCTCATGACACCGTCATCGGGAGTGATCCGCTTCGAAGGTGTCGACATCCGTACGCTGCGCGGAGACGCATTGCGGGCTTTCCGGCGGAACGCCCAGATGGTGTTCCAGAACCCCCAAGCCTCGCTCAACCCGCGTATGCGCGTGGCCTCGATCATCGGTGAGCCGGTGAAGTTCCACGACGGGCTGCGACAGAGCGCTTTGGCCGATCGGGTCGCCGAACTCATGGGATCGGTCGGCCTCGACGAGGCGGAAGCACGGAAGTACCCGCATGAACTCAGCGGCGGGCAGCAACAGCGCGTCTCGATAGCACGCGCCCTGGCCTCCAGACCCCGCCTGCTGGTCCTGGATGAGCCGACATCCGCACTCGACGCTTCGGTACAGGGACAGATAATCGCACTTCTCAACGAACTTAGGGAACGACACGGGCTCGGCTACGTCCTGATCTCGCACGATCTCCGTCTGGTCCGGGGGAACTCCGACCGCACGGCCGTCATGTATCAGGGCAGATTCACCGAGGTGGGGCCGACCGACGACGTGTTCCGGCAGCCGATGCATCCTTACATGCGCCTTCTCCGCCACACCATGCCCTCGGTTGCGGACGCCGGGCGGCGCCGGATCGCGACCGGGTATCTGTCCAGGGGTGGGGACCAGGAATCTACCGGCTGCGCTTTCCGGGGCCGCTGCCCGGCTGCTCGCTCGCGCTGCGCCGACCCGCAGGTGCTGGACCCGAGCCAGGAACACGCAGCAGCATGTTGGCGTACCGGGACACCCGACTTCGATGATGATTGGCGCCGACTGATGAATCCGGCGGACCGCATCCGACCCGGCTGACACGGAAGGAGGACGAACCTGTGGATGTCTTAGCGATCGTTACGCCCATCGACACCGACGAATACGAGGACATGCCCCTGGAGGGCCACATCGTGTCAGGCGACCCGAAGGCGCGAGTGCACTGGATACGGAGGGAACCTTCCGGCCAGGGCATGTTGCAAACGGGTCTGTTCACGGCGCAACCCTCGGTCTGTCGTTGGGTGTTCGAGGGTGACGAGACGATCTACGTCATCGAGGGCGAGGTTCGCATCGACTTCGTAGAGTCGGGCGAGTCCGTCGTACTCCGATCTGGCGACATCGGATCCTTCCCGAAGGGTGTGGATGCGATCTGGACGTTCAAGAAGCCGTTCAAGGAGTTCTTCGTGCTCTGCGGGTAAGCACAGGGAAGCCGTTTCCAAAACGCCGCTCTGTTGCCTCCGTGGACCGATGAGGGAGAAGGAGAGATGCCCATGCAAGGACAGGTAATGACCGTGCTCGGACCGGTGTCAGCCGATGACCTTGGGCCGACCGTGGCTCACGAGCACCTCCTGGTCGATCTCTCGTGCTACTGGCAGCGGCCGGAGGACCCCGAGCGCGCAGCTCTCGCGGAAGCACCCTTCGAGATGAGCATGATCGGGATCGTCAAGCGGGATCCCTTCTTCTCTCTCGACAACAACGTGCTCGACGACACAGCCCTGGCCATCGAGGAAGCGAACGAATTCAAGAACCTGGGCGGGGGCACGATCGTCGACGTAACGCCCCCTGACATAGGTCGCGATCCGCTCGCCCTGCGAACCATCGCCCGATCGACGGGGCTGAACATCGTCGCCGGGACCGCCCACTACGTCCACCTGGCGCACCCGCCCGGCCTCGAAGACCAGCCGACCGATGAGATCGCGCAGCGGATGATCACCGAACTCACCGAAGGAATAGACGGTACCGGCATACGGGCAGGGGTAATCGGCGAGATAGGTACCAGCCACCCGCTCCACCCACGCGAAGAGAGGGTTCTGCGAGCAGCCGGCCGAGCGCAGCAAGCCACCGGCTATCCCATATCCGTCCATGTCGCTCCGTCGGCTCGCCGGGGACATGACGTGCTGGACATTCTCGAGAACGAGGGTACGGATCTCGGCCGGGTCGTGATGGGACATCTCGATCTCACGCTGGGTCACCTCGACGCCGAGTTCGACGAGATCGTCGGGTATCACTCCTCGCTCGCCGATCGCGGGTGCTACATCCAATACGACACATGCGGCGTCGAACTCTACGTGCCATCCAGTGGCCTCGGGCCACCCTTCTGGCTCCCTTCCGACCTGACCCGTCTGCGAGCTATCGCCCGGCTGGTGGAGGCGGGCCATGTAGATCGATTACTTCTGAGCCAAGATGTGTGCACTAAGAAGGATCTGGTCCGCTACGGGGGCTTCGGATACGGACACATCCTGCGGAACTTCGTACACAACCTCGAGGAGATCGGGATCTCGCGGACGGTGATCGACCAGCTGCTCATCGGCAATCCCAGGCGCATGCTGGCCCAGCAGCATCACCAACCGGGGTAGTTGATCTGTTGACGTTTGCCGCCTGCGATCAGCACGCCGAAGCGAGCGGCCCGGTACGCAGCTTCAGGCCCTGAGTAACCGGCTCCCGCTCGCCCGGCGGAGCCTGGTTCCCTCCAACGGATGGGCTGTCCGTTGCTTGGCACGGGAGGACCTGGATCGAGATCTCGTTAGGCTGCAATGCTGGTGGCCGACATCGCTGGAGCCGGATGTGCCTACGACGTTATCGGAAGAGATTGCCTCCTGGGACGGCAGGTCCGCCGCCGCGTTGGAGTCGACATATGAGCGCCACAGCGGCGAGGAGGATTTCGTTGCGACGATCCTGGTGCACATTTCAGATGTCGAATTGCAACGGGCGGCAACCTGGCTGCTGAAGAAACACGTTGAAGAGGGGAATTCACTATCCACTGCCGGTTGCCGTGCGATCCTCGGCAGGCTCTCCGTTCAGGAGCATTGGGAAAGCAAACTGCATGTGCTCCAGTGCCTACCCTATCTGGACATTCCTGAGGAGGACAGCGTCGATCTAGAGAAGTTCCTGGATGCCTGTCTCAAGAGCGACAGGAAGTTCGTCAGGGCGTGGGCGTATAACGGATACAACGAATTGGCGCTTCGCTTCCCACGACACCGCGAGAAGGTAGATGGCATGCTGGCCCGAGCCGGCGAATCGGAGTCTGCGTCGGTTCGGGCAAGAATTCGTAACATTCTGAAGAGGCGCTGACTCAACCGCGTGAGCGCTTCGGTAGCGTGGACTTGTTTGACCTTCCCCGCCCGCGCGTCTATCTGACTTCTGCGAGTCTCGTTCGTCACGCCCGACACCAACCGTGCTTCTCGCCTTGGGCCGCGTCAAGCTGAGCAGGACCGGGGGCCAACCACCATCCTCAACACACTCCCCCACCACTAGCTGGAGTCAACTAGACACGCCGGTTCCGGGACTAACCCGCGCCACCAGTAGGCCCTCACCCAGCGCCGTAGCCATCCTCGGCGACGAGGTGCTCCGCACCATTGCCCACGAGTGGTCGACAAGGTCCGCACCAACGTGACGATCGACTGGACCCTCCGTGAAGACGTACGCGCCCACCTCCGCGTTCTGGTCAAGCGCACACTCCGGAACTACGGCTACCCGCCCGACAAACAGGAAAACGCCACCCAAACAGTCCTACAACAGGCCGAGGTCCTCTCAGAGGCCCGGGCCGCGTAGCCCTGCTGAGGCTGTATCCGTCTGTTCGGCCGCTCCGCCGTCATCCGGCTCTCCCTGCGTGTGGGCGGCATCGTCGGGCCGGTCAAACCGGAACGACGTTGAGGCTTAGGTCCTGTGTGGAGTACTATCCGCGTACTGACCACCTGCTTTATTCGAGAGAACAGGTTCACCCCTAGACAGCCCGAGCCGGTCCTACGCGGCCCGCGGAGAAAATGTTGGACCCCTCCGATGCTCGGCCGCGATCGCGGGCGACACGACTCGTCCGCTGGCCCGGTCTGCCCGTGGCAGACCGGGCCACCCATGGGGAGGCCGTGTCAGGGCCGCGCCATAAGCTGGTTCCCAACGAGAACCAAGAGACCTACTACTACAGTCGAACCTGCCAGACCAACTGGTTGGGCTTCGAATGAGTCGGTCCCCGACCATCCGGAAGGGTTCATTCCGACATTGGGGTCACGGCACGTCATGGAGGTTGACATCACCAGGAGCTCGCTGATCGTGACGCTTGATAAGCCGGGAACCGATGAGTCCGGTGTTCTGGTTGAGGACTTCCAGCCTGTGTTGGAAGGCGTGACCAGGGCGGTGCAGCTCATGGTTTCTCATCTGGGAGGCAGGTCGCCGGGCCCGGGCAGAGTTCCCGACTGGGTGCGGGACCAGAGCCGCTTGCGAATAACCGCCATACGGATGGGGTCTATGGCGCTTGGACTTACCCTCGACCCTCCTCCCGACCGGGCTGCACAGTTGACCTTGGAGAGCTATGGGGAGCAGGCGGTCCAAGCGTTGTGTGATTGGGACGGCCGTGAGGACTCGACGCTGCCCCCGGTGGTGACTGATTGCCTCTGGGGTGCGGCATCTGGCCTCTCCGACGGTTGGCAGATGTGGCTCGGAAGCGAATCGGAGCCACGCAGGATTGAAATCAAACGTCGTGACACCGACGGGACCGTTCCCGTGAAGGTCGAGGAAGAAGCGCTGCTGCAGGGATGGCTAAAGGAAGTCAACTGGGCCAAGGGAACTGCCCAACTCCACAGCTACACCGGTAGCTACGTGCGTCTGGAGTTCGACTCCTCACTCGAGGAGGAGATGCTCAGGTCGGCAACCCGATACGTTGAGGTTGAAGGGACAGGGCTGTTTTCTGATGAGGGAGACTGCAAGAAGGTCACGGTGAGTGATCTGAACAATGACCGTTCGTGGGGGGAGCCGTTCGACATGGACGCTTTCCTGAACGCTCATGACGCAAAGGTCTTTCATCCCGATGAGAAGTTGACGATCGACCTGACTGATGAGGAGTGGGAGCGCTTCAACCAGGCCATCCGTGAGGGACGAGAGGTCTGATGCCACCAGTTCATCCGCTGGTCGTTCTTGACACCTCGGTTGTTTCGCTGCTTATGCGTCGCGATGGCAAGACCAAGTTCTACCAAGACAGCATTGCTGGGAAGCGGGCCGTCATCTCCTTCCAGACACTGGAGGAGGCATGGTTCGGAGCGATCAAAGCCAACTGGGGCGAGGCCCGTAGGAATAAGCTCTCGCTCCACCTTGACCAGTTCGACGTTGTCTGGCCGACCCCCGAGATGGTCCGGATCTGCGCGCATCTGCGCACCGAGCGTGAGCAGGCTGGACGCAGACTCGGAATAGCCGACGCGTGGGTTGCTGCCACGGCCATCATGCTGCGTTGTCCCCTGGTGTCACACGATGGCGACTTCGAGGACATCCCCAATCTGCAATTGGTAAGGGCGCCGGCGAGGCAATCCCTCTCAGCAGGCTGACGAACCGGCGGCGCCGGGCGGAGGTCTTGCTCGGACCGCCGCCGCGTTCTGGCCCGGGCGCTCGCTCCGGACGTACAAGTACCCGGCGGACAAGTAGAAGAGAGCCACCACACCCGAACCGTCCTACAACAGGCCGAAGTCCTCTCAGAAGCCTGGGTAGGCTGCCCCGGCCGAGCCTGACCCCCCGGTTACGACTCTTCCTCGGGCCCGCTGTGAGTGACGAGCGCATCGTGACCGTGTTGATGATCAGCGATATTCCCCAGTCTCGATCAGCGAAACTCTCCACCCTGTGACGGCAATACCAGCCGCCGAGCACCGTTCTCTAATCGGTTGGAGATCACGGCTTGAAGCCCCGGAGCTAACGCACATCCGTTGCTTCGGCGGAAGCTTAGGAAGAATCGGTGGAACCGCTGGCACGATGTTCGGCGGCCTTCCGGGCTTCTTCGAGGGCGTCGCCGTACCGTTTCAGGCTGTCAACGACGCCGGCAAGTATCTGGGGCTCCTCGACGTCTCTTTTGAGCTCGATCGGGAACCAATGCCGGCCACGCAAGCTGTGCCACTCGCGGTCCTCGTCGCCGAGTTCCCGGTTCACCACATCGGGTTCGTCGGCGTGGCTTTGGTGGCGCCCGACCCAGAGCGGGGTCGTACCGCTGGTCTCGAACAGCTCTTTGTTGATGCCGAACCACACGACGTTGCCGCACAAGCTGATGTATCTGCCGTAGCCGTAGGACTGGCGAGCCCGATGCAGCCCCTTTCGGTCCGCCCAACCCTGTTTGAGGCCTTCTTCGGTTGCGGCGTCAACGAGGCGCCGGTATTGGCTTAGCCGCGTCTCCGAAGTGTCAGGCTCGGTGCCCGAGGGGATGGGTTTGGGGCCTTGATCTCCAGCATGTTGGGCGAGGCTGCGCAGCTGTCGGATCTGGGTCGTAGTGCTGTGTTCGCCACTGTCGCTGCTTCTGGCGGCCATGGAGTCGAGCAGGCTTTCCCAGCTGACCACCATCAGGTGTTGCTGAGTGTCGCCGATGCGCACGCAGCGGCGCTCCGCGTCGATCACCTTGACAGGATCGAGTTCGCGAACGCGCTTCGTCAATTGGGGCCACAGGTACGGGATTCTGTCATGAGGCACCAGGAACATCAACACCGCGGGACCGTCCTTGGGCAGCCGGTTCTTGACGTAACCATTGGGCTGATTCGCAGTGAGAGGGGCCCAGAACTTGACTTCGATGAGCACCCGCTCCTGACCTGTCTGATCGCAGCAGACCAGGTCCGGGCGTGTTCCATCGAGCCCGATGACCTGCGTCTTTACGCTGTTGATGGGGTTGACACCTCGCACGCCGGACTTGACCACGTCATTCAACGCCTTCCTTCCGGCGGCCGAGTGACGGAAGATGTGGCAGAGAGCTTCGGTCGCGATGTCCTCTGTATTGCCAGGGAAGCTTGAGACCAGGTCGGCCAGCAACAAGTCGTCGGACACAGAAACCTCCTTGACGCTTCACCCCGGCGATACCGGGCCGGCCAGATGGTAATCCCGGCTGCGCGAGGTGTCCGGGCGATCGAGGCTCGCGCCGATGGTCGTGGATGCTTGTCGGGTTCATCGGTTTGCCTCACCGGTTGTTGGGCCACCCACGATCGCGGTACGGGGCTCCCGACGCGTGAGAAAAGTAGATGGGGAGAGCGGCCCCTCAGGGCGACTCTCCCCTGGTAGATGTGGAACACGAGTCCTGTACGAGATAGTAGTAGAGGAGGTCCTCAGGATAAGACCGCTGTGGTCACGGCCCGACTGCTCGACCATTTCGGGTGACCACCACGAACGACGACCACCCGGCAGCACCGGCTTGGCGAGCGTATTCGCCTCATGGCGGCTTGCTCATGAGCGTTTAGCAACGTCACCACATGGGGGCTCCTAAGCTAAGGTTAAAGCACAAACTGTAGTTAAGTGGGCTGAGGGTAAAGGTTATGGGCCGGTACGTTTCGAGGTATTGGCGCCCGAGGTTGGAAGCTCCGTTGGCTCGGGAGCGTCGCGGGGGGCCGTATGAGGCTACGTGCCTGACTACCTGGCGGCGTGGGTGCCGCGGCTGTCGGTGGATGTCGTAGCTACAGCTAGCGCCGCTGAGGCGGCGGTTGAAGCGCTGAACAGACGGGGCGGCCGGCGCACGACCGCACCCCCTCGACACCTTCCCTTACGTTTTGCTGCGGGTCGAGGCGCTGGCGTCGTCGCGTATCGAAGGGATTGAGGTCTCGCCGCGGAGGCTGCTGACCGCGGAAGCGGAGCACCGAGCGGGCGGGAGGTCGTCTGACCGGACCGCGGCCGAGGTCTTGGGGAACCTCGGAGCGATGGAAGAGGCGATCCGTTCGGCCGCCCGTGACGGTCCGTTTACGCACAGATGACCTGTTGGAGGTGCATCGCCGGCTCATGTCGGCGTCGCCCCATCCTGAACTGGGCGGCTGGATCCGGGATACCCAGAACTGGATCGGGGCTAGCGCCTACTCGCCTTTGGGTGCGTCCTTCGTGCCACCCCCTCCCGAAGAGGTCCCTCCGCTGGTGGCCGACCTGATGGCCTATGTGAACCGCACCGACCTTCCGCCCCTGATCCAGGCCGGGATAGCGCACGCTCAGTTCGAGACGATCCACCCGTTCGCAGACGGCAACGGTCGCACTGGGCGGGCACTGATCCACGCGGTCCTGCGCAGGCGGGAGGTCGCCCCTGCGTTCGTGCTGCCCATCAGCGCGGTCCTAGCCCGATCCACCCATTCATACATTGACGGGCTCAGTGCCTGGCGGCATGTCGGATCCGCTGACGACCCGGCTCGAGACCATGCAGCAGAGCTATGGCTGGGCATGTTTCTCGAAGCCGCACACGACGCCTGCCAGGAGGCTCACAGCTACCTGGATGCTGTCGCCGACTTGGAGGCCGACGTGCGCTCACGGGCCGGACCGGTCCGGCGCGGATCGTCCGCTGACCGCCTCCTAAGCGTCCTGGCCGCCCGCCCCATCTTCTCGGTCGACTCGGCTGCGGCGGCGATCCAACGCTCGACAGTCGCAACAGGCCAGGCTGTCAACCAACTCACCGAGTCGGGGATACTCACCCTGCGCAGCGTCGGCAAGCAGCGGTACAGGATCTTCGAGGCGCCCGATGTCATCCGCCTCATCACCCGCCTGGACAGAGAACTCTCTGTCCAAGACGCTGCATAGTCGCCTAGCTCGGGCGCTCGTGTCCGCCCCGGTCATGGGCGAGACATGATCCGTTTGCTGGTCGACATGCTGCCGCGTTCTGACCGGGAGGGGTCGCCGGACGTTTCGCTCCTTCGGTCGGAGTGTCAATCCGAACCAGGATGATGGGTGGTCAGGAGACGAGTTTCCATCATCCGCGGAGGGTGGCCGTTCGTACGGCGTCCACTCTGAAGGTGGCCGGGTCCACTGCTACGCCGTAGTCCCGCTCGGCTGCCTCGACGGATACGAAGCCGTTGCGGACGTCTTTCGCCACCAGTGCCGGATCGCGCTCGAAGGGGTTGCCCCAGCCGCCGCCTCCGCCGGTGTTGTTGGCGAGAACCTGCCCGGCCTCGAGGAAGTTGTAGCTGCTCCCCTTCCGCTCCTCGTTTTCGGATCCCGGGTCGATCACGACGTGGTTGGGATCGGCTTCCTTCCCGCCGTTGATGCCCCATGGTGGGCTCTCGGTCTTGTACAGGATCGCGATGGCGGTGGCGGGAGCGAGGAACCGGTAGACCCTGCTGATACCCACGCCGCCGCGGTGTTTACCGGGGCCTCCGGTGTCGGGCCGGTAGCCGTAGTGGTCGATCAGCAGCGGACCCTTGATCTCCAGCACCTCCACGGGATTGTTGCGGCAGCCCGGCTCGCTCAGATGCATGATGCCGTCCTCACCGTCTCCGCCGGCGTGGGCGCCGAAGCCCACCGCGTCGTTCATGCCCTCCAGCCACGGTCCTCCGGTCCGGGGATCGTCCCCGAGAGCCATGACGGAACACACGTCGCCCCCGGAACAGGCGGGCACCCGGTCGGGCATCCCCTGTGCCAGGGCCTTCAGCATCACCTCGCCGCCCAGCAATCCACCCCACAGGGTGAAGGTGGGCATGGGTGGAACGGCGTGCATCACCGATCCCTCCTTGGTGATCACCCGCAACGGGCGGAAGTTGCCGGCAGTGACCGGCCATTCGGGAGTGGTGAGAGCCTTGAAGATCAGGCAGTTGAACGCCTCGGTCAAGCCCCGCGGTAGGTTGATCGGACCGCGCACCCCTTCGTCGCTCCCCGTCCAGTCGACGATCATCTCGTCGTCGGTGATGGTGATGGTCACGGCCATCTTTATCGGTCTGTCGAGATCCACCCCGTCGTGGTCCATGTAGTCCTCGGCGCTCCACGTGCCTTTGGGCATTCGCCGCAGGGCCGCCAGCGCCAGGCGCTCGCCGTGGACGTTGATGGCGTCCAGAGCTGCGGTGAGGGTCTCGGCCCCGAACTTGTCGGCGATCTCACGGGTCCGTCTCACCCCGGTAACGACGGCCGACACCTGGGCCTGCAAGTCCCCGATCGTGTGGCTGGGCAGCCGGCTGTTGAAGCGCACGATGTTGAATATGTCCTCGTTGATCTCGCCTTCGCTGTACAGCTTGACGACCGGGAAGAAGATCCCCTCCTGGTACATGTCAGTGGAGTCGAGCACGTATCCCGGATCCTTCTGCATGAGGTCGAGCACGTGGCACCGGCAGGACGCGAACCCGACCAGGCGCCCGTCGACGTGGATCGGAGCGAACACGAGCGGGTCGAGCGTGTGGGCCGACGACCAGTACGGGTAGTTGTTTATGAACACGTCCCCGGGCTTCATCGAGTCCGTTCCCAGGAACTCGATCGACCGCTTGATGCCGTAGTCGTTGCCGCGGGTGAACACGGCGATGCCCGGAGCGTCGGCAGCGATGTCTCCGTTCACATCGTGCAGTCCCACCCCGTAGTCGTGGGTTTCGTAGACGACCGTGTTGTAGGACGTCCGGCAGAGGTTCCGGGCCATCTCCTCGCAGGCCGAGAGAAGGCCGTGACGGATGATCTCGGTCGTTATGGCGTCAACCATCGGTAGCCCCCAGCGTTATCACGAGTTCGCCATGCTCCCCCACCACCAGATGGTCGCCCGGATGGATGACGGTGGTGGCGGTGTGCTCGACTATCACCGCCGGTCCGGCGATCTCGTCATCACAGCGGAGGTCCTCCCTCCTGTACACCCCGGCGGGGGTCTCGTCGGTGCCCCCGGCGTCCAGAACGGGCCGGGTTGCGAACGGCTCGGGCAACCCGGCCTCCCGGCGGGGAAGTGTCGGGAAGCTGGGTTGGTCCACCGTTCCGGTTGCGTTCAGGCGAAGCGTCGTGACCTCCACCGGATCGGACATCGTATGGCCGTACTGGCGATGGTGGAGTTCGGCGAACCGCTGTCCCAGATATGCGATCGGGTCCGCTGTCCCGGCCGGGAGGGTGATCGACACCGGATGCTCCTGGCCGGAGTACCTGACGTCGACCGAGCGCGCCAGCACCTGCCTCCCGACAGGAAAGCCCTCCGACCGCAGCGTATCTTCTGCTAGGGCCGACATCTCGGCGTAGGAGCGTTGAAGCCGACCGGCGTCGAGGGACTCCAGCGGCATCACCGCGGTCTGCGCGAAGTCGTGCTGGACGTCCGCCATCAACATCCCGAGCGCGGAGAAGGCGCCCTGGCCCGGCGGGATGATGACGGTGCCCATACCCAACTCTCGGGCCACGTCGACCGCCACTATCCCACCGGCGCCGCCGAACGCCAGCAGGGCGAAGTCCTTCGGGTCGCGGCCCAACTCGACGGTGATCGAGCGCACCGCTCCCATGACCTTGACCGCCGAGATCCGGACCACGCCGAGGGCGAGTTCCTCCACTGTTATGCCCATGCGCTCGGCGAGCGGTTCCAATGCGCCCCGGGCCAGGTCCTTGTCGAGGGTCAGGGTTCCTCCCAGCGGGGTCTCCTGGCCGAGATAGCCCACTACGAGGGCGGCGTCGGTGAAGGTGGCTTCGCTTCCACCGGACCCGTACGAAGCGGGGCCCGGATCTGCGCCGGCACTGTGCGGCCCAACCTGGAGTCCTCCTGCTTCGTCGGTCCAGGCGATCGAGCCGCCGCCGGCCCCTATCGTGTGGATGTAGAGGGACGAGATGTTTATGGGCAGGCTCTCGAACTCGGTGCCCTGGTGCATAACCGGTTGCCCTTCGATGACGAGCGAGGCGTCCAGGCTGGTGCCCCCCATATCGACCGTGACGAGGTTGGGTTCACCGATCATCCGGGCGAAACCCGCCGCTCCGATGACCCCTCCCGCCGGTCCTGACAGGATCAGGTTCACAGGGTTCTCGCGGGCGGAGGAAGCGGTCATCGCCCCGCCGCCGGACCGCATCATCAGGAACCGACCTTCGAAACCTCCGGACGCCAGTTCTGCGCCCAGGTCGTACAGGTAGGTCCGAACGATCGGTTTGATGTATGCGTCAAGGACTGCCGTACTGGTCCGCTCGTACTCCCGGTACTCGCGTGAGAGATCCGACGAGATCGACACCTCCAGTCCGGGGACGACCTCCTCCAGAACCTCCCGCATCGCCGCTTCATGGGAAGTGTTGGTGTAGGAGTGCAGGAAGGCTACGGCCACCGCCTCGTAGCCTCCCTCCCTTATCAGTGCGGCGACCCGCCGGGCGTCGGCCTCATCGAATCCGGTGTGGACGGAGCCGTCGAACATGAGGCGCTCCCTGACCTCGAAGGTGTCGCATCGTTCCACGAGGCGGGGAGGGCTCCGGTAGAGGATGTCGTAGTTCCCCTCCCGGGAGGTCCGCCCCAGCAGGTATACGTCCCGAAACCCCGCCGTGGCCACAACGGCCGTTCGGGCGCCGGAGCGGGTCAGCAGCGCGTTGAGGGCGAGGGTGGTGCCGTGGGTGAATAGGGATGTGCGGTCAAGCGCTGCGTCTACCCGTGCGATGGAGTCGATCACCCCCAGGGTCGGGTCCTCCGGCGTGGTGGGCACCTTCTCGAACCGGATCTCTCCGCTGCCGCCGAGACTCACCACGTCCGTGAACGTGCCCCCCACGTCGACGGCCAAGCGGTTGGCTCTCATCGGCTCTCCTCTCCGCGGCCGGTCTTCCCTCCGCTCGACCTGGCCACATGCGCAATCCGGACGCGGGCGCCCGTCACTCCTCCGGAGACGGGAGTGTCGAGTAGGTCCGCCGTCGCGCCGCCGAACCTGGCCCGGTCGGGATGGTCCAGCCACCTGCTGTAGGCATCGTGGTCGGCCCAGATGGCCGTGGCGACGGCGCGGGAGCCGTCCTCGGCGATGGCCAGTTCCGCCGACCGGCAGCCCTGCTGCGACACGCACACCTCCAGGACCCGGAACCGCCGGAACAGAGGCAGCAGATGTTCGGCGCCACCTTCGGCAAGCGGCAGGTCGATGAAGGTGCGGATCATGCTTCCACCACCTTTCCCGATCGGATGACCAGCCGCTGCGGTGACCAGAGCACGTCGGTCCGCTCGAAGGGATTGCCGGCCAGCACCACCAGGTCGGCGACGGCGCCTTCCCGAATGACTCCCAGGTCACGGCGTCGCAGGATGGCCGCGTTGACCGAGGTGGCGGAGCGGAGCACGTCGGTTACGGTGTCGACCTCGCAGCGGTTCCTGAACTCGCGCAGTTGTTCGTCTTCGAGGTCTCCGACCAGGTCGGTCCCCAACCCGATGCGCACTCCCGCCCGCCGGGCGATCTCGATCGAGGAGAGGCCCGCGTCGAGCACCTCGCGGTTCTTGCGGTAGGAGACCGCGGGCAGGCCGAGGGCGGCGCCGCGGCGTCCCATGGCGTCGTAGGCAATCAGGGTGGGAACCAGATAGGCGCCGTACTCCGCCATGACGGTTGCGGTCCGTTCGTCCAGCAGGTTGCCGTGCTCGATGGTCCGTACGCCGTTGGTCACGGAGTGGACGATCGCTTCGGACGAGTAGGCATGGGCGGCCACGTAGGAATCCCGCCGGGACGCTTCGTCGCACACGGCACGCACCTCTTCCGCCGAGTACTGGGGGTTGCGGAGCGGGTCCGTCGGCGAGGCGACACCACCGGAGGTGAAGAGCTTGATGGCGTGGGAACCGGTGCGGAAACGTTCCCGCACCGCCCGTCGCAGGTCGTCGACCCCGTCGACAATCTCCCCGGCATGATGCCCGAGCACGTCCACGGCCAGATGGCCGGGCCGGGGATCGGCATGGCCGCCCGTCTGGGTCAGGCCCGGACCGGTGAACAGGTAGCGGGGACCGGCGATTAGTCCCTCCTCGACGGCCATCCGGAGGCCGATGTCGCCGCCCGCCACGTCCCGCACCGTGGTGAAACCCCTCCGCAAGGCCCCTTCGAGACGCCGGGCGGCCTTGGCGGACACGTAACTCATCGGCAACGCCTCGTTCTCCAACAGGTCCAAGCTCACCGTGTAGGCATGCAGATGAGCGTCGATCAGGCCGGGTGTCACGACGCGGCCGCGGGCGTCGACCACCCGCGCCCCCTCCGGAGGAGGGCCTTCCAGGGAAGCGATCCGCCCGCCCTCGGTGTGGACCGGGCACTCGACCGGCTCGGGGCCCACACCGTCGAACACCAGACCGTTGACGATCGACAACATCTCGGCGGTCAACGGTACCTCACGCCGGCAGGACATCCGATCTGTTTCCCTCGAACGGGGGACCGGTCACCACCCGCCGACCGACTTACAACCGTCCGGAGGGAGCCGAAGAACCTCCTGGCGCGTCCCTCCCGACCATCGTGGTCATCGTGCGGCCGCTGGATTTCAAGGCCTTCGGGCTCTTGTATCGCGATGGGGTCGATCTCGGCGTGTCTCTCCTGACCCGTTCCATGAGCGGACCGTTCGATCCGCGGGTGAAGTCGACCGGCAAGGTCACCTGGTCGGTTTCGACTTCGTGCAGCAAGCCGAGAACATGGCTCGGGGTGCGGGTCGAGCCACGTCCGGACCAAGCGCCGAAACTCGAAACGAGTGACACCGACGGAGGAATCGAGATGCGGACAGCAAGAAACAGCCGGTCGTGGATCAGAGGAAAGAGCCTTCTTTGGCTAACCGGTCGTGGAGGATCCTCGAACCCGATCGCGGCAGTTGCTAGTCCGGTCCCGCCGCCCGCGCACAGCGACCCGCGAGCCCCGCTCGCGAGCAATGATCAGCCGCACCAGCGGTGTCGCTCATGCGGCCGAGTTGTCCACCGGCGTGGCGCGCCGGACGCTGATGGCATCTGTCATCGGGAGAACGCCCTGCATTGCCTGAGCCCAGGTCACGGGCAGCGAATCCGGCTGCCTAGGGCTGGAGCCTGGTCGGCCACGGCCGCCACGCTACCGCGAGGTCTTGGGCGCACTGAACGGCCTGCGTAGCACCCGTTCCAGGAACGCCTCGCGGAACGACCGCTGGGGTGCTTGCGGGTCCTCGTAGCGCAGCACCCTCTCCAACCAGGCCGATAATGCGCTGACGACCAGCACGACCACGACGTAGATCAGGCCCATCACCGTGTAGAACTCGAAGGGGCGGAAGGTCTCGCTCGACCCGATGCGCGCCACACGGATCAGTTCCAGGGCTCCGATGGCCGACACCAGCGAGGTGTCCATGAACAGCATGGCGAACATATTCGTGGTCGGCGGAATCGCGATGCGCACCGCTTGCGGCAGCACCACGTCTCGAAACGACTGCCAAGCCGTCAGGCCGAGCGCCGCAGCAGCTTCCCGCTGCTCCCGCTGCACCGACTGCAGCGCACCGCGGTCGATTTCGGCGAGGTACGCGCCGTACAGGGTCGCGAGGCAGAAGACGCCGGCTTGGAAGGGGGTGAGGAGGATGCCCGTCGCGCTGCCGAGGCTGTAGTAAACCCAAAAGATGTATACGTAGAGGGGCGTCCCGCGGGCGAGCTGCACGTAGCCGGTGGCCAGTCTCCGCGCCACCCGTACGGATGACATCTGCCCCACGGCGATGACGAGCCCGAGAACGATGGCACATGCCATGGCCACTATGGCAAGGACAAAGGTCATCGCCAGCCCTTCGAGCAACAAGTCCGCCCGCCGCCAGACAGGTCCAAAATCCGGTGTATATCCCACGCATTGGCTCCTATTCAGTAGCGGATGCGCTTTTCGACGATCCGGAACAGGCGCCCCAACCCGACTCCGACCGCGACGTACAGCACCGCGGCCGTGGTGAAGAACTCGAAGGGCAACTGGTAGAACTGCACGAGTTGCTGGCTGGTGCGCATCAGTTCAGCGACGCCGAGGACTGAGACCAGGGCCGACCCCTTCACAAGGCCGATGTACTCATTGCCTATCGCGGGCAGCACGATCCTGACGGCCTGCGGGAATTGCACATCCGTGAAGACCCGCACCGGACTGAGGCCGAGGGCAACTGCCGCTTGGCGCTGTGTATGCGGGATTGCCTCCATGCCCGAGCGATAGATCTCCGCCAGGTAGGCCGACGACTGAATGGTCATCACCACGATGCCAGCGCTGATCGGCGACAGCTGGATGTTGAATGCCACGGTGACGCCGAAGTACAGCCAGATCAGAAAGGCGATAAGCGGCAGTCCGCGAAAAATGCTGATGTAAGTGACGGCCAGCAGCCGGAACGGCTGGAACCCCGAGCCGCGGAGCAGCGATACAACGAGCCCCACTGCGAGGCCGGACAACATCGACACCGTGGCGATGTAGATGGTCAGCCCCAGCGCCGTCATGATTCGCGGGCCGCTGGCCACGACCGTCTCTAGTTGAAACTCCAGCATTTGTACACGTGCCTTGGGGGACTCCCGCCTGCGTTTCCTAGCTAAGCAGGTGGGCCAGAAACTCCTGTGTGCGAGGCTCCTTGGGGTTGTTGAAAAGGGTGTCCGGTTCGCCCTCCTCTACGATGTCCCCGTCGTCGACGAAGAGGATGCGGTCGCTGGAGTGCCGGGCGAAGCTCATGTGGTGCGTCACGACGACCATCGTCATGCCGCCTTCCGCCAGCCGCTGCATCTCTTCCACGACCTCACCGACGAGTTCAGGGTCGAGAGCCGCCGTGATCTCGTCGAACAGCATCAGCCGAGGCTCCATTACCAGCGCCCTTGCGATCGCCACTCGCTGCTGCTGTCCGCCCGACAGCGTCTGGGGGTGGTTGTCGACCTTGTCCTTGAGCCCCACGTGCTCGAGTTGCTCGAGGCTGCGCTCCCGAGCTTCGTCCTTCGACATCCCAAGCACCCGCATCGGCGCGAGCATCACGTTCTCGACTGCGGTCTTGTGCGGGAAGAGGTTGAACTGCTGGAACACGATCCCGATATGCGTGCGCAGTTGCCGCAGTTGGGGGTTGCCCCGCAGGCGCAGGCTACGACGCCGCGCGATGGGGACGTAGTCAGTTCCCTCGAAGATGACCTGCCCCTCGTCAGGTTGCTCGAGCAAGTTGATGCACCGCAGGAGCGTGCTCTTCCCCTTCCCGCTCGGACCGATCACGGCCACGGCCTCACCGCGCCGGACCGTGAGGTTGAGTCCCCGGAGGACATGCAAGCTCCCGAAAGACTTATGGAGGTTATTCACCTCCAGAACGACATCGTTCACGGGTCCTTCGATCGCGTTGCGCCCCTACTAGCTACCGGCCAGCACCTGCGGGCGGCAACCCTGCGAGGTCCGCGGGGATGCCGCGCTCCTGGTTCCAGGCCAGCTTGAGGTTGCGAAGAGTGCCGTTGGCGGTGTAATAGGCGACCCAGTTGTTCAGCCAGGTGAGGAACTCGAGATCGCCGTAGGCGACGACGAACGACCCCTGGTGGGTACTGATCGCTCGCATCTGCCAAATAGTCGCCCGCGGATTGTTCTGCATGTAGTCCCACGCGTCGCCCGTATCGGCGATCATGGCGTCGGCGCGGCCGGTCGCCACCTCCTCGAACGCCTGCGCGGACTCGAGCCCGCGATGCTGTGCCCGGGGGAAGCTGTTCTCCACGATGATCTGGTGGGCGCCGCCCAGAAGGAACGTGATGGTCCTATCGGGCTGGTTGAGGGCCACTATGACTTCGTCGAGGTTCTCTACTTCAAGCAGTTCGCTCTCGGCGTTGAGGACCAGGGCCTGGGGGTAGTACTCCATGGGATCTGTGAACGTGACCGCAAACGCGCGTTCGGGCGTCCGAGTCATGCCCTGGGTGATCATGTCGACCTGCCCGGTCTGGATAGCCGGTATGAGGGCGGTCCATTCCATGTCAACCCACTCAACGTCAACCCCGAGGTCTGCAGCGAGGATGTTGGTGACGTCCACGCCGTAGCCCAGTCGCTCCCCGGTGTCCGGGTCGAGGAAGCACGTTCCCTTGTAGAGGCACTCGGCACCGACGCGCAGGGTGCCGCGTTCCCTGATCCTTTCGATCGTGCCTTGCTCGGTGGTGTCACCTTCGTCGGTCGTCTGGGAAGCAGTATCTCCCTCCGCACAGGCAGCGAGGATGACTGTCATAGCCACGACGAGCGGGATCAGCCGAACACTTCGGAACCAACTCGCACACACCATCTCGGACCTCCAATACTCATCCTGGTACTGAACAAGCCAGTTGAACCTACCACTTGAGTATTGAGGGGTCAACTAGTTTGACGGGTCAAGCAGCGCACGAAGATGCTCTATGGGCACACCTCGGTAGCCTGCGTATGCTCACAGATCACGCATCCAAAAGGATGTCATCTCCCACACCACAGGATGCAGAAGGTCGTCAAAAACTGAACGCTCGGCTGCTTCAACATCTCAGCGATGGAGCACATCGATCAATCGAGTATGTTGAAGCGTTACGGGGAGAACGGCTCGAGGTCTACTTCGGGTCTCGGCCCAGCGCCAATTTCGACAGCAACTTTCCCATCAGAAGACCTGCGGTGAAACCCATGTGCGGGTTGACACACCGGCCAGAACACGCTCATCGTCTAGATGTCCCACTACTGGTGCCCGGTCCGGAGTCGCAATGCCGTTACCCGGCCACGATCTGATCAGCGAGGCTATGCTCACGGCGACATGAGCGGCGGCGGTCGGGCCCCTCACGCAGAAGGGGATCAAAAGCAACCACATGATGTCCTCCAAGGATTGTTGGTTGTATCGGCCGACGAGATGGCCTCAGTCGTTTCGTTGGCGGACGCCGTCGAAATCCAACGTCGGGCGTTCGTCGAATACTCCGGCGGCCTCATCAGCAACCCTGCTCACACGGTCCTTACCATTCCGCAGGGTACAGCTGTGATTATGCCGGCGTGGCTAAATCGGACCGGAGATCTCGGACTCAAAGCTCTGACGGCCTATCCCGAGAACACCGGGGGTGATCGGCCGGTGAACCAGGCTGTTGTGGTGATATTCGATGAGAGGACTGGTGCACCCGCAGCCGTTCTTGATGGCACGTGGATCACTGCAGTGCGAACAGGTGTTGCCGCTGCACTTGGAGTGAGCGCCCTAGCACGAACCGATACAAGCTCTTTGGCGATGTTGGGGAGTGGTCCAGTGGCCTATTGGGCTGTGTTAGCGACGTGCCGCGTAAGGCCTATCGAGGCTATCCGCATCTGGAGTCGTGACATCACGAACGCAGAGAAACTGGCTGCCAAGCTCTCGCACGTCATCACGCAACAACGAGTTGAACCTGTCTCGACAATAGATAAGGCCGTTCGCGGCGCTGAAGCTGTCGTAACAGCCACGTCGGCGCCTACAACCCTCATAGATGCCGAACATATCCATCCTGGTTCACACGTCTCGTCTCTAGGAGATAACGAACTTGGTATGCGGTTACTCGTTCGTGCTCGCGTTATTGTCGATTCCCTCAAAACGTGTTGGACTGAGGCACCAGAACTCGCCTCGGCTCAGAACGACTGTCCTGCCGGTGAGGTTCACGTCGCTGGAGAATTGGGGGATGTGCTATCCGGACGGCGTGTTGGCCGACGTACCTCAGAGGATATAACGGTCTTCAAGTCGACAGGGTTGGGACTCCAGGATGTCGCACTCGGGGGCGAGATAGTCCGACGAGTTCGTCAGGCGCGATCACCATAGTGCGGTGCCACACGTCACCATATCTCATCTCGCCGGGCGTCACGGTGAAGTCCATCTGGTGGTGGGCCTCACCGCCTCTCCGGACAGTAGGGAGGGGGACGGTATGAGGCGTATGTACCTGACTATCTGTCCGGGTGGGTACCGCGCTTGTCGGTTGATGTCATAGCTACAGCTAGCCGCGCTGAGTCGGCGGTCCAAGCGCTGAACCGGCGCGCTGTCGGCGCGGGACCACACCCCCTCGACACGTTCGCTTACGTGTTGTTACGGATGGAGGCCGTGGCGTCGTCGCGTATCGAAGGGATCGAACTCTCGCCGCGTAGGGTGCTGACCGCAGAAGCCGAGAGCCAAGCGGGCGGGCGGTCGTCTGACCGGACCGCGGCCGAGGTGCTGGGCAACTCCGAAGCGATGGAAGAAGCGATCCGTTTGGCCGCCCGCGGCAGCCCGCTACGCACAGCCGACCTGTTGGAGGTCCACCGCCGGCTCATGTCGGCATCGCCCCACCCTGACCTAGGCGGCCGGATCCGGGATACGCAGAACTGGATCGGGGCTGGTGCCTACAGGCCTTTGGGTGCGTCCTTCGTTCCACCTCCTCCAGAAGAAGTCCCTCCCCTGTGACCGACCTGATGGCCTACATGAACCGCACCGACCTTCCGCCCCTGATACAGGCCGGGATAGCGCACGCTCAGTTCGAGACCATCCACCCGTTCGCTGATGGCAACGGCCGCACGGGGCGCGCACTGATCCACGCGATCCTTCGCAGGCGGGAGGTCGCCCCGGCGTTCGTGACGCCCATCAGCGCGGTTCTGGCCCGATCCACCGATTCATACATCGACGGTCTCACCGCCTGGCGGCATGTCGGATCCGCCGACGACCCCGCTCGAGACCACGCCGCAGAGCAATGGCTAGGCATGTTTCTCGAAGCCGCCCACGACGCCTGCCAGGAAGCTCACAGCTACCTGGACGCCGTCGCCGACCTGGAGGCCGACCTGCGCTCAAGGGCCGGAACGGTCCGGCGCGAATCGTCCGCTGACCGCCTCCTTCGTGTCCTACCCGCCCGCCCTATCTTCTCGGTCGACTCGGCAGCGGCAGCGATCCAACGCTCGACAGTCGCTACAGGCCAGGCAGTCAACCAGCTGACCGAGGCGGGGATAGTGACGGTGCGTAGCGTCGGCAAGCAACGGTACAGTATCTTCGAGGCACCCGACATCACCCGCCTCATCACCCGCCTGGACAGAGAACTCTCTATCCACTGACGCTGTCTAGGTGTCGTCAGGCGGTGTGCAGGCCTTCCTGGGCTTCGTCCTGATTCGTCGATCAAGACTGCAGGCGCTTCGGCGGGCAACTCCTCTTCGGTCATCACCGTGATCGGCATCGCCTAGACCGGGTGGGTGAGAGGCCAGTGCTGCCTCAGTTGCAAATAGCGGGCCTCCGTTTTCGGGCTACCACCGATCCGCGACCAAGTCCCGTTCAGCCTCAGCAGCAGAACAGGCTCCAGAAACGTGACACTTCCCCCGGGTTCGTCTTCGGCGAGCGCGAGCCTGCGGGACAGGCTCGGCACTCCGACCCTGAGCGGAGACTGGTGGTATCCGGCGGCGTCGACAGCGCGATCCCGACTCACGCGAAGGGAAAGCGGACCGAGTCGTAAAGTTCTAGAGCACTAGATATCTAGATGTATATACTACCACTCCATGAGTGCGCTTCCTTTGGATCCGTCGGTCGTTGACCGAGTCAAAATCGATCGGGGCAGTCGGGTGTCGCTGGCTGCTCAGATCGCCCGCCAACTAACGTGGCTGATCGCTACCGGCGTGGTGCAGCCCGGTAGTTACCTCCCGGCGCTGGCCCACGTGGCGGAGCACGTGGGCGTCAACGTCCACACGGTGCGGGCCGCGTATCGCCAGTTGGTCGAGGACGGCCTCGTTTCCATGCAGAGGGGGTCGCGAACTCTTGTCCTGGGTTACGACCGTGATAGGGCGGGGTCTCGTCGAGAGGATCGCGAGTCGAGTTTCACCGTCGGTGTGATGGTGCCGTCGTTCACGGACTATTACGCCGGCTTCTTGGAGGCGGTCTCCAACGCGTCGGAGGTCGAGGGTTGGCTGCCGGTGTTCTGCCGGACCCGTCACTACGACCCGAGCGTCGTCTCTCGGGACGTCGATCAACTGCTGAGCCGGAACGTCGACGGGATCATCGTGATCCACTTCGATCGGCCGGACGACAGGACGGCCGGCATCTTCAGGTCGGCTTCGGCCCTGCGGCCTGTGGTGTTCGTCGACAGCAGCAGCGCGGACTGCGGCTCCCGGATCGTGGTCGATGAGGCCGTGGCAGGGTATCGGGCTGTCAGTCATCTGATCGGCCACGGTCACCGCCGTATCGGGATCGTCGATCCCGCGGCCAGCTGGGGGACGTCGAGGTTCGTCGCAGGATCTTCCCGGGCCCTGTCCGCCGCCGGTGTGCCACTCGGCAACCGAGTGGTGGCGGCTGCTTCGGACTGGAGTCTGGAAGCGGGAGCGAAGGCCGCTGTCCAGCTCCTCGACCGTGATTCCCCACCGACCGCCATCTTCTGCGCCGGAGACGTTCTCGCCCTGGGTGCGATCGCCGCGGTGAAGGAACTCGGAGCGCGTGTTCCGGGCGATGTTGCGGTGATGGGCTACGGCGAGATTCCGTTCGCGGCGCTGGCCGCACCGTCGCTGTCCACGACACGTCTTCCTGCCGATGAGTTGGGTTACGAGGCGGTCCGGACCCTGCGCCGGGCCATCGACACGGGAGAGGTCCAGCCTCCGGTCACGGTCGAGACCAGTCTGATCCTTCGCGAGTCGTGCGACTGCACCGAGAGGGCCGGTGGTGGAGCAACCACCGGCATCCGAGAATTGGAGGAAACACAATGAGACTAACGGGTCATGGAAGGTGCTGGCTTGCCCTGTTCGTGGCCGCGGCGCTGGTCGTTGCCGCATGCGGGAGTGACGACGCCTCGACGACGACCGCGGCTGCTCCCGAAACTACAGCCGCGCCGGCGACCACATCGGCTCCCGAAACCACGGCCGCGCCGGCGACCACATCGGCTCCCGAAACCACGGCCCCACCCGAGCTCGTCTCGGTGTCGCTGCGACTGCCGTGGTTCCTCGGCAGCCAGTTCGCCGGGGAGTTGGTGGCGCAGGAGAAGGGTTTCTTCACGGATGAGGGGCTGGAAGTCACCATCAATCCCGGTGGGTTCGACACCAACAGCATCACGCTGGTCGCCGCGGGGACCGACACGTTCGGGTTGCACGACATGAACTCGTTGGTGTTCGCGGCGTCCGAGGGTATCCCGTTGATCACCGCGGCCGCGTTCTTGCAGAAGCATCCGGGGGCGGTCATGGCGCGTGCCGACTCGGGCATCGAGACGCTCGAGGACTTCGCCGGGGCGACCATCGGCTTCCACGAAGGCGGTCCATGGATGCTGACCCAGGCGATGATGGTCAAGAACGGTGTCGATCTCGATTCCGTCGACAAGATCACGGTCGGGTTCGACCTGACGCCCTTGCTGGAGGGGGACATCGACCTGTACACCGTATTCGCGACGAACGAGCCGGTCATGGCCGGACTCCAAGGGGTGGACACAACCGTGTGGGTTCCTTTCGATTTTGGGGTAGAGACCTCGGCGAACGCCCTGTTCACGACCAAGGGCTACTTCGAGGACAACCCCGACGTCGTGTGCGGGATGGTCAGGGCGATCGCCCGCGGCTGGGAGTACGCCCACGAGAATCCGGACGAGACGACGGACATCGTCGTCGCTTCCGACCCGGACAATCTCGACCGGAATACGCAGCGGCTGGTCCTCGACGCCACCCTCGCGCACGTCCGCACACCGGAGTCGATCGAGAACGGTATGGGTTTCATGACGGCGGACCGGTGGCAGACCGTGGTCGACGTTCTGCAGACCTACGGGGGGCTGGAGGTCGACGTGGACGTGGGCGGTGTGTTCACCGACGCTTGCTTCTCCTCCTGACCCGTACCTGAGGGGGGTCTGCCCTTCCGGGGAGGCCCCCCTCATCTCCTCTCCAGGAAAGGACGAGAATGGATCTGTTCGATAACACGGCCGGCAATGTGGGCAAGATGCAGTATCACCTGCGGGTCAAACCCGGCGATGTCGCCGACTACGTGCTGCTGCCCGGGGACCCGGGAAGGGTGCTGCTGATCGCGGAGCACATCGACGAACCGACAGAGGTCGCATACCACCGGGAGTACCGGACCGTGACCGGCACCTATCGGGGTATTCCCGTGAGCGGCACGTCCACCGGGATCGGCTGCCCATCGGCCTCGATCGCGGTCGAGGAACTAGCGAACGTGGGGGTGTCACATTTCATTCGGGTCGGCAGCAGCGCCGCGTTCGTGCCGGGGATCCGCAAGGGTGACATCCTGATCAATGTTGCGTCCATGCGGGAGGACGGGACCACCGCCGCCCTGGTCGATGACGGATTCCCTGCCGTGGCCGATCACTTCCTCACCCACGCTCTGATCGAAGCGGGCCAGGCGCTCAGCCGAGAGCGTGGCTTCGGCCTGCACATCGGAATCAACTCCTCCGCCGACGCGTTCTACGCGGAGAACGAGGACCGGGTGAAGAACCGGATGAGGCAGCGGATCATGAACATCGAGATGGAAAGCGCCGCCATCTTCACGATCGCACACCTCCGAGGTCTCAAGGCAGCGTCCGTCTGCGCCGTCTCGTACAACTACACCGCGCCGGAGGAGATCGACTACGAGGGGGTGAACGAGGCTCTCTACGCGGGCTGGCACAACGCCATCGACGTGGCACTGGAAGGCATCAGAAGGTACGAGGCCAAGAAACAGGGGTCATGAGCCGACCGACCGGCGGCGCCGGTATCGTTCTCGACAAGGTAGGAATGCGATTCGGTGGGGACAACCCGGTTGTCGCCCTCGAGGACATCGACCTGGAGATTCCCCCCGGTGAGTTCCTGGCGGTTGTCGGCCCGTCAGGCTGTGGCAAGTCGACCTTGCTGCGTCTCGTTTCAGGCCTGCTCGAACCCACATCCGGCACCATCTCGGTCCACGGCAAGACCCCTGAACAGGCCAGGCGCGATGTCGAGTTCGGGTTCGTCTTCCAGGACCCCGTGCTGTTCCCGTGGCTACGCGCCCTGGGCAACGTCCTGCTTCCCGGCAGGATCCTCGGCTCACGCAACCCCACACACGGCACCCGGACCGAGCAGCTGGCCCGCCGACTGCTCAGGGAAGTGGGCCTCGGCGGGTTCGAGGAGCACTACCCGGCACAGATGTCGGGAGGGATGCAGTCACGGGTCGCGCTAGCCCGGGCGTTGATCTACCAGGCGTCCACCCTGCTGATGGATGAACCCTTCGGGGCGCTCGACGAGTTCACTCGGGACCGTCTCAACCTGCAGCTACTCGACGTGTGGCACAAGGCGCAGGCAACGGTGATATTCGTGACCCACAGCATTCAGGAGGCCATATTCCTGGCCGACCGGGTGACGGTCCTCAGCCCCCGTCCGGGGCGGATCGTCCGAATCGCCCGAGTCCCCTTCCCACGGCCCAGACCGCTGGACCTCCGCTTCGAACCCGAGTTCGGATCGCTGGCGAGAGAACTGCGTGCCCTCCTGGAGACCGACACGACCATGGGGGCGGCGTGAGCAGGAACACGCCATCGAAGAAGGGTCGTGCTGCCAAGTGGAAGGGGGTGATCCCGGCCGCGTTCCTCGCGCTCCTGGCCCTCGTCATCTGGCAGCTCGTCGTTGTCGCCGCAGAAGTCCCCGCCTACATAGTCCCCAGCCCCACCGAGATCGGCAGAGAGTTGATCGCCGAAGGCCCCTCGCTCGTAGCCGACCTCGGGTGGACGATGCTCGAAGCTGTAGCGGGCTTCCTGATCGGAGGCGGCATAGCCTTCGTCACGGCCGTCGTGTTCGTCCATGTTCGAATCGTCGAACGGGCCGCCTTGCCATCGTCCTCCAGACCATCCCCATCGTCGCGATCGCACCTCTCCTCACCATCTGGTTCGGATACACCCTCGTCCCCAAAGTGGTCATCGCCGCCATCATCTGCTTCTTCCCCGTCCTCGTCAACACGACCCGTGGCCTCAGATCCGTGAGCAGCCAGGCGATGGAACTGATGAGCGTCCTGTCCGCCCGCAAGGCCTCGATCTTCTGGCGGCTGCGGCTCCCGAGCTCGCTGCCCTACGTCTTCGCCGGGCTCCGGGTAGCGGCAACCCTCTCGGTGATCGGCTCCATAGTCGCCGAGTTCACCGGCGCCGATCGAGGGATCGGTTTCGTAATCGTGCAGGCCAGCTACCGGATCGACACGCGGCTCATGTTCGCGGCGATAACGCTGTCGTCCCTGGCCGGTATCGTGTTCTTCCACGTCATCGGCTGGATCGAAAGAGCCTCCCTCCGCTGGCCCGAAGCTCGGCTACATGACAACTAGAAGCTGGAGTTGCCCCGCTCTATGGACTCATCGACGGTTACCGGGATCGCTCAGCGGCATGCGCAAGGTTGCTTGACAAGTACTTCACGTGAGTTGTCCACCGACGCGGCTTGTGAAGTGCCTGGTCAGCGGGTTGTAGGTTTCCGCTTGTGCGGTATTCGCTCCAGATCTGCCGATAGGATGACGGATGCACGCGGGGACGTAAGTGTCCACTGAAGCGGGTCAACCTCTGAGACAGCTAGTGGATTACCGTATGCTTGCCTCACACTGTCTGCTTTCCACCAAAGGAGTGTCAATGACCACTGACTGGAACGATCTTTCCCGCCGCCTTAGCGATTTGCTTGGACTTGAGAGTGCACCGATCGCCATGACGTTTTTCGAGGCTTCGGTCTCTCCCGAAAGCGGGATCGACCCCTTCGGAGGTCCGTTGTCAGAACCCACGCCGGACGGGCGGTCCGGCGCGGTTCCTGCTCCTTGCGTTTTCTGGATGCACGCTGATAGTCGCACCTTCTCCACTTCGCCCGACGATCACGGCAACTGCTCGGTGGGTGAATACACCCATGGCCTGGTGGAAGCCGGCGACATACTGAACCGAGAGGACGTCGGGGCGCTCCTGGAAGTCGGTTGGGTGACGATGGAGGCTTTTGCCGGGGTGGCGGCCTTGGAGCGCCGTCCCAGTTCGATCATCTACGGGCCCCTGGCCGATACGCCACACGAGCCCGATGTCGTGCTGCTGAGGCTGAGCCCCCGCCAAGCCATGGAACTGGGTGACGCGGTGTCCATGCATCTCAGCGGAAAGCCACAGTGTCAGATACTTCCCATCGCCATTGACCAGGGCAAGGTGGCCCTGTCCATGGGATGTGCCCTGTCGCGTGCCCGTACCGGAATGGCCGACGACGAACTGACCTGCGCCATTCCGCCCGGGCAGCTCTCGGAGATAGTCGGCAATCTGGCGGGCGTGGTGCACGCCGATCGCCAGGTTGTGGGCTACGCTCAGGCTGATGCAACTCGGTTCTAAGACCTCGGTCTTGCCAGTCTTCTAGCGGGACAGTTCCCGGAAGAGGGGAGTGGGAAAACGAGGGGTGACGCGCACTCCGGATAGCCACTTCCGCTAAAGCCGCTCCGCCGTGAGGAGTGCATCGCATCGCCAGAGCGCCTCGATGTTGTTCGGCCACTTCAGCATGCTGGCTGCCTCTTCGGGCGCGTGCCATCCCCAGGCATCATGCTCGTGGGACAGAGTGGGTTCGCCACCGTCGACCTCGGCCACGAATACGTGCTCGACGATCTCGTCGGGGTCGGGTCCGTACGCCTCCCGCCACTCGTCGACCACCGGGAAGTGGTAGGTGAAGTCCACCGGACGGATCGCTGCCGGGGTTAGGCCCGTTTCCTCATGGACCTCTCTCGCAGCACCTTGAAGAAGGGTCTCCCCTTCCTCGATCGACCCGGTAACGCCCTGCCAGAAGGCTCCCTTTTCCACGACCCGGTGTAAGAGCAGGTACTCGCGACGTTCTGCCTGCTTCCTGACCAGAAAGACACATATCTGGATCGGGAGACGAAACTTGGCCATGCGCTAGTAGACCATCGCCTCACCCCTGCTCCAAGGATTTGAACCCACCTACCCCACTTTTCTGCGCGGTGCCGATGGCAAGACAGGATGGCATCCTAGGCTGCTCGAGGGCCTTGCCGGGACAACCGAAGGTGCTGAGACGCGAGACGGGGAAAGAACTCCTCGACATGCACGCCCTAGCCAGTAAACGGAAGAGGGTCATCTGAGATTTGCCGGTCCGGAGGCATCGAGACCTGAACGCTGTCCCGTGCTTGCCTGTCGACTGCATTTGGATACAGTAAGTTGCAATGGCAACCAAAACCATAGGATTCGCAGTCGCAAAAGAGGATCTCTCGCGCCTCGATCGCCTAACGGACAGGTTTGGCAATGGGAACCGCTCGGCGTTCCTTCGAGAAGCAATGCACCAGATGGAGGTAGTCGACCGCGCCGCGCGCCTCGTGGACCTCCAGGCCTATGGAGCCCGCCGGGTAACGGAAGCGGGTCTGGACGATGACGAGCCCGTTGCGGTGGTACGTAGGGTCTTGAAGAACCGTATCTGACGTTGCTACCCGTCGTCGTCGACATCAACATCCTCGTCGGTGCCGTGACCGGCGCCGTAAGGCCCCTCCATTCCTGGCCGTCGCCGCCACCGTTCGCGGCAGTCCGTCGGCCAATGTGATCGGTTCCCCAATGACGCTCGGCAGTTCTCATTGTTCCTTGCGGAACACCTACTCGCCAACACCGTTCGAGTACTGGTAGGGACACCCCTGTCAGCACGGCTGGAGATCGAACGGGTGGAGGACTGTCTGGCACTGTTGGTCGACATTGCCGACGCGTCCGGTAGAGGTGTGGTCGAAACGGGAGTCACCGTCACCGATTGCGATGACTTCGAGCACAACCGCGCTCCCGAGTGTGCACTTGCGTGTGACGCCGTGATGATCGTCAGCGACGACGATGATCTGGTGCGCCTGTCGTGGCGCGGTTGCGTCACCAAGTTCGTCGTCAACCAATTGGATTGCGAAAAGGTTGCAGAGGTCTAGAATCCCCGCTATGACCTTGATCGAGCACCTCCTGGAAGACGACCTTGAGGCAGCATCGACGATCGCTGCCCGCATCGTGCCCGATGTGGTGGCTGCGCTGGATCGGCTCGTTCCGTTGCTGAGGGCCGGGGCGGACCGCGCCGCTTTGCGCCGCTATTACGTCTTGGTAGCTTCAGCAGCCCAGACCTTGACCGCGCTGCCTGCGGGCAGTTCTGAAGCTCGTGTTCCGCCCTCGGTGGTGTACCGACTCCTGCTGAACGACATCGCGGTGTTGCCGTGGGTCGCACCATCGGCTGACGGACCCGGTGTCCTCACCGCGTTGGTGGACCGGATCCGGGGGGTAGTCGGTGCCCTGCCCCAGCAGTGTGTCGTAGTACAGCCTGATGTCGATGAGCATCGCTTGGTTTGGTTCCTGGAGTCCATGGCCGACTTGGAGTTCGAGCAACGGTGTTCCTCACCGCTAAGGCGTGCCATGAAGACTCTGGACCTGTCGAGCAAGGACGTGGCAGGCCTCATGGGAGTCACACGCCAAGCGGTGGACAAGTGGCTACTCGGCTCACCACCGGCGGAACGGATGGCCAAGATCGGAGCGATAGCCGAGATCTCCGACATACTGCGGCAACGGCTTAAGGACGGCATTCCCCCCGTCGTGGCGCGGCGTCCGGCTGAGGCATACGGAGGACGCAGCATGCTCGAGGTGATCGCACACGACGAGCACGAGTGGCTGCGCCACTCGGTCAAGGAGACCTTCGACTACGCACGCGTCGCGTGAGCGATGCTGAGCACACCGATCGGCGGGTCCTACTACCGGGTCGCTGACCCGGACTGGGCAGACCCTTTCAACACGTCCTACGCTGCGGCCTTCCCCGGCCAGCGATGGAACCCGGCTGGGCTGGCCTGCCTATACCTCAACCACGACATCGGCACCGCCCGGGCCAACGTGATGAAACGATTCGTAGGTCTCCCCTTCGGCCCCGAGGACCTCAACCCGGCGACAGCCCCCCTGCTGCTCCGTGTTGACATTCCCGACGGACGAGCAGCCGACGCCTACACCGACGCGGGACTAGATGCCATTGGCCTGCCCGCCACCTACCCCTACGACGACGCCGGTGACCTGATTCCCCACAACATGTGCCAACCCATCGGCGAGGCTGCCTACGAGGCCGGACTTGACGGGGTCGACTGCCGGTCGGCCGCCATCGACGACGGCCGCGAACTCGCATGGTTCCCCCGCAGCAGAGCAGTATCCGAGACATCACGGTTGCCCTTCAGCGATTGGTGGTGACAGTCAATCCAAGTGGACGGGTGTCCCGGCTCCAGAACCGGGGTGCCCCAGCACTCTTTGGGTTCTCCAGAGAAGCCTGAGGGGTCCCCGGCTGGGTAAGGCTCTCCGGAAGCGGAGATGCAGCGCGTTGCTTGATCGAGACCGACCTCGATCGATTGCATCGAGTTCGGGGCCGGGGGTTCAGGCGGCTGTTGCTGCTGCCCTCCGGCGGTGCCACCTCTCCCAGAGGGCCAGCAGGGACGGGAGCACCAGGATGGCCGCCACCAGGGAAAGCCCCACGGCGTACACCGTGACCTGTCCCATCTGCTGGAAGGGCACGAGCCTGGAAGTGATCAGGATCCCAAACCCGGCCATGGTCGTGAACGCCGACCCCGCCAATGCGCCGCCGGTGTGGCGGGACGTCGAGCGCAGCGCCTCGTCGAG
The DNA here is from genome assembly GCA_028821575.1 of bacterium. Lineage (GTDB taxonomy): Bacteria > Actinomycetota > Acidimicrobiia > Spongiisociales > Spongiisociaceae > JAPPFW01. The sequence goes on along the minus strand of JAPPFW010000052.1, from coordinate 2,520 downwards.
GCTCTCCATGCGGACCCGGTCCTCCCCGAACCGGCGGGCGATGTGGATCGTGTAGGGGACCCCGATCCCGATCGACAGGGCCGACAATGTGGCGGTCACCGGCCCGAAGGGAATGCCCGTCGCATACATCAATCCGTAGACCCAGAACACCACCAGCGCCACAGGGACCATGGTGATCACACCCAGGAAGGGCCGGCGGTTCTCGAACCAGAAACTGACCATCAGCACCACGGTGGCGACCACCAGGGTGATCAGCAGCGAGGTCGTCTGCGACTCCGCCAGTTCCTTCACGATCAGGTTGGTGATGATCTCGGTGGAGGTCGCTATCACGCTGACACCCAGGTCGGAGACCTCCGAGAAGTTGTCCAGGAGGTCCTGTCGCAGCTGCAGGGCTCCGGTCTCTCCTGCCTGGGTGCCGATGTCGAAACGCAGGGCGTCGTAGCCCGACCCGCTCCGGTGGAGGACGTCCGCCGCCCACTGGGGGGTCTCATCGAACATGGCGTCCCACAGAGGGGTGACATCGGAGCCGGCCGGCACTCGGAGATCCTGGCCCGCACCGGCGGCCTGGGCCGCGGCGGTGACCGCTTCGGAGGGCGGACCCTGGGGGCCGCCCCGGTTAAGGGAGTTGAGTATCGAGATCGGGGAGTTGGCGGAAGCGATCGGCCCCCTCGGAGTCTCGAACACCAGCACGTTCTCGACCTCGTTCAGTCGCGAACCGGCCGAGACCAGGGCGTTGTGGACCGCCGGCGTGGCGAGGTCCTCGCCTTCGATCAGGATCTGGGTGGACTCCCCCAGGCCTCCTCCGAACTCCTCCTGCAGGATCTCCAGCGCCCGGATCCCGGGAGCGTCGCTGGGAAGGAAGTCGGTGACCGAGAAGCGGGTTTCCAGCTGGGCGAGTCCCCACACTCCCAGGCCTCCCAGCACCATGGCTGCCATGACCATCACTACGGGGATCTTCTCCGCCAGCCACGAGGTACGGGCTATCAGGGAGGGCAGGAGGCGTTCCGAAGAGGCTCTCATGCCCGCCACGGGCAGGGAGCCCTTGGATTCCACGTGGCGGTCCACCTTCCGAGCCACGATCAGCAGCCGCAGGAACGCCCATGAGAACCTGCCCCGCCGCTCGGTCCGGCGATCCAGGATCTTGCGGGCCGCCGGGAAGAAGGTGAGGGTCAGGACGAACGAGGCGACTATCCCTACCGCTGCCAGGATCCCGAAGTCCTTCAGCGCCGGCACGGGGTTGAAGATGTTGGTGAGGAAGCCGATGGCGGTGGTGACGGTGGCCAGGACCAGGGCTATTCCCACCGTGCCGATGGCGGTGCGGGCGGCGCCGTCCACGTCCTGTCCCCGGCCGATCTCCTCGCGATAGCGGGAGGTGATGTGGATTCCGTAGTCGACGCCCAGCCCGATGAGCAGGATGGGAATGATCTGGGTAATAGTGTTGAACGAGGCGATGATCCCGGCCCCTTCCAGCAGCACCCCGATCCCCTGCATGAAGGTGATGGCGGCGAAGATTGTGAAGAGCGTGAGCAGGGTGTCGGCGAGCGTCCGGCGCCCCGACTGTACGAGGGCGCCCCGCCCCGGCGGCTTGAGCCAGTACACGAAGAAGAGAATGACGAGGATGATCAGGGCGGCCATTCCGAAGAGCCGCCCGATCTCGCTGCCGGCATCACCGCTGTCTTCGAAGAGCAGGGTGAAGCTGAAGGGAATGACCTCCAACCCTTCGGGGGTGGGTATGGCCCGCAGGGCGTCCGCCACCACCGCGTCGTTCTCGATCGCCTCGTCGAATGCCTCGTCCTCGAGGCCCACCGGCACCTCGGTGAATATCAGGATGAGACCCGCCTGTGCGCTCGCCGAGGACGGGTCCCCGTTCTGGCTGATCAGCGAGGCGAACTGCGGGTTGGCCCGCGGTCCCGTCGTGGCCTGGATGTATAGGTCCTTCACCTCCTCATCGTCGGCGACGGTGGCGCCACTCTCAGCGGCCATGTCGATGGCAGGGTCGAGGTAGCTGAACGAGGCGCCCCTTCCGGGGACGGATGAGAGGTTGTCGGAAAGGGCCTCGCTCTCGAGGACGGAGTTGATGGCGGTCACCACGTCGTAGGCTTCCTTGGTGAAGACGTCGCCCCCCTCCCTGCGAACGATCACCTGGATGACGCTCTCCTGGGTGTCTTCGCCGCCGAACAGGTCGCTGATGCGGTCGGTGGCCAACAGTTCCGGGTTGTCGGGTGAGAGGCCCTCGTTGCCCTGGCCGATCTCGACCTGGGTGGAGAGGAATCCGAAGATCCCGAACAGGACCAGCGTGGTTATCACCACCGCCCAGGGAACTCTTGACACAAGGAACGCGAACGCTTTGACGAAGGTCTTCACACTGATGGCTTTCTAGACGGGTTGGGTGGTGGAGGAGGGAGGATTACCACTACGGGTTCGAGAATACTTGTGCTCTGTACTTATGGAGAACCGGTGGCGCGCGCTCGACGTCGTGATCGGCGAGAGCGCGGCCGCCGACACCGAGCAATGGCTGCT
>JAPPFW010000018.1 GCA_028821575.1 bacterium | reverse complement strand
CCCGAACCAAACTCAAACGGCTCTATCCGACACTGGACGAGTGACGAGACACTAGTGTCGCCCCACAAGAACGGTCCCGCCGTGACTTCAGCAGCGGAGCCTGCGGTTCGCGCTTACTCGGGGAAGATGCAGCGCAACGCGTCAATGTCGGGGTAGGTCAGCGCCTGCAGCGCTGTCATGCCTCCGGAAGTCAGTCGTTTGGACATGGCAACCCCCACCCCGCTCTCCAGACGGTTGGTTTCGAAGTAATGCTCGAACCCCAACAGGTGCCAAATCTCGTGGATGGTCGTGGCGCCGCTCAGGTGATCCGCGCTGGACCCAGAGTAAGAGAACGCTCCGCACCGAGAGTGAGCTTGTGCCCCCCAGCCGGGTTCAAGGTCCATGTAGAGCCCGAGAATCTGCCCTTTCTCCCGAGGTAGCGGACAGTTGATTCGGAACGCCGCTAGGTCTTCGTTCCACCCCGGTTCCGCCTCTGCGGGAACCGGAACCACCTCCCCTCGCTCAATGATGCGGTAGCCGATCTGTCGTTCGATCTTTTAGTCTGCGAGAGCCACTGCGTCCAGCAAGTGTTCGACCACAGCAGCACGGGAAACCCGATCCGGAAAGGTATCTACCACGTCCACCCGGAAAGGCGTTCCGTCCCATTCACGTACGAAGCCGGAAAATCGCTCCGCGTGGACTCTCTCGTCGGTGCAGGTTCGTGGTTCCATTTCAGATGCTGGAATTGACGTGACTCCCCACACGCGATGCGACCAATCGCCGGCTGCGCTACCAGCGGCTGTCTCCCGGATGGCTCTCACCCAAATCACTACAGGTTGGTCAGGGTCGAGGCCCACCATCCGATAACACGGATTCTCCGTAGTGTCCTCCCGGCGGTTCTCGAGGGTTCTCCCTTCCGCTAGGTCCACCACGTAGCGGGTTGCTCCCTCGACCGGGTCCCATTCCCACTCGACGTAGTCCGATCCTTCCGCCGTGAGCCGAACTATGGGGATTCCGGGGGGATCGGGCGGAGGCGGCGGGGCGGGCGCTGGTGAGGGCGGGGGAACGGTCGGCGCCGGTGGCTCTTCCGGTTCCTCCCCGCCGCAAGCGGCGAGTGACAGCGCCAAGGCCAACAGCGCGGGGGCCCGAGCCTCTGTCACGGGCGGCAACCGTATCAGTGGCCGCGATGTCGCAGGTCGCGCCCGGTCTTGCCATTGTTGATCCGTCGATGTCGCGCCGGTTGGATATTGCGAGAGACATCGACCGGAAGTCGGGGTCCCGAACATCTTCGCCGTCGCGCGTTGATCGGGAGCTATGTCCGAAAGTGCGTGCCGTGCGGGGAAGGGGGATGGCGTATCGTGGGAATCGGATCAGGTCATGCCGCACTATCCGAAGGAGGGTCTACTTCGATCTCCACGTCCACGCCGTCCCCGCCCGCATCAAAGTTGTCGTTGCGCCTATTCCGTAGCCATTGTCCAAATCGTGGAACGATCCACAGGCGGAACATGAGATACAGCGCCCCAATGCTTGCAAGCGTTCCCACGATCCACCAGAAATACGTCCAGATGACCCAAGCTATCCCGCCCAGGGCCAAAAGAATCACAACGCCCTTTGTGAGTGCGGAGTCGGTATCAGGCTCCGATGTCTCGCGCCGTCCTCTGGCTTGTCGAACCGCCTTATGCGGTTCGGAAGCCCGCTGTCTCTGCCTTTGCAGTGCGTAAAGGCGGTTCAGATATCCACTCCGACATGCTCTGCAGATTCCGATGAAGCTCTCTAAGTGCTTCGGCGTTCCGCTCGGCACGCTGCCTCCTGTTGCCAAGCAAGACCGGCACCCTTTTTCGTTACAGACATTGCAGATCAGAATGTCGCCGATCTTCCTTCCGCACCGAGCGCACGGATTAAGGGATGTCCAATGGGTCATGTTGAGGACTCAGGAGGCGCTCATCTGATAGGAATGGGTCAAATTGGGCCGATCGCTCGTTTGACCTCCGCGATCAGCCAGGGGAGGAAGAGCTTGACGAAGACAACCACACCGAGCACGCCGACGACTGCGAAAAGGACCATCTTTGCAATCCATGTCAGGACATCTACGAGGAAAGTCCAGATCGGATCCCAGAACCACCAGAGGGCACAAAGAGAGATGGCTGCTAGAAGCGCGACAGCAATCCACGGCGTCCTTCCAAGAGGAACTGACGGGCTCGCTTCTCGGCCTGGTTGCCCCTCGTCGCTGTCCGATTCGCCGTAGTCGAGGTTAGCCAGGCGGTCGGAGAACGATCCCACGATGGGCAGAATACACGAGGTTCGTGTGCCGTTGACTGACGGGTCGGTACACGCGTGGCACCTGACCCAGGTGTGAGGGGTCGGCTATGACCGGGTCGGCATTGCGAAGGCTGACCTCCTCACTCGGGCGATGGAAGCCGCGAGCCTCGAAGGAAGGAACGGAGCCTCAGCGGCGGCGCTCACAATGACTCACCACGGTGCCAGAGCCGGCAGGCCAACATGGTCGTGGGGCAGCCTACCCAGTGTGCGTACAACTGGGCTCTGGCGAGGGGAGGCTGCGCCCCCCTTCGAACCCCCGGCTCCCGCGCCGCTGTCGAGCAGCGGACGGACGGGGGCAAGCCCCCGAACCCCCGCACCGGCGCGCGCTCACCGAGCAGCGGCGCACCGTGTGGTCACCCGCGTC
>JAPPFW010000047.1 GCA_028821575.1 bacterium | reverse complement strand
CGTCTGACGACGCTGCTCCACGCTCGCGGATTCTGGCTGGGTCCGGTCGGCGGGTGCTCGGGGCTTCCGGCTCGGGCGTGTGGTCAGTGGTCAGTGGTCAGTGGGCAGTGGGCAGTGGGCAGTTAACCGCTATCACACAACGGACAACTAGCGCGCCGCTTCTTCGCCTAACTCCTTACCACGCTCGGTCGCGGCTGCGATGGCTTCGCCGACCAGAGATGTGAACCCCCCCTGTCCCATGACTGCAAGGGCCGCCTCGGTGGTTCCCCCTGGAGACGTGACCTTGTGGCGGAGTTCGGCGGGCGAGTCGTCGGATACCTCCATCAGGGCTCCGGCCCCTTTGATCGTCCGGGCCGCAAGGCGCAGGGCTGTACCCGGGTCCAGACCCTGGCGGACTCCCTCCTCGATCATCGCTTCGGCGAGGAGGTACGCGTACGCCGGCCCGCTCCCGGACACCGCGGTTACCGCGTCGAGCAACTCTTCGGGCACCTCTTCCACCGCTCCGACAGCTCCGAGCACGGCGCGCGCCAAGGCCATATGTTCGGGAGTCGCGTGGGCGCCAGGAGCACAGGCAGTGATACCCTCGCCGATCAGCGCGGGCGTGTTGGGCATCGTTCGGATCACCGGCACGGCTCCCAGTGCGCGCTCGTAAACGATGATCGGCACGCCGGCCACCAGAGCGACCAGAACCTGGTCAGCTGCCACGGCCGCCGCCAACTGATCGAGGGCCGCGCCGATGTCCTGGGGCTTGACCGCGAGAACTACGACCTGCTGGCCGGAGATGCCGTCCTGTGGAGAAGCGACGGTCCGGCAGCCGGTCGTGGCGCGAAGCTCGGCGGCTCTCGGCTCGTACGCCTCGATCAGGGTGAGTTCCGCCGGCTTCCAACCGGCCTTCAGCAACCCTGACAGCACCGCGCCACCCATCGCACCCACGCCGACTATGGCTATGGAAGGTCTGCCCATCGGCAGTCAGTATATGGCGGATCGGGCATCCGGGACAGGGATCGACAACCGAATCCGCACGGTCAGACCCGTGACGAACGACCCAGAACCTCCCGGACCGTCGATACCAGTGCCCCCACCGCATGCCGGTTGTATCCCTCGGGGATGATCACGTCGGCGTACCGCTTGGACGGCTCCACGAACCGGATGTGCATCGGCCGGACGGTGGCCAGATACTGCTTGACCACGGAATCGAAAGACCTCCCGCGATCACGCATGTCCCGCTCCACCCGGCGCAGCACCCGCATGTCCGGGTCGGTGTCGACGAACACCCGCAGATCCATGACCCCGCGCAGTTCGGGCTCCACGAGGATCAGGATGCCTTCGATCAGGACCACCGGGCGAGGTTTCACGAGCACGGTCTCGGGTCGGCGCAGGTGCCGGGAGAAGTCGTACAGGGGTTGCCGGATGGACCGGCCGGCTGCGAGATCCTTCATGTGGGCTAGCAGCAGTTCCGTCTCCAGCGAGTCGGGATGGTCGTAGTTGACGCGTGTTCGTTCCTCGTAGGTGAGTTCCGGCCGGTGCCGGTAGTAGGCGTCGTGAGCTACCAGCGCCACGTGATCCGGCCCGATCTGCTCGACGATGGAAGCACAGATAGTCGTCTTGCCGGAGCCCGAACCGCCCGCCACGCCGATCACGAGGGGTGTCCCCTGCGGCCATCCCGGATCAGGCGCCGCAGCCGTCCGGCCGTTGCGGGTCACCGCTTCTTCTTCCGGGCCTTCTGCTCGGCTTTCATCCGGGCCTTGTGCTGCCTCAGTTCCTCGATCTGATCGAACTCGGAAATGTCGGCTATGGAAGGCCAGTCGGCCGCCACTGCCTCCCAGCCCTCCGGCGCCTCCTCCAGACGCTTCCCTACGATTCCTACGAAGATCCGGGACTTGGCGACACCGAACCCGGGCAGCTTCTTGAGACGCCTCAGCAGGTCCGGCCCATCGCTCGCGGTGCGCCAAACAGCCGCGACATCGCCGTCGTAATCCTCGACGAGGGCTTGGCAGAGAGCTTGGGTACGCCGACCCATGGCGTTGGGGAAACGGTGCAGAGCCGGCGGCCCCCGGAATACCGACTCGAGCTCATCGCCGTCCATCGAGGCAATGTGGGCAGCATCCAACGGACGGCCCAACCGCTGCTGGAGTAGGTGGGGCGAGTTGAACGCCATCTCCATCTTCACCTGCTGGTCGAGCAGCATTCCGATCATGAGGGCGAGCGGGCTGCGGGCTAGCAACCGATTGGCCTCCTCCGAGTATGTCCAGGGAAGTGTGTCCGGCATTGATCCTCCTCTCAACTGGTCCGGCGAGCAGAGCACGGAAGGTTTTGGCTCGCAGACCACTGGACAGACGGTAGCGGTCGGGGCGAGATGGAGTCATACGGCCTTATCTGGTTGACTTGCGACGTGTCGGTGATGCTCAACCCCACATCCGAGCGGGACGTATGGTTGGAGATCCTCGTCCGGGAACTTCCCGATGAACGTATATATCTGTGGCCGGACGTCGCGGATCCCGACTCCGTAGAGTTCGCGGTGTTCTGGCACCACGATCCCGCCGACCTGCTGCGCTACCCCAAACTGAGGACCATTCTGTCCGTCAGCGCCGGGGTCGAGCAGTTCCTCGGAGGCGTCTACCCGGAGGTGCCGATCGTGAGACTCTCCGACCCGGCGATGGCGGCCGAGATGGCGGCCTATGCCGTCCACTGGGTAGTCCACTTCCACCGCCGGATGGCCACCTACCTGGAACTCCAGAGCGTGAGCGAGTGGCGTCCGATCAGGACCGTGGACGCCCATGGATTCCCGGTGGGCATTCTGGGTTATGGCGTGATGGGCCGCACGGTCGGGGAAGCGCTCACACGGCTCGGATACCCGCTGGGGGCTTGGACCCGGTCGGGTGGCCAGGATGCCGACGTCACACATTTCCGAGGGTCCGACGGTCTGGACCAGATGCTGAGCACCTCTGCCGCGGTCATAAACATCCTGCCGCTCACGCCGTACACCGAAGGACTGATCAACGCGGACCGGTTCGCTCAGTTCCGGCGCGGCGCGCTGTACATGTCGATGGGACGGGGCGGCACGACCGTCGAAGCCGACCTCCTCGCCGCGCTGGACCGCGGTCCCCTCGGGACAGCGGTGCTCGACGTAACCGCGGCGGAGCCACTGCCCACCGGGTCACCCCTCTGGAACCACCCCAGAGTCCGGATCACCCCCCACGCAAGCGGGTTCACCAGGGCCCGGACCGCTGCCCCACTCGTAGCGGCCAACATCCGCCGGGTACGCAGAGGTGAGCAACCATTCCCGTTGTACGATCCGCTACGGGGCTACTGACCGGCGCTTCGCCAGGCGGCATCCATCGGGGTCACCGAGTCCGGAGCCAGGGCTCGAGTCCACCCTCTGGCATGACTCAGGTCCCCCTCGCTACTGTCCTATGCGTATATGGATCTGGCTGACCGGGTGTGCGTGGTAACAGGAGGCGCGGGAGGGATCGGCGCCGCGCTCGCGCGCCGGTTCGTGGCGGAGGGCGCCGGCGCGGTCGTGATCACGGACCTCGTAGAGGACCGGACCGCAAGAGCGGCGGCGGAGATCGGCTGCATCGGGATTCCCTGCGACGTTACGGATGAGGAGGCGGTCGCCAGGCTCGTCCGGCACGTGCTCTCCGATCTTGGAAGGATCGACCTCTTCGCCTCCAATGCGGGAGCCTCCGTGGACGGGGGCGTCGAAGTGCGGGACGGGGACTGGCAGAGGTTGTGGAACCTCCACGTCATGGCCCATGTCTATGCAGCCCGCGCGGTGTTACGACCGATGATCGCGGCCGGGGGCGGCTACCTGCTGCAGACAGTGTCCGCCGCCGGGCTCCTCGCATCCCTGACCAGCCTCCCCTACACGGTCACCAAGACCGCGTCGCTGGCATTGGCCGAGTGGTTGGCGATCACCTACCGCCAAGCCAACATCCGGGTGTCAGCGGTGTGTCCACTGGTGGTGGACACACCCCTTGCGGCGCGCTTCCATCTCGATGGCGGGGCGGGGCTGGCCATGAGCCCGGATGAGGTGGCAGAAGCCGTCGTCGAGGGGGTCCGCGACGAACGCTTCCTCATCCTCCCCCATCCCGAGGTGGCCGACTTCATGGACCGGAAGGCCTCGGACAGAGACCGCTGGCTAGCCGGCATGTCCAGGCTGTTCGAACATGTCACATCCGAAACCGGAGCGGACGCCTCCTCTTGAGAGTTGCAGCGATCGATCTGCGCGGCGTCACGGTGATGAAGGCCGGGAAGGAGTTGATCTCCGGTGTGAACTGGCGGGTAGAGACGGGCGAGCGCTGGGTGCTGTTCGGTCCGAACGGGGCAGGTAAGACGACCCTGCTGCAGGTGGTCTCCACCTACCAGTTCCCGGCGCGGGGGACTGCCACCATCCTCGGCCAGCGGATGGGACGCACCGATGTTCGACGCCTCCGTCCCCGGATCGGATATGTGGGACCGGCGCCGGCTGCCCTGGTCAGGCGCCACCTTCCGTGCAGGGACATCGTGGTCACCGGCCGCCACGCGGCGTTCGTGGACACGCGGTGGCATCACTACACCGACGCGGACTGGGAATTCGCCCATCGTCAGATGAAGACCATGGGGGTAGCCGCTTTGGCGGACCGCGAGTTCGCCACTCTTTCCGATGGGGAGAGGAAGCGGGTCCTCATCGCCAGGGCACTCATGGCTCGTCCCGACCTGCTGCTGCTCGACGAGCCGGGGACCGGGCTCGACCTGGGCGCGCGGGAACGCCTGATCGCTTCCCTGTCCGGTATGGCCGGGAGCGCCGAGGGCCTGACCGTGATCCTGGTCACGCACCATGTGGAGGAGATCCCCCCCGGATTCGACAGGATGCTGATCCTGGCCGAAGGCCGGGTGAAGGCCCGCGGGGAGATCCGCGGGACGCTGACCGGCGACACTCTCACCGGCATCTACGGAATCCCGATCGGGGTGACTTCTTCTAACGGCCGTTACGTGGCTACGGGCAACAACCACCCCGGGCGGAGCCTCGGTTCCGACTCGTAACGCCTGGTTGACCCGGCCTTAACCCAGGGTGGCACGGGATCAACATCCATCGGTACCTTCTCCGGTAACGCTCCGAGGCTTCGGCGAGCCAGGATTGCGACGCTCGCCGCGGATCGGAGCCACATGTTCTTAGGGCAGAGGTCTCGCGCCTCCCCGGAAGCGCACGGTTGTTGCTCGACGAGCCGCCGACTCAGACCTTTATGCCGCGGCGACGCATGTCGGCCATCACGGCCTCTATGCCTTTCTTGTCGATCGTCTTTATCCCCTTGGTGCTGACCGTTAGGGTCACGTAGCGGCGCTGCGAGGGAACCCAGTAGCGCTTCTTCTGGACATTGGGGGTCCAGCGGCGGTTCGCTCGCTTGTGAGAGAACGAGACCTTCTTCCCGAACGTGGGCTTCTTCCCCGTCACCATGCAGATCTTGGACATGTCGAGACCCCCGGGCTGTTGAGGGATAGGCGCACGCCAGTCTAGATGAGATGCCAGGTAGCGCAAGCCGCCGCCTCCCAAGCGGGGGATCTATCCCGGCCGGTGGCGTTTCCCGTTACCGGTCCAGGTTCCGAGCTTTCCGCGAGAGGCCTGCCTGCCGGAATGAAAACAGGAGCTATTACCAACCCGGTTTCGTGGCGTCTGCTAGGTTGCTAGAGGTTAGGCCAGCAACAGGGGAGACCAGATTCACATGGAACTTGCGCAACGTAATCGTGTCTTCACGAAGTCCGGAATCGCGGCGGTCGTCGTTCTCACGCTCGGACTGCTATTCCTCCGACCATTGGTAGTACACGCCGCCGGACTGGTAGAGGGAGAGACCCAGTTCGTCCTCAACACATTCGCCTTCCTCGTGTGGGGCGCGCTGGTGATGTGGATGTGTGCCGGGTTCACGATGCTGGAATCCGGCGCGGTGCGGACGAAGAACGCCTCGATGATCTGCCTGAAGAACATCGGCATCTACTCGATCGCCGGACTGGCCTATTTCATCCTCGGCTACAACCTCATGTACGTGGATGTGGGTGGCTTCATCGGTAGGTTCACTATCTTCTACGGATCCTCCACGAGCGAGCTGGCCCTCCTGGGCGGAGCGGCAGGGGCGGCCCCGGAGGTGGTGTCCAACGGATTTGCGGTGATGTCCGACTGGTTCTTCCAGATGGTCTTCGTAGCAACCACTGCCTCCATCGTGTCGGGCGCCATCGCGGAGCGGGTCAAGATGTGGTCGTTCTTCCTGTTCACGCTGATCCTGACCGCGGTCCTCTACCCGATCATCGGCGCGTGGACCTGGGGCGGCGGCTGGCTGAGCGAGATGGGATTCGTGGACTTCGCCGGCTCCACCATCGTCCACAGCACCGGCGGATGGGCTGCCCTGGCAGGGCTGATCGTCATCGGACCCAGGCTCGGAAAGTTCCGGAAGGATGGCTCCGTCAAACCGACTCCCCCGTCCAACGTGCTGGTGGTGACCCTCGGAGTGTTCATCCTCTGGCTGGGATGGTTCGGGTTCAACGGCGGCTCGCAACTGGCGCTCGGAAGCGCGCTCGACGCGGTGGCCATGAGCAACGTGCTCGTCAACACGAACCTGGCCGCAGCTGCCGGTGTCGTGGCCGCCCTCGCCGTCTCGCGGCCCCTCCTGGGCAACATGGACCTGTTCGCCGGACTGAACGGGGCGATCGCCGGCCTGGTGTCGATCACCGCCGGCCCGAACGTCAACGACCACTGGTGGGCGATCATCATCGGCGCCATCGGCGGCGTGTTGTGTACGGCGGGCATCAAGTGGTTGACGCAACTGAAGATCGACGACGTGGTAGGAGCGGTTCCCGCTCACCTGTTGTGCGGCATCTGGGGAACCCTGGCCGCCAGCATCGCGGCGGGCGCACAGCTCGGGGTGCAGATCGTCGGCATCCTTGCGGTCGGAGCGTTCGCGTTCATCGCCTCCTACATCGTGTGGCGTCTGATCGACATGACGGTCGGGCTGCGGGTGTCGAAGCAGGTCGAGCGGATGGGCCAGGACAGCGGCGAACTCGGCATCGAGGCATATCCCGAGTTCGTGCTCATGCCCGAAGAATTCGGCGACGAGGACTAGAACGGCACACCCCTCCGGGATCCCCTACGGAGCGCCCCGTCGGCGCCTGTGGGGGATCCTTCTTTCGAGTCCCCTAAAGACAATCCTCATCGACCAGACGAGTAGTCCAAGGGATCCAACCACCGAATTGTCAACTACCGACAGGAACTGAATCCTAGGGAATGAGTACAACCTTGCCGGTGACTCTGCGGTTCGCGATGACCGAGAGGGCCTCGATGGCGGACTCCAGGGGGAAGCGGGCGGAGATGCGCGGTCCGATTACTCCCTTGGCCGTCCATTCCAGCAGCCGGGCAAAGTTGGCCCGGTTGCCCTCCGGGTCGCGGTCGGCGTAGGCACCCCAGAACACTCCCACGATCGAGGATCCCTTGAGCAGGGGAAGGTTCGTCGGGGCCTTGGGGATCCGGCCCGACGTGAAGCCCACGACCAGGATCCGGCCCTCCCAGTTGACGCAGCGCAAGCACTCGAGGAAGGTGTCACCGCCGACCGGATCGTAGATGACATCGGCTCCGACGCCTCCGGTCAGTTCCTTGGTCCGCTCCTTTAGCGACTCGGCGCTGTAATTGATGGTCGCGTCGGCACCGAGCTCGGTGGCCGCCTCGGCCTTGGCGTCCGAACTGACCGCGGCGATCACGCGAGCCCCGAGAGCTTTGCCGATCTGGATGGCGGCTGAACCCACCCCGCCCATGGCGCCGGTTATCAGCAGGTTCTCGCCCGGCGCCAGACGGGCGCGATCGACCAGGGCGTGGTATCCCGTCCCGTAGGTGAGCGCCATGCACGCCCCCTGCTCCATCGTGACCTCATCGGGTAGCGCAAACGTCCTGTCGGCAGGCACTACGAACTGCTCAGCCATGGCACCCGAAAGAAGGTTGAATCCCATCACTCGGTCGCCTACTGACAGGTGGCTGACCTCTCCACCTAACGCAAGAACCCTGCCGGCCGCCTCGGCGCCTGCCACGAAGGGGAGGCAGGGACGGTCCTGGTAAAGACCGCCGATCATCAGGATGTCGGGGAAGTTCAGCCCGACTGCTTCAACCCCGATCAGGACGTCGCGCGGTCCGGGCGCCGGAGGATCGACATCCTCGTAGCGCAGTCCCTCGAACGGACCGAACTCGTGGACCACTTGGGCCTTCATGCTTTCTCCTCGGTCCGGTTAGTAGAGGAACATGGGCTTGCCGGCCAGGGCTCTGATGTCAGGCCGGTAGTTCTCGGCATCGTAAAAGGCGTCCACGTCCACGGTCCGCGCCCCCTCCGCCAGCACTGATAGGTGCCTGGTCGTATAGACGCCGCCTTCAATGGCGACCATATGCCCGCTGGTGCCGGAGAGCATCAACTCCGCCGCCATCGTGCCGAAGTTGAACCCGACCATCAGGTCGAGGACGTCCGGAGGACCGCTACGCATCAGGTAGGCGACCCGCTGGTTCATGATGCCTATACCGGTGATCTGCTTGATCAGGCTGCCGGTCACTTCCCCGATCCCGCCCAGCTTGCGGTGGCCGTAGGCGTCGGCCTCTCCCGATTCGACGCGATCGCCTCCGGAGAGCGTGGCGCCTTCGGAAACGACCACCACCGCGTACCGGCTGGGGTTGGCCTGCCGGTCCGCTACCACCATCGCAGCCAGGCGCTCGATGTCGAACGGCACTTCGGCTATCAGGGTCCGGTCGGCCGATCCGAGATAGCCGGCCGCCAGGCTGGTAGCTCCCGAGTAGCGCCCGAACAACTCGACAACGGCCACCCGCTCGTGGCTCCCGACCGCGCTCCGGAGGTTGGTGATGAATCCGACCGATCGCGTGACTGCGGTCGAGAACCCGACGCAGTACTCGGTCCCGGGCACGTCATTGTCCATGGTCTTGGGAATCGCCACCACGGGTACGCCCTCATCATGCATGCGCAGCGCGTACGACAGGGTGTCGTCCCCTCCGATGGCCACCAGCGCGTCGAGGCCCAGACCCTCGACGACCCGGACGGCGTGGCCGGTGAGGTCGTAGGGCGGATCGGAATCCGGAGGGGTGATGAATGAGGGAACGTTGCGCTCCGCCACCCGTCCCGGATTGGTCCGGCTGCTGTGCAGGATTGTCCCGCCGGTCCGGTCGATCGCCCGGACCGCCAGACGGTCCAGGTCCATGGTGTGCGCGGCGACCGAATCGCGGTCGTCCGGATCGATGTTGAGAACCGCACCCCAGCCACGCCGGAGACCGAGTACGGAGTGTCCGGCCTCCCCCACCCGGTTCACGAAAGCCTTGATCACCGGGTTGAGTCCCGGAACGTCGCCTCCCCCGGTAAGGATCCCTATGCGCACCTGTGTCTCCGTCCGTCGCTGCCGTCCCGACCCGGGATCGGTGGGAACACCGGACCCGCCGGGCCGTCATATCCGTTGTTGTGGTCGAACGCTACCCGATGGGACCGCGGATCCGGTACCTGGCTACTCTGAGCCGGTGAAGCTCCTGAACCTCGACCATGTGGCCATCGCGGTCCATGACCTCGACCGAGCCATCGCCGACTACGGCCGTCGCTACGGGGTATCACCCATGCACCGCGAGGTGGTCGAGGATCAGGGGGTAGAGGAGGCGATGCTGCCCGTGGGCGGCTCGTTCGTCCAGTTGATCGCCGCTCTACGCCCGGACACGCCGGTGGGCAGATTCCTGGCGCGCCGCGGGGAGGGTCTCCACCACATCGCCTACGCGGTGCTCGACATCGTGGCAGCCCTCGCCCATCTGGAGGCGGAGGGGGCCAGATTGGTGGACGAGGTTCCCAGAATCGGGGGGCGGGGCACCCGAATCGCCTTCGTCCATCCGAAAGGAGGAAACCAAACCCTCGTCGAGTTAGTCGAATACTCGTTATGAACAATGGGCACGCCACAGATTCCGGAGTTCACTTCCGCATTGCCGGCGGCGCCGGGCCTTACGAGGCAGCGGCGATAGCCGCCGCGATCGAGTACTCGCTGGCCGAGGAGCGGAAAGTAGCCGGTCCACCTGCTCGCAGGTTCTCGAACTGGAGGATGGTCGCGATGGGCGAGCCTTTCGTCCCGCCCCGGCCCATCGCCAACGGCGTGCTCAACGGCGCGGCACGATCGAGCGCGCCTCGGCCGAGCCGGCCACCAAGGTCGTGACCAGGTAGACCACGCCGGCGACCCCCAAACCCAGCAAGGTCGCCACCACCCCGGTCGTGAAGTCCGGCACCAGCCCACCGGTGACCGCGTTCGCGACCAGCCAACCGGCGACAGCGGCCAGCCCGCCGCCGACCGTTACCTGCAGGACCGTTCGCGCCAACCCGGCGAGGCCCTCTGCAGTGTGGAGGCGACGCCACAGCAGACCCAGGGTCAGGGCATGTCCGGTGATCGCGAGCGAACTGGCCACCGCGATGCCGGGAACCCCGCCCACATGGAAGCCGATCAGGAACATGGGAATGGCGAGAAGAGTCCATCCGGTTCCCGCTCCTACCGGGATCCACATCTGGCGATGGGCGTAGAAGGCCCGACCGAATACCTGATGGATGCCCCAGGCGGGGATGCTCAGCGAGTACCCGACAAGGGCCGCGGCGGTGAGTACCGTTCCTTGCTCGCTGAACTCGCCGTGCTGGAAGGCAACCCTGATGGCCGGCTGGCTGACCGCTATGGCACCTGCCACCGCCGCACCACCGGCGTACACGACCATGCGCGCCGTCCTGCCCATCGAAGCCAGCATCTCGGCCCGGCGCCCTTCAGCCACGAGACGGGCCAGGTACGGGTAAGCGGCCACCCCCGCAGCCTGGGCGATCACACCAACAGGGACCATGTTCACGCGGCGGGCCAGATTCAGACTGAAGATCGACCCCTCCGGGCCAGCCGCCGCCACGAGCTTACCGATCGACTCGTCGAGCACCACAATGGACTGCCCGATCATCAGCGGGACTGCCAGGAGAAGGTACGCCCGGAACTCGGGGTGCCCGAAGTCAAGTCGTCCCGGGGTCAGGCGCAATCCCGTTCGGCGAGCCCCCCACCACTGCAGGGCCAGGTTGCCGGCCAAAGCCCCACCCAGCGCCCCGAGGATGAAACCGGTGGCCGACACCTCACCCGACCCGGTTCCGACCAGGCCACCGGCGACTATCCCCGCGTTGTAGATGATGGGAGCCAGTACCGGGATGAGAAACCGTCCGTGGGCGTACTGAACGGCCATGAACAACCCGCCGAGCACGAAGAAAACCTGAGCAGGCAGGACCAGACGCGTGAGGCGGGTCACCTCGACCAGTTGATCGGCATCCAACCGACCACCAGACCCGAAAAGCACCTCCACGATGACCTCGGCAGCAGCCACCGCCAACCCGGTCAGGATGACGATCAACACCGCGACCGGGCGGAAGACCGCGTTGAATGCCGCACGCGCACCCTCGATGTCATCGGCGGCGAGATAGCGGCTCAGGATCGGAATGAAGGTGATGGCCAGAAAACCGCCGGCCATCAGATAGTTGAGAAAGTCGGGAACGATGAAGGCAGCCTCGTAAGCGTCGGCCACCGGTGTGTCACCAAGCCGGTTGGCCAGGACCACGTTGCGGGCAAACCCGAGCAGGCGGGACAGGAGGATCCCAGCCGCCACTACCTGCACAGCTCGGCCCATGCCCCTGGTGGCCCAGATCATGGGATCCGGTCTCGGAGTGCCTCGAGTACCCGGTCCGGAACCTCCAGATCCCCCCTTCCGACACCCACCCCGATACCCGGCTTGTAGTCCCCGTGGAAGTCCGACCCGCCCGAAGGCAGCAACCCGAAGGATCGGACCGATCGCTCCATCTTCCTGCGCGTTGCGGGGTCATACTCGCTGTAGAAGCACTCGACACCGATCAACCCCATCGCGGCCAGCCATCGGAAGGTGGATGCGTACTCCCTTGCATTGTTAAGGCCGAGGGTGTGGGGGTGTGCCAGTACCGTTACGGCGCCGGAGCAGCGGGCCAATCCGATGGCCTCCTCAGGATCCAACAACCGGCGGGCCGCGTAGGCGGGCTTGCCAGCCCCCAGGTACTCGCGGAAGGCCGTGGAGATATCCGGAACGTATCCCTTCCGCTTCATCACCGCGGCGAAGTGAGGACGTCCCACGCTACCGCTCCCGGCCTCAACCAGGACTTCCGGGTAGTCGATGTCGAGACCGAGCTCGCTCAGCCGTCGGGCAATGTCCCGATTCCGTCGATGGCGCGCTTCGCGCAGGTACGCCAGCCGGTCCTGAAGGGGTCCCCGGCCGGGCTCCAGGAACAGGACCACCACGTGCAGGCCTCCCCGATCCCACTCGCACGACAGTTCGGTCCCGGGTATCAACTCGATCCCGTGCCGCTCGGCCTCCGATCGCGCTTCCCCCACTCCCTCGAGCGTGTCGTGGTCGGTGAGCGCAATGGCCGACAGCCCGGCGCGGGCCGCCAGCCGCACCACCTGCGAAGGCGGCTCGGTACCGTCCGACGCGGTCGAGTGAGCATGGAGATCGACAGCCATCCCCTCGGGAGGCTAACCCCCGGCGACCGGTATCAACGGAACAAGGGTCCGGTTCAGCCGTCCGGCGTGGTTACGTCGGTCACCGAAGGCTGCACCGGTGGCGGATCGGCAGGTTGGTCACCACCGGTGACCAGGTTTCCGATCACGAACACCACCACCAAGATGGCCGCTATGACCAGCCCGTTGACTATACGGCGGCGCCACTTGGCGCGGCGGGCGGCACGCCGCTCCGCCTCGAGCCGCGCCTTGCGGTTCTGTTTCTGGCGTGCCCGTTTCTCACTGCCCATGCAGCCACTATTCTAGGGGTGTTGTCGCGGAGGCCGGTATTTCGGGCCCGCGTGCAGTGGCCGCGGCGCAGTACGCGACGGCAGCCTTCGAACCCTTCCCCGGGATCTGAACTCATGTCCTTGCTCGTCCAGAAATACGGCGGCACCTCGGTGGCCGACCCGCAGCGCATCCGGCACGTTGCTCGGCGTGTCGCCAGGACGCGTCGCGCCGGCAACGACGTGATCGTGGTCGTGTCTGCGATGGGCAAGTCGACCGACGACCTCATCTCGCTTGCCCACCAGGTCAACCACCACCCACCCGCCCGCGAGATGGACATGCTCCTGACCGCCGGCGAACGGATATCGATGGCCTTGCTGGCGATGGCCCTGCACCGCGAGGGAACATCTGCACTCAGCCTCACCGGATCGCAAGCCGGCATCCTCACCGACGCGGCCCACGGGGAGGCGAAGATCACCGAGATCCGTGGCACCCGGGTCCGGGACGGGCTGCAAGACGGCAAGGTGGTGATCGTGGCCGGATTCCAGGGTGTGGATCCCGCGTCCAAGGAGGTGACCACGCTGGGAAGGGGTGGATCCGACGCGACGGCAGTGGCGCTGGCATCCGCCCACCGCGCTGACATCTGCGAGATTTACACCGATGTCAACGGTATCTACACGGCCGACCCCCGGGTCGTATCCGGCGCACGGAAGTTGGATGAGGTGTCCTTCGACGAGATGCTCGAGCTTGCGGCCGGTGGAGCGGGAGTGCTGATGGCCCGTTCCGTCGAGGTGGGCCGGAGATTTGGCGTACCGATCCACGTCCGCTCATCCTTCGCCGAGGATGAGGGCACATGGGTCAAGGAGAGAACTATGGAAGAGGCGATCATAAGGGGCGTCGCGCACGACACCTCGGAAGCCAAGGTAACGATCCGGGGAGTGCCGGACCGTCCCGGAGTTGCGGCTGCCCTGTTCGAAACGTTGGCAGACGCCCGCGTCAACGTGGACATGATCGTGCAGAATGTCGGCGAGGACGGAAGTACGGACATCAGCTTCACGGTCCCCCAGTCCCACGCAGATGCAGCTTCCCGTGCCACCGATCCGTTGGTGGAGAAGTTGGGCGCCCACGGGTTCGCGGTCGACTCCGAGATCGCCAAGGTGTCGCTGGTGGGCGCCGGCATGAAGTCCAGTCCCGGCGTGGCCGCGCGAGTGTTCCGTGCCCTCGCCAACGCTCGCATCAACATCGAGATGATCTCCACATCCCCGATCCGGATCTCGTGCGTGGTTCGCCGTGAGTGTGTCGAACCGGCCGTCAGAGCACTACACGCCGAATTCGATCCTCCGGTGATCACCGAGGAGGTGGGCGCAGATGCCTGACCTGCCTCGTGTCGCGGTCGTCGGAGCTACGGGCGCGGTGGGCCGGACCATGATTGCCATCCTCGAAGAGCGGGAGTTCCCGGTCTCCGAGCTCCGGCTGATGGCCTCCGAGCGCTCCGCCGGGACGGTGGTGAACACGCGCTGGGGGGAGGTGACGGTCGAGCAACTCGACAAGGCCGACCCGTCCGGGATCGATATCGCTCTGTTCTCGGCCGGCGCGGCGCGCAGTCGCCGGTACGCGGCCGCCTTTACCGCCGCCGGAGCGGTGGTCGTCGACAACTCGTCGGCCTTCCGGCAGGATCCCGGCGTGCCTCTGGTGGTGGCGGGGGTCAACGGCCATGCCGTAGCCTCACACGAAGGAGTCATCGCCAACCCCAACTGCACCACCATGACGCTCATGATGGCTGCCGGTCCCCTGCATCGTCAGGCCGGCTTGGCCAGGATGGTCGCCATGTCCTACCAGTCGGTGTCGGGCGCCGGGATGAGCGGGATGGATGCCCTCATGCACCAGAGTCGCGTGCTCATCGAGCAGCGCGAAGCCCTGGTGGCCGGAACCTGGGAGGACCCTGGAAACGAGCCATTCCAGCGCCCGATCGGATTCAACGTCCTCCCGATGGCGGGATCGATAACCGGTGCGGGTCACACCGACGAGGAGTGGAAGCTCGTGAACGAGACTCGCAAGATCCTCGAGCGTGAAGACATATCGGTGGAACCCACCTGCGTGCGGGTCCCCGTCATGGTCGGGCACGGCATCTCGGCCACCATGTGGTTCGACACCCCGCTGGATCCCGAAACCGCACGGCGGGTGATCGAGGAGGCACCCGGAGTGGCGCTGTGGGCGGACGACCACGTGGCGACTCCGCTGGATTCGGCCGGCGCCGACCCGGTTCTGGTATCCCGGATCAGACCCACTCTGGGTCAACCAGGCGGGATAAGCCTATGGACGGTGGGCGACAACCTCCGAAAGGGCGCCGCCCTCAACGCGGTCGAGATCGCCGAACTTCTCGTGGCATGAACCAGTGGGCAGGTGCCGTGGCCACTAGACTGCGCCTATGAACAGCCCTACTCCGGCCTGGGTCTCCGGCGGGGAGTCGACTGCCGGGACCCTCTTCCATGAGCCATCGTTCGAGAGCGTCCAAGAGCTCCGCGCCTACCGCAAACAGGTGTTGGTGACCGCGTACCGGTTGTTCGGCGCCTTCGGGTGGGGTTCACTGGGCGATGGGCACATCACGGCTCGCGATCCCGAGCAGACCAACGCGATGTGGCTGATCCGCCATGGCGTACCCTTCCACCGGACCACAACCTCCGACCTGGTCCTCGTAGGTCCCGATGGACAGGTCGACAGTGGGGACGCCATCAACAAGACCGCCTACTACATACATGCCCCGATACATGAGGCGCGACCTGAGGTGGTCGCGGTCGCTCACACCCACACCCCTTATGCCACGCCGTGGGCCGCCAACGTGGAACTCTTCCAGATGATCTGCCAGGAAGCCACCGCCTTCTTCGAGGACCATTCCATCTTCGAGGGTGAGGAGGTTCAGGTCTCCGACTTCGACACCGGCAAGCGTATCGCCGCCGCCCTCGGAGAAACCAAGGCGGTTCTGCTACGCAACCACGGACCTCTGACGGTGGGATACTCGGTGGAGGAGGCTATCGGCTGGTTCCTACTGCTGGAGCGAGTGGCGGAGGTTCACGTAAAGGCCCGTCGCGCCAAACCGATAAGCGACGAGTCAGCGCGGAACGCAGCAACCGAGATCGGCCACGTCGGGATGGCCCTCAACGCCTTCGAGTACGCCGTGATGTCGAAGCTTCCGGAGTCCCAGATCTGGGGAGACCCTCGGGGGTCCCACACCCCGGCGTCGTTGAACCGGGGGGCCTAGGCAGCTGCCGTAGACGTCAGTGAGGGCTTCCCGTCGACGATGACGTCTTGAGTCTCGACGGCGGCGGCGGAGTCGCCGAGGAACAGGATGGCCTTGAGACACGGAGGGCAACAGGAACCGCTTGGGCACTGGCGAATGGTGTCCGGTCGGGCAGGCGGGATTTGAACCCACGACCTCTTCGTCCCGAACGAAGCGCGCTACCAAGCTGCGCCACTGCCCGTAGGGGTGAGTCTACTCGAATCCGCACCGCCCATCTCAGACCGGAATCCTGGAAACTCTCATCTTGGATATCCGGCGGCGGTCCATCACCAGCACGGTGAAGAGCAACTCCTCGTACTCGACGCGGTCCCCGGCTACCGGTATGCGACCGGACACGAACAGGAAGAGCCCGGCCACCGTCGAGTAGGGACCGTCCTCCACCAGCGCACCGGTTGCCTCCTCGAACTCGTCGATCGGAGTTCTTCCGTCGACCAACCACGTGTCTTCGCCGAGCGGCAGGGCGGTGGGAACCCGCGGGTCGTACTCATCCTGGAGTCCCCCCACCAACTCGCCGACGAGGTCCTTGATCGTCACGAGGCCGTCAACGCCGCCATGCTCGTCCATGACCATCGCTATCCCGGTCCGCCGCGCACGCAGATCCCGGAGAACCCGCATCACAGGAGCACTCTCCGGCGCGTAGTAGGGCGTCCGGAGCAGGCCGAGTATGCCGTCCGGATCAAGCTCGTCCTGCTGGCTCAGCACATCCTTGGCGTAGAGAACACCTCGGACCGAGTCCAGGTTCTCCTGCTCGCTGACCACCGGAAAGCGAGAGTGTGCTGTGGCTGCCACCGCATGGCGGACCGCGCCGGAGGTCACGGGCATGGGGAGGCTGACTATGTCGACCCTTGGCGTCATCACATCCCTGACCGGCTGATCAGCGGTCTCGAACAGGCGCTCGATGATCTCCCTCTCCGCCGAGTCGATTTCACCCCTGCTCTCACCGAGGATGGCCAGAGCCCTCAAGTCAGCCAGGGTCACTGTCCGCTCCTGCGAAGGCGGCAGCCGGAACAGTCTTATGATCCCGGTACCGAGGCCGATGAAGACCCGCGATATGGGCCGGAGTCCCACAGCCAGCACCCAGACCGGCAGGGCCGCCAGCAACCCGTACTTCTCCGGATAGCGTGCAGCCAGCGTCTTCGGGGTCACTTCCCCCACAACCAGGACAAGGATGGTCACCACCACCGTAGAGATGACCGTTCCCCATCCCTCCCCCACCAGGCTGATGGCCACAGCAGCTGCCACGGACGTGGCCAGGATGTTTACGAAGTTGTTGGCGACGAGAATCGTGCTGATCGATCCCTCGAGATCGAGCACCAGAGCCTCCAGGCGACGTCCCCGTCTTCCCGTTCCGGCCAGTTGCTGGACGCGTTCCCTCGGCACCGCAGTCAGGGCGGTCTCGCTGCCCGACAGGAATCCCGAGGACAGCAGACACAACGCGAAGACAACCAGCAGGACAAGGCGCAGGGACCCGATCATCGGAACACCGGAGAACCCGGGCGTCGGGTCAGCGCTCCACTCCCAGAGGAATGACGCTGGCGAGAACGGAACGCAACTCCTGGGCGGTGAAGGGCTTCAACAACCAAGCATCCGCACCGGCCCTCTTGGCGATGAACGCATCGGCTCGGCGGTCCAACAGCAGCACGATAGGACCGACTCCTGGACTCGCGCCCTTCAAGGCCCGCGTGATCGCCATGCCCCCCATCGAGCCGACCTGCATGTCGACGATCGCCAGGTCAGCAGCCTCCGCGACGGCCACCACCTCAGCGTCGTACGGGTCACGCACGCTCACGATCTCGTGGCTGCCGCTCAGGGCCGCCTGGACCTGGTTCCGAACCCATGGCACATCGCACACCAGCAAAACCTTCACGCTGCCACTGTAGCGACTCTGCCGAGACCCCCACCGGGATCCCCGGCGGTCCCGGTCGGGTAGCAGGACCCATCTATCATCCCCGCTGCCATGAAGCTCCGTTCTTCCATCCTCCTCGGCACGATCGCCGTGTTCCTGCTCGTGCCTGGAGCCGGACCGGTGATGGCCGACGACGAGGAAGCCCCCGTCGAAATCATCGAGATCAGCGGAAACCTCGACAGGACAGCACTCGACTTCGTCGCCAACCGGATCGATGCTGCCGCCTTGGCGGGCGCACCGGCTGCCATCATCCAGATCGACTCGGGCGCCACGTTGTCGCCTGCGGTGCATCACCTGGTAGCCCGCATAGCAGACCCTCCGCTGCCACTCGTGGTCTGGGTCGGGCCGGAACCTGCCGTAGCCTTCGGCGGCGCCGCCCATCTGCTGGCCGCCGCGCCGGTCAGAGCGGCGGCTCCCGGGGTCCGGATCGGTTACACGGACCCGGTCGTCGCCGGGACCCACTCTCCGCTCGGTCCCGGACACCCGCTTGCCGGCTACTCCGACCGCGTGATCGAGGTGGACGGGCCTATTGAGGGCCTCGTCGACATCGTCGCTCCGTCGCTCAGCAACCTCATGGTCGAGTTGGTGGGCCGAACGGTACCGGTCCGGGGCCAGACCAGGACGCTCGAGACCGTCCGGATCACGGCGGACGGAACGGTGGCAGTCCCGACCCTCTTCCACGAACCGGGCGTGGTGGTGCGACTCCTGCGGATCGCGACCGGGGCAGAGGCCGCGTTCTTCTTCCTCATGGTGGGACTCGCCGTCGTCGCTTTCGAGTTCTACGCGCTCGGACCGGGAATAGGTGCCGCCGTTGCTGCCGTCTGCCTGTTGATATCTGGGTACGGGCTCGCGGTACTTCCCCTCCGCAGTTGGGCGGTCGCCGTGGCGCTCCTTGGGATCTGGTTGCTGACCGCAGACTTCCAGCGAGGCCGCAGCGGGCCTCTGACGGCAGCCGGTGCTGTCTCGATGATGATCGGAGGCCTGTTCTTCACAGATGCCGCGCCCCAGATCCGACAGTCGTGGTGGATAGTCCTGGTGATCGTGGCCTCGGTCACGGTGTTCTACATAGTGGGCATGCGCACCGTGGCCAGGGCGAGGTTCTCGACCCCGACGGTTGGGCGGGACCACCTCGTAGGCGAGCGCGGGACGGCCATCACCGACTTCGCCCCCGACGGTGTGGTCGAGGTTCGCAGCGCCCGCTGGAAGGCGTCGGCCCACCGAGAGTCCCACCTCGGTCCGGGGGATCCGGTCGTTGTGACGGCCGTCGACGGACCCATCCTCGAGGTAGAACCTGCCAAGCCCCCACGCGGCCAGGTGGACCGAGCCACTCCCACGCCTGTTCCAGAGGGTTGATCCGTTCCCGACCAGATCGAGTTGGCCGAAAAAACCCTTCCCGGGCTCTCATATACCTCTTCCGGGATCCGGTTCCCGGTGGTAGGTTCACCTGAAGACAACTTAGGCGGAGTAGGGAGGCGGTCCACCGTGGACTATGACGACTCGTGGCATTTGCACGCTCGGTGCCGGAACAACTACTCGCACCTCTTCTTTCCCCCCAGCACCTTCGAACGGAAGGATGACCGTGAAAGGAGGGAAACGAGGGCCCGAGCAGTCTGCGGGGCGTGTTCGGTGAGGGCGGAGTGCCTCGATTACGCCCTACGGATTAGGGAACCGTATGGCATCTGGGGAGGCCACACGGAGTCCGAGCGACGGGAGCTACTGGCCGTCTGAGCCGATCAGGACAGAGACGATGCCGCCCGACCTCGGATCGATCCGCGCCCTGTCGCTGATCGACCGCTCGTCTCCGAGCCGCACCGTCGCCCCGTATCGATCCATCCACTCCAGAAGCGGGACCGCGTACTTACGGGTGAGTCCCGTGGCGTCACGGAACCCGGCCACCGTAAAGCGGCCAGGAAGGTCCAGCAGTCGTCGCATCAGTTCTTCCACTTGCTCGGGTAGGTAGACGAGATCATCGGAGATCCGCACCAACCTACCCTCCCGGAGCAGTGCATGAAGCAGTTCGGGATGGATCTGCAGTTCCTTCAGCCTGGGCACGGTCGGCCCTGTCGCCGCCAGGGCGTCCCGGATCCGCATCCACTCGACCTCGTCCGCATCGCTCAAGGTCGCTTCGAACCCCACCACCGCTACTGCGGAGCCGCGCTGGCGCAGGCCACGGGCGAGTCCGAGCACGGCAGCCAGGCACTCTAAGTCAACGCCGAGCCTGCTGGCCAGGCTCGCCTTGGGCATCCCGGGCCGGAGCGGATTGTCGGCATGGTACCGAGCGGTGATCCGGCGAGCGCGGTCGGCCAGACCGGTGGCATAGCCGGGTGCCATCATCATGGTTCCGGCCGTGACCGCCCCGTTGGGAGTACCGCCGCCCGAGTGGGCCTCGAGCACACCCGGTCCCTCTCTCCCGCGCCACTCCAGGAGGGCGGTTGCCCGCTGGTCCGCTCCCCGGTCCAAAGCCGGACGAAGGACTCCCGTGGCCCTCCTGGCATCCCGTCCCTTTCGGGGCGCCACCGGTTCCACGACCCGCCCTCCCGCCACGATCAGACGGCGTCCGACATCCCGCAGCACGAACCTGTCACCCATCCGGACCGGTACCGGCTCCTCCGTACGGAGGACCGCCACCGCCTCATCCCCGAGCATCCCGACATTGACCAGCCGAACCGGCCAGGCACCGCTTCCCAGATGCAACTGGTAGGCCCCCCGGCGGGATAGGGGCCGCTGCACGTAGCGCGCCAAACGGATGGTGACCAGGAAGCGACCACTCGGAATCCAGGCGCCGGGCAATCCAAGCATCGATCCGCGCCCGACTTTCCCCCTGTCGAGCCCTGCTATCCCGGCTGCAGCCCGTGTGCGGGCCGGGATGGCGGCGCGCTCCCTTTCGTGCGCCTGGAGGGAACGGACCCGCCCGGCCAGACCACCGGGCCACACCTCGACCCGGTCACCCACCGAGAGGGTGCCGCCGACCAGTGTGCCGGTCACCACCGTACCGGCACCCGATACGGGGAAAACACGATCGATCCACAGCCGGGTCCGTCCCGACGCTTCCCCGAGAGCTCCGGCCAGCACCCTCGACAGAACCGCCCGGAGTTCCGCCATTCCTTCACCGGTCAACGCGGAGACGGGAACGATGGGGGCGGCCTCGAGAGTGGTGCCGGCCAGCATTTCCTCGGTCTCCAGCGTGGCCAGCTCCACGAGATCGGAATCCGCCCTGTCCACCTTCGTTATGGCTACCAGACCGTGACGGATCTCGAGCAAGTCGAGCACCGCCAGGTGCTCCTCCGACTGGGGCATCCACCCCTCGTCGGCGGCCACCACCATGAGCGCCACATCGAACCCGCCCGTACCGGCCAACATGTTCTTGATGAACCGCTCGTGGCCCGGCACGTCCACGAAGGACACCTCCCGCCCCGCGAGCTCGGTCCACGCGAAACCGAGATCGATGGTGAGACCGCGCTCCTTCTCCTCCGCCCACCGGTCCGGATCTCGACCGGTGAGGGCATGGACAAGGGTCGACTTACCGTGATCGACGTGACCGCCGGTACCTACGACCGGCATACGGCCCGTAGCGAGTCTGCCAGCTGCGCGTCCTCTTCCTCGCGGGTAGCCCTCACATCGATCAACAGATCACCGGCGGAACGGCGCGCCACCACCGCCGGGTCGGTCTCGAGCAGGCGCGGCCACAGATCCTCGCCACGCTCCTCGACAACCAACACCGGAGAGGGCACCGTCATACCCGGGACTGATCCCGCCCCTATCATCCCCTCTGACAACCGGATCGTCGAGGGAATCCCGGTCGAGCCAGCGATCGACTCGAGCCGGGCCACCAGTTCCTCGACCGTACGATTCACCATTTCCCAGAAAGGGATCTCGCCGCCCCTGCCCTCTGCGTACAACTCGGCCGTACGACCGAGCGCCGCGATCGTCGGCCCGTCGATGCGGACGGCCCTGGCCACCGGGCTGGCCTTGAGGCGAGCAACCAGATCCGACCTTCCCACGATCACTCCTGCCTGGCAGCCACCGAACAGCTTGTCGCCCGAGAACGTGACCAGGTCTGTACCCTGGGCGATGACCTGGCGCACTCCTGGTTCGTCACCGATCCACGCGGGTGGGGGTCCGGCCACCCAGGGAACACCGGAGTCGAGCAGGCCGCTGCCGACGTCGTAGACCACCGGCAGGTCGCTCCGTCCCCCCAGGTCGACCAGATCCCGAAGGCACGCCTCCTCTGCAAACCCCATCACCCGGTAGTTCGAGGGATGCACTTTGAGCAACATCCTCGTGTCACCATCGAGCGCCGACTCGTAATCACCGATCCGCGTACGGTTGGTGGTACCTACTTCAACCAAGCGGGCACCGGATGAAGCCATCAGATCGGGTAGGCGGTATGAGCCTCCGATCTCGATCATTTCGCCACGTGACACCGGCACCGAGCCTCCGGACGCCAGAGTGTGGAGAACCAGGAACAGGGCGGCGGCATTGTTGTTGACGACAAGTGCCGCCTCGGCCCCTGCAAGCTGGCTGAGCAGTCCGGACAGGTAGGCACCCCTCGATCCCCTCCGGCCTTCGGACAGGTCGAACTCGAGGTTTGCGTAGCCCAGCGAGGCCCGCCGAGCGGCCGATGCCGCTTCGGGATGCAGTAGCGCCCTTCCCAGATTGGTATGGAGTACCACGCCGGTGGCGTTGATCACCCGCCGGAGCCGGGCCTTGGCGAAGCGCTGGGCGTCACGTCGCGCCATCGCCACCGGATCGAGGTACTTGCCTTCCAAAGCGGCGGACCGCGCCAGATCGATGCTACGGCGAGCCGCCTCCACGGCAAGCAATACTGGCAGACCCTCCTCCAAGTCGGCCAAGAGTTGTCCCGCCAGGGCGTCGACAGAGGGTAGGCGCCGCAGGTAGTTCATCGGATAATGATACCGGCGGGATAAGCTGACCCCGATGGGTGTCTATCTGGGTGCTCTATTCCTCGTGGTCCCGATCCTCGAATTGTTGCTCTTCGTCTATGTCGAGGGGCGGATCGGGCTCGGTAGGTTGTTGCTGGGGATCGTGTTCACCGCAGTTCTCGGCGCGTTCCTGGTCAGACAGCAGGGATTCGCCGTCTGGCTCAGGCTGAGGGAGGATCTCTTGGTCGGCCGGTTGCCCGGAACGCAGCTGGTACACGGAGCACTGGTACTGGTGGGCGGGGCGCTCCTGCTCACGCCGGGCTTCCTCACCGATGCTGTCGGCCTTGCCCTCATGGTCCCCCTGGTGCGGGAGGGGGTGCGCCGGGTGGGAGTTCGCTTCTTCCGGGGCCGGACCATAATCATCGAGTGACCGACCCTCGATGAGGACCGAGGCAGCGCCGGACACGGAGCCCACCGGGGCCCCTGACCGCGGCTCATCGGACCGGCCGTGCGCCCTGCCACCAATCCATATCCGGAGTCCGGGAATGTCCGCCGATGGAAGTTGAGGTCGTGGGAAGCGCCAATCCGGCAACCACCGTACTGCGACTCCTGGCTCCGAACCCCGGGCTTCTGACCGGGCCGGGAACCAACACCTACCTGATCGTCTCGGAGGACGAGTGCGCCGTTCTCGATCCCGGACCGGTCATCGACTCCCACCGCGCCGCCATCCTCGAGGCTCTGGCGGACCTCCAACCCCGGGCCGTCATCGTGACTCACACCCACTCCGACCATGCCCCGCTTGCCAATCCGCTTGCAGCGCGGTTGGGGATACGGTCCTACGGCTATGCGGAGGGACCGGACTTCGATCCCGACCGTACTCTGCGGGATGGCGACCGCCTGCGCTTCGGCCGCGCCACGCTGGAGGTGATACACACCCCAGGGCACTCGAGTGACCACCTGTGCTTCCTCGTCGGGGACACCCTGTTCAGCGGGGACCACATCATGGGAGGGTCCACCGTCGTCGTCGAGGACATGAACGATTACCTTCGGTCGCTACGCCTGGTGGGCAAGCTGGGCCCTGCGAGGCTGCTGCCCGGTCACGGCCACGAGATCGAGAACCCCGCTGAGGTGGTCGCCGCGTACTTGGAGCATCGAGTGGCCAGAGAGGGCCAGATAGTCGCCGCGATTCGGAATGGCGCTGCAACGGTGGGCGCGGTGGTCGAGTCGGTGTACAGCCAGGTGGATCGCCGCCTGCATCCTGCCGCGGCGGTCTCGGTGCTGGCCCATTTGAGGAAGCTGGCAGCCGAGGGCTATGCGGACCTCGCGCCACACGGGCGAGGGACCGCCGGGTCCTCGATCTGGAGTCGTCGCGTTAGCTGGAAGGAGTCTCGCCCATGAGATGGCGACCGGCCACGCTCGGGCTGATGGTCGTGATGCTGTCCTGGATCCCCGCCGTGGCCCAAGTCGATGATGAGCGGTTGCAGCGAGCGCGGGCCCAACTGGAGCAACTGCAGGAAGAGGCACGGGAACTGACGGAGGAGTACCAGAAGGCTTGGGCGGCCGACGCCGAACTCCAGGTCCGGATCGAACAGCTTCAGTCCACGATCGCGGGTCTCGGTGTCGACGTGCGGAGGCTTCAGGAGCGGATTCGAGAACGCGCCGTCGAACTGTACATGGACAACGCAGCGGCTACCGGCCTGGCGTCCTTGCTCATTTCGGCCTCGCCGACCGATCTCGAAACCAGATCGGAGTATCTGCACGACATACGCCAAAAGGACCAGGCGATGCTCAACGGTCTCGAAGTCCTGACAGGCCAACTCGAGGCCGCAACCGACGAATTGCGACGGGACAAGGAGGAGCAGGAGTCGGTGCTGGCCCGGTTGGAGGAACTGGCGATCGACCTGAACAAACGATTGGAGGAGGGGCAAGCCGCCTTTCTGGTCCTGCAGCAGGAGGAGCAGGCCCGGCGGGAGGCGGAACAGGAAGCCGAACTCGAAGCGGCCAGCGCCGCAACCAGCACAAGTCCGACGACGCAGCCGACTACAACCGAACCGACCACAACCGAACCGACCACAACCGAACCGACCACAACCGAACCGACCACAACAACCGAGACAACGACCGGTCCTCCCACTACCACAACCGACACGCCTACTACCACAACCGAACCACCCACCACCACAACCGAACCACCCACCACCACCACCACGAGCCCGATCGTTGTCACCGACACCACCCAGGCTTTGGGCGGTGAAGGGGCCGGGAGTAACGGGCAGGAGGAAGGGGGCGACGCTTCCGAGGGCACGATGACCTGCCCCGTGGACGGCTTCAGCACATTCAGCGACACCTGGGGAGCACCCAGATCCGGCGGGCGGCGGCACCAGGGGGTCGACTTCCTGGCCGCCCGCGGTACACCCGTAGTCGCGGTTGAGGCCGGCACGATAGAGCGGATGCAGAATGGTGGTTTGGGAGGTATCACGGTCTGGCTGCGCGGCAGCGGCGGCGATTCCTACTACTACGCCCACTTGGACGCTTGGGCGCCGGGTCTCTCTGTCGGCCACGGAGTCTCAGCCGGAGAGCCGCTCGGAATCGTCGGCACGACCGGCAACGCGCCGGCCCACATACCTCACCTGCACTGGGAATATCACCCCGGTGGCTTCGTACCCGGAGGAAGCAGCGCGGTCAATCCCACACCCCTTGCTAGCGAACTGTGCTAAGGGGCAGGGCCAGTCAGCAGCATGTTTGGTAATGGCGGTCTATAAATATTTAGATAGTCAAGGGGAGCGTGACAAGACTACCCGGTGAGTGAACGCTGGGCGCCGGCTCCCAGCTCATCCATTTCGAGACCCGCAAAGAGGCGGGCAATCCTTCCGGTGCAGGTCTCGGACTCGGCGGGAGGAACCAGTTCCACCAACCGCTCCGCCACCGCCATGAAGGAGCGTGAGGAGCGCAGTCCCGGATTGGCCACGACGACCGGCTCTCCGGAATCGGCTCCCTGGCCGAGGGCCGGATCCAGCGGGATGCTGCCAAGCAACGGGATACCCAGGGAGTCGGCCAACTCCCGCCCGCCACCCTGGCCGAACAGCTCGAAGCGATGGCCGTCTGGAGTTTCGAAGTAGGACATGTTCTCGATCACCCCGACGACAGGCATAGCCGATCGTCGGGCCATATCGGCCACCCGGATCGCCACCTTCTGAGCATTCTTGGCCGGCGTGGTCACGACCAGCATCTCCGCCTGGGGGAGCAATCGGGACAGGGCCATCTGGATGTCACCCGTTCCCGGGGGCATGTCGATGACCAGGTAGTCGAGTTCGCCCCACTCCACCTGCTGGAGGAACTGGTCGAGGGCCTTGGACAGCATCAGCCCGCGCCACATGAGGGCGGTCTCCTCGGAGTCGACAATAAGCCCGGTGGATACGACCCGGATCCCGTGGATGTCCACCGGCTGCATGAGCCTCGTCTCCGAGTCGGCCTCGATACGGGCCACCGTGCCGAGCATCCTCGGAATCGAGAAACCCCAGATATCGGCATCGAGAAGCCCCACCCTGTAGCCGAGACGGGAAAGGGCCAGGGCGAGGTTGACCGATACCGAACTTTTCCCGACCCCGCCCTTCCCGCTTCCGACGGCGATCGCCCTCGTCGTAGCGCGTACCTGGGTAGGGGTGGCGTTCTCCCTTGCCCGTCGGCGCGCCACTTCCATCAATCCTGCTCGCTGAGCCTTGGTCATCGCCTTGGTCTCCACGACCACGTCGTCCACATCCGGGATCGCAGTGATCTTGCGCACCGTATCGTTCTCTATCTGGGATCGCATGGGACACTCGGCGATCGTGAGCGCCAGCCCTACGGTTACTACACCCCCATCGATCGTGATCTCCCGCACCATGCCGAGGTCTACGACGTCGGACCCCAGCTCGGGGTCGAAGACGCCCCTAAGGGCGTCAACTATGCGTTCTCTCGTCAGTGGATTGGGCATGGTCCCAAGGTAACCGCTAGCAGGGGGTGCTGGAGGAGGAATCTAGCGGGGTTCTCTCGAGTGGGTACGTGGTGCAGAGGTGCGGGCACGCGAGCGAACTACTTTGCACGGACCTCTTCAGCACCGTCCTAGAGGCGACGTATCGTCGCGGAGCGGCCATCAAGATCCGCTGTTCCGCGGATTCTCGCCATCACGCAACCCGGGAGGGAGCGTGAGTCCTGTCCTCCGTTATAATCGGGCTGCCGGTTGCAGGTCGAGCAGCCCACGGCCGAACGGAGAACTCTGAGATGGAACAGCTCGTCACGATCAGCACAAGAAAGGCTCCCCGGGCGGTCACGCTGACCCCTGACGCGGTCACGAAGGTCCGCCAGTTGCTCGTCGCCGAGGACGACCCTTCACTGGCCCTCCGCATGGCGGTACGGCCGGGAGGTTGCTCCGGTTTTTCCTACGAGATGTACTTCGACTCGGAGATCGATACCAGAGACACCGTAGAGAGATTCGACGGGGTACAGGTCGTAGTCGACAACCAGAGTGTCGAACTTCTCCGCGGATCGGTTCTCGACTACCACGACGGGTTGATGGACGCCGGTTTCGCCATCAACAACCCCAACGTCAACAGATCCTGCGGCTGCGGCAACAGCTTTAGCTAGTTGCTAGTTGCTAGTTGCTAGTTGCTAGTTGCTAGTTGCTAGTTGCTAG
>JAPPFW010000060.1 GCA_028821575.1 bacterium | reverse complement strand
CAACAAGGCGGCGGCGTTGGTGGTGGCCGACCTGTTGCTGAGCATCGACGGCCAGCTTGAGAAGGCCTATCCCGATGTATGGGGCCAGATCAACGTGCTGAACTCGGCGGCGCAGGTGCACTTCGCGGATGTTCCCCGCCACCCGTCGGTGGTCGATCCGGGCGAGATCCGCTCGTTGGGTGAACTCCTGGGTGACTGGGTACCGGCCATCGAGGAAGGTTGGGTCCAGAACGTAGCCCAGAACTAGACAACCGGATTATGGGAAGGGCCGGGGGCAAGGTCTTCATCGGGCCTGTGACCCCGGCCCTTCACACGCGGGTCCGCGTTTCACGCTCACGACTTGGTCGTTGACGTGGCGCCCGGTGATCCGACTCATATGACACGCAGAGGGATGGAACGTGGCGGTTAGGACACCTCGACTTACGGGGACCGGGCTCTCGGAGAAGGCCGCGCGGCGCCTCACCATTACGCTGCTCCTGACCCCCGCCATCCTCGTGATCCTGCTCCTATTCATGGGGGGGCTGATCACCGGCTTCCTGCGCAGCCTGGGCTACTTCCCGCTGATCGGACTCAACGACTTCAACTTCGACGCGTACACCAACATCTTCACCGACAACGGGTTCATCCGGAGCTTCATCCTCACCTTCCACATCGCATTCACCTCCACCCTCATTGCCAGCATCCTTGCGGTTGCTTCCGCGATGCTCCTCCGGCCTGCCTTCCGGGGGAAGCGCTTCGTCCAGTTCATCTTCTCCCTCAACCTCACCATCCCCCACCTGGTGGGAGCGGTGGGCGTTCTCTACCTGTTCTCGGGTAGCGGCCTCGTCTCCCGCCTGGCCACCGGGGCCGGCCTGATAGACAGCCCGGCGGGTTTCCCGGCCATGGTCAACGACCCCTGGGCGATCGGCATCATCATCCAGTACGTGTGGAAGGAGATCCCCTTCATCGGGGTGATAGTCCTGGCGATCCTTCTGTCGGTGGGCGAGGACTACGAGTCGGTGGCCCGGTCGCTGGGCGCCAACCGATGGCAGGCCTTCCGCAACGTGACCCTGCCGCTGATAATGCCCGGAGTGGTATCCGCCTCGGTGATCGTCTTCGCCTTCACGTTCGGCGCCTTCGAGATCCCGTGGCTGCTGGGCTCCACCTTCCCCAAGGCCCTGCCGGTGCTGGCCTTCGAGAGCTACACCGATGTCGACCTGGCGGCCCGACCGCAGGCCATGGCGATGGCGATGGTCATCGCGGTGATGAGCAGCCTGATGATCCTGGCGTACATGAAGGTGTCACGCCGGTACGTGCGGAGTTAGGGCATGGCGGATACTCGAATCGAACCGACCGCTGCCGGAGCAGGTGGCGTCGCGCCGGAGGACAAGGAGCGCCGCTTCAGCTGGCGGATCACCGGTCGATGGGTGGGAATCACCGGGCTGCTGGCGTTCCTCGTGGCGCCGATAGTTCCGCTGTTCATCTGGTCGATCAGCTTCCGATGGTTCTATCCGGCCATCCTCCCCACCGAGTACAGCGCCCGCGCCTGGACGGAGGTGATCACACCCCACAACGACGTGCTGGGCGTGGCGTGGAACACGGCCCTGATCGCGCTGGTGGTCACAGCCCTGTCGATCCTGCTGGGCGTCCCGGCCGGCCGGGCGCTGGGCCTTTACGAGTTCCGGGGCAAGCGGCTGGTGGAGTGGATGATCCTGGCCCCGATAATCGTTCCGGGGCTGGCCGTAGTGCTCGGCATCCACGTGCTGTTCATCCGTGCCGGCCTGTCCAACAGCATCCCGGGTGTCATCCTCGTCCACCTAGTGCCCACCCTCCCTTACATGACGTTGGTGATGTCGGGGGTGTTCGCCAACTACGACACCGACTTCGAGTTGCAGGCACGCTCCCTGGGGGCGAGCCGCTGGGCCACCCAGCGGCTGATCACCCTGCCGGCCATCTTCCCGGGCGTGGTGGTGGGCGCCCTGTTCGCGTTCATAATCTCGTGGAGCCAGTACGTGCTGACGCTGCTCATCGGGGGAGGGCAGGTACAGACCCTGCCGCTGCTGCTGTTCGGATTCGTTCGCTCCGACCCGGCCATCGCCGGCGCCCTGAGCGTGGTGTTCATTCTGCCGGCGGTGCTGGTCCTGCTTCTCAGCTCGCGCTATCTGTCTGGCGACAACGCCGCCGTAGGAGGTATCGGCAACATATGACCCAAGTCACGCTCACCGGTCTCACCAAGCGGTTCGACGAGAAGTCGAACCCCGCCGTGGACCAACTCGATCTGGAGATCGAATCCGGCAAGCTCACCGCGTTGCTGGGACCGTCGGGATGCGGCAAGACCACCACCATGAAGATGATCGCCGGCCTGCTGCGTCCCACGTCAGGAGACATCAGCTTCGACGGCGAGTCCATACTCAGCATCGCCCCCGAAGATCGGGGTGCGGTCATGGTCTTCCAGAACTACCTGCTCTTCCCATACATGAGCGTTGCCGACAACATCGGGTTCGGCCTCAAGATGCGCAAGGTCAGCCGCCAGGAGATCAGATCACGGGTACGCGACATGCTGGACTTGGTCCAGCTACCCGGTTTCGAGGATCGCAAGCCCCGGCAACTGTCGGGTGGTCAGCAGCAAAGGATCGCGCTTGCCCGGGCGCTGATCGTACAGCCGAACGTGCTCCTGCTGGACGAGCCGCTCAGCAACCTGGATGCCCACCTGCGGGACGAGATGCGGGAGCTCATCCGGCGGATCCAGACCGAGATGGGCATCACCACCGTGTTCGTGACCCACGACCAGGAAGAGGCGGTGGTCCTCGCCGACAAGATAGCCCTGCTGTTCGACGGTCGCCTCCAACAGTTCGACCTCCCGAATGCCTTCTTCGAGACCCCGAACACCACCGCCATCGCCAAGTTCTTCGGCGGGACCAACTTCATCCCCGGCGACTACCGTGACGGTGCGATCACCACGGCCATCGGACGATTCCGCGCCCCTAAGTCCTCGGTTGCCCACGGTGATGGGGTGCTGAGCATCCGTCCCGAGGCGCTGGAACTGGGGATCGGTGGGGACAACAGCGTCCGGGGAACGGTCCTCTCCCATGTCTACGTGGGCCGCTACGCACGCTTCCGGGTGTCCATAGGAGACACCGAGATCGAAGCGATAACCGACCCGGGCCGGGTCAAGGAGTTCGACGACGGGGATGGGATCTCGGTCCGGTTCGATCCCGCCAAGATCTGGGTTATCGCCCCGTCGCCCACGGAACAACAGGACGACGGTTGAGTCCCGCCGCCCGACCGGGCGGAGCCGAATCGAGCACGCGCTGGGGCCTGGTCGCGTCGGCGTGGTCCGTGTACGCCCTCTACAAACTGGGGAGGATCAACTTCTCGGTGGCGGTGCCCCTCCTCGGGGAGGAAGCAGGGCTGGAGGCCACCGAGATCGGCGCCCTGGCGGCTGGCTTCTTCTGGGTCTACTCCCTCTCCGCGTTGCCGGTCGGGCGGCTGGCCGACCGCTACGGCGCCCGCCTGCTGGTGGGCTTGGGACTGGTGGGCAGCGGGATGATGAACGTGCTGTTCATCCTCTTCTCCGACCACTTCGCCGTTGCGCTGATCGTCTGGTCCGCCAACGGGGTCTTCCAGGCGATGGGGTGGACGCCCCTGGCCGGCGGACTGGGCCGCTGGGTCAGCAAGCAACGGGTCGGACGGGTGGTCGCGTCGTTCGGTTCCTGCTTCGTGGCCGGCACGGCGCTCACGTTCGCGATCGGTGGGCTCATCGTGGAGAGGAGCGGTGTGGCCGCCGTGTTCTGGGCCGGGGCGGCAGTCCTCATCCCGGTCGGGATCGTCTGGTGGATCGGGGTACGCGACCCCGTCTCCCGCGGAACGGCGGGAGAGCGAGAGGAAGGGTCGATAAGGAAGGTGGTGTGGTTGCTGCCACCGTCCGCCGCTATCGGGGTTGCGTACGTCGCTCTCATCGTCTGGACGCCCGCCTACTTCGTCGAGGTCCACGCAGTTTCCGTGGGGCGATCCGGGCTCCTGGCGGCGGCGCTCCCGGCCAGTTCGATCCTGGCTACCATCCTGGTGGGGCGCCTGTTCCGCTCGGTCGACGCGGCCTCGGCCACCCTCAGAGGGGGGATCATGCTTGCGGCCACCGCGGTGATGCTGTTCATGGTGAGCCGGGCGCAGGATCTGGTAACCGGGTTCGCCACGATCGCGGTGGCCTCCGCGCTGGTCGGGGCATCCTCCTCGCTCGTTCTCGGCATATTCCCTCGTATCACCGCGCCCGCGCGAGCTGCGCTGTCCAGCGGCATCTTCGCCCTGGCTTTCAACTTGGGAGGCGGCGCCGGATCGCCGGTGCTGGGGAGATTGGTGGATCGGGATGCATGGGACCTGGTGTTCGTGTTCCTCGCCGGGTGCGTGATGGCGGGCGCGCTGTGGAGTTGTGGGTGGTACGCCCGCGGTCGCCGTGGCGGCTTGGGCGGACGGAGCTTTGCGTGAGCGCCCGCAGAGCCGTTATGGACCTCGGCCCTGACGACTGGATGGATGCTCTCGGGATGGATCGCCGGGACATTCCGCACGCGGTGATCATGGAGGGTTCGTGGTGGCGCGAGCAGCGCACCGCCTGGAGGCTGGGTCTGCTCGACGGGGTGCGGGAACTGCCGTTTCCCGACATGTTCCACGGCCGGTGGAAGGGGTCGCCGGTCGTGTACTCATGTGTCTACGGGGCCCCGAGAGCGGTCGAGTTGGCCCACCTGTTCGGAGTGCTCGGAACCCCCCGGATGGTCATGATCGGAACGTGCGGCGCTTTAGACCCGGAACTGGCGACCGGTGACGTGGTCGTGCCCATGACCGCCGTCGCCCGCGAGGGCGTAGCCCATCTGTACGGAGTCGCCGACACGGTCGACGCGGACCCCGCCCTGACCGGACTGGGAAGGACCGCCCTTGAGGGAAGGCTTATCAGGGCGTCCGACTCCCTGCATCTGACCTGGAGTTCGATCTTCGCGCAGAGCGGGGCGATGGTGGAGGAGTGGAGGGGCCTCGGCTACGGATCGGTGGACATGGAGGCCGCCACCTTGTACGCGGTCGCCCGCCGCTTCGGATTCGCGGCCACCGCCCTGCTGGTGGTCTGGGACCAACTTGACGCCGACCGGAGCTTCCTCGATCCACTGAGTGAGCGCGAGTCGGCCGCACTGGATGCCGCCAACGCAGCTGTCTACGAGGTTGCTCTCGAGATCGCCGTCGGCCCGTAGGTCGGGGAGCGTACGCGAGGGTCGCGGCTACGGGTCGGGAGCGAGGTCGTCGAGGACATCTTCCGGCCATCGCCTCTGTCGCGGACCCAATGACTCACCGGGAAAGACCGACTCGACCACACTAATGGCACCTTCTGCCTTTTATAGCTATAGACACTAGCCATGGCTATAATTCCTACTCCCGGATCAGGAGGTGTCGGCATGTCGAGTTACAACCGGGGTCAACGGACGATTCCGGCAGGCGAGTTCAAGAACCGGTGTCTGGCTCTCATGGACGAGGTGAACGAGACCGGCGAGGAGATAGTGATCACCAAGCATGGCAGGCCGGTGTCACGCCTGGTCCCGGCAAGGAGGCGCATGCCGTTGGTCGGGATGTTTAGGGATCGGTTGAGAGTCGCCGGTGACATCATGTCCCCTGCTGCGCCTGCTGAGGAGTGGGAGTCCATCAGTAACCCTGATCGGGTACTGGATCCCGGCATCCAGTCCGGGCAGTGATCCTGCTCGACACCCACGCGTTGGTGTGGTCGGTGTTGGATTCCCCTCGCCTCGGCGAACGATTCAGGGCTTCTCTCGAATCGTCGTGGGCTGAGGGTGCGGTAGCCGTCTCGTCGATCGTGTTCTGGGAGATCGCCTTGTTGCAGGAGAAAGGGAGGCTCGAGGGTGTGCTGCCCACACGGTCCTTGCGCAACTCGCTACGAGCCAACGGTTTGTACATCAGTCCGGTCGACGACGAGATCGCTATCCGGGCAGCCGAACTGGGCAGCGAGGGATTCCATCCGGATCCCGCGGATCGCATCATCACCGCGACCGCGGTGGTCGGTGGCTTCCGGTTGGCGACCGCGGACAGCAGGATCACCGGCTGGGCTGTGCGCTCCCGCCGGGTGTCCATACTCGACCCGAGGCGCTGACTAGGCGATGCACTTCAGACTTCATCGGCGCCCCGATCCGGCGGATCAGAGGGCGGAGATGCGCGCCAGGTGGCTCAGGAAGGTGGGGTAGAGGTCCACGGCGACCGTTAGGACGATGATCGCCCCGACGATCCGGAAGCCGATCACGACCCTCACGTTACCCAGGCACCGCCGAAGCCGGGGTGTGTAGTCGGAAATCGCAACGAGGACGATCACGACCCACATCGTCCCCAGCAGGTAGAGGGCCAGAGCCGGCAGGCCCGGCCAGGGGTCTCTCGTCGCGGCGGTCAGGACCGCCCCGAGCTCCCGACCGACACAGGGAAGCCAGGTAGCGCCGGCGAAGGCGCCCACCAGAGCCACTCCCAGCATTCCCGGCCAGCTCGGTGCCTCCCGTCTGTGGGTGTGCCATCCGGCCAGGACCAGCCCGGCGAGCAGGCCGACGGTTCCGGCGAGGCGGCCGTCCAGCAACGGGTTGAAGCCGACGAACGGGATCCAGGCGAACAGGGTGCTGGTCGCAACGAATACCCCGAGAGCCGGTAGCCGCGGGCGCGGTCCCCGGAGGCCCAGCACCACGACCGACAGGATCAGGAGGGAGTAGGAGCAGGGTTGGAGGGCGGCGCGGACAGCCTCGCCGAGAAGGCTCACGCGCTTTCTGACAGCAGGTAACCGACTACCTGGAACAGTTCTTCGTATGCGCCCTCGCCGATGTGATCGAAACGGATCCGGCCCTGCTTGTCGACGACGTACGTACGGGGCCAGTAGGCGGGTCGCCCTTGCCACTCCCGGAAGGTCCGGCGGTCGGTGTCCAGCACCACTGGCCAGGTAACGCCGAGATCGACCATCGCCTGCTCGATATTGGCCACCTCCCGCTCGTATCCGAACTCGGGGGAGTGGATACCGACTATCTCCAAGCCCTGGTCCTTGTACATGGCGTACAGGTCCTGGGTGTATGGGATGCGGTTCTTGCAGTTATAACAACCGAACGTCCAGAACTCGACCACCACAACCGAGCCTCGCAACTCCTCCAGCGAGGTCACAGCCGAGGCCAGCCAGCCATCGATGTCCACGAGCGGCGGAGTGTCCTCGCGCAGCACCGGAGGGGCGGCGATGGTGGTGGGGACCGGCGGCACCGTGGTGGTGGTCGGAGCGGTCGCCGCAGTGGTCGTCGGGGCGCCTGCGGTGCTTGCGGGCGCTGCGGTCGTGGTCTCAGCGGGTGTCGTGGAGGCGGTGGTTGCCGTAGTCACGGGGTGCTCGGAGGTTCCGGCCGGCTCGGAGGCCGGATCACCGCATCCGGCAGCGAGCAGGCCGAGCACGACAAGAAGCGTTACCAGCCTCGATACCGGGCCGGAGTCGACTCTCATGCGTTTCACGGGAGCAATCTTATCCCCCCGCGGCCCCAACCCGGTCCCGTCCCGGCGGCTCACTAGGATGATCGCCGGGGCGCCCGCACCGACTCCTTCCAACCGCGACGCGAAAGGGCTCAACTTGACGCTCCCATTCCCGGACATAACCCGGAACCTCTTCGATCTGAGCAGCTACTGCAGCGTCGTCACCGGTGCCGGGCAGGGCATCGGCAAGGCCCTGGCCACCGGGTTCGCACACGCGGGGAGCGACGTGGTCCTCGTGGACCGCAACGGCGAACTGCTGGATGAGACCGCGGCCGCGATCGGCCGGATCGGGCACCGTGTCGCTACGGTCGTAGCCGACGTCACCGCGGCGGATGCACCCGAACGCGTCGTCGCCGCGGCCACGGACCTCTCCGGCCGGATCGACGTGCTGGTCAACAACGCCGGGATCATGGGATACGCGGACATCATCGGGTAACCGACGAGGAATGGGACCGGATGTACGGGGTCAACCTGCGTGCCCCGATGCGGATCATGCGGCAAGTGCTCAAGGTGATGGTGGCTGCCGGACGGGGCAGCGTCATCAACATCGGTAGTTCCTGGTCGTCCCGGGCGTCGGTCTTCAACCAGGACGGAGGCGGGATCGACTACTGCTCCGCCAAGGCGGCCCTCCAATCCCTCAGCAGGGCGGCGGCCCAGGACGTTGCGCCGTACGGGGTACGGGTCAATGCCATCGCTCCCGGGGCGGTCGACACCCCGATGCACGCCCATCACCGTGACTACCTGTTCGAGTACGAGCGCTACATTCCGCTGGGCC
Source organism: bacterium (assembly GCA_028821575.1). Taxonomy (GTDB): domain Bacteria; phylum Actinomycetota; class Acidimicrobiia; order Spongiisociales; family Spongiisociaceae; genus JAPPFW01. The sequence goes on along the minus strand of JAPPFW010000060.1, from coordinate 19,364 downwards.
GCATGGAGGTGGCCGAGGACCTGGTAGGCCCGGCGATCTTCCTGGCCTCGGATGCGGGCGCCTACGTGACCGGCCAGACCATCCATGTCAACGGCGGCCTCATAATGGTCGACTGATATCACGCGATCGACGGAGGAAACAGGAGAGGCGATGTTCAGCAGGGATCAGGTTCTGGAGAGACTCCGCGCAACCCTTGCATCCGGCAGCCCGATAATCGGAGCCGGCGCCGGCACCGGGATTTCGGCCAAGTTCGCCGAGGCGGGCGGGGCCGACCTGATCCTCATCTACAACTCGGGCAAGTACCGTATGGCCGGACACGGCTCCAACGCCGGTCTCCTTCCCATCGGCGACGCCAACGCCATCGTCATGGAGATGGGGGAGCGGGAGGTGCTGCCGGTCGTGGAGAACACGCCGGTGATCGCCGGTGTCAACGGAACCGATCCCACCCGGGTCATGGACAGGTTCCTCGCCCAGGTGGAGGCGATGGGTTTCTCCGGGGTGATCAACTTCCCGTCCATCGGCTACACCGACGGGCGGTGGAGAGAGAGCCTGGAAGCCACCGGGTTCGGCCTGTACAGGGAGGTCGACATGCTCAGGACGGCCTCGGAGAGGGGCATGTTCACCATGTCCTACTGCTACGAATCCCACGAGGCCGCCGCCTTCGCGGAGGCCGGAGTCGACGTGATGGTCGCCCACCTCGGTCTCACCACCGGAGGCAGCATCGGCGCCACCGACTCGTTCACGATGTCCCTCGATGGTTGTATCGAGCAGGCCATAGAGACCAGGGAGATCTGCACGGCGATCAACCCCGACATCATCGTCGTGCTGCACGGAGGGCCGCTCGAGGGTCCCGATGAGGTCGAGACTGTGATGCGGGGCTCCGGCTGCTACGGGTTCGTGGGCGCCTCCACGATGGAACGCATCCCCACCGAAGCAGCCATCGAGAGAACCGTGCGGTCCTTCAAGAGCGTCGAACTCTAAAGGGTCGGGCGGGTAGAGGTGGCCACAGAGCCTCGGCCTCCGGTCGGCGGCCGCAGGTGAGCCGGATCGTCCTGGTCGGCGCCTTCGACACCAAGGCGGAGCCCTTCGAGATCCTGGTAGATGCGCTCGCGACCCTGGGGGCATCCACCACCACGATCGACACCGGAGTCTTCGGAGGGAAGCGGCGTTGCGACTATCCGGCGGAGGACGTTGCCGAAGCCGGCGGATACTCCTTGGAAGATCTTCCTCCCATGGGCAGGGCCCCCGCTGTGTCGGCGATGACCCGTGGGGCGTCCCGGATCCTTCGACAACTCGTTGCCGACGGCCGGGTGGGGGCGCTGGTATGTATGGGCGGATCGAACGCCGCGGCGGTCTTCTCCCATCTTGCGCCGGTGATCCCCATCGGGATCCCCAAGGTCCTGATGGCGACGTCGGTAGCGGGTGAGACTCGGGCGCTGGTCCAAGGCAGTGACGTAACCATGCTGTACCCGATACTCGACATCGAGGGCAACAACAGCATCCTCCGGGGCATGATCACCCGTCTCGCCCATGTGGCGGCGGCCCTCGTGAAGGCGGGCCGGCTGCAGCAAGCAGGGAATCCGGAGAACTCGGTCGCCCTGACCATGTACGGCGTGACCAACACCTGCGTGACCCACTGCCGTAGCCTGCTCGACCAGCAGGGCTTCGAGTCGCTCGTCTTTCACGCCAACGGTACGGGAGGGCGATCGTTCGAGTCGTTCATCACACAGAGTCTCGTCTCGGCCGCCATCGACCTGACCATCAGCGAGGTGACCGACGAGTTGTTCGGTGGTCTGTGGCCGGCAGGAGCGGATCGGATGACGGCGGCGTCGGTATCCGGTACTCCCCAGGCGGTCGCTCCGGGAGCGACCGACATGATCTGCCTGGGTCCTCTGGTCGACCTGCCGGAGTCGTTCAGCAACCGCACCGTCCAGGTGCACAACGACCTCGTAACACTTGTCCGCACCACACCGGAGGAGAACCACCGTCTCGGTCGGATCGTCGCCGGACGCCTGGGGAGTCCCGCCGCGCCGACCTCGGTGCTCGTTCCCATGAAAGGTGTCTCGGAGCTCGACATCGAGGGGGGTGTATTCCACGACCCGGAGTCCGTGGAGGCGTTCGCTCAGGGCGTGCAGTCGGGACTGTCCCCGGACTCGACCGTGTCGCTGGCAAGACTGGACCACCACATCAACGACCGGGAGTTCGCCGAAGCATTGGTAGAGGCTGCGCTCCTGCCTTCGGATCGATAGGAGCATCGTCATCGCCTTCGAGAACCTGTTACGGCCGGGACGGATCAACCGGATGCACATGAGGAACCGTCTCATCGTGGGTCCGATGGAGAAGTCGCTCGCCAACCTCGACGGGAGCCTCAACGAGCGGTACATCGCCTACGCCCGACGGCGGGCGATGGGCGGTGCGGCCCTGATCCAGCTGGAGTCCACGTACGTGTCGCCCGAAGGTCGGGGAAACCCCTACCAGGTGGGTTGCCACGGCGATCACGTGATTCCCTCTCTAACCCGTATGGCCGGCGAACTCCACCGGCATGGCGCCAAGTTGGCCATGGAACTCCACCACGGGGGCCGCCAAGCCTCCGCCATCGCCCACAATCGCCACCCGATCGCCCCATCTGCGATTCCGTCGACCTTCATGGATCCTGGATCGGTTCCCCGGGAGATGACCAACGCCGACATCCGCCGGGTCATCGGCGACTTCGCGGCGGCGGCCGGGCGTTGCGTGAGGGCGGGTGTCGACATGATCCACCTCCACGGCGCCCACGGTTACCTGCTCGGCCAGTTCCTGTCGCCCCGGTCCAACCGGAGGACCGACGGGTACGGCGGTTCCCTCCGGAACCGGGCCCGGTTCCCGCTCGAGGTGCTTGAGGCGGTCAGGCAGGTGGTGGGCGGGGGCTACCCGATCGGGTACCGCATATCGGCATCGGAGTACGTCGACGAAGGCCTGGAAGCGGAGGAGTCGGCCCGATTCGCGGTGATGCTGGCCGATTCGGGCATCGACCTGATCGACGTGGCCGGCGGAACGTACGAGTCCATGTCCACGATCTTCCAGGGTCCCGAGAGCCCCAGAGGTGGGTTCGTGGAGGAGGCGGCTCTGATCCGGCGGGCGGTGGGGGACCGGGTCCCGGTCAGCGTGGCGCAGCGGATGAACGACCCCGTCTTCGCCGACACGGTCATGGTGAGGGAGGGTTTCGAGTACGTGACCCTGGCTCGCGCCTTCCACTCCGACCCCGACTACGTGCGGAAGCTGGAGCAGGGACGGCCGGACGGGATCCTGCCGTGCATCGGGTGTAACACGTGCGTCAACCTCACCGTGGCCCGCATACCGGCCGGGTGCGCGGCCAACCCGACCAGCGCCTTCGAGCTGACCAGGATCGAACAACCCAAGGTACGTGTTCCCCGGCGAATACTGGTGGTCGGCGGCGGCGTGGCAGGCATGCACGCGGCCCGGTTCCTCGGCCTCCAGGGTCACGACGTGGTTCTACGAGAGGCGAGCGCCCGGCTGGGTGGTCAACTCAACTACGTGCGTAAGGCGCTGCCGGAGTACGGGACTCTCGTCGACTGGTTGGCGGGCGAACTCGAGAGGCTGGGTGTTCGGATGGAGATGTCGTGTCCGGTCCGGGTGGAGGATGTCGTCGAGTGGGATCCCGACGTGGTGATCGTGGCTACCGGAGCCAGGGGCGGATACCAGTGGGCTGACGAGCAGGATCGCACGGTTCCGGTATTCGATGTTCTCTCGGCCCTGGACCGACCGGTCGACCAGTGGGAGCCCGAGGTGGCCATCCTGGGAGGAGACTTCGCGGCGTGCACCGTGGGGCAGCACCTTCGCCGTGCCGGGGTCGTGGTGCACGTGATCGAGGGCAGTGCCTCGTTGGCCGGCGACGGCGCGTTCAACGGGCTCCTGCTGGAGATGGAGATGGAAGCCGACGAAGGCGTCCATATCCACCGGGAAACGACCGCCGAGACGATTGTCGGGAACCGGGTGGCCATCCAGACCAGGGGGGAGGAGGGCTGGTTGGAGGTCGGCGCGGTGGTGGTAGGCGGGCGCGTCCCGAACAACACGCTGGCGGACGAACTGCACCGGGCCGGACTCGGGGAGGATGTGTACACGATCGGGGATGCGGTGCGCGCCAGGGACCTGTACGCGGCGGGACAGGAGGCGGCCGAGGTGGCGGAGAGGATCGGGGCCGCGGCGGGCGTGGGTGTTCTCAGCCCTGCTCAAGGGAGGCCAGCAGCTTCCGGTTGAGCTTCCCGGTGGTCGTCTTCGGCAGGCTGTCCACGTATTCGACGATCCGGGGATACTTGTAGGCGGCCAGCTGCGTCTTGACCTGGGCCTGCAACTCGGCGGTCAACTCCTCGCCTCCCGCGGACCCTTCGGCTAGGACTACCACCGCTTTCACCACCTGGCCACGGATCGGGTCGGGGGAGGGTATGACCGCGACCTCCGCCACCTGCGGATGTCGCACCAGCGACTCTTCCACCTCGGCGGGTCCGATCCGGTAGCCGGCGCTGGAGATCATGTCGTCGTCGCGTCCGAGGAACCGGATGTAGCCTCGTGCGTCGACGGTGGCCTGATCGCCGGTCATGATCCAGCCGTCACGAAACTGCCCCGCGGTAGCCGCCGGGTTGCGCCAGTACTCGATCATCTGGGTGGGATCACCCGGCCGGACCGCGATCTCGCCGAGACCCCCGGGCTCGATCGGGCTGCCGCTGCCGTCCAGCACGGCCACCTCCCGGCCGGGGTAGGGAAGACCCATCCATCCCGGAGTCCCCGGCCACAGGGCTTCGCAGCCTCCCACGAGGTGGTTCACCTCGGTGAGCCCGTAGAACTCGTTGATCACCGCCCCGAGGTCGCGCTCGCTCCACTTGTGGAGTTCGTCGGCCACCGACTCACCCCCGCTGGCGATGACCCGCAGATCAAGATCGAATCTCGACGCCGGGTCGGGGACCTGGGCCATCATCTTGAGGGCGGTGGGGGTCAGGAAGGCGTGGGTCACGCCGTTGCGGGCGATCACATCGAAGGCCCGCTCGGCTGAGAAGCGCGTCTGGTCGGCGACCACCGGATGCCCGAGCACGAGAGCCGGCAGGAGTATGTCGAGCAAGCCTCCCACCCACGCCCAGTCGGACGGGGTGTAGAAGACGGTCGACTCGTCGAACTCGACGTTGAAAAAGAGCTTGAAGGTCAGCAGGTAGCCCTCGATGATGCGATGCCCGTGGAGGGCGCCCTTCGGGTGGCCGGTGCTACCCGACGTGTAGAGCAGCATGGCCGGGTCCATGCACGAGGTGTCGACGGGATCGAAGGAGGCCGGAAGGGGTCCGGCTTCCGCCAAGGCACGCTCACCCTCGTCGGGCTCGCCGTCGATCACCACCGTCCGGAGATCGGGAAGGTCGTCCCTGACCATCCGGATGCGGTCGGCGTACTCCCCGGCGACGACGATCGTGCCGGCGCCCGAGTCCGACAGGATGTGGCGGTAGGAGTCGGGGCCGTACAGGCTTGACATCGGCAGCACCGTGGCGCCGACCGCGTAGACAGCCAGATGGAGGGCTGCCACCTCCGGGCCCTGCGGCATGACCAGCGAGACCCGGTCCCCCCGCTCCACGCCCAGCGACAGCAGGAAGTTGGCGTAGCGCTTTGCGAGCCGGATCAGTTCCCAGTAGGACCAGACGTCGCGGCCTCCGTCGGGTTTCTCCACGTACAGGGCGATCCGGCGGCGGTCCCGGCTCCAGCGGTCGAAGATCTCCGAGGCGATGTTCAGACCCTCCGGGATGTCCCACTCGAAGCCGCCGACCAGCGCCTCGTAGCTTCCGAACCCGAGCAGATCGGTATCGAACAACCTCATGAGCGGCGGATGTTAGTGGTCCGACGACTCCATCCGCTCCGCTGCGGCGCTGCTCACGGACGGTCCCGGGCGACGCACCGGAAGCCCAGGTGGCTGGTGGAGGTGTCGATCGTCTGAGGTTGGCGGGCCGCGGGCCGGTAGCGGAAGCAGTACTGGATGGTGCACAGGTGCGATCCGCCCTTGATGGTCCGGAACGGCAGGGGTCCGGACCGGCCGTCGGCGGTCGCCGACCGGGGCTTGGGAGGGCCGCAGCAGCGGTTGCCCGCGTCGTGCACGGGAGGTTCGCGGTAGCGGGTGGAGGTCCATTCCCAGACGTTGCCGGCCATGTCGTGGAGGCCGTAGCCGTTGGGCTCGTAGTAACCGACGGGGCTGGTCCGGGTCCAGCCGTCGAGTTCGGTGTTCTCGTAGGGGAATCGTCCCTGCCAGGTGTTGGCTCGCGGAGCGGTGTCCTGTACGTCCTCGTCTCCCCATTCGAACTCGGCGCCTTCCAGCCCGCCCCGGGCCGCGTACTCCCACTCTGCCTCCGAAGGCAGTCGCATGCCCGCCCAACGGCTGTAGGCGGCAGCGTCGGGGTAGGCGACATGTACGACCGGGTGATCCTCCAGACCGTCCAACGTCGATCCCGGGCCGAAGGGCCGGCGCCAACTGGCTCCCGGTACCCACGCCCACCAGTTGCGGAAGTCGCCCAGGTCCACCGGACCCTCGCTCGGAACGAACACCAGGGAACCCGGAACCAGGTCCTGGGGCCGCGCCCCTACGTACAGGGCTGGATCGAGGGGCCGCTCCGCGATGGTCGTGTAGCCCGTTCCTGTTACGAACTTCCGGAAGCGCCGGTTGGTTACCGGGTGGGCATCGATCCGGAACGAGTCGACGCGTACGGTCCGGACCGGCCTCTCTTCGGGGTAGTGGCGGTCGGAACCCATGGCGAATTCCCCGCTCGGGATCATCACCTGCTTGTGGTCTGGCGATTCGATCATCGACCGATGAAACTACACCGGACAGACCGCCCCATGCCAGCCGGATGCGTCCGCCGCCTACCCGGCCGAGCGGGCGATCACCACTCGGACACTCCACAGGAAGGGATCGGGATGAGCAAGGTCGGTTTCATCGGGGTCGGCGTGATGGGAATGCCCATGGCCAGGAACCTGATCAGGGGCGGTCACCGTGTGCGGGCCTTCGACGTCGACTCGGCGGCGCTCGAGGCGATAGGGCAGCACGGGGCCGCTCCGGCACGGTCCGCCAGGGATGCAGCCCTCGGGGCCGACTTCGTCATCACGATGCTCCCCACCGGTGACCATGTTGCGAAGGCGGTCTTCGGGGAGAGTGGGATCGCCGGGAGCCTCGGTCGGGACTCCCTCCTGATAGACATGAGCACCGGCCTGCCCGCCCACTTCGACGCGACGGCTCGGCGTTTGGAGTCGGAGGGCTCCAGGATGATCGACGCGCCCGTCGGTCGCACGTCCAGGGAGGCCGAGGAGGGGACCCTGCTGATCATGGTGGGCGGTGACCCTGAGGACGTGAGCCGGGCAAGGCCGGTCCTGGAGTGCATGGGGGACACCATCGTCCACTGCGGCCCGGCAGGCGCCGGCATCAGGACCAAGCTGGTAAACAACTACCTGTCTATCGTCTCCAACGTCGTGGTCGCCGAAGCGCTGGCAATCGCGGAGGGTGCCGGCGTCGACCGCGAAGTCGCCATCGAGGTGCTTATGGGCACCACAGCAGGACGCGGGCACCTCGCCACCACATACCCGGCCAAGGTACTGGCGGACGACCTGGAACCGGGATTCATGGTGGACCTGGCCCGCAAGGACCTAGGTCTAGCCCTGCAGATGAGCGCCGAGTCGGACTCCTCCCGGTCGATGGGGATCGCCGCCATCCCATTCTACGAGTCGGCACAGGAACAGGGAATGGGCCGGAAGGACTGGACCGCCGTCTACAACCTCGTCCGGGATAAGAGCGGTGCCTGACCGTATCTGCTTCCTTGCATAGGACGAGCGCGCGGCGCCGGCTGCCGTTCGATTGGGCCTCCTGTCGAGCCACCACCGGGTGATGGTTGAATTGCGGGCAAGGCACAAGGGTCACCCTTCCGGACTTATGCCGCCGTTTGATTCGACGAACTGTGTTCGTATTAGGCTCTTGACTGTCTTGGCAGTGACTACCCGATCGGGAACAGACGAAGTAGCGGCGCAGGTTGCCGCGTTGGAGGGACTGGTTCCCAAACTCGTCGAGTTGGAACTGATGCTAGCGGACACAACCGTGGAGATACTCCGGGCGCTAGAGCACTTCGCCAACCATCCTGAACTTCCACGTCTGGCTGAGTTGCTGGAGGATACAAATACACAAGCGAGAGAGTTCAACCCCCTCGAATTACTTGATCTATGGTGGCAGGAGGATATCCACTCTCGAATCCTGACCTGGCTGCTGGATCCTGACAACTGTCACAACCTTGGCGACTATTTCCTCAAGGAGTTTCTGATAGCGAGTGGCTGGTCTGGAGTCGAAGCTAGCGACGATTGGTCAAGCACCAAATCATATAGGGAATGGTATAACGTAGTAGATGAAGTGACGGGCCGACTGGACATTCTAGTTGTCAACAGTACAAAAAAGTTTGTTAGTGCTATAGAGAACAAAGTATACGCGCCTGAGGGTGGCAAGCAATTAATCCGGTACCGTAAAGCATTGGAGACGGAGTACTACAACTTCGACAGGCATTATGTCTTTCTGTCGCCGAGAGGAATAGAATCACAGTGGGCAGAGGAACGCGAATACTGGCAACCTCTAAGCTACTCGACGATTCTACAGCTGGTTGAACGGACTATTGACGACAACACAGCTAGGCTGACGGAAGAAGTTCGACTCTTTCTTCAGCAGTATGCTTCGACTCTAAGGAGAAGGATCGTGCCAGAGACTGATGAGATCGGTAGGCTTGCCCGTAGGATATACTTGGAGAACCGGTCAGTGATCGAATTGATCAATCGCCATAAGCCCGACTACCTGGCTGAAATAAAGCAGACTCTTCGGGATGTGATCAGGCAGCAGGATGGGTGGTCTTTAGAAGACCCTGGTCCCAAGTACGTGAGATTCTGTTCCACTGATTGGGAACGATTCGAGTGCTTTAGATCGGGAACCGGCTGGCCTTCCAAGGCCCTAATACTGTTCGAGTTCAAGTGTGGACCTAAGCAAGCTAGACTTCAATTGGTAATCGGCCCTGGTGAAGAGTCCATCCGATCGATCCTTTTCGGTCGTGCTAAACGAGACTCGAGAGTGTTCAATTTCGCTAGCGGCATGCTCAAGGATGGTTATCAACTCATCCATATGCTAGAGAACATTATGGAAGAGTCCGACTTGAACAATTGGGACAGTGCCGGTTCAGGGCGTGCCAAGTTGAGGCAGTACGTGGCGGACTTCGCTCAGAACGAGTTCCCGGCGATGAACGATATCATCGTTGACTGCTTCAGTGAAGACGAAGAGGATTTGTAGAGAATCAAGTTGGATGGCATGCGAGGGGCGAGGCTAGCCGAATCTGGTCGGTCCCACCCGCTCGATGGCGATCCGGATCAGTACCCGCCGTTCCCTGCGCATAGCGTCTCGGTAGTCGTCCCAGTCGGGGTGCTCTCCCGAGAGGCTCCGGTAGTAGTCGACGAGCGGTTCCATGGCCTCTGGAAGGCTCAGCACATCCGCTACGCCGTCCACTTGTATCCACCCGCCGAAGAAGCCGTCGGTGAACATGCACAGCGACGCGCGGTGGTCGCGGTGCAGGTTGCCGACCTTGTAGGCCGTTTCCCGACTCGACACGACGACGTAGCCGTCGGTGTCGACCCCGGCGATGATCGGGGACATCTGCGGGGCGCCGCCGGGTCGGTAGGTGAGCAGGATCCCACGGTGGTTGCTGTTGATGAAGTTTCTGGCTTCGCGATTGTCCACCGGGTGAATGCTACTGGTTCCTTGACAGTATCGGGTTCGTGGTGTCCGGAAGTCGCTGGGACCAAACGCCCTCAGCGATTCCAACGGCATCTCCCAAGTCACGGCGTCGGGGGATCTCCGCCGCTGAAACCGGGGGGAATCCGTGACCGGCGAGCCGATAGGGGCTATCGTCAATCACGAGATCGCTGGGGGAAAGGGGTTTCGGTCATGTTCGAATGGCTTGGCATCGGCCATCTCGTCGAGCTTCCGGGAACGGAGGCGATCTGGGGGTACCTGACCCCCCTGGTGGTCTTCGCCGGGTTCTTCGTGTTACAGCTCATCGTGCCGGGACGCCGTGTCCCCGGCTATGTCATCAATCCCGAGACCGGCGAACCTCGCAGATACCGGCTGAACGGTCTCCTGGTCTTCGCAATCGTGGTGATCGTATGGTATTTCGAGCTCACCGGGATGCCCCGCGACTGGTTCTACCGGTCCACCCTCTATGCCGTGGCCGGCGGAACGGTGGTCACCTTGATTCTCGCCATCATCGCGGTGTACAGCCAGCCACCGGGTGAGGTGAAGAACCCCCTCTTGGCCTTGTGGATCGGACGGGCTCAGGAGCTGTCGTTGTTCAACAAGCGCATCGACATCAAGATGTATTTCTACGTCGTCGGCGGGACGATGGTGGTGCTCAACGGCTGGTCTGCGGTGGCGTACCACTATGACCGCTTCGGCGAAGATGCCAACCCCGGTGTTGTCCTGTATACAGCGTTCTTCACATGGTATATCGTGGATTACTTCATATTCGAGCGTGTCCAGCTATATACCTACGACCTGATCCATGAGCGAATGGGATTCAAGATGTTCTGGGGTGGGCTCTTGATCTACGGGTGGATGTTCACCCTGCCGCTGTGGGGGATGGCTGTTCATCCGGACCCCGGATTCTCGTCACCGGGCAGGTATGTCTGGCTCATCGGGGCGTCAGTGAGCTTCCTGTTCGGGTGGGGCATGGCCCGTGGCGCCGCCATGCAGAAGTACACGTTCAAGCGATGGCCCGACCGCAAGTTTCTCGGCTTCATCGAGCCCGAGTACATCGAGGCCGGTGACCGCAAGATCCTGGTCAGCGGTTTCTGGGGCTTGTCCCGCCATATGAACTACGGCGGTGAGGGTTTCATCTCGCTGGGGATGGCCCTGGCGTTCGGCCACTTCACCAATCTGTGGGCCTGGACCTACTTCATCTTCGTCGCCATCATGTTCACCACGCGGGAACGCTACGACAACAAGTTCTGTGAAGAGAAGTACGGCCCGGAGAAGTGGGCCGAATACAAGGCCAGGGTGAAGTACCGGATCTATCCCTGGGTCTATTGAGAAGGATCGCCGCGGAATTCTGACTAACCCTCTCGCGGAATCGGGATTAGTGGCTCTTGTTGGACAGGGGACCTCGGATCCACGGTGCGCGTCACGACATTCCTTGTGGACGGATAGTTCACCGCGTCGACGACCGCCTCGACATTGCTTCGATAGCCGCGTCGATCACTGGGTCGGCTCCGGCGACGGGTGGATAGTCACGGACAGGGACAGTGTGCGGTTCGCGGAAATCTCAGCCGTCGCCACGACCGCGGGGTCGGAGATCGTATCCGCCGCGGCCAACTGTCGCTCGGTCGTATAACGCATCGCCGACTACCTCCAGGTTGTGTGACCGGCTACACGCTAGTTCGACCGGATGGGCTGTCGTGATACGGAGGGCTGGACTGTCAAATGCAGAGCGAGCGTTGTCGATCCGTGTTGCGCGAATTTTCCTGCCGGGCGTTCGCGTGCGGTGCCGGGTTTGCGTATGGAGGGTCTTCCTATGAGCATCGCGCGGCGGTCGCCTGCCGCCCGTTCCAACCCGGCGGGTGATCGGTATCCGGAACCCGGCCTGATGGAGGTGAAGATGCTCGACAAGAGAGCGCGGGAGTTGGCGCGAGGTCCCAATTTCGCATCCCTGGCCACGATCATGCCGGATGGGACGTTGCAGGTGCATGTGATGTGGGTAGATGCCGACGAGGAACACATCCTCATCAATACGGAGGTGCACCGCCGCAAGTTCAAGAACATGATGGCCAACCCAACCGTCACCGTGCTGATCGTCCATCGCGACAATCCCTGGTCCTACGTGGAGGTACGGGGGGAGGTCACCGGAACCGTCACCGGGCCGGTGGCGCGGTCGCACATCGATGCGCTGTCGCACAAGTACCTGGCGGTGGATGAGTACCCGAGGCCCATCATGTCGGAGCGGGTGATCTGCAAGATCACACCCAAGCGGATAGTCAAGTTCCCGCCGACCTGAGTTCCTTGACGGGTTGCGCCGGACCGGACCCCGAGTCCGGGGCTGGCCGGATTCCCCGGCGGTCCGCGTTCACGTGTCCAGGTGGGGTCACCGGGGAGGTTCGATGACCGGAGCTTTACTCTTCGACCTCGATAGAACGCTCGTGGACGTCCAAACCTACACCGACTACGCGGCCGCTCTGGCAGATGTGGAGGTCTTGGTCGGCGCTTGGGGAGATCCACCGACGCCGGCGACCGATTGGGACACTCCGACCCAGCTGTGCATGTCGATCCTGGTGTCGCTGAGCGGGGATCGCCGCTGGGCCCAGGTCTCGGACCTGATCACCGCACACGAGCTGCGGGCGGTTCCCCTCTCGCACCCCATGCCCCGCCTGGCGGAGGCCATGGCCTGCTCTGAGCATTTGCCGAGAGCGGTGGTGACCCTGCTGTCTCAGGAACCGGCCCGTGCCGCCCTCCGGCGCCATGGAGTCGATGTCCCCGCCCTGGTCCCGCGTCGGGCAGACCAGCGTCCCAAGCCGGCCCCCGATCAGATCCTCGAGGCTTGCCGCCTGCTCGGTGTGCCTCCGGCGGATGCAGTGATGATCGGTGACTCCACCTGGGACGCCGAGGCGGCCGCCGGCGCAGGGTGCGGATTCGTGGGCGTTGCCGCGACGGAGGCCGGTGCCTCCCGCTTCGGGAGCGATGTGCGGACGGCTCCCGACCTGGTGGCGGCGCTGGAGGCAGCGACCCGGAGAATGGCCTCTGATTGAGGTAGACACACATCTGCCTCGACTACCGACCAGACTACGGGCCTGTGGGACTCATCTAGGATTGAATCTGGATATAGTTGATCAGGAATAGGGGTACGGTACGGGGGTTCGAGATCGCACCTCCGGTGCCCGCCGCGGTACGGGCCGCGCCGGAGGAGGCTTGGACGAAAGGAGACTCCCGTGCTGCTAGCGTTTCGTACCGGCCTTCGCCACGTGGGCGCGGTCTCGATGTCGTTGGTGCTGTTGGCGTGTGGGTCCGGCCCCGACATCGGCGCAACCGCCAGCGCGGTATTGCACTCTCCGGAGGGTGACACGATGGGTACCGTCAACTTCACGCAGGGGCCCGAGGGCGTCTTGGTAGCGGCGGACGTGGAGGGCCTAGCTCCGGGCGGCCACGCGATCAACATCCACGCGGTGGGCGTCTGCGCGCCTGACTTCGCGGCTGCCGGCGACCATTTCGACCCCAGTGAGAATTACAGCGGATTCGTCCACCCCAACTGGAAGCGCGGCGATACGGCCGGTGCCCACGGAGGTGATCTCCCCAACCTCTACGCCGCGTCCGACGGAACCGCCCGAGCCGATTTCTACACGGAGGGGGTGACTCTGGCTTCGGGCGAGGACCACTCCTTATTCGACGATGACGGTTCGTCCGTGGTCATCAACGAGAAGCCGGACACCTACGGCGAGGACGACCACGCAAACACCGGCGCGAGGGTGGCCTGCGGCGTGATCAGACGGAGCTAGGGGCCAGGTGCCGGGTGCCGGGTGCCGGGTGCCGGGTGCCAGGTGTTAGGGGGCTGGCCGGACGCCGGTGTCCGTCGTTACCTTTAGGCTGGATCGTCGCGCGGCCGTCCCGTGTGAGGTGCGACAGGTGGCGGTGGCTGGCTAGGGGACGTTCAGGTCACCGCAACAACTCAACCGGGAATCGTTAATTCCCGCCAACACCTAACACCTAACACCTAGATGTACCCATGCCGGTTCAGGCTCGACAGGGGTGACTCGCCCGCCTGCATCTCCTTGCGTACCAGTTTCTCCGCGCCCACTATCTCCTCGGATTGGATCAGCACACGCTCGGCGTCCGCGGCCGGAATCACCAGGATTCCGTCGAACTCGGCCAGTATCACGTCTCCAGGGTTGATCGTCACACTCCCGATCGTCACCGGTACCTGGGAGGCGACCATCTCCCATCGACCAATGGCGTTTAGCGGTGAGAGGTCCCGATAGAAGACCTGGAGGCCGATGTCCCTGAGGCCTTCGATGTCGCGCAGGTTCCCGTCGAGGATCACCCCCACGCAGCCATGGCGCTGGGCTGAGTTGCCGGTGAGTTCGCCCAGATGTCCCACGTGGCTGTCGGGGTTGACGGAGATCAGCACGTTGTCGGGCTGCAGTTGCTCGAACATCTCGAGGTACGAGGTGATCCGCTCGATACCCGGATCCCGCCCGATGTGCGGATGGATGGCTTCGCCCCGGATGGTGTAGGCAATCCCCGCGATGCGCTGCTCGGGAAAGAGAGGTCGTAGATAGCTGGGTAGTACCTGTTCGGGGAGCCCCATCCAGTACAGGGCGTCGCACACTGCCGGCACGTAGAGGCACCGGTAGCGAGCACACAACTCGGCGGTCGGGATGCTCATTCGGGTACTCCTAGGTAGCGGATGGAGGCGAGGGTGTAGATGTCGGCCGCCTCAGACACGCTCTTCGCGGCCATGAACTCGTTGGGGCTGTGGGCACGGGGCAGCATCCCCGGTCCGAAGGCAGCGACACAGGGGATCCCGGCAGTCAGTTGGAAGTGCGGGGCGTCAGTGGCGCCAGGAAAGGCGTCCAGTCGCGGTGTCCGGCCGAGTACTTCCCCCGCGGCCTCCTGCAGGATCCCAACGATCGGTTCGGAGGCCGGGATCTCGGTGGCAGGCACCATCAACTCCCACACCAGTTCGGCCCTGAGATCGGGATCTTCAGCCATGGCCGCGGTCAGGAAACGGTTGATGTCGTCGATCAACTGCTGTTCGTCCATTCCGGGGAGCGTGCGGAGGTCGCATGCGAACTCGGCGTTCCCCGGGTAAACCCCGTAGAAGACTCCCGCCTCCGCCATAACGCCAACGTTGATGGTGGGACCGGTAGGACTCAGGGGATGAGGCTCGTACGTTAGGTAGGCGCCGAGATCACGGTCCATCCGGTCGATCAGGCGGGCCATCTTGACGGTGGCGTTGACTCCCTTGATCCGGTCCGAGATCGATGAGTGCATCTGGGTACCGGTGATCTTGATCTTGAACAGGGCCGCCCCACGGGATACCAGGTGGAGCGACTCCCACTCGCGCTCGATCCCGCTCGGCTCCCCAATCACGGCCACGTCGGCTTCCAGCCGACCATTGTCGGCCAACCACTTGGAGCCGAGTGCCGATCCGGCCTCCTCATCGGCGGTGAAGACGGCCACCAGTTGGCCCGAGAAGGTTCCGGTCGCCTTCATGGCACCCAGTGCGTAGACCATTGCGGCCACCGCCGCCTTCATGTCACCGGATCCCAACCCGACCAGGTTTCCGTTTCTCAGCACCGGATCCCAGGGATCTGTCTCCCAGGCCTCGAGGTCGCCGGCCGGCTTGGTGTCGAGATGTCCCGACAGCATGAGGGTGGGCCCGTCGCCGGTTCCCCGGAGCCGGACGATCAGGTTCGGTCGATCAGGTTTGGCGCCCAGCCGCTCCACGTCGGTTATGCCCAGCTCTGCGAGCCGGGCCGTAACGGCGTCGGCCACCGCCCGCTCGTCCCCCGGTGGGTTGGGAGATGGCGTGCGGACCAACTCCCTTGCGAACTCGAGGATCTCGTCCTTGTGTTCAGCCAGGTAGGCAAGCAGGCTGGACTCGGTCGACTCCATTCCCAGGGTCATTAGCCCACCAGGGTTCGGGCCCGGCTGAAGGCCCCAATCCGGCGCAAGCCCTCGGCGATCGTGCCGTCCTCGGCAGCCAGCGAGATACGCACGTAGCCGTCGCCTCCCGGCCCGAAGACCGAGCCGGGCGCCACGCTCACCGCGTGATCGTCGAGCAGGTCAAGCGCGAATCGGAGCATCGAGCGACCTCCCGTGTCCACTTCCAGCATCATGTACATGGTCCCTGCCGGGGCCACGAAGCCCAGCCCGGCCTCAGCGGCGGCCGCCACGGCAACCTCGCGGCGCCGCCGGTACGCGTCGAGCATGGCCCGGATGGGTTCCCTGGGTCCCAGCAGAGCCGCCTCGGCTGCCTTCTGGGAGATGGTGCTCGGGCACGACACCTGGGGTTCCTGCAGTTTGCGCATCAGGTCCGCCACCGGGCTCGGAGCGGCGGCGTAGCCCACCCTCCAGCCGGTCATCGCGTATACCTTCGAGAAGCTGAAGACGGTGATCACCCGACCCTCTGTGTCGAATCGGGCCGCGGACGTGTGGACCGACCCCTGGTCGAGCACCAGTTCGTCGTACACCTCGTCGGACAGGAGCCACAGATCGTGGCGGTTGCACAACTCGACGAGGTCTTGCATCAGCCGGGCCGGGAATACCGCTCCGGTGGGGTTGGCCGGGGTGTTGACGAACAGGGTGGTGGAGCGCTCTGTGGCGAGGGCGGCGATGCGTTCCGGGTCCGGCAGGTATCCGTCGGCAGCCCGGAGGGGATAGAAGACCGGGCACCCGCCCATCATCCGCACCATGGCATCCATGTTGGGGAAGCCGGGCGTGGGGAGCAGCACCTCGTCGCCGGGGTTGATTAGGGCCCGGTAGCACGAGTACAGGGCGTTCATACCCCCCGGGGTTACGACGATGTCGCCGGGCGAGACCTCGAATCCATCGATCTGCCGGATCTTGTGGGCGAGGAGTTCTCGTAGGGAGGCCAGACCACCGTTGGGGCCGTATCCGGTATGGCCTTCCCGGGCTGCCCTGAGGGCCGCTTCGATTATGTGGTCGGGCGTGTTGAAGCTGGGTTCGCCCACCTCGAGCCGCATGGCGCCCGGACGTTCCGCCGCCCGGTCGAAGAGCACCCGGATCTCGGAGCGGGGGAGAGCATTGGCCGGTCGGGCCAGCGACCTCACGCCGCGGGCCCCCGGTTCTTCTGCGCCTTGGCCTCAAGGTCGGGCCGCTGGCCGGGATCGAAGTATCGGAGTGCCCAGTCGGCGCCCTGCCAGGTGGTGAGCTTGCCGTCTCGCGGCGTCAGCTTCACGAGGTAGCGTTCCCAGCTCCAGGACATCTTCAACTGCTCAGGCCCCTCGGGCCCGAGGTAGCGCTCGGCCATCTCCTCGGCGACCGGCACCCACTGCGACCCCTCACCCTTGGCGGGTCCCTCGAGAACCTCGGCTGTGCACTGTGCCAGTACCTTCCGGATCCGGGGATGGGCCAGTTCCTCGATGCAGACCGCACACCTGGGATCACGCTTGAGGTCCTCGACCCACTGGGACCGCTTGCGTCCCACCACGTAAAAGGCCTCGCCGTCCCACGTGTACCAGAGAGGCACCACCATCGGCCATCCGTCCTCCTTGGTGAAGCACAGCTTGAGCAACCATGTGCTGTCCGGGCTGCCCAGGAAGGTCCTCACGTGCTCGAGGGGCATACCACCGGCGTCGGATCCCTCTTCGTACAGGGTCTGGTCTCTGAATTCGCTCATGCGCGCCTCCGTTGCCTGCCGATGACCGACCGGACCATCTGTGCGGTCCGGTTGCTTCGCCCGCCTCCGTTCCGCAGAATGCTACCGACCGGCCCGGACCTTCCGGGTGTCCATCTGTTAGGAGAGCCATGACCCCCACACGCCCGATCGAGCCGATGCCGGGTCTCGATGTCACCGTCGAGCGAGACGTGGAAGCGACCATGAGGGACGGCACGGTGCTGCGGTCCGATGTCTACCGGCCCCGGACCGATGCCGACCTTCCGGTGCTGGTGATCAGGAGTATCTACGACAAGCGGTCCGGTACGCCCACCTTCGGCAGCGCGCACCCCGCCTGGTTCGCCGCGCAGGGATATGTCGTGGTGTCCCAGGACTGCCGTGGACGCTATGCCTCCGACGGTGACTTCTACCCCTATCTCCATGAGATGGCCGATGGCTACGACTCGGTGGAGTGGGCAGCCCGCCTACCGGGAAGCGATGGCCAGGTGGGGATGATGGGGTTCTCATACGTCGGCGCCACCCAACTGCTGGCCGCCATCGCGGCGCCACCCTCCCTCGCCTCGATAACCCCGGCCTTCACCGCGTCCCAGTACTACGACGGGTGGACGTACAACGGCGGTGCGTTCGCCCTGGCCTTCATCGGCTACTGGGCCACTCTGCTCGCCTTGGAGACCGCCCAGCGAGCCGGGGACGTGGCGGCTTACAACCAGTTGGCAGCAGGTCTCGGCAACGCCCCGGCCTGGTACTGGTCGCTGCCGGTGGCCGACTACCCGCCGCTCCAGGTGCCATACGCCCCTTACTTCAAGGACTGGGTGGACCATTGCACCTACGACGACTACTGGAGGCGATGGAGCATCGACGAGGACTACAGCCGCATCGACGTCCCGGCGCTCCACGTTGCCGGCTGGTACGACGTATTCCTCACCGGCACCATCAAGAACTTCGTCGGGCTCTCCGGTTCCGGCCGCGACGAGCGGACCCGCCAGAGCCAGAAGCTGGTGGTAGGACCGTGGGCTCACATGCCGTGGACCCCCGTCAGCCGCCTCGGTTCGGAAGGTCCATCGACACCGGAGATCGACTCCTGGCTGGTCCGGTGGTTCGACCAGACCCTGAAGGGCCGGGAGACGGGAGTCCTCGACAGCAGGGTCACGGCGTTCACACTCGACGGAGGCCGGCGCGACTTCGACGCGTGGCCGCCCCCCCAGGTGGTCCCCGAGGACTGGTTCATCCACTCGCAGGGTCGTGCAAACTCCAAGTTCGGGGACGGCACCCTGGACAGGACCCCGCCGGGGGACGAACCCCCCGACCTCTACATACACGAACCGGGCGTGCCCATCCCGTCCATGGGTGGTCACTCGTGCTGCTTCGACACGATCACCCCTATGGGACCCGCCAACCAGCATGCCGCGGAGGTCTCCCGCATGATCCTCGTGTACACGTCGGAACCCCTGGCCGAGGACATCGAATTGATTGGAGACGTCGAGGTGACCCTGTACGCGGCGACCACCGCCACCGACACCGACTTCACCGCCCGCCTGTGCGTGGTCGACGAGTCGGGCAAGTCCGTGAATCTCCAAGAGGGGATCCTGCGGGCCCGCTACCGGGAGTCACTGGCCTCCCCGAAGCTGCTCACCCCGGGGAAGGTATACGAGTTCAAGATCGACCTTGGTCCGGTTGGAGCCCGGGTGGGCGCGGGGTCGCGACTAAGGCTCGACATCGCCAGCTCCGACTTCCCGCAGTGGGACCGCAATCTGAACACCGGCGCCAAGCCGTTGACGGAGGGCCCGCTCGGCACCGTCCCAGCAACGCAGACCGTCCTGCACAACCGGGCCCATCCCACCAGGGTGTCCTTGCCCATGATGAGTAGTTGCTAGTTGCTAGGGCCTGTTCACGCTTTGAGGGTGTCGTGGATGAGGGCGAGGGTGA
>JAPPFW010000071.1 GCA_028821575.1 bacterium | reverse complement strand
CCGGCGGCGGGCTTCTCAACCCGCACGATCCAACAGCGCCTCGTGGCGCACATCCGACTTCATCGATGACGATGAGGGGGATTCTGGCGAGCCGTTCGAGTTCTTGGGTGAGGTTGCCTCTGGTTTTGGCTTCGGAGAGTCGGGTGAGCCCGGTGGGTGGCGGTAGCGAACGCTACTCGGTAACCGCGGTGGGCTGCTTGGACTCCCAGGGCGATGGAGAGATGCGTTTTGCCGGTTCCGGGTGGGCCTAGGAAGATCACGTTGTGGGCTCTTGGGGACGAAGTCGAGTTGGTGGAGGTGGGCGATCTGGGCTCGTGATACTGATCGTTGGTGGGCGAAGTCGAACATTGTCGAGGGTCTTTGTCTGGGGGGTTTTGGCCGCGCGGATGCGGTTCTGTCCTCCGTGTGTTTCGCGGGCGGTGACTTCTTCGGCGAGGACCTTGACCAGCAACTCGAGGGGATCCCATCCCTCGGCGCGGGCTGTCTTGGCCATGTCTGGGGCGACTTGGCGGATGCGGGGCATCTTGAGAGCTCGGGAGAGGAACGCCACTTCGGTGGTGAGACCGCCCATCAGCAGGCCCCGATGAGAGCGTCGTAGCAGGCCAGGTCGACTTCGGGAATGTCCGCGTCAGCGGCTACCAGTCGGGTGCGGGCTTGGCGGGCAAGACGCAATAGGCGGGCATGGGCAGGATCGAGCACGACATCGGCAGGGAAATATGGCTGCGCCGATGTTGGGCGACCTGGCGGCCGTCGACGTGGATCACGACTTCGCGATGCGAGACACGGACGCTCACCCGTCTTCCGGCCAGTCCTGGCGGTGTCGAGTAGTCAACATCGCCGATGCGGCAGAAACCGTCCCGACTCACCCGCACCTCGGTGCGACGGTGGGTATCCGGAGCGGATCAGGCAACGCATACAGGAAGCCTTTCTCGGTTCTCCAGGCGTCGGCAACCTTCGCGCCGACTCTTCGGTGGTGACGCTCGAACGCCACCTCCGGGACCACCGATCATGCTGAGCTCCGACCATCTGCGATCGAAGCTGAAGGAACGCAGCGGGAGGAACGACCCCTCCAGATAGCCGATAGTCCGCTCGACCTGGCCCTCAGAGTCCGGCCGACGGGGTAACAGGATGATGGGACGGATCTGCAACGCCTGCGAACAATGCCGCCACCGGGTCATGAACACGTGCCGGGCGGGACTTCGATACCACAATCGAGGTGTCCCGATCCACCACCACCCCCTCTGGGACACCACCAAGGCGGCGGACCGACCTCCGCAACGCTTCACAGAATATCAGCTGCGGTCTCAGAACTGGGAGAACACCGCCACGTGCGCAGCAGAGTGCGGCAACGTGGTCACCAGCCCAAACACCCTCCGGGAAGCACCACCACCCACCGGAACCGACCCCGGCAGCTGCCACCAGTCGCACTGAGCTAACTCCCCGGGCAAATAGGCGGTACGCTGATACACCCTCGGCTCCCGCCTCGAGGGACGCACCCGGGCCAGATAATCCTTGAGGATGCTGACACCGACCGTCATAGCCCTCCCGGCGCAGCCGCTCCAAGATCACCCTCGCCGGCACGCTCGGATCCCTCTCGAGCATCACCCCGATCGAACCCTTATACGCATCCAGACTCAACAACCGAGCCACCGTCTTTGCGGCTCATCCCCAACCGCTCAGCCACCCTCGACTTCGACAGGCCATCCCGACCGAACCAGCCGATGAACCTCAGCCCAATCATGCACCTCATACATCCTTTCCTCCCCAGAACCGACCAAACGGCCCCAGGGTCACCGAAAACTACAGAACAACCGCGCAATTCTCGACCGGCCAGAAGTGCTCACTATTTTCACCCGACGTTGACAGCACTCGCCCCGTCGGGGCGAGTGAAAACTCATCCGAGAACCTTCTTCGTGGTCGTTTCCCTCCCAACAGGGACTCCTTCCCAGCGCGCCGTCCCATTCTCGGAGACCGAACGCGCTCACTATGGGAATGTCCGGCCACAGGGGGGAACTCCATGTCACACTCGCCCACGGAGCAAGCCCACAAGGAACTCGCGTACGTGGCTTAGCTGTGCCTGTGTGGGCTCGACCCGCGCGATCCGGACTGCACCAAGGGTGCTTGCGATTTCGTCCGTGCAACCTCCGCAATCGCGGTCCACTGGCTACCGGCTAGCCTCTATCCGAGGCGGCATACTGCGCCCAAGCCTCCATGAGTTCGCGGCGCCGCTGTAGCAGGTCGCTCCGGGCGTAGGCTTGTTCCACTACGTTTCCGACCCGGTGGGCGAGACAGGCCTCGGCGACTTCGCGGGCCACGCCGGATTCGCCACACCAGTCCCGGAACGAGCTCCTCATACCGTGCAGCGTGCTGTCGATGCCGATCCTGCCGGGTAGCTTTCCAAGCATCCAAGCAGGAATCTGCCCCCCCGTCCGGCGGGGGAACACCAGTGGGCCGTCCGAGTAGAGGCGGGCCTCGGCCAACAACTCCAGGACAGGGCCGGAGAGAGGTACCCTATGCTCGCGACCACCCTTCATTCGCCCTGCCGGTATCGTCCAAGTGGCCGTTTCAAGGTCTATCTCCGACCAGAGTGCTCCGCGAACCTCTCCCGACCGGGCTGCAGTCAGCACCACGAACTCGAACGCCAAGCGAACTGTTGGATCAACATGGTTAGCAGCCCTGACCTTTCGGACAGCAGCCGTAACTTCACGATGAGGCAGTGCGCGGTGATGCTTCTGGCGGTGCTCCTGTTTCGGGAGAGCCGCCAGCACCGCGTCACCTGCCGGGTTGTCCTGGCGGTACCCTTGGGCCATTGTCCATCTCATGACTCTGGCGACCCGCTGCCGGACCCTTCGGGCTGTTTCGGGTTTGGCGTTCCATATCGGAGACAGGCAATCCATCACGTCAGCTGTCGTGACCTTATCCACGCGCATCGAGCCGATAGCAGGCAGTACATAGGTCCCGAGGCTGGACCGCCAATCATCTACGGTTGTGCTGTTCTTCCACCTGCCTGCGTGCAGAACGATCACCGCTTCGGTGGCTGCTGCGAACGTCGGAATAGCCCCGGATCGTAACAGGGAGGGGTCGCCGCCCTCCATTGCCTCTTTGCGGTACTCGAATGCTTTCGCCCGGGCTTCGGCCAGACTCACATACGGGTAGCGGCCCAACCCGAGGTCGCGTCGTTTCCCGTTGACGGTTCCCCGCCAGATCCATGCCTTCGCCCCGGACGGCTGGACTCGTAGGATCAGGCCGTGCTGGTCGCCGTATTTGCCTGGTTTGGTAACTGATCGCACGAATGCGGCTGTTCGTTTGGGCAATTCCCTCTCCTTTCGCCCTCTGAACGTCCCCCTTAGCGTCCCACATTACGATGAAACTACCAGAAACAACCTGGGAAAGCGAGCGACATGACGCATGGTTGGCCGAGGAGTGTCCTATGGGATGCCATATCCTAAAAAATGCCCAATGACATGGGAGTTTAGAACAGCATGAACCACCAAGAAACGGCCAGAAACGGTGTGCCCGCGGCAGGATTCGAACCTGCGACCTACCGCTTAGGAGGCGGTTGCTCTATCCCCTGAGCTACGCGGGCATGAACGCCGCCGCTGGAGCGTTGGGCGGCGTTCGTGTTGACACGATCGTAGCCAGAGTGCCATTGGCGTTTGAATGGCCAATCGGTCTCCGGCGTCGCAGCCATGTTCGTCGGACAGGCCCTGCCGGCGGCTACCGGGCCGCGTTGTCGGATGTCGGGTGGCCGCGCTCGGCCTCCGGGAGCTGCAGAGGAAACACCAGAGATCGGTGTCCGCCCTAAGCGCGAAACGCGTAGCATTGCAATAGAGAGGGGTTGTAGACCGGAGTAGTTCAATGGAACGCAACCTGGGCGCCGAGGGTGTGGTCGTCGATCGCGCGGCCGTCGCCGACCTGCTCACGTTCTCACGGTTGGTGAGTGCCCCACTTCTCGCCTGGCTCGTGGCGAATCGACATGTCGACATGGCTGTCGGTTTGGTGGGCCTTGCCTGGTGCACCGACTACTTCGACGGTCGTTTTGCGAGGGCTGCTGCCCGCGACACTCGGCTCAAGAGATGGGACCTGCGGGCTGACTCCTGGGTTGCGGTCGGGCTCGGTCTGGGCTTGGGCTTCGGTGGTTATGTGTCCTGGTGGACCGTGGCACCTGTTGCGGCTGTCGTGTTCGTCGGATCCTTGGTTTCACACAACCCGTCGGTGGTCATGATGGGCACCGGCTACCTGCTCGGGGTCTTTCTATGGTCCGCGACCATCCATGGCACGTTGAGGTGGCTCCCGGCCTTCTATCTGACGGTTGCCCTGATCGCCAGTTGGAGAAGGTTCTTCGGGGTCGTATTACCGGTCTGGGTGCGCGGACTGAGGCTGATGGCGCGCGGAGAGCGCAGGCGAGACTCGCACCTTGTGCTCGACGAGTGGCTCGATTGATACTCTGGGACGGCTCGGTGCGTGACCGGGGGATAGGCGGGCTTGAGACGGTCCGCGGGTGAGGAGCGACTCTCGTACTGCCCGTATAGCACTATCGTGAGTACCCGCATTGGCGAGTGTTTCCTGCATGTGGAATCCCGGGAGATGGGAGGCTTCGATGATCGATGATGGGGCGGCTCGTGGTCCGGAGGCGTCGGACTCAGCGTTGATGGTGGTCGAGTCGGCAGCCGCCGACGCCGAGGTTCCGGAACGCATCGAAGAGCCGGCCAAGCTGCTGAGGATCGCTTCGATGACCAGGTCGATGCTGGAAGAGGTAAGAACCGCCACCCTGGACGAGGAGGGCAGGGTTCGGTTGCGAGCCGTGTTCGAGGCATCGATGGATCAGTTGAACAGCGTTCTGACCGATGATCTCCGGGCCGAACTGGCCGATGTGTTCGTTCCGCTGGACAGGGAGATTCCCACCCAGGCCGAGATCCGAGTCGCGCAGGCCCAGTTGATCGGTTGGCTCGAGGGGCTGTTCAACGGTATACACGCTGCCATCATGACCCAGCAGATGGCAGCCCGGGCGCAGTTGAAGCAGATACGCAGCGGCAGGTCGCCCGATGAGGGGGATGAGACATCCGCAGGCCTGTATCTGTAGTGGCTTGTGGCTTGTGGCTTGTGGCTAGTCGCTTGTTGAGGGTGTAGGTCACGGAACTAGAGCTTGTCGTCCTGTTCCTTGCCGGGTTCGGTGCCGGCTTCATCAACGCGGTGGCCGGAGGTGGCTCGGCCCTGACCGTCCCGTTGGTGACCCTCATGGCCAATGCCAACATCGCCAACGGCACCATCAGGGTTGCGGTCTTCTTCGCCAACATCGCCGCGGTCAGCGCGTACCAGCAGGGCGAGTCGATCGCATGGCGGAGAGTCGGTCGGTTGCTTCCTCCGGTTCTGGTGGGGAGCGCCGCGGGAGCCTGGACCGCCACCCGGTTATCGCCGGAGGGGATGCAGCGGGTATTCGCGGTGGTGTTGCTCTTCGTGGCGCTTTCGGTAGTCTTCAATGCCAAACGTTGGCTGGAGGACGTGCCGGCGCGGCTGTCTCCGCTGTGGCGAACCATCGTGTTCGTGTTCATCGGGTTCTACGGGGGCCTAGTCCAGATCGGGGCAGGCATCCTGTTGCTCACCGCCTTGGTGCTGGGCTCGGGGTTCGACCTGCTGCGCGGCAACGGCGCCAAAGTGGCCCTGATCCTCAGCTTCACCGTGGTTGCCCTGCCGTTCTACTTCCTGGCCGGGCATGTAGACCTGACACTGGGCCTGGTGCTGGCGGCTGGCTACTCCTCGGGCGCTTACCTCGCGGCCAAGCTGGCGGTGAGCAAAGGGGCTGCCTGGGCGAGATGGGTGCTGGTGGTAGCTGCTGTGGGATCAGCGATCCGGATGCTGATCTAGTGGCTGGTGGCTAGTGCTGGTGGCGATGATTCATCAATGATCGCAGTACGTAACGTACGACTCACCGACCGTGATCCCTGACCCCTGACGCCGGACCACTTACTACTTGTAGCGCCAGACGATCCGGCCCCGGCTGGGGTCGTATGCCGACAGTTCCACATCCACCCGGTCCCCCGGCAGGATGCGAATGAAGCGGCCCCGGCGCATCTTCCCGGACGCACGGGCGAGGACCTTCAACCCTCCGTCGATCTGTACGCTGAACATGGCGTTGGGCAGGGTCTCGATGACGCTTCCCTGAACTCGTAGAACGTCGTCCCTAGGCAAACAGGTCTCCTCGATCGGTTATGCAGGCTCCGGCGTACTGGCTGCCGAAGAAGTCACGCAGTCGGCCCCACGCCGAGCCCTTGCCGTGCTCCGGCCCCGGGCAGTCTCGCTGCGCCCACTTTCCAGTCGACGTATCGGGCGACCGACACGCCGACGGTCCGGTTCAGAGCGCTACCAGGCAGGCAGGCTACCGAGCCTGCTCCATCGAGGGTACCTCATTGCGAGCCGGTACGGAGGCCCAATGAGGCGAGCGGCCAGGGACCGATCAGGAATGGGGCGGGGGTAACCGGTCCACCCACCCACTCGGGACAGTGGATTGTGGACTATTGGCCATCCGGTTTGTCGATCGCTGCGAAGGCCTCCCGCCCGCGTCTGGCGAGCAGCTTGCGGACGCGCTCGATGTCGCCGGGGCAGGTCTTGGACGCCATCCAGTAGCACAGCCCGGTGGGTATGAAGAACACCTGGAACGCCGTCAGCCCGATGGCGTAGTTCCAAGGTGCGGCGAAGCGGGCCGTCAGGAGGCCTGCTGCTACCACCGTGAGACCGTTTCCGAGCGTCCGGGAGATACCGTTGGATAGGTTTCCCAGCCCGAAGGCGGTTCCCCGGTGCTCAGGGAGGTTGACATCCGAGATGAGGGCGAACCAGTTGGCGGAGTCTGCCGAAGTGAATGCCAGGGCGATCACGGATAGGCAGAAGGCGGTAGCGGCATACGGGTTGGTGACGACACTGGCCAGCGTGGCCACGACTATGGCCATGCTGCCCTCGCCGGTGGGGATGTCGAGTCCGGTCAGCGGGATGAAGAAAAAGGCCACGAAAAACGGGATGGCGCCGAGGATCCCCACCATGGAAATGATCGCCCTGGCCCTAGCGGTGCGGCGCTGGAACCGATCCCCCAGATGCCCGGTCAGTATCGACGTCACCCCACCGATCTGGAAGATCGCACCGAACACCGCGCCGACCGCGGTGGCCGTGCTCAGGTCGTAGCCCAGGGCCTGGACCTTGCTCTGATACAGGAGAGGTACCCAGATCAACGATCCGTAGGCAAACTGCGCGGTGAGCCCCTGCAGGATGAGCCACCGGTTGGTGCGGGTAAGCCACAGGCGGGCCAGGTCGGACCTCTCGATCCGGAATTCGTAGCTTCCGCCGGCGGCCAATGCCGCGGCCAGCTCGGGCTCCGATCTCGCACGAGGGGCGTCGAGGGTTGTCAGATAGACGAATGCCACTCCGATGCTGATCAAGGCCAGGCCCACGAAGGGGGCTCGCCAGTTCCCGGCCCCCAGCACCCCGCCCACCAGTATGCCGAAGAAACCGCCCGTACCCTGGGACAGTCCCCAGAAGCTCATCGCGAGGCCTCGGCGTTTCGGGGATATGAAGTCCGAGATTATCGAGAATCCCACCGAGGCTATGGCTCCCAGCCCTACTCCTACCACGGCCGACCACCAGGCCAGTTCGGCAAGAGACCGGGATCTGGCCACCATCAGCAACCCGAGGCTCCAGAGGATTGTGGCCCAGAACATGAGAGGCTTGCGGCGGGACCGGTCTCCGTAGTAGCCCCAGGCCACGGCCGTCACGGCGGAGACCAGGATCACCAGGGCCGTCACCAGACCGAGTCTCGATTCCCCCACCTCTAGGTCGGCGGCCATCACTTTGGTCAGGGCCGGGTAGAGAGCGATCGCGGCGTTGTCGAGCGACGCCAGGACTACGAAGACAGTGATCGTGTAGATGATGTGGGAACGGTTGCCCCACCATTTGGCACTCGACGGTCGTATCCGGCGCAGTCTCGACCCCTTTCGGCGGATGTCCATCGAATATGCATTCGGACAGCCGAGAAGTAAGGTAAACTATCCTTGGCTCGCTTGGGTTGCGGTAGCCTGTCGGACGACAGCTTAGGCATCCGGCCAGTGGCGGGTCACCACATGATAACACCGGGTATCACCGGCGACGATGATACCTCCCGACTGGAAAGGGACGAGTTATGGCACGCGAAGACGATCGGATTCTCGGGGCTCAGGAAGTGGCTGACCTCCTGGACATGAACGTGCAGATGGTGCGGAAGTACGCACGAGAGGGCCGGCTCCCCGCCTACCGGCTTCCTGGCGGGCGGACGTTCAAGTTCTTCCGGAGCGAGATCCTCGAGTACGTTCGCAGCTACCCTGTAGACGCCAGCGACTTCGCCTCTCAACCCGGCTAGTCCCCCTCGGCTTCCGCTCATGGGAACGGTTACCAGGCGATCGGCGGCGTTCTGCTCCGCTGGGTAACGATGGTGAGTGTTCTAGAGGGTGCCGAAAATGCCCGGGCAAAGGGGTTCGCTGGCAGATGACAGCTCTGGTATGGGGCGGTTTACCAGGCAGCGAACCCCGTTAGACTGTTTTTCAGCACCCTCCTAGAGGATTGATCGTTTCGGGTTTTCGGAGCGCCGGAACTCGTGTTCCAGCAGACCCCAGACCGAATGGTCCAGCCACCGGTCGCCTACCTTGATCTCCTCCCGTAGGACGCCCTCGCGGACGAAGCCGAGCTTGTCTGCGACCCGCTCGCTCGGGACGTTTCCCAGGGCGATCCGCAGCACGACCCGGTGCATGCCCAGTTCGCCGAAGCCGATCCTGAGCGCGGACCGCGCTACTTCAGTGGCGATGCCGAGGCCGGTCTCGTCGGTTCGGATCCAGTAGCCGATCTCGCCGCTGCGGGAAGGGCGGGACAGGTGCCACACGCTCACGTTGCCGATGTGGCGACCCGGGGCGTGGGGTCGGCGGACCGCGAAGTCGTAGGCACGGGCCTCCTTCCACGACTGGATGCTCTCCCGTACGAAGCTTGCGGCCCGGGCTCTCGTGTACGGGGTTGCCGCCCATGGCAGGAACTCCGCCAACTCAGGCAGGGAGACGGTGACCGCTTTGAACAGAGGGTCGATGTCCTTCCTGCGGAACGGGCGCAGCACGAAACGTTCGCTGTGACGGTCCGCAGGCGGCAAGGGTTCGCGGGGTCGACGGTTCATGTCAGGTGGAGCCTAAAGGCTTCGGCATGGCGCCGCCGTGGTCGGCGGAAGCGGAGGGACGCATCTCGCGTACCATTCCGGGGGATGAAGGACTATTGGCAGTCGCTGGAAGTGCACCCGCATCCGCCCCCGGACAGTCCCGTGCAGAGGGCGGCAGTTCTCGCACCCCTCTACCCAGACGGAGGGGAGATACGGATGGTGCTCATCAGGCGGCCGGTTCACCTGCCGACTCATGGTGGAGATCTCGCCTTTCCGGGCGGTAAACCGGAGGCGGGAGAGACCCCCCTCGACACCGCGCTGCGCGAAGCCCACGAGGAGGTGGGGATAGATCCTGGGGAGGTCGCAGTTCTGGGTTACCTCCCGGCCATCCACACCGTTACGTATCCACGGATGGTGGTACCCGTCGTGGGACGGCTGCCAGGTGTCCCCGACCTGGTACCCGATCCGAACGAGGTCGATCGGATACTCACGCCTTCCGTCCGGTCGCTGCGGGCAGAGTCGAGATGGCGAGTCGAGGACTGGAACGGTCGCCCGGTGTACTTCTTCGACATCGACGGGGAGGTGCTGTGGGGCGCCACCGCCAAGATGGTCCGGAGCCTCCTCGGTCTAGGCGGCTACTGATCAGTGGTCAATAGTCAAAAGGCACTAGTAACCAATAGCGACTAGCGACTAGCGACTAGCGACTAGCAACTCTCATTTCGTCGATGTCAACTGTTGAGCCGGTGAGCCGCGACTGCTCTGCGCCGAAGGCGAGCAGGTGACTCTCGAACCAGGTTTCGGTGGAGGTCTTCGATGACTCTCCATTTTCCACGGTGTCGAGGAAAGCCTCGATCAGCCCCGCATCACCCCCGCCGTGACCTCCGTCGGCCGCCGGTATGGGAATCCGGGTTGTCGCACCGCCCAGGTGATCGGTGAACTCGATTGCAGGCCGGCTTCCGAACGTGGTGATCAGCGACCCGCGAGTGCCGTGATAGCGGGCGGTCCGTTCCTGTCGGGCGGAATGACCGTTCATCACGAGGACGGCGGTCGCCCCCGAGGACGTCTCCATCGCCACGGTCTGATGGTCGACCACATCCGAACCGGCGGTGTAGACGCATCGTCCGTAGGGGCCATGGGCAAGAGCACGTTCCCGTCCTCGGGGGGACAGGTCGTCGGAGATCGTGTGGACGGGCCATCCCGCCAGCGCGGGATCCAGGTAGAGACGGGCGGCGTCGAAGGGGCATGCGGAGGCTGCGGGGCATGGATCGGTGCATCTCGACGTGGCGCCGGCCGGGGCATGTTCGCGACGGAAGTGCACGAGCGAGCCGAAGGATTGCACTCCCGTCACCCGCGCGCCTCCGCCCGAGGCGAGGTTCCAGGCAAGGATGTCGAAATCGTGGCAGCACTTCT
This sequence comes from bacterium, assembly GCA_028821575.1. Taxonomy (GTDB): domain Bacteria; phylum Actinomycetota; class Acidimicrobiia; order Spongiisociales; family Spongiisociaceae; genus JAPPFW01. The sequence continues at coordinate 115,919 of JAPPFW010000071.1, read as the reverse complement.
GGACGATCATCGGAGTGGACTCGCCGGACCGTGCCCAGTTTCCGCGTACGAAACTGTGAGCCATGTGCCAGTAGGCGACATCCTCGCGGTGCTCGACCGTGATCAACCTGCCCAGACGGCCCGAACCAATCAACCGGTTGAGGGTGGTGAAGAACGGGGTGTAGCGGAGCACGTGGGCGACGGTCAGGCTCCCGGAGCTGAGCCTTGCGGCTTCCAATACCTCGAAGCACTTCCGCAGGGTGTGCGCCACCGGCTTCTCGAGCAGGACATCGAGACCCCGGCCGAGGGCCGCGATGGCGGGTCCTGCGTGCTGACGGTCGGGTGTGGCGATGACGCAGACCCGCGCCGGTTGGGTCTCCAGCATCTCGGGCCAGTCGGCGAACCGGCGGGAGGCGGGGATGGCGTGCTCCTCGCCGAAGATCCGTCGCCGGAGGTCGTCCGGTTCGGCGACCGCGACGAAGCGCAGCCGGTCCGGATTGCGGGAGGCGTAGGCGCCATACACATACCGACCCCGTTGCCCGGCGCCCAGCAGCATGGCTTCGTGTACCACGGTGGGAATGCTAGTGGTTGGTGGTTAGTGGCTGGTGGCTGGTGATTGGTGGTTTGGTTCCCCGTTGCCGGTTCAGTCGCGCGCGGCGACTATCGACAGGATCTCGTCGTGTAGCGACCCGTTGGTCGCCAGACCTGTACCCGAGCGGATGTCCGGTCTTCCCGTACAGTCGGTGAAGGTGCCGCCCGCCTCGGGGATGACTACCGCCATCGGCGCCACATCCCAGGGTTTGACCACCGGATCGAACATAGCCTCGATCCGGCCTGCGGCTAACAGGGCGTAACCGTACGCGTCGCCCCAGCCCCTGAGAATCACGGAACTGCGCTGGAGACGACGCGCTGTGTCGTCGGGTATCAGGTCGAAGCTACTCGTGCACAGGACCGATCCATTCAACTCGGACCTATCGCCGACGGCTATCCTCTGCTCGTTCAGGAAACACCCCAGGCCGCGGCCCGCCATGACTGTCTCCCCGAGCGCGGGCAGGTCGATCACCCCTACTGCCACGCCGTCGGCGTCTTCCAAGGCCAGCAGGGTGGCGAACAGCGGAACGCCCCTTATGAACGACTGGGTGCCATCGATGGGGTCGATGAACCACGTCCGGCCGGAGGCACCACCTGAGTAGCCATGTTCCTCCCCCATGATCGCGTCACGCGGGAAGCGTTCGATGAGCTCGCTCCTAAGCAGTTGTTCAGCAGCTCGATCAGCTGCCGTAACCGGGCTCCCGTCCCCTTTGGTGACAACCTCCACGGTGGGGCTGTACCACTCCAGGGTCAGCCGACCCGCCCGTCGCGCCAGTTCGGCGGCCTCCTCCAGCAGCGACTCCGAAACTGCAGTCCCCATGCTCATACCGGACAGACGCCGCGTGCTCCCCTCATTCGTGGAACCCTAGCCGCGGGCAGCCGAACCCCGGACCAACCTCCAACCACCATCCCCTAGGCACCCGCCCGGAGCAGTCCGAGGACGATGCCGTCCTCCAGGGCTTCCCATGAGGCTTCGATCACGTTGGTATGGACACCGATCGAACCCCATGCGCTCACCCCGTCGCTCATCTCTATGAACACCCGGACTGTCGCTGCGGTCGACTCGGTGGCGTCCAACACCCTCACCCTGTAGTTGGTGAGCCGGAGAACGGCGAGCTCGGGGAAGTGGAGGATGAGCGCGCCCCTGAGGGCGTGGTCCAGTGCGTTGACCGGACCGTTTCCCTCGCCGGTGGTGATGATCCTCTCGCCCCGGATGGTCAGCTTCACGGTCGCCTCCGCCAGGGTCGCCTCGCCACCGCGCCGCTCGGTGAACACCCGGAAGGACTCCAACTCGAAGTAGTCGTGCGTCCACCCGGTGGCCCGTCTCAGCATCAGCTCGAAGGATCCGTCCGCCGCCTCGAAGTGATAGCCGCGGTGCTCCATGTGCTTGATCTCGTCCAGAACCTCGATGGCTTGGTGGTCGCTCAACTCGACCCCGAGGTCCTTGGCCTTGGAGAGGATGGTTGCTTTGCCCGACAGCTCGGAGACCACCATCCTCGTGCGGTTGCCGACCAGTGCCGGGTTCTGGTGCTCGTAGGCGTCGGGCCGACGAGCCAGGGCGGAAGTGTGCAGGCCGGCCTTGTGGGTGAACGCCGAGGTTCCGACGTAAGGGCTGTGGGGGTCGAGGCTGATATTGACGATCTCAGCGATGTGGTGGGCGATGGGAGACAGGGTCTCCAGTCTCGCAGGGTCGAGTACCGGGACTCCCATCTTGAGGACCAGGTCGGGAAGGATGGTAGAGAGATCAGCATTCCCGGTGCGCTCTCCGTACCCGTTGATGCAACCCTGGACCTGGCGCACACCGAGGGCCGCGGCAGCCAGCGACGAGGCGACCGCGCATCCCGCGTCGTTGTGGAAGTGGACCCCGAGTTCTGCTTCCGGCAGAGCATCCTGGACCTGGAGGACGGTGTCGGTTACCTGTGTCACGAGGCGCCCCCCGTTGGTGTCGCAAAGCACCAGCCGCTCCGCCCCTTCCTCTAGGGCCGCTCGCAAGACCGCCAGCGAGAATTCGGGGTTGGCGGCATACCCGTCGAAGAAGTGTTCCGCGTCGAAGAACACCCGCCTGCCATGACGCACCAGGTAGGCGACGGAGTCGGCCACCATGGCGATCCCGTCCTCGAGGTCGGTTCGCAACGCTTCCCTGACGTGGTAGTCCCAAGCCTTGCCCACGATGCACACCACTTCGGTGTCCGCTTCCAGGACGTTGAGCATCTGAAGATCCCCGTCGACGACGCCGCGGGGTCTGCGGGTCGAGGAGAAAGCCGTCAGCGTGGAGGTTCCCAGGTTCAGTTCCGAGCGGGCCCTCTTGAAGAACTCGCTGTCCTTCGGGTTGGCGCCCGGCCAGCCTCCCTCGATGTATGCGACGCCCAACTGGTCGAGCAGGCTCGCGATCCGCAGCTTGTCGGAGACGGTCAGCGAGATACCCTCCTGCTGAGCGCCGTCGCGCAGCGTGGTGTCGTAGATCTCGAGCCGGGCGTGTGCCATGTTCTCTCGCTTCCGTCGCTCCCGTCCGCGCCTGGCGCGGCTGCGTGCAGGCAAAGAAAAAACCCTCCGCCGGAGCGCAGGGTCTGGGGCAAGGGTCTCTTCGGGTCCCTATGCCCCTAGTCGATAATGATCCCGGTGTGACAATTCATTGGCGCGAGTCTTGTTCCTCGAACGCCCCTTGTCAACCCCTCGCCGTTCGTTGGTGGTCGATGGTGATTGGTGGTCGGTAACTGGTGACTGGTGGTGTACTGATGGATCCTCCAGATCAGTTGACTGACCATCGGTTGCGGCCCATTGCCCACGCACGACAGATCACTGACCGCTGCCCACGAGGCACTACGATATGCGACGTGACCAGGAAGAGAGTCTTTTCGGGAATCCAGCCCAGTGGTGACATCCATATCGGCAACTACATGGGGGCACTACGTAACTGGGTAGCGATGCAGGACGATTACGAAACCGTGTACTGCGTTGTGGACCTGCATGCCCTCACCCTGCCCCAGGTCCCGTCGGCTCTCGCCGAGGCGCGCCTACGGACCGCCAAGATCCTGCTGGCGGCCGGGATCGACCCGAAACGGTCCCTGGTCTACCTCCAGAGCCAGGTTCCCCAGCACGCCGAGCTCTCGTGGATCCTCGGGACTCTGGCTTCGATGGGCCATTTGGGCAGGATGACCCAGTACAAGGAGAAACTGGACAAGGGTGGCCAGAATCTGGGCCTGTTCTCCTATCCGGTGCTCATGGCGGCCGACATACTGGTCCACAGGGTTCATGCCGTCCCGGTCGGCAACGACCAGACCCAGCATCTGGAATTCACTCGTGACCTGGTGGACCGGTTCAACTCGCGGTACGGAGACTACTTTCCGATGCCGGAGCAGATAACGCCCGGACTGGGTGCCCGGGTCATGTCACTGAAGGAGCCGACATCCAAGATGTCGAAGTCCGATCCCGACGGGAGTTCACGGATTCTGGTGACGGACGACGCCGACACGATAAGGCGCAAGGTGAGGCGTGCGGTGACCGATTCGGAGGCCCGGGTAGCCTACGACGTGGAGCGAAAGCCGGGGATTAGCAACCTGTTGGACATCCTGGCGGTGTTCACCGGGAATACCGTCGAGGAACTGGCCGACCGCCACGCCGGATCGGGATACGGGCAACTCAAGGAGACGGTCGCGGAGGCGGTGGCAACCGGTCTCGCGCCGGTCCGCGAGGCATATCTGGGCCTCGGTGACGGCGAGGTGCAGGGGCTCATGGACGAGGGCGCAGCGGAGGCCGGGGAGCGGGCCGAGCGTACGATGGTCGAGGTGCGAAGGTTGATCGGGCTTTCGAACTGAGCCTGCGTCGAGGGTGGAGTGCCGGTGGGCTGCCATTCCCTACGCAAGGAAGTACATCAGCGTCAGGGTCATCAGGTTGAAACCGCTGTGGGCGAAGATGGGCGCGCCGAGGCCACCGGTCCTGACCCTCAACACACCCAGGAAGACGCCGAAGGTGAAGAGGGCGGATAGGGTCACGGCGCCCGCCGGCGAGAAGAGGGTCGGGTCGGCCAGATGTGCAGCGGTGAACACCGCGGCTGAGACCACTACCGCTATCCACGACGGCGCTCCGCGCCGGGCGGCGATCCGGAAGGTGAGACCCCGGTAGAGCAGCTCCTCGGCAACCGGTCCCAGGACACCGACGCCGATCGCTACGGCCACCATGGTCACGGTACCGCTCACTTCTAGGGCCGCCTCCACGATGGCTTGCGGGCTCTCGTCCTCCACTCCCAGAGCGGACCTGAGAGCGGCTGCGAGCAAGCTCAGCGGGACCAGGGAAGCGGCGCCCGCGGCCACCCACCAGGCCTGGCGCGGTTCCACAACCAGTCCCAGCGCCGTGCCGAGGTCCCGGTGTCCTCGCATCCGTGCAACCAGCACCAGGCTCCCGATGAGCCCAAGGTTCTGGAAGGGGATGATCAGCCAGAACACCAGGTGGGCATCTTCTGCGGCGGTCCCGAACACTGCGCCGGCCACCGCGCCCGCCACAAGGCTGGCAAACGCGCCTCCCGCCATGACGATCGGGACGTCGTACCAGCGCCAGGAAGTTCTACCCACGGATCCGGTAGGGTACTCCGGCTGCTCACCGCCCGAGGGCCCGCAGCGGACGGGCAGGCGCCTGGTAGCTTTGACTCAACGGCAGGACGAGCGGGGGACGGGGTGGAGATAAACATCGGTATGGCCAAGTCGGGTCGGCGCGCCTACGGCTTCGACGACATCTCCATCGTTCCCAGCCGGCGGACGCGTAACCCGGACGACGTCGACATCACCTGGGAGATCGACGCATTCCGGTTCCGGCTACCTATGCTCGCCTCCGCAATGGACTCGGTCCTGAGCCCGGCGACCGCTATCGAGATCGGGCGTCTCGGAGGTCTGGGCGTGCTCAACCTCGAGGGACTGTGGTCCCGCTACGAGCATCCCGGGCCCCTCTTCGAGGAGATTGCCGCTCTGCCGGCCGAGAAGGCGACCCGCCGAATGCAGGAGATATACCGGGCTCCCGTAATCCCGGATCTGATGCAGCAACGGATCGCACAGATCGGGGAGGCAGGAGTGATCGCAGCCGGAGCCCTGACCCCCCAGAGCGTCGAGCGTTACGTCGACGCGGTCCTGGCATCCAGGCTCGACATCCTGGTGATACAGGGAACGGTGGTTTCGGCCGAGCATGTGACCACCGAGGGCCGGCCCCTCGATCTGTACTCCTTCATCGCCGATCTGGACATCCCGGTGATAGTCGGTGGCTGTGCGTCCTATGCGGGCGCAATCCACCTGATGCGCACCGGAGCGGCCGGCGTCCTGGTGGGGGTGGGGCCCGGAGCGGCCTGCACCACCCGCGGCGTGCTCGGCGTAGGTGTCCCCCAGGCCACTGCCATCGCTGACGCCGCGGCGGCTCGGATCCGCTACCTGGACGAGACCGGCCGCTACGTCCATGTGATAGCGGACGGCGGTATGCGCACCGGTGGCGACATCGCCAAGGCGATCGCCTGCGGCGCGGACTCGGTGATGATCGGCTCCCCGCTGGCCGCGGCTGACGAGGCCCCCGGGCTCGGCGCCCATTGGGGGATGGCCACCTTCCATCCCACCCTGCCCCGTGGAGCCAGGGTGATGGCCGGCCGCCTCGGCAGCCTGGAACAGATCCTGGTGGGACCGGCTCATGAGAACGACGGCCGCCAGAATCTCTTCGGCGGTCTGCGCATGGCCCTGGCAACCACCGGGTACGCCAACCTGAAGAGTTTCCAGAAGGCCGAGGTGATGGTGGCCCCGGCGATCAAGACCGAGGGTAAGGATCTCCAGCGCACCCAGCGGGTCGGGATGGGGTAACCGGAGTGCAGACATCACCATCCCGGTAGCGACGGAGGCGCCCGCCGGCGATGATGCGAGCGGCGTCGATGCCCGGCACCACCGTCCTGTCCTGGTGGTCGACCTCGGGGCTCAGTACGCGCAGTTGATAGCCCGGCGAATTCGCCAGACGGGCGTCTTCTCGCTGATCGTTCCCCACACGATTACGGCCGAGCAGGCACTCGCCCACCGGCCGCTGGGCATCATCCTCTCGGGCGGTCCCCTGTCGGTGTACGCGGAGGACGCCTACCTGATCGAGGAGGACCTGCTCGAGGTAGGGGTTCCGGTTCTGGGCATCTGCTACGGCCATCAACTGCTCGCGGGCATGCTGGGAGGGAAGGTCGAGCGGACCGGCGACCCGGAATACGGGCGAACCGAGTTGAGGGTCGAGGGGGCTTCCGTTCTGCTGGACGGTTCGCCGGAACGCCAGGATGTCTGGATGAGTCACGCCGACGCCGTTACAGGTGTTCCGGCAGGGTTCGCCAGGGTCGCCTCGACCGGCGGGTCACCGGTCGCGGCGATGGAGGACCACTCCCGGGGTATCTACGGGGTCCAGTTCCATCCCGAAGTTGTCCACACCGATCACGGACTGGCCATGCTGGAGCGGTTCGTCCGGCGCGCCTGCCATGCGCCGCCCTCATGGACCCGCGGGTCCATCGTATCGGACCAGGTGGAGGCGATCAGAAGGCGCGTGGGTGACGCACGGGTCATATGTGGTCTCTCCGGCGGGGTCGACTCGTCGGTTGCCGCTGCCCTCGTCCACCGGGCGGTGGGCGATCGCCTCACCTGCGTCTTCGTCGACCACGGACTGCTGAGGGCGGGAGAGGCCTCGCAGGTCACCGAGACGTTCCGGCGGCACTTCGAGATGAACCTGGTGCACGTCGAGGCGTCGGAGCGTTTCCTCGGGGCGCTGGCGGGCGTGACCGAACCGGAACGGAAGCGCAACATCATCGGTGAGTTGTTCATCAGGACCTTCGAGGAGGCCACCATAGGTATTCCGGATGCGCGCTTCCTGGTACAGGGCACCCTGTACCCCGACGTGATCGAGTCCGGAGGCGGTACGGCCGCCACCATAAAGACCCATCACAACGTGGGTGGTCTGCCCGACGACCTCGATTTCGAACTCATCGAGCCCCTGAGGGATCTCTTCAAGGACGAGGTGAGGGCGGTGGGGGAGGAGTTGGGCCTGCCCGAGGAGATCGTATGGCGCCAGCCCTTCCCGGGCCCGGGGCTGGCGGTGCGGGTCATCGGAGAGGTGACCAGGGACCGGCTCGAGATCCTACGGGCCGCGGACGTGATCGTGGCCGACGAAATACGCCGGGCCGGCCTGTACCGTGACATCTGGCAGTCGTTCGCGGTCCTCCCATCCGTCCGGACGGTCGGAGTGCAGGGCGACGGCCGCACCTACGCGCACGCGCTCATCGTGCGTGCGGTCACCTCGGAGGACGCGATGACCGCCGACTTCGCCCGGATTCCCTATCCGGTGCTGGAACGGATATCGAGCCGGGTCATTAACGAGGTGCCGGGCATCAACCGGGTCGCCTACGACATCTCCTCCAAACCCCCGGCCACGATCGAATGGGAGTAGCAGACCTGGGGCCGGAACTGGGGTGGAGTGCAGCTAGTGGCGGCGGTCGTGCGATGCCATCAACTAGCCAGCTATCCGACGAGGTGTAAGGGTTTGACGAAGGGGTAGGGTCGTTGCGAGTGCGCAGTGCCCCATAAGCTATCGAAGATTGCTGTGGTGCTCTTCTCAAGTCTGAAGGAGGACTTGATCTGTTCCAGCGGCCAGTCACGCGCCGGCCGGAGTACTTCGATCCCAACCACTTCACCGAATTCGTCCAAGTCGACGATGGTCCCCTCGTCGAACTGCCGCGTTCGGACCACAGGCGAATCCGACATCTCTATGTAGAGAGCGTCGGCGTCGTGGTCGTAGGAGAAGATCATCTGATGAAACCTCCTTGCTGGTCAGGCCACGCGGCCGTGATCATGCAGTCGTACAAGCCGTAGCGAGTGAAGGCGAGCGGGAACGTGAGCTTGAACTGCTCGTTGGACGTCCACGTGATCGGGTATTGCTGAGTCCACTCAGGTTTCAGGGTTCGCGTGAGATGGAACATGCGGGTGCCATCTTCGTCTTGAACTTGCACCTCCACACGGTGGGGCCTCCCACACTCCACTCGATTGAAGCCTATTCTCATCAGAAGACTGATATTGGTAGCCATCGGCAGCTCGCTGATCTCGAGACCGTCCCAACCCGCCCCCAAGATGTGCGCGACTCCTTGTTCTATTCTCACGTGGTCGGCGAGTAGTGCGTAGTCAAGCTTGGGCATGGTCCGATGACACGCTCGATTAGCTGCTCTGCATATGCCCGCGAGTCAATCTCAAGCGTGTAAGTTGCCGAGCCTCGCGCTCCTGCCTTTGCGTGTCGCGCTTTCCCGAATCCTTGTGATCGATCCCGCATATGGTCTCACTGGTGCCACTATGGCGGTCGTTCGCGGTCCTGCCATCCGTCCGGACGGTCGGAGTGCAGGGCGACGGCCGCACCTACGCGGCAGCGCTGATCGTGCGGGCGGTCACGTCGGAGGATGCGATGACGGCCGACTTCGCCCGCATTCCGTGCCCGGTTCTCGAACGGATCTCGAGCCGGATGATGAACGAGGTGCCGGGTATCAACCGGGTCGCCTACGACATCTCCTCCAAACCCCCCGCCACCATCGAGTGGGAATGGTCGGTAGCCGATCTGCCGGTTCGGTAAACACACCGTCCTCGTAGGTGGGGGCCAAACGGTCCCGGCACTCAAATTTAAGGAACGCCCGATCAGATGAAACCCGCGACGATTCATCCACAAATCCCCCGATTCAGTTGCACAGTTGAACCTTTCTTATTAATCTACGGATTAATTATCGCCGGATAGAAGGGAGGCGTAGAGATGGTTAGGAAAGTGACAAGCCATGCGGGCCCGGGCAAGGTCCTAGTAGTCGCCGCTGTTGCTCTCGTTATGGTGGTGGCGGCGGTCACTCACCGCAGTTCGACACTGAGCCGGGCGAAGAGTGGCTTGTCCGACCACGGCAACGACGGGTAAGCCGAAGCGTCAATCGCGGGCGAGTTGGAACCGGGTGTGGACGGCGTCGAGCAGTTGACCCGGGGGTCGTGCCCTTCGGATCGCAAGTTCGGCGGTCGTGGCGGGTCTGCTCATAGCGGCAAGCGAGTTGGGGGTCCACAACGGACCCTCGACCCGCGTTACCGCGGGCGGAAGAAGTCCAATCATGCTGTCCGAAGCCATGGACACGAATACCGACACAGTTCCGGCACTCCCAGGGCGGGTAGTAGTTCCGCCTCTTTACGAGGCCACAGTTGCAACCGCGATCGAACTTGAAGTCGGAGTCGCGACTCTAGATTCCGGGGACGCGGATGCGTTCAACTGGCGGCCGGGAATCCCGGATGACCTGCCGTCGACCGGGTACATCGGATGAAGCCTCCTTGCTGGTCACGCCACGCGGCCGTGATCACGTAGTGTCGGCCCCCGCCACGATCGAATAGGAGTAGCCAGGTCCTAGCCGGCTGGGTCTGCGCCATCTTCTACTGCGGATTTCGGCGGTTGGTCCAGTAGTGCCTGCCGATGTGGCGGATGACGTTGGTCGGGGAGTCGCGCCAGCACTGCAACGGGTCCCAGCCATCGTGGGCCAGGCATATGTTGCACGAGACGCACTCCACACCGCCCGTCCGTCCCGCTTCCAGCTTGCGCACGAGGTCGGGTTCGCGGATGAACGGGCGGGCCATGGCGAGAAAGTCTGCATCGCCGGCGGCCAGGACATCGGTCATTGTCCCGGTGGTGCGCACGCCCCCCACCAGGATGACCGGCACCTGTGCAGCCCTGCGGACATCGCGAGCAAAGGGCCGGTAATAGGCTTCCCCGCCCTCCGCGTTCCACCACCGTTGCACCAGCATCTGACGAAGGGCCTGGCTGCGGCTGACCGCCACGTAAGGGCGTATGTTCTCCGAATAGCTGCGCATGACGCCGAACGTGGTCTCGAATCCGTCGATGCCGTGGTCGGCCAGCAGCCTGGCTCGCTGAAGCGACTCCTCCCGCTGTAAGCCCCCCGGAACGGAGTCCTCCACGCTGAGCCGCGCCGTCACGGGGAAGCCGGTTCCCACTGCCGCGCGCACGGCCTCGTAGACCTCGAGGAAGAACCGGCTGCGGCGTTCGGGGTCCCCACCCCATCGGTCCTGCCGCGTGTTGGCGTGCGGCGAGCAGAATTCCGAGATCAGGTAACCGTTGCCGCCATGAATGTGGACGCCGTCGAAGCCCGCGTCGGCTGCCCGCCGGGCGGCGTCGCCGAAGGCGCGCACCAATGCCTCGATGCCGGCGGTCGACAGTTCCTCGGGTTGTTTGGCGTACATGGCGTTCGGCACCGGAGAAGGCGCCACGGGGGTGATGGACGACATCATGGTCTGGCTGCCGCAATGGCCGAGTTGGGCGAAAATCCTCCCGCCGGACTCGTGCACGGCGCCGGTAGCCCGCCGGAGGGAAGGGACTACTCCGTCGCGATGGATCCCGGTCTGGTTACGGCTGGCCTGCCCGCGGGGGTCGACGTACATGTGTCCGGTGAGGATGAGACCCGTCCCGCCGGCGGCCAGGCGACGGTACAGGTCCACGTAGGAGTCCAGTACCTCTCCGTCGGCTGCCGCCATGGTCTCCGACGTTGCGGCCCGCACGATCCGGTTGGCGATGGTGAGCGACCCGATCCGCCCTGGCTGCAAGTAGAGGGGGAGGTTGCTCATCGCGATCTCCTGACGGCGGTGTGTTCGGGTGGGGGCATTGTGGCACTAGAGACTCACTACCGAGGCGCCTTTGACTCCGTGCTGCCGCAACACCCCTCCGAGGCGACCGTTCGTGCTCGCGAGCGCGCTAATCACACTAGTGTGATTAGCTGTCGTGGACCGCCGGTAAGATGGCCTGCATGGTCAAGTTGATGGAAACCAATCCCGCGCGGTCCGAGGCCGCCGCCTCGGTCCTGTTCGACGACCTCAACCCGGTGCAGCGGGAGGCGGTGGCGACTACAGAAGGACCGGTGCTGGTGGTTGCAGGCGCGGGCTCTGGCAAGACGCGGGTGCTCACCTACCGGGTTGCCCATCTCATCCGTGACCTGGACGTATCGCCCTGGGACGTGCTGGCCATCACGTTCACCAACAAGGCCGCTGGGGAGATGAAGGAGCGGGTCGGGCGCCTGGTGGGTGGAGCGGCACGCACCATGTGGGTTTCCACCTTCCACTCCGCGTGCGTCCGGATCCTGCGCCGGGAGGCACCCCGGCTGGGATACCGGTCCGGTTTCACGATCTACGACTCTCGCGACTCCCTGCGGGCGGTCACCCTGGTCGTGCGGGACCTTGGCCTGGACACCAAGAAGTTCCCTCCTCGATCAATCCGGGCCACCATCTCGAAAGCCAAGAACGAGCTGATCGACTACGAGGCCTTCGGCGGCCAGGGCTACGGGTTTCATCACGAGATCCTGGCCGACGTGTACCGCCTCTACCAGCAGCGGCTGGTGGAAGCCTCGGCGATGGACTTCGACGACCTGCTCATGGTCACCACCGTGCTGTTCGATGCCTTCCCGGACTTGCTGGAGCACTACCAGGATCGCTTCCGCTACCTCCACGTGGACGAGTTCCAGGACACCAACCGCGCCCAGTACCTACTCGTGAAGCAACTTGCCGGCCAGCACCGCAACATCTGTGCGGTAGGGGACGCCGACCAGTCGATCTACCGCTTCCGGGGCGCCGACATCCGCAACATCCTCGACTTCGAGCGTGACTTCCCGGAGGCCAAGGTGGTGGTCCTTGACCAGAACTACCGCTCGACCGAGACCATCCTCTCCGCTGCCAACGCCGTCATCTCCAACAACGGGCGCCGCCAGCCCAAACGCCTCTGGAGCGATCTCGGAATCGGCAGGCCGCTGATGCTCTACGACGCCGAGGATGAGCGCGACGAGGCCGGGTTCGTGGCCGACGAGGTCTTCGATCTGGAGTCCGAGGGATTCGACCTGTCCGAGATGGCGGTCTTCTACCGGGTCAACGCCCAGAGCCGCGTGATCGAGGAGGTGCTCGGCCGTCACGAGATCCACCACAACGTGATCGGGTCGGTGAGATTCTACGAGCGCCGCGAGATCAAGGACGTGCTCGCCTACCTGCGCGTCCTCTGCAACCCGGATGACGACATCTCGGCGCGGCGTATCGTCAACCTTCCCCGGCGCGGCATAGGCAATGTCACGATCGGGCACGTGGAGAGGTATGCGGAGGCGGAAGGGGTCTCCTTCTTGACCGCGCTGGGCCACAGCGATGAGATCGGCGCGCTCGCTACCCGGTCCGCCAATGCGATCCGCGGATTTCTGCGCTTGGTGGAAGATCTCCGGCAGAGGGTCGACAAGGGTCCCGCCGCCCTGGTCAAGGCGGTTCTCGAAGATGTCGGCTATCTGGAGTCGGTCGAAGCGGAGGGCACGTTCGAGGCCCAAGGGAGGGCCGATAACCTGCGGGAATTGGTATCCGGCGCGGAGGAGTTCGAGGTCGAGTCGCGTAGGCAGGCGGCGGAGACGGAGCCATGGGACGACGTGGAGGGGCTCCGGCGCCTGGAGCTCTACCTGGAGTCGGTCAGCCTGAGGGGGGACATCGATGACCTCGAGGAGGGGAGTGGAGCGGTCACGCTGATGACCCTGCACAATGCAAAGGGTCTCGAGTTCCCGGTGGTGTTCATAGTCGGGATGGAGGACGGAGTATTCCCCCACGCACGGGCCCTGACCGACCCGGACGAACTCGAGGAGGAGAGACGGCTCTGCTACGTGGGGTTGACCAGGGCCCGCCGGCGCCTCTACCTGTCCCGCTCGCGAACCCGCATGCTCTATGGGATGTCCTCCCACAACGGACCTTCCCGTTTCCTCAAGGAGATCCCTCTCGACCTTATGAGCAACGTCCGGTTCCGGGAACGGGATGCCCGCAAGGAGTCGATCGTGGACCGAGGCGACCCCTTGGCGGCCCGGGAGATATCGGCGGGTGATCGAGTGAGGCACGACAAGTGGGGGACGGGCCGGGTACAAGCGGTCACGGGCGAAGGGGACCGAGCGGAGGTCGATGTCCTGTTCGAGACGGTCGGCCACAAACGGCTGCTGCTCTGCTGGGCGCCTCTCTCCAAGATCTGACGTCTCCTGGGAAGCGGACTCCGTGATCGGACCTAGCGCCGGGGAGCCATCGACTGCCCGCTCCGGGATGTATCCACTGGTCTGCGGTTGTATTAGCGTGGGGTTACCGGCGTCGAGGCCGGGGCCACGCCGGAGGTGGGTCCCGGAAGGGCTGATCAAAGGGAGGTACGAAAGTGTCGGGGAGCAGCAACTCCAGGCTTCACAACCTCGCGGGGCTGGGCCAGTCGGTCTGGCTCGACTCGATCTCCAGGGATATGCTCGAGTCGCGGGAACTCGACCGCTACCTGGGCAAGGCGATCAGCGGGGTCACCTCGAATCCGACCATCTTCGCAAAGGCGGTGACGTCGGGTGACTCCTACGATGCCCAGATCGGGGACCTCGTGGAACGCGACGCGAGCGTCGACGAGATCTACACGGCGGTGGTCACCAGCGACATCCGCCGGGCTTGCGATGTCTTGGAGCCCGTCCATCGCACGACGGGGGGACTGGACGGTTTCGTGTCGGTGGAAGTGTCACCGGAGTTGGCTCACGACCCGGCACCGACCGTCGAGGAGGCGCGGGACTGGGTGAAGCGGGTCAACCGTCCCAACCTGCTGATCAAGGTACCCGCCACGAGAGAAGGTGTAACCGCGGTCGAGGATCTGATCGCAGAGGGGATTTCCGTGAACGTCACCCTCATCTTCTCTCTCGACCGGTACGGGTCCGTCATCGACGCTTACCTGACCGGGCTGGAGAGGTTCGCCCGGGCGGGCGGGCGCCCTGCGGCGGTCACTTCGGTCGCTTCGTTCTTCGTTTCGCGATTCGACACCGAGGTGGACTCGCGGCTGGAGACGATCGGAACGCCCGAGGCGCTCGCCCTCCGAGGTCGGGCCGCCGTGGCCAACGCCCGGGTCGCCTATCTCGAGTTCCTGCGGGCCTTCTCGTCCGAACGCTGGCACGAACTGTGCCGTCTCGGGGCCCGGGTGCAGAAGCCTCTGTGGGCGTCCACGTCGACAAAGAACCCCGACTACTCAGACACCCTCTACATCGATACGCTCGTGGCGCCCGAGACCATCAACACCCTGCCCGAGTCGGCCCTGGCCGCCTACGAGGACCACGGCCCCGACCGGCCCGCGGCGCTCGGCGTCCGGCAGATGAACGATGGGGTGCTGGTCCTCAAGGACCTCGAGGCGGTGGGGATCGACTACGACGATGTGGCCGCCAAGCTGGAGCGGCAGGGAGTAGGGAGCTTCGTGGCCTCGTTCCGCGAGATGATCGGCGATATCGCGCGGAAGCGGGAGCTGATGTCAGCCGCCGGCTCGCGTTCCGGGCCGGGGACGTGAGGACCGGGCGGTGCCGAGGCGCATCCTGATCGCCAAGCCGGGGCTGGACGGTCACGACCGCGGCGCCAAGGTGGTTGCCAGGGCCTTGAGAGACGCCGGTAACGAGGTGATCTACACGGGGTTGCACCAGACTCCCGCCCAGATCGTCGAGACGGCAATCCACGAAGATGTCGATGCCATCGGTCTGTCCACTCTCTCGGGTGCCCACATGACCCTCTTCCCTGCGGTCGTCGAGTTGCTAAGGGCGCAGGCCATCGACGACATCGTGGTGTTTGGCGGTGGGATAGTTCCCGATCACGACGCCGAGCGGCTCAAGGAGCAGGGGATGGGGGCCATCTTCACACCCGGAACCCCCCTCGCCGAGGTGACCGGATGGGTGGAGTCGAATGTGAGGTCCCGCTGAAGATCAAGAAGGGGGATGGTGAGTTGGCGGCCGCATGGGCTCGACTTCGCCTGATGCTTCGCTATGGCGGACGACGGATGCCGGTCGACGACTCATAGATTGCGGCGACGGCGACGGCGACGGCGACGGCGACGGCGATGGCCCTCGACGTGGCCGTTGTCACCCAGGACGCCGACTTCCCCGTGCTCGATGAGCTGGGGGTAATCCGGGTCTGACCAGGGCCCGTACCGTAGGACGAACTGGCCCGCCTCCGGAGGTTCTCTGTGGACAAGGTGGGGAGCTCCTTCACCGATGGATGCCGCCTCACACTCGGATAGAATCACGCTCCGTGGACCTTCTCGAACACCAGGGAAAAGAGTTCTTCGCCCGGTACGGGCTCCCCGTGTCCCCGGGATTCGTGGCCCTCGCCCCTTCCGAGGCCCGTGAGATCGCCGAGCGGCTCGGCTATCCCGTAGTGGTCAAGGCCCAGGTTCATATCGGGGGAAGGGGCAAGGCCGGCGGGATCAAGCTGGCCAGGGACGAGCCGGAAGTGGTGACCGCCACCGAGTCCATCCTGGGCATGGACATCGGGGGGCACACGGTGGGGTGCGTGCTCATCGAGGAAGCCGCGCAGATCGCCGCCGAGTACTACGCCAGTTTCACGCTGGACCGTTCCGCCCGGCGGTATCTGGGGATCCTGTCCGCCCGGGGAGGGGTGGAAATCGAGGCGGTGGCCGAGTCGGATCCCGACAGTATCGCCAAAGTGTGGGTTGATCCCGTCGAGGGTCTGAGCGAAGCGGACGCACGCGGGTGGGTTGCAGCCGCCCGGCTCGATGAGATGGCCGCCGACGAACTCGTGGAAGTCCTGCTCAAGCTCTACCTGGCCTTCGTCGAAGGCGACGCCGACCTGGTGGAGATCAATCCCCTCATCCTCACTCCGGACGGCCGCGTCCGCGTCCTCGACGCCAAGGTCACCCTGGACGCCAACTCTCGTTTCCGGCATCCCGAGTACGAGGAGTACGACGCCACACAGCCCAGGGATGAGCGGGAGTCCGCGGCCCACACCCGCGGACTCCAGTACGTCGGCCTCGACGGCGCGGTCGGTGTGATTGCCAACGGGGCGGGACTGGCCATGAGCACTGTCGATGTGGTCGCGCAGGCGGGCGGTTCAGCCGCCAACTTCCTCGACATAGGAGGAGGGGCGGATGCGGACACTATGGCGGGCGCCCTCGAGGTGATCAACAACGACCCCGCGGTGCGGGCGATCTTCATCAATATCTTCGGGGGCATAGTCAAGGGGGAGGTGGTAGTCGAGGGCATCCTCGAGGCGCTGGACCGGGTGGCGATGCGGTCGCCGATCGTCCTGCGTCTTGACGGTACGAACGCCGAGCAGGGCCGCGCGATGATTGCACCCCGGCTGTCGGAGATGCTGATGCTGGCCGACTCGATGCCGGCGGGCGCGGCCAAGGCGGTGGAACTTGCAGGAGCCGGGTTGTGAGCATCTGGGTAGACGGGGACAGCCGGGTTGTCTACCAGGGTCTCACGGGGCGCCAGGGACGGTTCTACGGGCTGCGAAACAGGGACTACGGCACCAAGGTCGTGGCCGGGACCAACCCCTTCAAGGCCGGTTCGGATGTGGAGGGAATCCCGGTGTTCGCCACGGTTGCCGACGCGGTGGAGGCGACCGGCGCCGACGTGTCCTGCCTGTTCATCCCGGCGCCGTTCGTCAAGGCCGCGGTCGTAGAAGCCGCCGAAGGGGGCGTGAGCCTTGTGGTGGTCATCACCGAGGGAGTTCCGGCCAAGGACGAGGCGTGGCTCTGCAACAAGATGCTGCGCGATCACCCGGAGGTGCGTGTGATCGGGCCCAACTGTCCGGGCATCATCAGTCCCGGCAGAGCCAACATAGGCATAACCGCCGGACACATCGCCCTCGCGGGGGGTCCCGTGGGGATCGTGAGCCGCTCGGGAACCCTCACCTACCAGGCGCTGTACGAGTTGAAGCTCAACGGGATCGGGGTAACCACATGTGTGGGTATCGGCGGTGACCCCGTACCCGGCACCTCTTTTACCGACTGCCTGGCCGCCTTCGAGGACGATCCTGAGACCGGGGCGGTCATGATGATCGGCGAGATCGGTGGTTCGGCCGAGGAGGAGGCCGCCGAGTTCATCAGCGCTCGCATGACGAAGCCGGTCGTCGCCTACGTGGCCGGAATCACCGCGCCTCCCGGCAAGAAGATGGGTCATGCAGGCGCCATCGTCTCCGGGGGCAAGGGGACGGCCAAGGCGAAGATCGAAGCCCTTCAGACGGCCGGGGTCAGAGTCGGCGCCAACCCCACCGAGGCGGGAGCTCTGATGGTGGAGGTGGTGAAAGACCTCTGACATGGCCTCGGGAGTGATGTGATGCCCGGCGTCGAGGTCGGGCCATGAGACGCAGGGCCCTGCTGTCGGTCTACGACAAGAGCGGCGTGGTGGAACTGGCCGCCGGCCTATCCGAGTTGGGATGGGACCTGCTCAGTAGCGGAGGTACGGCCCGCGTACTCGAGGGGGCGGGTTTGGAGGTCACCGATGTGGCCGACCACACCGGGAGCCCGCCGATGCTGGGACACCGGGTCGTGACCCTGCATCCCCGCATCCACGGGGGAGTACTCGCCGACCGCAGCGATCCTGCCCACGTAGCTGAACTCGAGGAGCACCGGATCGATCCCATCGATCTGGTGGTGGTCAACCTGTACCCGTTCGCTACCGCGCCGGGGATCGAGATGATCGACATCGGTGGTCCTGCCCTTGTAAGGGCCGCGGCCAAGAACCATGCCCATGTCGGGGTGGTGGTCGATCCCGGTGACTACAGGAGGGTCCTCGAAGAACTGCGCTCGACCGGGGAACTGTCCCTCGCCACCAGGCGGAATCTCGCCCGGTCCGCCTTCGCCCGTACCGCGGCGTACGACTCGGCCATCGTCGCCTGGCTCGATGACTCGGAGGGGGCGCCTCCGGTGCTCCCACCGACCCTGCACATCACGTTGGAGAGGGCGGACCCGCTCCGCTACGGCGAGAACCCCCACCAGCCCGCCGCTCGGTACCGCCGGGCGGGCAGGAAGGGTGAGGACGCCCCCGAGTGGTGGGATCGCACCATCCAGCACGGGGGAGTTCCGCTCAGTTACCTGAACCTCCTGGATGCGGGGGCTGCCTGGGCGCTGGTCAACGATCTGGGTAGGCGTCCGGCGGTGGCGGTGATCAAGCATGCCGGCCCGTGTGGCGTGGCGGAGGGAGTGGGTCTACCCGATGCTTACGGCAGGGCGATCGAGTGTGATCGGCGTGCCTCCTTCGGAGGGGTGGTGGCACTGAACAGGGTGGTCGACACCGACACGGTGACATGCCTGGAGCAGTCGCCACAGGCGGATGTGGTCATCGCTCCCGGATTCGACGACGGCGTGATAGACCGGATCCGTGCAAGGAGGGCCGGAACGCGTATCCTCGAGGCGCCGCTGCCTGACTCCCCCTCACGAACCGTCCGCCAGATCGACGGTGGCTGGTTGGTTCAGGCGCCCCCGGGTTTTCCCACTCGACCCCGGGAGTGGAATGTGGTCACCGGACGGAAGCCGACTCCAGGCGAGCGGGCGGACGCGGTGTTCGCCTGGACTGTGTGCGCCTACGTCTCGTCCAACGCCGTCGTCATGGCGAAGGACAGGACCGCGTGGGGGATCGCCGGTGGCCACAAGGACCGGGTGGGTGCGGTCGACATGGCGTCCGCTAAGGCCGGAGGGAGGGTGGTGGGAGGGGTGTGCGCCTCCGATGGCTTCTTCCCCTTCCCGGATGGTGTCGAGGCGGCAGCGGCGGCGGGGGTGACCACCGTCGTGCAGCCGGGCGGCTCGGTCAACGACCGGGCGGTGATCGAGGCAGCCGACGCCCTGGGCCTCTCGATGCTGTTCACCGGTGAACGCCAGTTCAGGCATTGATCCCCCGGACAGTGGCCGGCCGGCTTGTTACCGTTTGCCGTCGGTTGTACGAACCGATAGGAGAGAGTGATGCCGGCAACCGTTCTTGACGGGAAGCTAGTGGCCGCCGCGGTGCTGGACGAGGTCCGCGGCCGAGTGGCGGCCCTCGCGGCAGCAGGTAAGGACGTGACCCTGGCAACCGTTCTGGTAGGCGACGATCCGGCCTCGGCTACCTACGTTCGTTCTAAGCGCCGCCGAGCCGCGGAGGCCGGCATCCGTTCGGTACATCATGAACTAGGGGCCGACGCCACGCAGGGCGAGGTGACCGGTCTGCTGGACGACCTCAACAACGACGGCAGGGTCGACGGGATACTCCTGCAGTTGCCGCTCCCGGCCGGTCTCGACGACCAGGGCGCCACCCAGGTTATCGATCCTGTAAAGGACGTGGACGGCCTCCATCCCACCAATCTGGGAAGGATCGTGCTCGACCGCCCCTTTCTCGCCCCCTGCACGCCGAGCGGCTGCATGCGGATTCTCGAGCACTACGGCGTCCCCGTGCGGGGGGCCGATGTCGTGGTCGTGGGAAGGTCCTTCCTGGTTGGTAGGCCATTGGCGTTGCTGCTGGCCAGCCGGGGTGTCGACGCCACCGTCACCATCGCCCACTCGAGGACGAGGTCCCTTCCCGAGGTGACACGCCGCGCCGACATCCTGGTCGTGGCGGTGGGTCGGCCCGAGATGATCACCTCCGAGCACGTCCGCCCGGGGGCGGTGGTCATAGATGTGGGGATCAACCGTTCGGACTCCGGTCGCCTCGTAGGAGATGTCGACTTCCGGGATGTGGCGCGGGTCGCCGACGCGATAACTCCCGTCCCCGGGGGCGTGGGTCCGATGACCGTGGCAATGCTAATGCGTAACACGACCCTCGCCGCGGAGAGCAGGGCCGGTGGTTAGTCAAGTGGTCAGTGGTCAGTGGTTCTCATATGTTAACAACACCTAACACCTAACACCTAACACCTAACACCTAACGCCTAACGGTCTGGGCGCGAACCAGGTAGCGGGCACCGGTTCCCCCCAAGGGATCGATCTTGACGCCCAGGCCGGGTCCTTCCGGCGGGGAAAGATAACCGTCCACGAGTCGCCAAGGGTGGGGCGACACGTCACCAGCCAGCAACCACAGCGGCGGTACCAGATCGGTGAACTGCACCAATGGTCTCGTTGCGAGAGCCAACGCGTGAGCACGCCCTACTGAAGTCTCCACCAGACCACCGATCTTGATGACCACCCCGGCTCGCTCGGCGCGTTCCAGCAGACGCCGCACCGCCGAGACGCCCAGGAGGCCGGGTTTCAGGCTGATGATGTCTGCCACACCGTCTTCCATCGCCACCCTCGCGCCGGCGCTAGTCGTCGTCGATTCGTCCAGGCAGACCGGTGTGGCGAGACGTCCGCGCAGCGAGGAGTGGCCGGCTAGATGATCCGGCGCAAGGGGCTGTTCCAGGTACGAGAGCGCGAGACCGTCCACGACATCGAGGAACGGGTCCCCGATCCGGTAGCTGCCGTTGGCATCGGCTGCCACGGCCAGGTCCGGATACCGGTCTCTCACTGCTTGCAGGTAGTGGAGGTCCCTTCCCGGTTCGATCTTGATCTTCACTTCCCGGATCCCCGCTTCGACCGCCTGGCCCACCCGATCGACCGTCTCGGCAGGTGACCCCTCCAGGCCGACTGCCGCGCAGGCCCGGACCGAGCGTATCGAGCCGCCCAGGCGAGCGGTGAGGGATTCCCCTCCCCGTCGTGCCGCCAGATCCTCCAGGGCCTGGTCGATCGCGGCGGCTGCAGTGACGGGCACCGCCGGTGCCTTGTCCCCCATCATGGCGAGTCCCTCATCCCGGAGAGCCCTCCAGACGTCATCGGTGCTCTCCGGCGTGACACCCGGGTACGGTGCAGCTTCACCCCAGCCGATAACTCCTGACTCCTCGATACCCACGAGCACGATCCGGCGATGGGAGACCGTACCGCGCGCAGTGGAGAGCGGACGGTGGAGCGGGATCCGGAACTCCGCGACGCACAGGGAACGCACCATCGGTGCAGGATATCCCCAAAGGTCGGCGACGTCGGGGAGTTGTGCCCGTTGGCGCCCGCGGTGAACAGCGAGCGTCGCTCGGTCGGCGCGCAGACCGCTAGGCTCGGCGGCCCGGAATCTACAGGAGTGTCTATGCCGGAACGTATCTCGATGGGGGATGCCGGGCTGGTGGTTCCCGATCAGCCGATCATCCCTTTCATAGAAGGTGACGGGATCGGGCCCGATATCTGGTCTGCGGCCCGAAGGGTATTCGACGCGGCGGTGGAGCATGTCTATCTGGGTGATCGGCGTGTGGAGTGGCTCGAAGTGCTGGCCGGCGAGAAGGCGTACGGAGATTCGGGCGAGTGGCTGCCGGGGGAGACCCTCGAGGTCCTGTGGTCCCATCTGGTGGGTATCAAGGGGCCGCTGACCACCCCGGTGGGGGGAGGAATCCGCTCGCTGAATGTCACCCTCCGCCAGACTCTTGATCTCTACGTTTGCCTTCGGCCGGTACGGTGGTTCCGAGGGATTCCGTCACCCATCCGGACCCCGCATCTGGTTGACATGGTGATCTTCAGGGAGAACACCGAAGATGTCTACGCCGGCAAGGAAGTGGAAGAGGGCACGCTCGACGCGGCGCGGCTGCGTACGTTTCTTTCGGAGTGCTACGGGTGGGACATCCGGGAGGACTCGGGCATCGGCATCAAACCCATCTCCGTCACCGGATCCAAGCGTCTCGTCAGGGCGGCGATCCGGTATGCGATCACCTTCGGTCGCAGGTCCGTGACCCTGGTCCACAAGGGCAACATAATGAAGTTCACGGAGGGGGCCTTCCGCAGTTGGGGATACGAGGTGGCGCGGGAGGAGTTCCCCGACGAGACGGTGACGTGGGAAGATAGCGGCGGTGATCCGGGGGACAAGATCCTCGTTCAGGACGTGATCGCCGACGCGATGCTCCAGCAGATACTCACCCGCCCCGCCAACTACGACGTCATTGCCACCACCAACCTCAACGGTGACTATCTGTCCGACGCGCTGGCAGCCCAGGTAGGCGGTATCGGGCTGGCCCCCGGAGGCAACATCAACTACACCACCGGTCACGGTCTCTTCGAGGCGACCCACGGCACCGCACCCAAGTACGCGGGGTTGGACAAGGTCAATCCCGGCTCGCTGATGCTGTCCGGGGCGAACATGTTCCGCTACATGGGGTGGGTCGAGGCCGCCGATCTGATCGAGGCCAGCCTCGAGGCGGTCATCGGCGATCGCATCGTGACCTACGACTTGGCTCGGCTCATGAAGTTCGCCACCGAGGTCAAGACCTCCCAGTTCGCTACCGAGATGATCGAGAGGATGCCGATCATCGAGGAGTACGCAGCCCTGCACGGCACCAGACGGGCGCCCAGCGATCTGAGGGCCTACATGTAGTATCGGGCGGTAGTCCTGAAGCCAGCGGAGAGACTGAATGGGGAACAACCGACCGAAGAAGATAACAGTCGTGGGGGCGGGAAAGTACGGGTCGACCGCCGTGCAGAGACTCGCCGGATGGGACATAGCCGACGAGGTGGTCATGACCGACATAGTCGAGGGCCTGCCTCAGGGTCTGGCCCTCGACATGAACCAGTCCCGGCCGATCGAGGGCTACCGAACCCTGGTCACGGGGATCAACGACTACGAGGCGACCGCGGGGAGCGACGTGGCCATCATCACGGCCGGCCTTCCCCGCAAGCCGGGAATGTCCCGGATGGATCTCCTCGCCGTCAACGCCCGCATCGTCAAGCAGGTGACGGAGGAGTTGGTGGCGCGCTCGCCCGAGGTGACGATCATCGTGGTCACCAACCCGCTCGACCAGATGACCCTCCTGGCCGCCGATGTCAGCGGTCTTCCACGGCACAGGGTCATGGGCCAGGCCGGAATCCTCGACTCCGCGAGGTTCGCCCACTTCATCGCCGAGCGGCTGGGCGTCGATGTCCTCTCCGTCAGGGCGCTGACCCTGGGAAGTCACGGTGACACGATGGTGCCCGTTCCGTCCCAGTGCTCCGTTCGTGACACACCCCTGGCCGAACTCCTGCCCGAGAACGAGATCGACGCGTTGGTGGAGCGCACTCGGGCTGGGGGAGCGGAGATCGTCGGGCTGCTGAGAACGGGAAGTGCGTACTATGCGCCGTCGTCGGCTGCGGCCGTAATGGCGCGGGCGGTCCTGAACGACGAGCCATACGTAGCCCCGGTATGCGCTTGGTTGACGGGCCAGTACGGCGTGTCGGACGTATACCTCGGCGTTCCCGCTCGGCTCGGCGCAGGGGGCGTGGAGGAGATCCTCGAGTTACCCCTGACCGATAGGGAGAGACATGACCTGCACGAGGCCGCCGACGCGGTGAGGGCAAAGGTAGCCGAGCTCGCCGAGCTCGTGGTGGATTGAACCCGAGGCCATGTTCCTGTCAGAGTGCAGGATTGCGCTGTGGAGCGTCAACTTCCCGATGAGTTCCCGAGCGACCACGAACTGGATTGCGGTAGCCGCGGGACGCCCTAATATCGAGAAGCTGTTGATCTCGTGGAGACCGCATGCGGAGACGGAGGAGTTCGTATGAACAAGAAAGACCTAGCCTACATAGTGGCTTACGAGACGGGAGTGTCGAGGGCCCGTGCCGCGGCCGGGGTCGACTCCATCTTCAAGGCGATTGCCGCAGCTCTCAAGGACGGGGTGCGGGTCCAGGTTACGGGGTTCGGAACCTTCGATGTACGGGAACGTCCCGCTCGGATGGGACGTAATCCCCGGACGGGAGAACCCCTGCCGATCGCCGCGAGCAGGGCTCCTACGTTCAAGGCCTCCCGGTCGCTGAAGGAGACCGTGAACAGTTAGGTCGGTGGTCGGTGGTCATCCAACAGCAACTAGTAAACACTAATACTCGACATCGAGAGTGGATACGGCTGCTGCCAGCGGTCCGAGAGCTCCTTGGTTCAGCATGAGCTTGGCGAGGTTTCCGCTTACCCTCAGCTTTCCCGCAAAGAAGGCTGTCTGCACGTTCAGTTCGCCCTTGGAGATGGCAACGGCAACCGGGTAGTCGGTGCTCACCGAGATGTCGGCTTTCCTGGCGGTGCCCATCCTGATGGCTGCGGATCCGTTCGCCACCTTGGCGTAGTAGGAGGTCTGCGCGTCGCCCGGACAGTTGACCACCTCGAACTGGAGTGCCAGGTCAACCCCCTCGATGGCGGACGCGAACCTACCATGAGCGGATAAAGCCTCCGTTGCGGCATCCGCCCATTCGGCGGTTAGGAACTTGACTCCCATGGACAGTCCTCCGTGATGGTGGTCAGTGGTCAGTGGTCAGTGGTCAGTGGTCAGTGGTCAGTGGTCAGTTGAATATCAACCCGATAGGTTAACGTCTACTGACACCTAACACCTAACGCCTATCACCCGACACCAGTTATCGCTGACCCGCTAGCTTGCGATTTCGAAACTTCGCCTGCAAGTAGTCGCGGTTCATGAGAGCGATGTTGTCGAGAGAGATGTCCTTGGGGCATGCGCTCTCGCACTCGCCGTGGTTCGTGCACGAGCCGAAGTATCGCTCCATCGTCTCCACCATCCGCTCCACGCGTTGCCAGCGTTCCGGTGCCCCCTGGGGCAGCAGGTTGAGATGGGCGACCTTTGCAGCGGTGAAGAGTTGGGCCGCGCCGTTGGGGCATGCGGCGACACAGGCGGCACAGCCGATGCAGGCGGCCGCGTCCATAGCGGCATCGGCCGTCTCCTTGGGAACGGGGATGAGGTTTGCCTCGGGGGCCGACCCTGTCGGGGCGCTGATGTAGCCGCCTGCTTCGATGATGTGATCGAAGGCGGCCCGATCCACCACCAGATCACGGATGACCGGAAAGGCGGTGGCGCGCCACGGCTCGATGAAGATGGTGTCACCGTCGTCGAACTCCCGCATGTGTAGTTGGCAGGTGGCCGTGCCGGCCTGAGGTCCATGGGCGCGGCCGTTGATCATGAGCCCGCAGGTGCCGCAGATGCCCTCCCGGCAATCATGATCGAAGGCGATCGGTTCCCGTCCTGCTGTCAGCAGGCTCTCGTTCACGACATCCAGCATCTCGAGGAAGGACATGTCCTCGCTGATGGCGGCGGCCTCGTATGTCTCGAAGCGTCCCTCGTCGTCAGGACCCTCCTGCCGCCACACCCTCAACGTCAGATCCATTTCCCTCCCCCTACTTGTAGCTGCGCTGGCTCGGCTGGGCGTACTCGAATTCCAGATCCTCGCGGTGCACGGTCGGGACCGCTCCTCCGGCCCACTCCCAGGCCGCCACGTAACTGAAGCGCTCGTCGTCGCGCAGGGCCTCGCCCTCCGCCGTCTTGTGCTCCGTCCGGAAGTGGCCTCCGCATGACTCTTCCCTGTCCAGAGCGTCCCGGCACATGAGAACTGCTAACTCGAAGAAGTCGTTCACCCGGGCTGCCTTCTCCAGTGACTGGTTGAGTGAGTCGCTGTCGCCCAGCACTCTGACATCGGTGTCGAATTCACTCTTGAGGGCTTCGATGTCGGAGACCGCCCGCACTAGTCCCGACGCGTCCCTCTCCATGCCGCAGTACCGCCAGACGATCTTTCCGAGTTCCCGATGGAACCAATCTACTGACCGGGTTCCCCCTATCGAGAGATAGCGTCTGGTGTCGTCGATGATGCCGGACTCGGCTCGCCGGAACGCAGGGTCGTCCGCGGGTACTGCCTTATCCCCGAGGAGGGGGGCCAGGTAGTCGGCGATCGTGTATGGAACGACGAAATAGCCGTCCGCCAAGCCTTGCATCAGGGCCGAAGCTCCCAGACGGTTGGCGCCATGATCGGAGAAGTTGGCCTCTCCCAGTGCGTATAGGCCGGGAATCGTGGTCATCAGGTTGTAGTCCACCCACAGGCCGCCCATCGTGTAGTGAACAGCCGGATAGATGCGCATCGGTACCTTGTAGGGGTTCTCGCCGGTGATCCTCAGGTACATGTCGAAGAGGTTTCCGTAACGCTCGCGGATCAGATCCTCTCCCAAGCGGGAGATCGGTTCCTCGAAGTCGAGATACACGCCGTTCCTGAGTGGTCCCACTCCCTTCATCCCGTCTACTTCGAGCTTCGCCGCTCGAGATGCCACGTCCCGAGGAACCAGGTTGCCGAACGCCGGATAGCGCCTCTCCAGGTAGTAGTCGCGTTCGGACTCCGGGATGTCTCCAGGCTCACGCTCGTCTCGCGGGCGGCGGGGAACCCAAATGCGGCCGTCGTTGCGAAGCGACTCGGACATCAGGGTCAGCTTGGATTGGAACTCGTCGGAGGCAGGAATGCAGGTGGGATGGATCTGCGTGAAACAGGGGTTCGCGAACAGGGCACCCTTCCGATGGGCTCTCCAGATGGCTGTGACGTTGCACTTCATCGCGTTCGTGGAGAGATAGAAGACGTTGCTGTAGCCACCGGTGGCGAGTACAACGGCGTGGGCGGAGTGCGATCTGATCTGGCCGTTCACCAGATCGCGGGTGATGATGCCAACCGCCCGTCCTTCCTTGACCACCACGTCGAGCATCTCGGTTTGCGTGTGCAGTTCCACGGTGCCCAGATCCACCTGGCGCATCATCGCCTGATAGGCGCCAAGCAGGAGTTGCTGGCCCGTCTGTCCCCTGGCGTAGAACGTCCGGGAGACCTGAGCACCGCCGAAGGAGCGGTTGGCGAGCAGCCCCCCGTACTCTCTGGCGAAAGGAACGCCCTGGGCGGTGCATTGGTCGATGATTTCGAGCGACAGTTGTGCCAGCCGGTAGACGTTCGACTCGCGGGACCGGTAATCGCCCCCCTTGACAGTGTCGTAGAAGAGGCGGAACACAGAGTCCCCGTCGTTGGCGTAGTTCTTGGCGGCGTTGATGCCTCCCTGCGCGGCGATGGAATGGGCGCGCCGCGCCGAGTCGTGGTACGTGAAGGCCTTGACGCGGTAGCCCAGTTCTCCGAGCGTGGCCGCCGCAGAGGCGCCCGCGAGTCCTGTACCCACGACGATTACATCGAAGCGGCGCTTGTTGGCCGGGTTGACCAGTTTCATCGAGAATCTGTGGTTGTCCCAGCGATCCTCGATGGGTCCGGGCGGGACTCTTGCGTTCAGCACTTGCACCTCGTCACGTCTCTACCGGACGACGTCGAGCGCCACCCCGAGCGGCACGGAGATGAAGCCCGCGACGACCAGAGACGAGAAGAGGTTGGCGAAGGTCCTGCGGTACCGGTTGAAGCGGGGATTGTTGACACCGAGGCTCTGGAAGAGGCTCCAGGCGCCGTGCCAGATGTGGAAGGCAAGGGCCAGCTGCGCACCGACGTAGAGAAGCCAGACAGGCCAGCGGCTCAGGCTGGACACTAGGTTGTGGTAGACCATGCCCCGCTGGAAGTCGGGGTTTACGGCCTCGACACCGATAGTCAGGTCTGCAAGGTGCCAGACCAGGAACAGGAGCACTATGACTCCGCTCCAGCGCATCGTGCGACTCGCGTAGTTGGCTGCGACGTACTCCCTCGGCGCCTGGTACTTGGTGTCCCGGGCGGCCGAGTTGCTCCGGGTCAGCGCCCAAGCGGAGTGGACATGGATGGCGAAGGCGGCCGCGAGGGGTATCCGGAAGAAGGCCCAGAGCACCATCGTTCGCGGGAACAGG
This sequence comes from bacterium, assembly GCA_028821575.1. GTDB lineage: Bacteria > Actinomycetota > Acidimicrobiia > Spongiisociales > Spongiisociaceae > JAPPFW01. The sequence continues at coordinate 87,984 of JAPPFW010000071.1, read as the reverse complement.
GGTTCTCCTAGCTCCCTGAGCGCCTCACCGTACTCGTCGATCCTGAAGATGCCGCCGTGGCCGCCCTCGAAGGTATGGAGGTTCCCGATCATGTGCCCGAACACGAAGAGCAGCAGGACAATGCCGCTGATCGCCATGGCGTACTTCTTGCCCGTGTCGGTCCGGTAGATTTCGGCGAGCCACATCGGGCGCCGCTCCTGCTTGCGTCGCCGGAGTCCTGGGAGTGACATGCTGCCAGTCTACAGGTCCACCGGCGGGCGCCGAGAGCCGCCTCGGGCTTGACTTTCCCTAGGGCTCCAGCGATAATTACATAGCTGTAATTGCATCTATGTAATGGAGACCGTAGTGCGCCGTGAATTGATTGATGCCTTGGCGCTCGGTCCACTCGGTTGGAAGGACTACGCCAACTGTCTGGGCGCCAACGAGGATCTGTTCTTTCCAGACCGCGGCGCCTCGACCCGCGTCGCCAAGCAGATCTGCGCGGCATGCCAAGTGCGGGTGGACTGCCTCGAGTACGCCGTCACGAGGGGCGAGAAGTTCGGGATCTGGGGTGGTCTGTCCGAGCGGGAGCGGCGGAAGATCAGGAAGCAGCGCGCTCTTGAAGCGCTAGAACGCGCAGTGTCCTGATTCTCCCGGACCTACCTGTTTCCAGCGGTTACAGTAAGGGCGTGCGGAACGGACAACTTCTCCCTCCCCTCATGCGCCGGGTCACGGTCGTGGTCGCCCTTATGTCCGTGCTGGTAGCCGTCACCGCGTGCGGAGACGACCCCGGGGCGGAGCCGGATACCTCCGCGGCGACCGTTACCACAAGGGCAACGACCCCGACCACCACCCCCGTGGTGGACACCTCGTCCCCGGCGTCCGAAACGCAGCCGACCACCACTCCCACCACCGAGCCCTTCCCGAGTCGAGACGTTCTCAACTACCTGCAGGACATGCAGGGCATAGCCGTGCGGGTGGGCGAGTTGGTGCTGGACATGAGGGCGGCCAACAACGATTGGGACAACCGATCCGAGAGCGGAGTGACCTACGCGCAAACGGAGGCGAGATTGGTGGACATCGAGGTCCGGGCCCTCGCCCTGCGCGACGACATTGGGTTGATCGAACCGCCGCCGGATCGTGGCCTGCCGGTGGAACATCAGACCGCTTGGGTAGCACTTGGCCAGATGGCCGATGCGGCAACCGACGCCCTTGCCGGTTTGCGTTCGCCCGACACCGGCGAGCGCCGGAGGGCAGCCCTCGCCGAGTTCCTCGTGGCGTACGAACGATTCGCGGGCGCGTTCGACCGGATAGTGCAGATCATCGGCCGGGGGGCAGAGGTGTCGCTACCCACGACGGGTACGACAGTAGCGGAGACGACCACCACTACCGAGGCCGAGACCACGACCACGACCGGAGGCGATGCGACTACGACGACGGAGGCAGGCACCACGACCACCACCGAGGGTGACACGACTACCACCACGGAAGCGGATACGACTACCACCACCGAGGGGGATACGGGCGGCCAGAGCAGCGTGCCGCCGGCCCCGGACATCGAGTACCAGGTCGTCGAGGAAGGGGACTCCAGCGTCGAGGGGGCCGTGAGGATCTGGCTGACGGTCCAGGTCGAGGCAGGCACCACCAAGTCCGAACTGGGTCAGTTGGGAGAGAGGCTTGGATTCGAGTACCGGCTCAGCGACGAGTACCAGGCGCTGGCGATCTACTTCGTGCACTTCCCCGAGGGCATCGACACCCTGGGTACGTGGATCCACGCTCCGTACGGCGAGTGGAACCGGGCCGACGAGGTCGACAGGGGTGATTACTCCGAACACCAGATCGGGAATCACACGGTCGAAAAGGACTGGGGCCTCCTGCCTACAGACGCCCAGATGAACCTGTACAGGAGGTATCTCGAATACCGTGACGGGCAGGATGGCTCGGTAGCGGAAGAGGAGTTGATCGCTCAGGCTGCTGCCGAGTTCGGGGTGGACGTGGAAGAGATCGATGCTGCAATCGCCGCTTGGGAGGCTTGGTTGGCGGGCTAGTCCTAGCCCTGCTCCTGGGGGATGGATCAAAGCAATCTACGAACTCTGATCGGTAGCCATGCACCGGTGGTAACATCACCCGTCCGAGGAAGGGAGGACATCGAATGCCCAAGATAGGCGGCGGCGAGATCATCATCATCCTCTTGGTTGTGATTCTGCTCTTCGGAGCCAAGAAACTTCCTGAACTTGCCCGGTCACTCGGTAGCTCAGCCCGCGAGTTCCGCAAGGGTGTCGAGGAGGGTCGGTTGGGAGATGCCGAGGACGGCACCGCCGGCCAGGTGACGGCCACGGCCCAGACGACTTCCGCGACTACCAGTTCGGAGACCGAAGCCCGACCCGGCTGAGAGCCGGGCCCTGCTCGGTCCAAACGGATGCCCGCGGCCCAGTGGTCACCCGCCGGTCTGCGTTGACACGGCCTGTTCCCCTACCGCTGCGGTGTGGAGCCGAGTGAGACGCGGAACCTGCCGCGATTAGATCCGTCTCTCTCGGGCACGGGTTCCCTCCCAATCTGTTCATGAAACGCCGCTCGGGCGTGACCCTTAACGCACAGACAGTGCTCACTAGACCGGAAACGACTTGTACCAACTACCAACTAGACTGTGAACGGGTCGTCCAGTAAGACCCGGGCCGCCCATCCGGTCACGTCGTTGAGTTCTTCGCTAAGCGGCAGGTTCTCCGGTCGCTCCCATACCCTGCGGACGGCGGCGTCGCCCCACCTCTCCTCCACCTCCGTGCAGAACGCCGCGGCCGGCCCGTGCGTGCCCGCAGTTGTCTCCAGCCTGAACATTCCACCTAGCAAGGCCTGACCCCTATGGTCACGCCGGCGCGACGACATGGCGTTCCTGATCGAGCCAAGCTCGGGCAGCAGTCCGGCCGAAGCACATTCGACGAGATACGAGCCGTAGCCATCCATGACCGTGATGAACCTCCGAATGTCGTCCAGGCGGTCCTCCTGGAGGGGGCCGCCGAACAGGGCGGGGAACCCGCCGCCCTGGGAGAGCCTTGCCTCCAGCTTGGCCGGATCGGCCAGTTCCTCCTGCCAACCGCTCAAGGTCTCGGGATCGAGTTCCACCGATGCGCTCAGTTCCTTGAACAGCCCGACCACGTAAGGCCGGACCCAGGCATGGCCGGCCAAGGCGTCATGAACCACCTCGTGGAGTGCGGACCATAGGCGGACCTGCCGGTGATCGAGCCCGGACTCGCTGGCGAAGGTCTCGATGTTCGGTACCAGAAAGACGATCCCCGAAGGTTCGGCCGTAGGGAGGCCTGCATCGAACAGACCGAGTGCCCCCTCGCTCATCATGCCCACCATCGCTCCCACCTGCATGCCCAGGAGGGCCGGTCCCAGTTGCCTGAGAACCGCGTCCAGCGGACCGGGGCTGGCCGATCCGGTCAGCTTGGCCGCCAAAGGCTCGGCGATGTAGGAGAACGATTGGAGGTTGTGTTGCGTCCATCCCTTACGATCCACTAGGACGGCCTCGGCCATCGGATCTGACATGACACCGGTCGCTTGGGTGAATCGCAGGCGAGCGTAGCGGGCCAATTCGAGGTACTCCTCTGCAAGCCAGGGGTCGAGTGGCTCGGCTGGGCCGGACAGATGATCGGCCAGCTGGGTGGCCAAGGCCCAATTGACGGGTCCCGGTTGGTTCAGGAGCTTCATGAACTCCTCGAGAATGTTCCGGTCCGGCATCCTTGGTTCCCCGTCAGGCTGAGGTGAGCCTATTCGAACGGCACTCGGATCGCATCACGATGGGTATCGATCCAGTGTCATGTCGAGGTCGAGGGTTTCGTCATCTCTCTGCACGGTGACAGTTATCGAGTCACCCGCCCGGTAGCTCCGCAACCTGGCCACCAGCAACGGCATCGATCTTACGGGCACGCCGTCCAGGGCCACGATCACGTCACCGTCCTGTGCGCCCGCCCTCCCAATCGCCGACTCCTCCAGGAGGTTCACCTCGACCCCGAGCGGGGATTCCACTCCGTCCGTGAGCTCGCTGAACGCTGAACTGCCCCTGATCCCCAGGAATGCATGGCGAACCTCGCCTTCCGACATGAGGTCGTCGACGATTCTCTCGACCAGGTTGGCCGGAACGGCGAATCCCAGCCCCTCGGCGCCCACATCGCTCAGGCCAATAGCGGTGGTGATACCGAGCAGGCGACCGTGAACATCCAGTAGCGCGCCGCCGCTCGATCCCCGGGTGATGGGAGCGTCGGTCTGCAGCAGTCCGTACAGGCTCTCGCCGGTGAGGGGGTTGGTCACCAGGCTCCGGTCGAAGGCCGAGATCACGCCCGCGGTGACGGATGGGCCGCCATCGAGTCCCAGTGGGTTGCCGACGGCGATGGCGGGTTCGCCGGTACGCAGGCGTTCCATCGAGCCGAACCGGATATGCGGGAGGTCGTCGGCCCGGACCTTCAGCACGGCGATGTCCATGAGGGAGTCTGAGCCGACCAACTCCGCCGGGTAGGAGAGGCCGTCCGACATGATCACCTTGAGGGTGTCGGCGCCATCGATCACGTGGTGGTTGGTGACGATGAAGCCATCGGAGCGGATTATCACCCCGCTTCCGGATCCGGCCTGGCCGAACTCCCCGTCGAGGTTCTGGACGGTGACGATCGAGGGAATCGCTCGCGAGGCGACGACGGCCACCAGGTCGGTGGGCGCGAACAGGGGAATGGTGGTGGCCACCGTCGAATCTGGCGGGGCGGGCGAGGGTCCGGGTACGCTCGAAGCGGTGGTGTCCGGAAGCTGGGGGGACGTCTTCTGCGGTTCCGGGACCTCGGCGAACTCCCTTACCTCCACGACCTCGGTGATCTGCACCACCTCCCGGTCGAACGAACCCGCCAGCCAGAGGGCGGTGGTCGTGGCGGCGGCTGCCAGCAACGCGGAACCGATCGCCATCGCCGCATGGGAGTGTCCCCTGTCCCAGGTCCGGGGTTGTGACCCGTCGCCGCTGTCTGCGCCTGAAGGTGAAGGCGACCGCTGGTCGATGCCATCCATAGACTGCGTATTCTATGGAAATGCCGGACATACCTGCACCCGACCTTCGCCGGATCCGCGTCTCGGGCGAGCCGATCGATGCCGGGATGCTGACCCGGGAGGTATCCGGACCTGCGACCGGAGCCATAGCTCTCTTCCTGGGTACCGTCCGGGACCACTCCCCGGGAAAAGAGGGCATCACCCACCTCGAGTACGAGGCCTACGAGGGTCATGTGGAAGCCAAGATCGACGAGATCGTGGACGAGGCGACCGGGCGCTGGCCGATCGACAAGGTGGTCGTAGAGCACCGCACGGGAAGGGTGGAACTCACCGAGGCGTCCGTGGCGGTTGCCGTCGCCTCCGCCCACCGCGCCGAGGCGTTCGCGGCAGCCCGCTACCTGATCGACGAACTCAAGGCACGCGCTCCCATCTGGAAGAAGGAGTGCTGGCCCGGTGGCGGGGAGTGGTCAGCCGGTTCATAGTTGCTAGTTGCCAGTTGTTGGTGATGCTGATCATTCGTTGACCACAACTGACAACTAACCACTGACCACTGAGCTATCGGTCTCCAACGAGCTTCCATGCAGCTGGCATCACCCCTGCGGCCAGGAGAATCTTGATGGTGTCACCGATGATGAACGGCGCCATGCCCTTCTCGACGCCGGTTGCCAGGTCCCAGGAGAACTGCGACATCAGCCAAGCAACGCCGAGGACGTAGATGATCAGGTTTCCAGTGAGGAACGCGCCGATCGAGGTAGGGAACCGGCGATCCTGACGGTTCTCTGCCAGGTACCCGACCACGTAGGCAGCAACGATGAATCCCACGAGATAGCCGGCCGTGGCACCTGTGGCCGTCTCCCATCCCCCGGTTCCGCCTGCATAGAACGGCAGGCCCACCGCACCCAGTGCGACGTAGAGGAACTGGCTGGCTGCCCCGGCCCGCGAACCCAGAACGGCGCCCGTCAGCAAGACTGCGAAGGTCTGCCCGGTAATCGGAACGGGTGTGAACCCGAGTGGGATCCTTATCTGCGCACATGCCGCGGTGAGCAGGGCGAAACCCACTACGAGAGCTACGGTGGCGACACGCTGGTCGATCCGCTTCAAGGGCAGGATCTTGCCTGACAGGACCGGTGGTGCGTACGTCAAATTGGGCCTCCTGGTTGGTGTCTGCTCTTGGACCCAGATCGGGTTGGTTAGGTTTCCGTCGGCTCGGACTCAACGATGCGGGCGGGCCTGCATTGGGCCCACCCCTGGGTATTCTCGGTGTGCCGTGCCGATCCGGAAAGCCACAACCGTACCCTAATGGACACACCCCCGACGGAGCCGATGGAACCGACTTTCGGGGAGGGCCGTTCGCGGCGTCTCCATCAGATCCGGCGAGTGTGGGGGCCGCTGTGGGCCGCGGCGGGTTTGGTGCTGCTGGCTGGCGTATCCCTCTTGTTGGGATCTTTGCGGGTTCCCTACTACGCGCTCTGGCCGGGTCCGGTCGAGGAGGTGTCGGACCTGGTCCACATCGAGGGTGGTCCACCCACCTACGATTTGAACGGCGACGTCTACATGCTCACCGTTTCCCTCCAGGAGGTGAACGCGTTCGAGTTCGCACAGGGTTGGATCGACTCGGAGGTGGACCTGGTGCCCCGCGAGCACATCCGCCCGGAGGGGGTGACTCCCGAGGAGCACCGCAAGAAGAATCTTCGACTGATGGACGACTCCAAGATGACGGCCATTGTGGTTGCGATGGACTACCTGGGGATGCCCGTCGCGTACTCGGGAGAAGGCGTGCTCGTGGCGTCGGTGGCCGAGGGTGCACCCGCCGACGGCCTGCTCGAGGTGGGAGATGTGATAGTCGAGGTCGCGAATACCGCGGTGACTATGAGCGATGAAGCGATAGCAGCGATCCTGTCCAAGAAGGTGGGCGACACGATCACCCTCGCGGTCCGGCGCGGGGACGAGTTGATCGATGTTGCGGTGACCCTCGTGGAGCACACCGACAACCCGGGACAACCGATGGTGGGTTTCGTGCCCCACACGTACAACCGCAGCCTGGACCTCCCGTTCGAGATCGACATCCACACCGAAGGCACGGGCGGGCCATCGGCGGGAGTCATGTACGCCCTCACCCTGATCGACCTCCTCACCGCCGATGATCTGGTGGCAGGCAACATCGTCGCCGGCACTGGGACCATCTCGCGCGACGGCCGGGTGGGACCGATCGGTGGGGTTCGCCAGAAGGTGGTAGCCGCCCAGAACGCCGGGGCCCTGCACGTGCTGGTTCCAGAGCCGAACTACGAGGACGCGTTGAGCGTGAAGCGCGATGACGTGGAGATTCACGCAGTCTCCTCGATCTCCGACGCGGTCGACATCCTTAGGGAGATCCCAGCCACGTAGTGGACGCTCGCAGTTGCGTGTCCCCGGTCGACGGAGGCGCGCGGATCGGACATCCGACCGCGCCGTCCCGCACAGAGACACCAGCGAGTAACGGCCCCGGTTGCCGGGTTACGAGTGAGATCGCGGAGTTGTCCACAGTTCTTGTGTAAATCTCGTTCCCACAGGGTAGAGTTATCCACATATGAATGAAGAAGCAGTGCCCACGGAGCGCGATGAGTTGGCCTTCAGCCGGTCCCTGTTCGGATATGACCCCTTGGAGGTACGCGCGTTCGTAGCGCAGATGAACGAGCAGGTGGAACGCCTCCAAGTACAGCAGGACTCCATACTCTCGGGCAACGGCGCCGTGGATGAGGCGAGCATTGGCGTGGTCATCGACTCGGTCGTCGGTGACATCGCGGAGGTGCTGGAAGCGGCTAGGGGGTCGTACCGCAAGGTTCGCGAGCGGGCCGAGCATGAGGCAGCCGGGATGCTCGCGGAAGCGGCCGAGCAAGTGCGGAAGATGCTGGCTACGGCAGAGTCGGATGCCTTTGGTCTCAGGAAGTCGGCCTGGGATGCCTCCACAGAGGCGTTGGAGTCGATGAAGGCCGAATCGGCCCGCCTCCGCGCCGCAGCGGAACGCGAGGCGCTGGAGATCATCGGAGACGCGGAACGGAAGGCACACCGCAAGCTGGTTGCGGCTCGACGCGACAGCGAGACCGCCATCCAGGCGGCGAGTGCAGAGAGCGATCGGCTTCTCGGCTTGGCGCGCGCCAAGGGAAGGGAGATCCTCCGGGCAGCTGAGGACCGGGCGGAGTCAGTCAATGATCGCGTCTCGGCCATGGAGAAGCGCCACGAGGAGTTGCGCCAGGAGGTGGAGGCCTACTCGGCCAAGCTGGAGGGTCCGGTCGGGGGCAACGGTCCCAGCCAGACCTCGACAGTGCGGATCATTCCCCCGCCGGAAGCGGATTCCGAGGAGGACGAACTCGGCAGCGCCTTCGAGATCCCGGTCGCCGGCGGAGGGCACGGTGCGAGCGGGAGTGAGACCGCTGGGAGGGGGCGGACCGTCGGTTGGGCCGACGGCACCGAGAGCGTTCGCCTGGTGGAGACACCGGCGGTCAGGGCGAGGGTCGAGGTCGATGCCCTGGAACTGGCCGATGAGGTAGCGAGGTTGAACCGCCGGGGCGGCGAAAGCGTGAGCCTTCCGAAGGGTGAGGTCCCGCAAGATACGAAGGGGTCGGGACCCGGCCAGGTCCGCTTGGTCGGTGTGGCGGCAGCGGGATCGTCCGGGAGCGTAGCCGTCGAGAGTCCGGCGGGAACGGCCGCTCCGGCCGGGATGTTGGAGGACGGAACGCCCGACGACCTGGCCGCGCTGTTCTGGGAGCTCCGGATGAAAGAGACGGCCGCAAGCGACGATGAGGTCGGGAAGTCGAGGGCCCGCAGTTCTCCCTCCCCCCTCGAGGTGTATGACCGCAAACTCCTGCCGGTTGCAAATCGGGCCTTGAGAGCAGTCAAACGCCGGCTCATCGACATCGAGAAGGAGCAATTGAAGAGCCTGGCAACCAGGGAGAAGGGATGGGAGCCGGATGCATCCGAACTCACCCACCCCCTCATCCATGTGCTGACTGTCATGGAACGGGAGGCTTTCGAGAGAGGCCACACCTCGGCCACCGAACTGACGGGTGTCCGGCTTCAGAACCCGCGTGAGGAGGTTGAAGGGCAAGGTATCGAGTCATTTGTCACCGGGTTGCTCGAGGAGGTGACGAAGGCGGTTAATGATGCACGGAGCGGAGGCCGTCCGGAGGGGGAGATTGCCAAGGCCCTCTCCCGTGTCTACCGGGTATGGCGGACGGACGAAGCGGAACGCCGCTTGCGGTTCTTGGCCGGGCGCTCCTACCACCGGGGTCTGGTCGAGGGCCTGAACTCCGCGGGAGTCGAACGTTATCGCCTGGAGGTCAACGGGAGTTGTAGGGAATGCGCCGGCCGGGTCCCGGAGGTCTTCGCCGCGGATGAAGTCCCGCCCGTCCCGGTGGACACCGATTGCCGCTGCATGGTCGTTCCGGCTTGATCGGGTAGGTCTTCCCGCCTGATGCAGCGCCCACCGGCCCCGAAGGCTCCGGTACGGTGCGGGGGCGAGTAGCGTTGGGTCCGTGTCCACCCCCCCGAGCGTCCATCGGCTGAGGCACTATCCTCCTGGTGGGGAGACCCTTTCCTCGTACGTAGCGACCGTCTCGCCCTGTAGTTAGGAGTTGCATGATGGCCCGCCCCATGGATATCGGTAGACGATGATAAGGATGGAGCCCGGATCGTTCGGTCCCGCCCGGCGCCGCCCCCGCCGCTTGGTCGGATTCGTTATTGCGGCGGTCGTGGCGTTGCTCCTAGCGCTTCGCGGCCTGGCCACCGCCTGGACCGACTACCTTTGGTACGCCTCGGTGCAGGCCACTTCAGTCTGGACCACCGTGCTGCTCTCGCAGGTGCTACTCGGATTGGTCGGGTTCGTCGCGGCCGGCGCGGTGGTCTGGCTCAACCTGGTGGTGGTCGACCGCATCTCGACCGGCCGGTTCCTGCTGGGCGGTCCCGGGGACGAGGTCATCGAGCGGTTCCAGCAGTGGGTGGCGACCCGCCGTCTGTGGTTTCGCATCGGCGTGTCCGCCGTGCTCGGGCTCCTCGTCGGAGCGGGTGCCTCCGCCTGGTGGCAGGATGTACTCCTCTATCTCAATGAGGTGGAGTTCGGTCAGCTAGATCCGGTCTTCGGTCGTGACGTGGGCTTCTACGTGTTCCACCTGCCGGTCTACCGCGACGTCATCAGTTGGCTGTTCCAGTTGGTCGTCATGACGATCCTGGTGTGCGCCGCCCTTCACTACCTCTACGGAGGGATCCGCTGGCAGTCGAATCGGCTGCCCGAGGTCGGAGGCGAGGTCAAGTCCCACCTGTCCGTGTTGCTGGCCGCGCTCGCCATCCTCAAGGCGGTCGCATACCGGCTGGACAGCTACGAGTTGCTGTACTCCACCAGGGGAGCGATCTTCGGCGCCTCGTACACCGATGTCGTAGCCCACCGTCCCGCCCTCACGTTGCTGAGCGCCATCTCCCTGTTCGGTGCCGCACTGCTGCTGTGGAACATCCGTAGGAGGGGATGGACGCTGCCCGCGATCGCCGCGGGACTGTGGTTGGTGGTTTCGGTGGTGGTCGGCGGCATCATCCCGGCGGCCATCGAGCGCTTCCAGGTCCAGCCCGACCAGTTCAACAAGGAGCGCCCGTACATCAGGCACCACATCGACTTCACGCTCGACGCCTACGGGATGGGTGAAGGCCGGGTGGAGATCCGGGGTTTCGCGGCTTCTCCCGATCTAACCGCCGAGGACATAGCAGGGAACCAGGCCACCATCAGCAACGTCCGGCTCTGGGACCCGGGTGTTCTAGCCCCGGCCTACTCCCAGCTTCAGGCGATCAGGCCCTACTACCAGATTTCGAACGTTGACACCGACCGCTACGTGATCGAGGGGGCGTTGACCCAGGTGATGATGGCAGCCCGCGAACTGGACTCGGATGACCTCCCGGCGGAAGGGTGGGTGAACGAGAAGCTCGTTTACACGCACGGCTTCGGCGAGGTCATCTCCAGGGCCAATGACGTCAATCCCACCACCGGCGAACCGGCCTTCCTGGTGAGGGATGTTCCACCCAGGTCCGTGGTTGACGAGTTGGAGACCCTCCAGCCGCGGATCTACTACGGCGAGGCAGCCGAGACGGGCAGCTACGTGATCGTCGGCACCAAACAGCAGGAGGTCGACTTTCCGTCGGGCGAGGATGACACCGTGGTCCGCAACACCTACGCCGGTCGGGGTGGGGTGCAGTTGGCGAACCTGGCGATCCGGGCGGCGATGGCGCTCAGATTCGGCGACCTCAACACGTTGATCTCGCCCGAACTGACGCCGGACTCCAAGGTCCTGATGGTGAGGAACGTCGTCGATCGGCTCAGCCACGTGGCCCCGTTCCTGTATGCCGATGACGATCCCTACCTGGCGCTGATCGGCGGTCGCCTCGTGTGGATTGTGGATCTCTATGCGACCACCAGCCGTTACCCGTATTCCGAACCGGTCATCGACGACCGGCTCGGGCTACGCTCGCCCCTGCCCCGTGACTTCAACTACATCCGAAACTCGGTCAAGGCGGTGGTGGACGCCGAGGACGGAACCATGAAACTGTACGTACTCGATGGGACGGATCCGCTCACCCAGGCCTACCGCAAGATCTTCCCCGACGTGTTCAGCGATTCCTCCGAGATGAACGAAGAGTTGCGGAACCACATCCGCTACCCCGAGGACATGTTCCGGGTGCAGTCCGAGATGTATGCGACCTACCACCAGCTGGATCCGCAGGACTTCTTCCAGGACGAGGACAAGTGGGAGATCCCGCGGGATCCCTCCACCTCCGACCGTGGGCTGGTGCGAGGCGACACGGTCGACCAGTTCGGGAACCTGCGGCTCGATGCGCGGCCCAGCCTGCCCTACTACCTCCTCATGAAGCTCCCCGGTGAGGATGCCCTGTCCTACCTGATCCTCCAGAGCTTCAATCCCGCCAGCCGGGAGAACATGACGGCCTTCATGGTGGCGAAGAGCGGTCCGGATGATTACGGCAAGATCGTGGACTACCGGCTGCCCAGGGGCGAACTCATAAACGGTCTGAATCAGATCAGCGCGCGGATCGATCAGGATCCGGTTATCTCGCAGCAGTTCACCCTTCTCGGGCAGCAGGGCTCCGAGATCATCCGCGGCAACCTCCTCGTGGTGCCGGTCGAGGAATCCCTGCTCTTCATCCAGCCCATCTACCTGAGGGGTGAGGGGGTGCTGCTGCCGGAGTTCAAGCGCGTAGTCGTGGTGTTCGGTGAGAAGACGCCGCCGATCATGCGGGAGACCCTCGACGCTGCACTGGCCGAGGTATTCGGCGAGTCCGCTGCGCCATCGGTTCCCGATGTCGCGCCGGACGAGACAGATCGGCCGCGGGTCGAACCGAGCGATGATCTGGCATCGCTGATCGTTGAAGTGGACCGTCTGTTGGACGAGGCAAACGAAGCTCTACGATCTGGCGATCTAGGTGGCTACCAGGCCAAGGTCGACGAAGCCACGCGCCTGGTCGGAAGGCTGGGGCAACTGGTGGAGGCATCGAGCAACTGACCGCTGACCCCTATGCGAAGTGCGAGCCCTTGCGGCGTTCGCCGGTGAGTAAGCCCAATCGTTCTGGGAGTAGGAGACGATCGAGAGGACCCCTTGCACGGGTCTTCTAGCGCCCTTATCGGCTTGGTCGTCGGGGAGGTCCCACCGGGCGGGACAGGCGCATTCGGTGGTGGGCGCCCGAGGATGACAGTTGCTCCGATTCCGATCCGCCTCCTACGAGGTCGTGAAAACCGCCCGCTTCCGGTCCGTCCGTCGGGCCCGCCCCCACCACCACCTTGCCTTGGGTCGGAGACATGCGCCATCTTGCCCCCTGGCGACGCGGTTTCCGATGCTTGATCCCCTCGGGCGGTCGGGCGACGTCTGATCCGGTACCGCACGGGTGTTTGGTAACACGTACTATGCAGTAGCGTTGTGACATCGTCAACCCCCCCTTGCGGGGAGAGACCGGATGTGAGCGTGGGAGGCGCACCCGCAACGCTCGCGGCGGTCGGATTAGAGCCGCGGCCGGTGTTCATCGACCGGTGTTCCAGTGTGCCAAGGGAGGTTGAGTATGCCGGGTCCCGGGCTCGAACTGGTGGGCGAAGCGGAACTCTCCGAGATTCGGGAGGTCCTTGAGAGCAGGCAACTGGCCCGGTACGGCCCGGACGAGGGATTCCCGGCCAAGGTGCGTCTCTTCGAGCAACAAGTGGCCGAGCGGGTCGGTGTCCGCTACGCGCTCGGTGTGAACTCCGGTACGAGCGCGCTATACCTGGCTTTGGTCGGTCTCGGGGTTGGACCCGGGGACGACGTGATAGTCCCGGGATTCACGTTCGTAGCCTCCATGTCGGCGGTTGTCTATGCCAGGGCGCGACCTGTTCCGGCCGAGGTCGACCTGAGTTTCAACCTGGATCCGGCCGATGTCGAGTCCAGGATCGGCCCCCGGACCAGGGCCATAGTTGCGGTGCACATGCTCGGGAATCCCGCCAGGCTGCGTGAGCTGAGGGAGGTGGCCGACCGTCATGGCGTGGCACTGATCGAGGACGCTGCCCAGGCGTTCGGCGCGAGCTACGAGGGAAGGTGGCTTGGGGGCCATGGGAGGGTCGGAGCGTTCAGCTTCAACATCTACAAGACCATCACCTGCGGTGACGGCGGCATGCTCGTCACCGACGACGAGGCGCTGTACCGACGTTGCTTCGCGATGCATGATCAGGGCCATAGCCCTCATAGGACGGGGGTTGAAGTGGGTAGGAGGCCCCTGCTCGGCCTTAACTTCCGGATGGTCGAGCTACAAGGAGCGGTGCTTGTGGCCCAACTCCGCAGGTTGGACCGCATCGTCGCCCATCTCCGACGGAACCGCGATGTCGTCCGTGAGATCCTCGGAGGGATCCCGGGAGTCGGGTTCGGCGACCGGCCCGATCCCGAAGGCGACCTGGCCACGCATCTCGTGGTCGTCTTTCCATCCTCCGGGGCGGCCCGGCGTGTGGCTGCCGAGCTCGGTTCGATCACACTCGCCGAGTCCGGATGGCATGTGTACTCGCACATGGAGCATCTCCTGCAAGCCCGGACCGTCACGGGAGCGGGCTGCCCGTTCGAGTGTTCCGGCACCGACGACCGGCCGGTCCCTTACCGGCAGGGGATGCTACCGCGCACCGATGCGCTCCTAGCACGGTCGATGAGCATCGGGATCGGGGTGGTCGATCCGAATCTGGCGCCCCTGGGACTCGGAATGAGAGCTGGCGAGCACGATGCGCGGCGCTTGGCGGAGCGTATCGGAGCCGTGGCGAGGCGGCACCTTTAATGTCCGGATGGGGGGCCTCACTCCAGATCGGGTTCCAGGTGTGGGCGCAGAATGTCGCCTGGCAAGACCTCATGGATGCGGCCGCAGCCATCGAAGACCGGGGCTTCGACAGCCTGTGGAGCAACGATCACTTCTTTCCGATCGCCGGCTACGAGCTGGAGATCAACCAGCATATCGAAGGGCCGATCTTCGAGGGTTGGATGACACTGGCCGGTTTCGTGGCCCGCACCCGGAGGATCAACCTCGGGTGTATGGTGTCGGCGGCGGGTTACCGCAATCCGGGACTCCTGGTCAAGATGGCGTCGACCCTCGACCATGCATCCGGGGGAAGGCTGGTGCTTGGGCTCGGAGCGGGCTGGTATGAACGGGATCACGTCGGCTTCGGCTATGAGTACCCGGCACCGGCCGGGAGGCTGGACCGCATGGAGGAGACCGTCATCGCGGTGAGGGGCCTCTTGGACGGCGATACGGTAACGATGGATGGCCGCTGGGTCCGTATGCTGTCCGCCCGCAACGATCCGGCTCCTCTCCAGCACCGCCTCCCGCTGCTGGTAGGGGGGAGCGGGGAGCGCCGTACGCTGCCGGTCGTGGCTCGATACGCCGACTGGTGGAACGGGGAGGGGACGCCCGCCGAGATTGCGGGCAAGAACGCCGCCATCGACCGGCTATGCGAGGCAGCGGGAAGGAATCCCTCCGAGATCTTCCGAACCGTCGGTCTACCGCCGCCGCTGGTGAGGGAGAGCAGGTCCGAGGCGGTGGACAAGCTCACGGCCACACTGGTCGGGCATGGGATGCCACCCGAGCAGGCTCGGATGACGGCCGCCGGGTCGGAGGTGGTGGGCCCGCTCGGGCAAGTGGCCGAAGCCCTCGCCCGTTACGCCGACGCCGGCGTCGCGCAGGCGGTGTTCGACTGGCCGCCTCCGTTCGACGAGGAGACCCTCGACGCGCTAGCAATCCTGCGGCGCGAACTCGGGCCCGGGAGGTAGTCATGCCCGTGTTCTTCGCCCTAGCAGCTGCGTGTTTCTTCGCTGGCGTTGGCATCGCGGCGAAGCGAGGTGTTCAGCACAACAGTCTCGTCACCGCCATGGTCGTGTCCTTGCCGGTCGGCGCCCTGGTGATGCTTGTGTTCGCGTTGTTCGACCTGCCGGAATCGGTATCGCTCGGGGGGGTGGGCCTGTTCGTGGCGGCCGGGTTCATCGGTGAAGGTGTGGGACGCACGTCGTTCATCCTGGCGGTGCAGCGTATCGGTCCGTCCACGGCCACCCCGATCCAGACCGCCACCTATCCGGTATTTGCCCTTGTCGGCGGTGTTCTCCTGTTCTCGGAGACTGTGACCCCGTTGCGGATCGTGGGGGCGATGGCGATCGTGGCCGGCATTTGGGCCTTGGTCGGGCAAGGCCGCTCCGCAAGCGCCGGCGCGGCTGACCGGACCGCTGGATCCGGCCGATGGGTGTACCTGGTTCCTGTCGTCAGCGGTCTCGCCTTCGCAGGCTCTGACATAGTGCGCAAACTAGGCTTGGTAGAGATCCCTTTCGCGGCGTTTGGCGCCCTAGTGGGGAACGTGACGATCGTTGTGGTCTGGGGTCTCGTCCTGGCGTTCGTCCCCAGAGTCCGGAGTCTTGCCAAGCCGGGTCCTGGATGGCAGTGGTTCCTGCTGGCCGGCGTACTGGCGGGTCTGGGAGTGCTGTCCGTCTTCCGGGCGCTGGGATCCGGAGACGTGTCGGTGGTGGGACCGATCATCATGGCCCAACCCCTCGCCGTGGTAATGCTCTCCGCCCTCTTCCTGCGTGACCTGGAGCGTTTGACGTGGAAGATCGTCCTGGGAGCGGTGTTGACGGTCCTAGGAGTGATCCTGATCACGATCAGCGGCTGAAACGGCGGTGACTGGCCGGTCACGGCCATGGTCGGCTCCTCTATCGACGTATCTCGTCTACTCGCTAAACCGAGGCGGTAAGTCAAAGTTGGAGTCAGCGTCTCCAATCTAGATATGCATGCTTCAGGAGGCTTCCCAAAGGCGCCGTAGTGGGATGGCGTAGAGCCTGTCCCCGAACGAGGCGCCTACCTCGCCGTCGTAGAGCACAACGCCCGCGGCGAAACGCTCGCCGGTGATCCTTCCGAGTTTGCGGAGCCCGCGGAAGTCGGATGAGGTGACGGTCGCCGACGCTTTCACTTCTATGCCGGCCACGCTCCTGGCTCCTCGCTCGATGATGATGTCCACCTCCACCTGGTCCTTGTCCCGGTAGTGAAAGAAGTGCACGGGCAGGTCGTACCAACTGGCCTGTTTCGTCAACTCCTGGTACACGAACGTCTCCAGATATCGCCCCAGGAGCGGTCGGTCAGCGTCGAGTGACGGCGCATCCATGCCGAGCAGCGCACAGCCGAGGCCGGTGTCGCCGATATGGAGCTTCGGTGTCTTGACCAATCGTCCCAAGCGGTTGCTGTGCCACGGCGGCAGCCGCTCCAATAGGAACAGTCTTTCGAGTAGACCGACATACTCGCCGATGGTCGGTCGGCTGACACGGAAGGGAGAGGCCAGGTCCGACAGGTTGAACAGCTGTGCTGTCTGGGATGCGGCAGCGGTCAGGAGGCGGGGCAGGACGTCCAGCGCGCTGATCCTTGCCAGATCGCGCACATCACGCTGGATCTGGGTCTCGACGAAGTCGCGATACCACCGCAGCCGCCTCGGCCGACTCGGGCGTCTCAAGGCTGCCGGATACCCGCCGTCGGCGATCAACTCGGGTAGGCGACTGCCTATCCGCCGTGTCCGTACGGTCTTGAAGCTGCCCGCAAACAGCGTATCGAGGAAGTCGGGCGGCTTACGCGCCAACTCGCACTGCGCCAACGGATGGAGCCGCAGGATCTCCATCCGGCCTGCGAGCGAATCGGACAGGATCGGTACCAATAGCACCTGGGTCGAACCCGTGAGCAGAAACCTGCCCGGTACACGGTGGCGGTCGATTTCCATCTTAAGGGCGGAGAACAGGGCGGGAACCTTTTGAACCTCGTCGAGGATGACCCGATCCGCCAGCCTGGAGACGAATCCCGCGGGATCGGACTCCGCCGCGACCCGAGCGACGTCATCATCGAAACTGATGTAGGTGTAACCACGCGGACCACCGACGAACCGGGCGAGGGTGGTCTTGCCGCATTGGCGCGGGCCATGGATCAATACGGCCGGGGAGTCCTCCAGAGCCTCGACCAGTGGCTGCTTGGAGTAGCGCGCGTACAGCAGGTGCTCGGGCATACGTCCAATTGTAAACTTGGAGTGCGTCTAATTGTAAGTTTCTACTGCGTCCAATCGCAAACGAAGAGCGCGGCTGATCGTAGAGGATCAGCGGCTGACCGCTGGCCGCCCCGGGTTACGATGGCGTCGGAGGGGGTCTATGTTGGAGACCGATCAGAATCGAAGGGCCTTCCGCGAGGCCGGGATCTTCTTCGTCGATACGGTGCGCCGGGTTCCGCCGGATGCGCTGGACGGTCCGGGGCTGGGCGTATGGAGCGTTCGTGAGTTGATCGGGCACACCTGCCGCGCTCTCCTCACTGTGGAGAACAAGGCGGACGGCGGCGACGGCACCCCAGATCGGGTGGTAGGGCCGGCGGAGTACTTCTGCGAGGTGTTGAGGGACGGGAGCATCCATGACGCCATAGCCGAGCGCGGCACGTACGCAGCCGCCGCGCTGGGCGACGATCCGTCATCGGCTGTGGCCGGGATCGTGGATCGCGTGGGTTGCTTCGTGGATGCACGGCCCGACGATCACCCGGTAGGTACGCCGGCGGGCGAGATGCGGCTCGCCGACTACCTGCCGACCAGGACTTTCGAGTTGGTGGTGCATACCCTCGACCTCGCCGCGGTGGTCGGCCGGGTCATCCGGGTACCGGAGTCGGCCTTGTCGGTTGCGCTGGAGCTGTCGACCGAGATCGCGGTGCGCTTGGGACGGGCCGACAACCTATTGATGGCTCTGGCCGGTCGGGTGCCCCTCCGCTCGAATCTCCTCGCCCTGGGACCGGAGTGATCTCTAGCAAGGTGTGAGGGCGGCGAGAATGTCTGGGAAGGCGGCGTCCGCCAAGGCTCGCATCTCCTCGTCGGTGCGGTCCTGGATGGGGTGGGAGGTCAGGACGCGGCGCGGGTGCATCCCCAGGGACTTGCCCTGCGCGTCGGCTGCCCCGGCGAATCGGTCGGAGGCTACGAAAACACCCGGCACGCCCCGGCCTTCGAGGTCGACGATGTCGTGCACACTGCACGACGCGCACGATCCTCAGTCGGCGAGGGCTTCGATGACGGCTCCGCACTCGGCGGCGATCTGCCGGCGGAGGTCGCGCGGCGCCGGTTTCGAGAAGGTCGGCTTGCGGTAGTGCCTGAGGGTCGCTCCCCGTTCCAGGAGCAACTCTTCCAACCGTCCGATGAACACATCTCCCCTGGGTTTGGAGATGTCCAGCAGAGCAATCGTCGAGTTGGTGAGGTCGGGCAGTCTCGGGCTCAGCCGCCGCTCCGCCACGGCTCGTTCGCTGGTCGGATCCAACAATGTGGTCATCTCTGCCTTTCCGGTGGTCAGTGGTCAGGTAGCCCGTTGAGTATCAGCTTATATTGGTTAACATCCACTAACACCTAACACCTAACACCTAACACGGGCCGTGATCATCTGCGAGCTTGCCGCCCCGCCGATCCATCCCGAGATTATCGCCGAGAACATCCCGGCCTCGCCGCCGGCATGGACGAACCACAGGCTGTCGGGCGCGAATTTCGATACTGTTCGCGTCTTGGCGGCCACCGAGGGAGGAATACCCTCGGCGATCCCTCCGGCTCCGGCCACCATCGAGTCCGCGGGGATGGTGAGAAGGGAGGAGACCTGCTCCCGCAGGCGGGCCTTCGACCAACCGGCTTCCCGGAAGATCCGGGCGTGCTCGGGGGAGACCACCACGATCGCAGCCGCCATCCGGGCGAGCTTCGGGTGGCCGAGCATGCGCAGCTGCAGTGCATAGGTTCCGGCCAGCGACTCCGGATCGCGCGCCTTCTGATCGATGATCTCTATGGGTCCGTGACCTGCGAACAGAGTGACGGTGGAGTCCTCGGGGGTGAAGCCCCGCTCCACGGCCAACGACTCCCAGGGCGATCCCTCCTCGTCCTCGGGGAAACAGAAGGAGAGCTTGCCGGGGCTTCCCAGCGTGGCCTGGTCCACGCCTCCGGGACGGGCTCCCCCGACGTTACGCACCACCAGGTTGAGGGCACGCCCGATGGTCGAGTTGGCCCGGTTGCCCTGGCCGAGGACGTTTATGCCGGCGTTCATACCGATCCGGTTCGCGACCGGACCGTTGACGACGAGGACCGGGCCGGTGAAGTAGGTCGTCGCCGAGATCCCGTGGATGTTGAACCGGCTCCCGGCCGCCGCCTCGACCGCCGCCAGGACCACCGGTAGGTACTCGGGCAAGCACCCGGCCATCACCGCGTTGACCGCCACCTTCTCCACGGTGCACTCGGCCAGGTCCGGAGGGAGGATACAGACCACCTCGTCGGGGGCACGATCGGTTCCCTCCAGCATCCTGGCCACCCGTGCCTCCGTGGGGGGCGTAACCGGCAGACCGTCCGTCCATCCGCGTGCGAAGGCGGCTTCGATGGGGTCTTCGGACTCTCCCAGCTCGATCCTCCGCGAGGAGAGGCGGTGTGCTGAACGCCGCGCGAGGAGTCGCTGACGGACGTCCGGCAGCTGGGTGTCCGAACCGCATCCCGGCTGTTGGTCGGGAAGGCCGGGAGCGAGACCCGGGACGCCGGTGACCCTCTCCCATCCGGACCTCAGCCATCCTGCCTGCTGGTCGACCACCATCCCCTGTTCGATCCGGTACACCGTGGGAGTGGTCTCGGTTCCGAGCGACCAGGAGATGTCCAGATCCCGGTCGTGGATAGAATCGAAGCCCAGCGGGAAGTCGGCCCTGTCCTGGGAGACCACCGCGCAGGCCGCCGCCGCTCGGATCAGATCAGCTAGGACGGGTATCACCAAGTGGCATGTCTCGCAGTCCTCCTTCACCACCACCAGCAGCCCGTCGGAGATCGGAAGGCTCATCCGGGATCGATCATGTCCGTGAACACCGCCATGTTATGAGCCTACAAGGCGCCGATGGATCGGATCCCACTTGCGACCGTCCGTTTAAGCCTCATAGCGTGCCGCGTGGGGCAACCCACTCGTGCGGTTGACCTGTGACCGCGGCGATGCGTTCGAAGTCGGCGTCGTAGTGAAGGACGGCCAGGTCGGCCGATTCCGCCGCGGCCGCGATCATCAAGTCCGCGATGGCCAACCGGTGGTGTCCTGTCCGAGCTAGCCGGTACTGCACGGCGAGGGCTCTATTCATGACCAGAGGAGTGATGGGCACATCTATCAGAGAGCACAACCTCATCTGTGTCACCTCGTAATCCACCAGGTTCCTGGCGCTATAGAGGACTTCGAGTTTGATGACTGCGCATGTCGCCACCTGGCCGGTTTGGATAAGGTGACCCAAACGCTCGCCGACGATGGGAACCAAGACTCTGGCCAGTGCACTCTTGTCTGCCAGGTAACGGGCGGTCACCTCCAGGCGCTTGCCATCACCTCATCGTTGTCGAGGTCGAGGCCCTCCATTGTGGACAGTTGAACGACGAGTTGGCGCCGTAGCTCGGCTCGCCGTACCTCGGACAGAGCCTCGTTGACGGTCTCCTTCATGGTGGTCGTGCCGAGAATCTCGGATGCCTCGGCGAGGAGGCCATCGTCTATGTCGATCAGTCGTTTCGTCATCTTCCTGTCGTCCTCTTCCACCAGTCACTTGTATATATGAAGTGAGCACACAGTATATACGGGCTTGGGATCGGAGAAGTGCGAAGGTAGTTGTCAAGGATACCGGCGGTCGATCCGTCGCTGAACGCGTAGGCGTCTAGTATCAGTCGCGCGGCGGGATGCCATGAGGCCGCGGTCGGACACCGCCGTGCAGGAGGTGATCGACCAGTGAAACCCGCGGTATTTGCCTACTCGGCGCCGGAGAGCCTTGCCGAGGCCCTAGATGTTCTGGCTGAGCATGGATCTGAGGCCAAGATCCTCGCCGGCGGCCAGAGCCTCGTCCCGATGCTCAACTTCAGATTGGCCAGGCCTGCCCACCTGGTCGACATAAACGGGATCGACTCGCTCTCGTACATCTCGGCCAACGGATCGCTGAGGATCGGTGCGATGACCCGCCTGACGGCGGTGGGCGAGTCGGCCGAGGTGGCGGGGGCCCATCCCGTGATCACCAAAGCGGTCTCGTACATCGGGCACAGGGCGATCCGCAACCGCGGGACGGTAGGCGGCTCGCTGGCCCACAACGACCCGGCGGCGGAGCTCCCGGCTCTGCTGATGGCCCTCGACGCCGAGGTGACGGCGCAGTCAACCGGCGGCGAGCGGGTAGTGGGGATGCAGGATCTGATCGAGGACCGCTTGTTCGACACGACCCTGGCAGATACCGAACTGCTGACCGAGGTCCGCATACCGGCGGCAGGAGGGTCGAGTGGCTTCGGATTCCAGGAGTTCGCTCGCCGTCATGGCGACTTCGCGCTGGCCGGGGTTGCGGCGTTGATCTCCACCGACGGATCGACCATTACGCATGCGGCCCTGGGGGCGTTCGGTGGTACCCATGCCACGCGGCTCCCCTCGGCAGAAGCTGCTCTGGTCGGCGCCGACGCGGGCGAAGGAGCGTTCGCGGCGGCCGGCGCGGCGGCGGCCGGGGACTTCCCGACCACATCGGATGTGCACGGAACGGCCGAGTACCGGAGCCACCTGGTCAACGTACTGACGGTACGAGCCCTGGCCGAGGCGGCCGGGAATGCAGGAGGCGGAAATGGCTGAAACTACGAGCGTCGTACTCGACATCAACGGTGCGAGCAGGGCGGTCTCGGTAGAGCCGCGCAAGACCCTCGCCGATACGATCCGGGAGGATCTGGGACTCACCGGCACCCATCTCGGTTGCGAGCACGGGGTGTGCGGGGCTTGCACGATCCTGCTCGACGGCGAGGTGGTTCGGTCCTGTCTCCTCTTCGCCGTGCAGGCGGAAGGATCCCAGATCACCACGATCGAGGGGATCGGCTCGGGAGACGCCCTCCATCCGATGCAGAGGGCCTTCTCCGAGTACCACGGTCTGCAGTGCGGTTTCTGCACTCCGGGCATGATCCTGGCCGGGATCGATGTGCTGTCACGGAACCCGGACCCCAGCCCGCAGGAGATACGAGAGGAGATGGGCGGCAACATCTGCCGGTGCACCGGCTACCAGAAGATCGTCGAATCGGTCCAGGCTGCCGCCGCTGAGATGTCCAACGAAGGGGGGAGCGCATGACCACGACTCAGGAGACCCGCTGGATCGGAGTGTCGGCACCGCGCCGGGAGGACGCTCCGCTGATCCGAGGACGGGGCCGTTTCATCGCTGACGTGGAACCGGCCGGAACGCTCCACATGGCGGTCCTTCGCAGCCCGTTCGCTCACGCCCGGATAGCCGCGATCGACACCTCGGCGGCGGAGTCGCTCGACGGTGTCCATTGCGTGCTCACCTCCGAGAGCCTTGAAGGGATCGGGGCGTTCCCGACCATCTGGCGCCTGCCGGGGCAGAAGGAGTCCAACACTCCCGCTCTGGCGCCCGGCAAGGCCCGCTACGTAGGGGAGCCGGTGGCGGCGGTGGTGGCCGACTCGAGGTATCTCGCCGAGGACGCCCTTGACCTGATCGACGTCGACTACGACGTGCTCGACCACGTGGTGGACGTGGAGGCCGCCCTGGCCGACGGCGCCCCGGTCATCAACGAGGACATGGGCGACAACACGATCATCGAGTACACCTTCCCGGGGATCAACGCGCTGGGAGTGGCTGGTGACATCGAAGCAGCGTTCGCCGACGCCGACGAGATCGTGTCGGGACGTTTGAAGATAGGTCGCTACTCCGGGGTCCCATTGGAGACGCGAGGTTTGGTCGCCGAGTGGGACGACCTCCGCCAGACGCTCACCCTCCACTCGGAGAGCCAGGTTGCCAGCCTGCTCCGCACGGAGTTGGCGGCGGCGCTGGGCATTCCCGAGACGTCGGTCCGGATTCTCACCCCGAACATCGGCGGCGCCTTCGGCAACAAGTGGGACCGCTATCCCGAGGACATTCTGGTTTCGCTGGCCTCGATGAAGCTGGACCGGCCCGTCAAGTGGATAGAGGACCGCCGCGAGGCGCTCCAGGCCACGGTGCACGGGCGCGAGCAACTCCAAGAGTGGCAGGTCGCCGCCAAGGCCGACGGGACCGTCCTCGGTGTCCGGGGACGTGTACTCAGCGATCAGGGCGCCCACCTCCACAGCGTCGGTATCGGACCGGCCTGGGTCACGGGCGCTGCGGCTGTGAACCAGTACAAGGTCGCCAACTACCACTGCGACGTGGTGGGGGTGGCCACCAACAAGACGCCCAACAGCACCTTCCGCGGATTCGGTGGTCCGGAGGGGATCTTCGGCATCGAACGGATGATGGACAAGACAGCCCGCCAGCTCGGGATCGACCCGGCCGAACTCCGGCGCAGGAACATGATCCAGGCTGACGAGTTCCCGTACTTCAGTCCGGCAGGCGCCGTGTACGACAGCGGGAGCTATCCGGAGGCGCTGGACAAGGCATTGGAGGCAGTCGACTACGACAGCTTGCGGGAGGAGCAGAAGAGCCTCCGCGAGCAGGGTGTCTGTAGAGGCATCGGTATCGCCTCCTACATCCACGTGTCCGGGTTCGGGCCGTCCGCGATCCTGGGATTCCTCGACTACTACACCGGCGGCTATGAAGGGTCAACGGTCAAGATCGATCCGCATGGAAGGGCGACGCTCTACACGGGGATGATCCCGATGGGACAGGGTACCGAGACGACCCTTGCCCAGGTAGCGGCGGACCAGTTGGAGATCGACATATCCAACGTGAGGGTCGTATGGGGAGACACGGACCAGACCCCGTACACGGGCTTCGGTTCGGCGGGGAGCCGCTCCAACGTGGCGGCCGTGGCCGTGATCAAGGCCATAGAGGAGATCAAGGCCAAGGCGGTTCGCATAGGCGCCGGTCTTCTCGAAGCAGACCCGGAGGATGTCGCCTACAGCGACGGCCGGATCTCGGTCAAGGGCGCCGAGGAAATGCGGTCCCTGACCCTGGCCGAGGTCGCTCAGCAGGCCTACTGGGCCCACCGTATCCCGGAGGGCGACCAGCCGGGCCTGGAGGCAAGTTACGTCTACGACCCGGCGAACTTCACGACCGCCTTCGGAACGCATGTGGCGGTGGTCGATGTCGACACCGACACCGGGAAGATCGACTGGGTGAAGTACGTGGTGGTGGACGATGCCGGCACGATCATCAATCCGCTGCTGGTCGAGGGCCAGATCCACGGTGCTCTCGCCCAGGGCCTCGGTGGGGCGATGCTCGAGGAGTTCGTCTACGACGACGAGACGGGCCAACTGCTCTCGTCGACCCTCATGGACTACCTGCTGCCGTCCTTCACCGACCTACCGGACTTCGAGATCCATCACATGGTCACGCCGTCGCCCCACACCGAGGGCGGCTTCAAGGGGATGGGCGAGGCAGGGTGTTTCCCGGCCGGGGCGGCACTGGCCAACGCGGTTACCGACGCACTGTCCCATCTCGGAGTCGAGGTGGACCAGACGCCGGTTACGCCCAGCCGCCTGTGGACTCTCATCGACGAGGCGACCGGTTAGGGAGATCCGACGAGGACAATTGCGGCCGGTTCCCGCCCGTCGATCGTGCGGTCGATGGGCGGTCGCCGCACGGCTGTAGGCGTACGCGCGGGTGGCCGGCTCAGCAGATGACGACTCGAAGGTTCTTGACGTTGCGGCGTGCCTGTGGCATAACGTTGTGGTACGGCGAGCCCCCGAGGGGTCGATGGAGTCCAGGATCGAGAGGTGGGCACGATGGGTGTATTCAGCCG
This sequence comes from bacterium, assembly GCA_028821575.1. Lineage (GTDB taxonomy): Bacteria > Actinomycetota > Acidimicrobiia > Spongiisociales > Spongiisociaceae > JAPPFW01. The sequence continues at coordinate 62,744 of JAPPFW010000071.1, read as the reverse complement.
GACTCTCCGGCTCACGAGCATGAACGGTGAACGGTCGATGGAGATAGAAGCGATGGTGGACACCGGTGCAGCATTCTCCGTCGCGCCCACCGACCTGCTGAACGACTTGGGCGTAAGGCCGATCGACAGGCTCGACTTCACGCTGGCGGACGGACGCCTCGTGACGTGTGACATCGGGCAAGCTGTGGCCACGGTGGAGGGAAAGAGCATCCCGACCCTCGTAGGCTTTGGCGAGGAGAACGCTCTTGCCCTGATCGGTGCCTATACGCTGGAAGGTTTGCGTTTCGCGGTTGACCCGGTACGAGGTGAGCTAGTTCCCCTGGTCGCTACGGCGTGAGGCGGTTGAGTATCGATCTGTATCAGTCCGCACCCCGCGCTGCTCCGAGGTCGGTTCGGCGATCGTCGCACCAGCGGTGGATGTCACGAACCCCGCGGGTAAGCGACGTGTTCCGCCGACGGCGTCCGTTGCCTGCTGTCCTCCCATGAAGGTGCTGGTCGAAGGAGGCCGGATCGTCACGGCCATCCAGGACTACGTCGCGGACATCCTCATCGAGGACGGGCGGATCCGTGCCATCGGGTCCTTCGAGGGTACGGAGGCCGACGAGAGGATCGACGCTTCGGGCCATCTCGTGTTCCCGGGCGGTATCGACCCCCACACCCATCTCGATACCCCCGTGGCAGGAACGGTGATATCGGATGACTTCGACACGGGGACCAGGGCCTCGGCGGTGGGCGGCACCACGACCATCGTCGACTTCGCTATCCAGGAGAAGGGATCCGACCCGCGGGCGTCGTTGATGCGCTGGCATGAGATGGCGGCGGGCAAGGCGGCCGTGGACTATGCGTTCCACCAGATCCTCACCGACCTGCCCGACAGCATGCTTCCCGCTCTGGACGGTCTCGTCGCCGAAGGCGTGACCAGCTTCAAGCTGTTCATGGCCTACCCCAATGCATGGATGCTCGACGACGGGGTCATCTTCAAGGCGATGCGGTACAGCGCGGAGAACGGCGGGTTCATCATGCTGCACTGCGAGAACGGATACGCCATCGATGCCCTGGTCGAGGATTCGCTGGCCAGGGGTGACTCGGATCCGGTCTTCCATGCCCGCACCCGCCCGTCCCTGGCCGAGGACGAAGCGACCAGGCGGGGGATCGCACTCGCCGAGATGGCGGGTGTACCCCTCTACGTGGTCCACATGTCGTCGGCCGGTTCGGTGCAGGCCATGGCCGAGGCGCGGGACCGGGGCGTGAGGGCCTATGCGGAGACATGTCCCCACTACCTGCTGCTGACCGACGACAGGCTGGCCGAGCCTGACTTCAAGGGCGCCAACTACGTCTGCTCCCCTCCGCTCCGCTCGTCGGACCACCACGATCCGCTCTGGAACGGGCTGAGGGTGGGCGACCTGCAGGCGGTGGGGACCGACCACGCTCCCTTCTTCTTCGAGCAGCGCCAAGTCGGGAGGGACGACTTCAGCAAGATACCCAACGGCCTTCCCGGCATCGAGTGGCGGGTGGGACTCCTCTACAGCTACGGCGTCGCCGAGGGCCGCATCTCGCTCAACAGGTTCGTGGAGATCACGTCGACCAACGCGGCGAAGCTGTTCGGCCTCTACCCGCGGAAGGGGGAGATCGCCCCCGGATCGGACGCCGATCTGGTCGTGTTCGACCCGGCGGGAAGCACGACCCTGTCACTCGCCAACCAGGTCACGAACTGCGACTACAACCCGTACGAGGGCACTGTGCTCGAGGGAGCGATCAGGACCGTGATGCTGAGAGGTGAGGTCATCGTACGGGACGGTCGCTACGCGGCGCCCGGCCCCAGGGGTGCATTCGTCAGGACCACCGAGTCCGCAGCACTCAGCAGTTCCACGCTCGTCTCTTGACTACGGTGTTCTCAGTACTCTGCTACGTGGATCGGGCTGGCCATTGGCCACTGGCTACCGGGCACTGAAAGGAGATCAGGAATCGTGAGAACCGCACTCGTGCAGATGGGGACGGAGTACGACACGGCGAGCAACGTCAAGCGAGCCGAGCATCTGGTCCGCGAGGCGACGGACCGCGGTGCGCGGATCGTCTGCCTCCAAGAGTTGTTCCATACCGTCTACTTCCCCTACGAGATGAACGCCCGCCATCTCGATCTGGCCGAACCGATCGACGGCCCCACGATGGAGCGCATGCGCGAGCTGGCCCGCGAGATGAGGATCGTGCTGATCGCCCCGATCTACGAGAAGGCGCTCGACGGCCTCCTGTACAACAGCGCTCCGGTCATCGGACCTGACGGCGATCTCCTGGGTGTCTACCGCAAGAGCCACATCCCCATCGTCTCGGTACCCACGTTGACCGGGGTGGAGAAGTACTACTTCGCGCCGGGTGACACCGGGTTCATCACCTTCCCGACCCCCTTCGACGTGACGATCGGGATCCTGATCTGCTACGACCGCCACTTCCCCGAAGCGGCGAGGACGCTCGCGCTCAACGGTGCGCAGATCGTGTACGTGCCCACCGCTACCACCGGCATGAGCCGCTACCTCTGGGAACTCGAACTCCAGGCCCACGCGGTGGACAACATCTACTACGTCGGCGGCGTCAACCGGGTGGGGGTGGACCAAGGCGGTTCCGACTCCCACTTCTACGGGTCGTCGATGTGGGTGGATCCCAAGGGAAGGATCATCTCGCAGGCAAGCGACACCGAGGACGAGGTGCTGGTCGCCGATCTCGACCTGTCGGTCATCCCCGGGATCCGGAACGACTGGGGTTTCTTCCGCGACCGCCGGCCCGATCTGTATGGGCAACTGAGTACCTGATCAACCTCGAACTGCTGGCGGGCGGCGCCGGCCTGTCTGAGCCGCTGCTCGTGACCGGGGTTAGTCGTTGTCGCGTTCCGTAACTTTCACGTCGGGGCCGCTGACCGTCCTTCCGCCCACGCTGATGGTGTGGCTCATTATGGCGACGCCGTTCTCCGAGTCCCGGTCCTCCTCGGCCGTCAGCGTGAAGGTGAACCCGGTGTTCCAGTTCTCCCTGTCGAACACGAACGTGGCGCCATCCGGATAGGCCACGTAGATGTCGTGGTCCCCGAGGATATCCCAGTCCAGGCGGACCTCCTCGCCCTCTGCCGGTGCCTTGTTGAGCCTCACGGTGTAGCGGGCCTCGCCTTGGCCTTCGGTGACGGTCAGCGAGGCCGAGCTGACCCTCACCTGCAGGTCTTCTGTCACGCCGACCGTCTCGGCCGAGTCGCTGGCTAGTGGCAGGTGCGCGGACACGGTCGACCAGTCGCCGTAGCTGTAGGACGTCTCGGCCCGCACCCGGAATCTGTGGCTATGGCCGGGGGTCAGGCCGGAGAAGGTCGCCGTCCTCGTGCCCGCCGACACCAGCTTGCACGCGTCGGACCAGTATTCGCGGTCGGGTGATGCGTACTGGCAGCTGCCGTCGAAGCTGCCGTCGTCTTCTGCCTGTTGGTACAGGTAGCTCTCCACCGGTCTGCCGCCGTCGTCCGCGGGGGGGTCCCAGGCAAGGGTCACCCGGTTGGTGGTGACGCTGCTGAGGCGCACTATCGGGGGATCCGGGTTGTATGCGTACTGGCCGGTGGTTTCCGCGCACTCCTCGTCGGAGTAGGGGCCCGCCCCGGCGCTGCTGTTGGCTACCACCCGGTAGCAGTACTGCGTGCCCGAATACAGGCCCCGGTCGGTGTGGCTGGTGGCCGGAACGCCGGTCGTGGTGACCCTCACCCAGTTGTCGTACCCGCCGACACGGTCGTTGCGCTCCACCCGGTAGCCGGTGATCCGCGAACCGTTGGCCGCCGGCGTAGTCCACTCGAGCGTGATCGAGTTGTCCGCGGCATCGCCGAAGCTCAGCTCCGGCTTGCCCGGCACCTGCGCCGAGACCGTGACGGTCCGCACCGCCGACCATGCCCCTTCGCCGTTGGCGTTCACCGCCCGCACCCGGTAGCGGTGCGTCGTCCCCCCGCCGAACTCGTCCTCGTGCGCGTATTCGGTGACGTGAGACCACAGCCGATCGTCGAGGGCAGCCCAGTCACCGCCGTCGGTGTAATGCTCCAGCTCGTAGCCGGTGATCTCGGAGCCGCCGTCGCTGGGTCGGCTCCACGACAGCCTGATCTCCGAGGCGCTGTTGGCCCGGGCGGTGAGACCGGGCGCGGCCGGTACCCCCTCGGCGGCCGTGGTGCCATCAGCAGGGAAGGACCACTCGCCGCAGCCGGCGCTGTTGCACGCCCGCATCCGGTACTGGCGCGTGTCGCCGGGTCTCAGACCTGTGTGGTTGTAGGTGCGGGCCGAACTCGCGGGCCTGGCCAGGCGGGTGTAGGCGTATCCGCCGTCGGTGGACACTTCCAACTCGTAGCGGGTGACCGTGCCGCCGCCCGTAGCGTCATCCGGTGGCACCCAGGTGATGAGAATCGCATTGGGACCGTTCGCCTCAGCCCAGAACAAACCCGGCTCGCCCGGCGGGGTGAACGCCGTGGCCTCGTTGCTCCACCGTCCCGGGTCGGCACCCGCCATCGCCCGCACCCGGTAGCGCCGGTCGCTTCCGGATGGCAATCCCAGGTCTTCATAGTCAGTGACCGTCGCCCCCAGCGCCTCCAGCAGCGTCCAAGTACCACCCACCAGGTACTCCAACTCGTACCCGGTCACCGCGTCCTGCTGGTTCGAAGGCGCCGTCCAGCGCAGCCGGACCGTGTCGTCGGTGGTGGTACGGGCCGTCAACACCGGCGCCGCGAGCTGGCCTCCCCGCTGGGACACCAGCCGGTCGAACTCCACCGACCATGGCCCCGCCACCCCCGCCAGGTTCACCGCCCGCACCCGGTAGGCCGGCACCTGCCCGGACCCGACGTTGAAGTCCGTGTACTCCGTCCCCAGAACCTCGCGCTCCAACGTTCCCCACACCCCCTCCGCGTACTTCTGCACCTCGTAGTGGACCGGGAGCCCGTACAAGAACCGTACCCCGTCCCACGCGATCGTCACGCTCCGGGCATTGGCCGTCGCGCCCCGCAACCCAGGCGCCAGCCCCGCACCGCCGGTGCCCCGGACGGCGGTGATGGTGGCCGTGTTGTTGTCGGTGTCGTAGTCGTACACCGGTGTGGAGTTCCAACTGGCGTCGGTCACCGCCTCGCAGGCGGCCTTCGTGGTGTGAGGAAGGTCCCCGGGATCACTCTTGGGACCCACACAAACCTCGTAGTTCTCGGGGCTGGCAATGGACACCGCGGCGGTGTCCTCGGCAGCCGCGGCCAGCACCAGAGTCGGCTCGGGCCTGCCCGCCGACCGGTACCAGTCTCCTGGCCGAAGTTCCCCGATTTCCCACACCCCGGAGGCTCCGTCATAGCTCCCCTCGCTGATATAGAGCACCACCGCGCCGGTCGGCAACCCCGTCACCTGCGCGCTGGTCGTAATGCTCGGTCCGTTATTGGCAGCAACAATCGTCAGCGCATCCCGGTCGCCCGCCGCGTAAGGACCGGCGCTACCGTCCTCCACCGCCAGGTCCGCCATCGGACCGACGTGGAAGATGTAGGTTTCGGAGGCGCAGAACCTCTGGTTGACATTGCTACTGTCGGGGTCGCAGTTTTCGTCGCCATCTGCCGTGGCGCGAGCGAGTTCTACAGTGTAGTTCAGCTGGTATGTACCCAGTTTCTCAAACTCGGCCGTGTATGTGTATCGATCAGAAGTAGCTGCATCTGGATCAAAGTCAATTGATTCTATGCCAGTCCATGGTGGAGTGGTATCAGGCGTCAATTTGTGGATCAAGGTAAAACCTGGATCTTCGAAAGCTCGAATATGAACCGAGCCTGGAGGTGTTGTGCTGTTGATTCCACTGGCCGAAAAATTATCGCGATAATTGGACCATTCCGCGTGGACAGGGTTAAGGGGTCGGATGTCCCACGTCACCGAGACCGGCCAGGATACTGTGTTAGCGCCATTGACACTATTCACGCCGGCATCGTACTTCCTGTTAGGGCTATCCAGAATGTGAACTAGGGTTGCTCCCGATGACAGGATTGTAGTAAATGGGGCGGTCGCGACGGCCCGTACTCGCACGTCGTCCGTATTGTCGCAAGGTGGGTTCGTGTTACCAACGCACGGGTAGACAGTGAAGACATCGACCTGGTCGCTGGCGAGTGGCTCTGGCTGGCCTCCCAGGCACAGCTTCGCCGTGTTGTTGGAGATGTTGTCGTCGCGGGGGCCGGGGCCAGGCGGAGGAATGCCGGATATGGTCGCGGTAATGCACTGCTCGTTTACGACCGCGTCGCTTGCCACCCTGATCGGTATAGTCGCGGTGAGGCGTGTTAGGTACTCGGTAGATCTCCTCGTGCCGATGTCGAACACACCTTCGCTGTGGCTTACCACAGGACGATTCGCGGGCCAATTGTCCTGACTTATCATGCGTGGGGGTGTGGCGTTTGGATCCTCGTCAACGGCTAGACCATCAGTCAGGTCGATGGCAACCTGGTTTTCGATGTTATAGCCTAGCGATGAGGTAAAGGTGAAGTTGACGATATCGCCGGGTGACGGATGGTGGTTATCCACCGACATACCAGTAATGCCGTAGCTGCTCGCCAATCGAGCAGTACCGGTTCCCGCCCTTGGTGGTGTAAACCAGAGCCGATCTGTGTTGTTTTCTTTGTGGATCTCCCTCTCAAAGGAAGACGTGGTTACCTGCCCGAATAGTTCATAAGGGTCCTGTCGATTACCATGCCAGTTTATTGGAATAGAATAGCTTACATGTTGGGACCCCCCAAGCGCTGGAATGGTCCAACGGAGGGAGTACCCGTCGCGATAACCCGTAGAGCCCACAGGGGGATCCTCCAGGACCAAGGACCCAACCGGCACTGGTTCGTACCCTCCATAATATGTTGTCCAGAAACCTGCGTTCGAGGGGGACACGATGTCTACCATGACTTCCACGTCGTAGGCGGTCCTAGACCCATGGTTCCTGACGATGAGATCGATGAAGACGAATGCGCCCGACTGGTCAGGAAATCCCAAGGTCAGCGCCACGTCGACGTAGTCGTTTTCGCCGCCCGGTCCCTGGGCCTGGGCCGTACCCGGGTGCAGCATGATGAACGCGGCCAGGGTCACCAGGCAGCAGGCGAGGAGCTTCCAGCCGGAATCAGCGCGCGACGCACAGGTAACTACCTGCGCGCTCCGAGCGGCGTAGCCGGCTAGGGCTCTAGGTGGTCGGCAGCCTCCAACGGCGCCGCGCCGGTCGCCGGAGAGGGTCACTGTGGGAGAGGAACCGGCCCGCGGCTCCGCCGGGGGGGGGGGCGTCGGCGGGGTTGCTCGGTCTGCGCTACCGCCGCCTGGGGAGTGGCCGCCGTCGGCGCCGACCTCTCCGGGGGCGCCACGGCGAATAACGACGGAGCGGCAACGACGCCGATGGCGTTCCTTCAGGGACCGCCTTCCCGGCAGAGTCGGCAGTCTGTGGTCAACCCCGTCCGATCCGTTATGCGCAGAACTCCACATTATTCTGTCTGATCATAAGAATCATTCTCAAAATATCACAATCTCCGTAGTTCAAGCGCTTCGGAGGAAGTGTTGCCGCCCACCGGCAGCCACACGACGTCGGGAGTGCCGAGCGGAGAGTAGTCCTAGTGAAGTACCAGGTCAGCGCCGGTTTATCCCAGTGAGAGTCAGGGCTAGTCTGATGGCGACGGACTGGCGAGACACCGGGAGAAACCCTTCCCGAGCAGCTCCGCCCGCACACACCTCTCCCTATCATGAGTGTGGTTTCCGTGAACCGGCAGGCTATCTGTACGGTGCAGCTGGGCAGCCGGACCGCCGGGGAGGGCGCCGAAAACCCCCTGTGGCCCGGTGATCGATGACAGAATGTACGGACAAGGGCGACGGGCTCATCACCACCGCCCGTTTTCAGCACCCTCCTAGAGCAAGGAGCGAACCGATGGACCTGGGCCTGAAGGACAAGGTAGTAGCGGTCACGGGCGCCAGCCGCGGGATCGGACGGGCGATCGCGCAGGCGTTCGCCAGCGAGGGTGCCCGGGTAGCGGCGCTGGCCCGGACGGAGGGCGACCTGGCGAGCACCGTGGAGATGATGGAGGGCGGCGCCGGAACCCATCTGGCGGTGACCTGTGACGTGACCGACCCGGAGCAGGCGATGTCGGCCCTCGATCACGTGCGTTCCGATCTCGGCGGTCTCGACATACTGGTCAACAACGCCGGCCGCCGCCAGAACTTCAGCCGGCTGGACACCCTCGACATGGACGAATGGCGCGTGGCGATCGAGGCCAACCTGTCCTCCGTCTTCTACATGTCCCGGGCTGCGGTCACCTCCATGATCGAACAGCGTTCGGGTTCGATCGTCAACATCTCATCCATAGCCGGTCCGGTGGCGTTCGCCAGCATCGGCGCCTACTCGGCGGCCAAGGCGGGGGTGATCGCCCTCACCAAGGTGATGGCCGTGGAGTGGGCGGAGTTCGGCATCCGGGCCAACTCGGTCGCCCCGGGCTGGACCGAATCCTCCATGAACTACGAGCTCCGAACCGACCCGGCCAATCGGGATCTGCTGGAGTCGATCCGCGACCAGATCGTGATGAAGAGGTTCGCCATCCCGTCCGAGACGGCCAACGCGGTGCTGTTCCTGGCGGGAGACTCGGCAAGCTACATAACCGGTGAGACCGTCGTGGTCGACGGAGGGTGGCTGGCGGAAGGCTGGACGACGGGCTGATCCCACGAGATCCCGATCGGCCGGGAGCGTCACTCCTGCGACAGGAGCCAGTCCACAAGTGCATCCACGAAGGCGTCGCCGTAGCCGGGAGCATGGCTGCTCCCGACGCTCATCCAAAGCTCCATCTGGATTCCTTCTGCACAGCCTGACTCCAGCCGGAATGCTCTCGTTTCGTCTCCCGCAACCTGGCGATCCAGATCGAGCGTGGCATACGGCTGGGGTTGTCCGGGCCAGCTGCATCCGGCCCGCCTGCTCCAGCGCATCATCATGCCCTCAGCCCCGGCGTAGAACGCCCGCTCGCCATCGCCCTTCGGATCCGGATCGCCGGCGTCGCCTTCGAAGAGGATCACGTCGTCTTCGGTGCCGTGGATGTGCAACACGGACACCGGGGCTGCGCCGTCGCAGTTGTCGTCCTCGACGTAGCTCGTACCGGCCAGGCTGGCGATGGCACGAAGGCCCGGCAGACCCTTGCAGGCGATGTGGTACGACATGAACCCGCCGTTGGAGTAGCCGAAGAAGTACACCGGCCCGAAGTCCATGACCTCCTCTGCCCTGGCTACCAACTCCGTCAGGTAGGCGACATCATCCTGGCCGCCCTTGGCGGAGGCGCAGCATTCGTCGGTGGGGTTCCAGAAGCGGTTCCCCTCGGCGTCGCCTGTCCCGTTGGGAAGCAGCAGAGCGAAGCCGCCGGTGTTCACTCGGTCGTGCAGAGGTACATAGGCGCTCTGGGAGGCGGAGTCACCTCCGTAGCCGTGAAGGGACACGATGAGCGGGGTCTCGCCCTCCACCGGCTCCCGAGGCATCACCAGGACCGAGCCACCCTCCCGCCCGGGGTGGTCGATGTAGTGGACCTTGCCTCCCGCACCCTCCACCAGCTTGGCGGTCCTTTCCGCGGCGGTTCCCCAGGGTGTCGTCTCGTCCTCCTGTTTGGACCACTGCTCCGTGCCAGGGAGGGTGGACTTCCCGTCGGGAGTGACCTCCTCGAACTCCCGAACATGGGCCTCCGGATCGTCCAACCGCTCCGCAGACGCTTCGAGAGACTCCTCCGGCGCGACCGTCCGCTCGTTCGCTTCGGGCGCCTGGCTCCCGCCGACGCATGCAAGAAGGGCGCCGGCAAGCAGGATCCAGGCACCCGCCCAACCGAGCGGACGCACCGAACGGGCCCCGATGGACGCTGGAGCACTGATGATCCTCAGGGCCCGAACCACAGATTGTGGCTCCTGGGATGTGCGAGCAGCACGGAGGGACTAGGACCCAGGATGCCGGGGCGGGGCGAACACCTCGATGATCTCCTCGTAGTTCTCGGTGATCGGGAGGAGGGCCGGGTAGATGTTGGGTCGGATCGAGTAGGCGGCCACCTGCTCCAGACACTGCTCCGGCGTCCCGGCCGCGGTCAGGGACCGCACCACGTCTGCGGCCACCAGCGGCATCGCCGCTGCGATTCCGCCCTCTCGCGGGGGCCAGCCTCCCATGGCCTCACGGACGCGGTCGAGCAGGTCCTGGTCGACCCCGCTGGCCCGGGCGATATGTGGTTGCTGACCGAGGTACATAGTGGTCATCCTGGTGGCGACATCGAGGGCCTTCTCCTCGTCCTCGTCCATGGAGACGACGATGGTCTGGGGAAGGTCGAGGTCCTCCACCCCGCGTCCACTCCGGCAGGCGCCACGCTCGATGTGCCGGAGGGCGTCGTCCAGGTAAGTGAGAGATGTGAATCCGTTGAGCATCACCCCGTCGGCCAGCTCTCCGGACAGGGCCAGCATCTGCGGTCCGGTAGCTCCCACGTAGATCGGTACGCGCTTGGGTGTGCGGGCCACGCCGTGTCCGAGGTCCAACCGTAGATCCCGCACCGCCACCAACTCGCCCTCGAAGGTCACCGTCTCCAGGGCGAGCAGCCTTCGGGTGACCTCGATGTACTCCCGCATCTGCTTCACGGGCCTGCGCCGGTCGATTCCCTGCTTCCAAGCCAGCGGGTCCCAGTAGGCGCCGATGCCGAGGAGCATCCGGTCCGGCGCCAGCTCGTCCAGCGTGGCGAACGTGAGGGACATCAGCGATGCCGGCCGGGTCCATGAGTTGACGACCCCGCTTCCGATCTTGATGCGGCTGGTTGCGTAGGAGATCGCACCCATGACGGAGATGGCGTCCCTGGCCGTGCGGGTCTCGCACACCCACACCGACTCGTAACCCAACTCTTCCATCCTGGTGGAGAGAGCCACCTGCCGGCGGGGATCCGGACGATCCAGGAAACACATACCCACGCGCTGATTGGCCACCGGACGATCCCCCTTTACAAGAAGTCAACCGGTCGACCACTCTAACCGAGTCACACCTGTGCCTCTCCAGGCACGAGCCTCGGTGCGGTCAAGGCCGGGGCGGATCGTCCCTCGGGAGGGAACGGTCTGCCTGGGAGATCGGAAAACCCCTGGTTAAGGTAGCGCTCGGAGGTCATTCACAGCGTTTTGAAGTCAGCCCTTTCCGCCTTTGCGGTCGTGCTCGTGGGCGCGACTCTTATCGTTCAAGCACCCCGGCCGGTCGATGCCCAGGGCCAGGGTCTGTGCGACAGCTTCGCCACCGAGCAGTTCAGCGACGTCGATGCCGGCGACTACGGGGCCGAGTACATCCTGTGCATGAAGACCCTGGGTCTGTCCCTGGGCCGGGGGGATGGGGGATACGGTCCGGATGACCAACTCACCCGCGCCCAGATGGCCTCGTTCCTGGTGCGCCTCTGGAGGAACGTGCTGGGCCGGCAATGTCCCGACGGGCGAGCGCCGTTCACCGACGTTGTCGCGGGCGGTTCCCATGCGTCGAACATCGACTGCCTGTACGGTCTCGGGATCACCAAGGGCGTCACGGCTACGACCTTCGGGACGACGGCCAAGCTGACCGCGTCGCAGATATCGCGGTTCCTGCTTCGAACCTACGAGAAGGCGGGGAAGACCTGCGAGGATCACGACCAGGAACTCGACGAGGCCATCACGTGTCTGGCGGCGCTCAACGTGATACCCGCCGGCGCGGAAGGGCGCAGCCGGGAACCCGTCACCCGAGCCCAGATGGCCGTCTACGTGGTCGGCCTGTGGCACAACCTCTCCGGCCGCGGCCTGCCGCCCACCCCACCCGCGCTCGGCTCACGAGGGCAGTCGCAGGACGAGCCTTCGCAGGGCGACTCGGGAGGTCTCGCCCGCCTCGCCATCGAGGTCCTCCAAGAATTGGTGGTGGCGCCCGAGCAGCGATCCGGCTACGACCGGGATCTGTTCGAGCATTGGAGCGACTTGGACGGCGACGGCTGCGATACCCGCCGGGAGGTGCTCATCAGGGACTCGCGGACGGAGCCGGTACGGGATCCCGGCCGCACCTGCTGGATCGTGTCGGGACTTTGGTACTCCTCTTACGACGACCAATGGGTGCAGGCTCCGTCGTCGCTGGACATCGATCACCTGGTGCCGCTGGCCGAGGCCTGGGACTCGGGAGCCCATAGCTGGAGCCGCGACCACAGGGAGAAGTTCGCCAACGACGAGGGCGCCCTGGTGGCGGTGACCTCCGGCTCGAACAGGTCGAAAGGGGCTCGGGATCCGGCCGAGTGGATGCCTCCGCACGACGACATCACCTGTCCCTACATCAGCGCGTGGGTCGCCACCAAGGCCCGATGGGACCTGACCGTGGACCGGCGGGAGTCCGACTTCCTGAGCGGGTTGCTGGCCGGACGGTGCGCCGGGACGACCCTCGACATCCGGATGCCCACACTGGGATTCCCGGTGCTCGACACGCCCACCCTGGATCCGCCGACACTCGACGCTCCGGGGGGATCGACAGGCGCGCCATCGAGCACCGTTCCACCCAATCCGGGGAACACCAGGAACTGCAGCGACTTCTCCACCCAGGCCGAGGCGCAGGAGTGGTTCGACACCTACTTCCCTCACTACGGGGATGTCGCGCGGCTCGACGGCGATGGCGATGGGGAGGCATGCGAGAGCCTTCCCTAGGGCTTGTGGCTGGTGGCGTGCGGTCGCTGCCTACTGCCCACTAGGCTCGCTTGAATCGTCCTGAGGAGAACGATGCCGTCGCTGTCCATCTACACAGAACCGCTCCGCCGGGTCAGCAGGGAGTACCTGGCGCGAAACCCCCGTTCGATGGAGATAGCCGAGCGGGCGTCGGTGGTGCTTCCAGGGGGTACGACCCGCACCACCACCTTCTTCGCCCCCTTCCCTCCCGTCCTGGTGGCAGGCGAGGGCTCGCAGATCGTGGATGTCGACGGCAACCGGAGGGTGGACTGCCTGAACAACTACACCTCGCTGATACTGGGCCATGCCCATCCCGACGTAGTGGCCCGTGCGAGGTCGGTTGCCTCCCGCGGCACCGCGTTCTCGTCCCCGACCGAGCACGAGGTTCGCCTGGCCGAGGTGATTGTCGAGCGGGTCGCCTCGGTCGACCAGGTTCGCTTCACGAATTCCGGAACCGAGGCGACGATGGCTGCGATGCGGCTGGCCAGGGCTTTCACCGGACGACCGGTAGTGGCGCGTTTCGAGGGCAGCTACCACGGTACGCACGACTACACGGCCACGCCGGGGGCGGGGATACCGGAAGTGATCGGCGACGTGGTGGTCACCCTCCCCTTCAACGACGTACCCGGCTGCGAGAAGGTGATCGGACAGGTCGGCGACTCCCTCGCGGCGGTGATCGTCGAACCGGTACTCGGTGCCGGAGGGGTCATAGCAGCAGATCAGGTCTTTCTCGACTTCCTGAGGCAGGCGACCACCGACGCCGGGGCGCTGCTCATCCTCGACGAGATCATCACCTTCCGACTCGATGAGGGAGGTGCCCAGGCCACCTACGGGGTCACTCCGGACCTGACCACCTTCGGCAAGATCATCGGTGGGGGATTCCCGATCGGTGGTTTCGGGGGCCGTAAGGACGTCATGGCGCTGCTGGATCCCACCCATGGCAGCATCCGTTGGGGCGGAACCTTCAACGGCAACCCGGTTAGCGCCGAGGCAGGGATCGTGACCTTGGAGGCGCTCGCCCCGCCGGTCATCGATGAACTGAACCGGAACGGCCACCAATTGGTGGAACGCCTCGGAAAGGTGCTGGAGGCTTCCGGGCTCCCGGCTCGGGCGGTCGGCGCCGGATCACTGTTCAATCTCCACGCCACCGACGAGGCGATCACCGATAGCCGCGCGGTCGGACGGGCCGATCCCGAGTTGACCGAATTCCTGCATCTGGGCCTCATGAACCGGGGTTACTTCCTAGCTCCCCGCGGTATGGGCTGCCTTTCGACCGCGATGACGCCGGCGGAACGCGACGGCCTCGTGGACGCCTTGGAGGACCTGCTCGGCATCCTCTGAGTAGGAGCCGGGTCTCTGCGACCGCGTGCCGCTGGGACCGATCGACGATGGCCCCACCGGTGGCCCGGCTCCCCTAGCGCCCGCAATACCGGCGGATCGCTAGTCTGGTTGGCGCAACCCTACGTCAGGAGCGACCGTACCGGCTCTGTACTACTTCGCGCTGGGGATCGGGGTGACCATCCTGCTTGCCAACGCCTTCGGTGGCCTGTGGGACTTCGATGTCGAGACCGATTCGGATAGCGGTCTGTTCGCGTGGGTATCGATCAGCGCCCTGTCCTTCGGGGCTACCCTCTTCGGACTGTCCGGCCTGGCCACGACCTGGGTAGGCCTTCCCGCACTCGCGGGGGTGGTGATCGCGCTGCTGGTCGGCGCACTCGGCGTGGCGTTCCACAATTCCCTGTTCGGCTGGCTGCGACGCACCGAGGCGTCAAGCGATGTGAAGAACCGGGACCTGGAAGGAGCAACCGGTCTCGTCGTGCTGGGCATGCCGGGCGGCCGCAGGGGCCAGATAGTCGTGGATGCGGCGGGAAAGCGCCTGCGGATGAGCGCCATGCCCGCCACGCGGACAGATAGCGTCCGTAAGGGGGACCGGGTGATCATCCGCAGGGTTGATGGCGGGGTGGCTCTCGTAGCAAGACAGGAAGAACAGAAAGTTGAAGGTGGATGATGTGGTGGGTTCCTTTGGCAGTCGGTGCGGCGGCGGCGGTGGCGCTGCTGGTACTGATTTTTCTCCTCAAGTCTCTGATCATCATCTGCCCGCCCAGCCGCGTGGCGGTCATCTCCGGTAGGAAGAGAGCGCTGCCCGATGGAAGGGAGGTGGGGTATCGCCTCCTGCAGGGTGGACGGACCATCCGCATTCCCGTCATCGAGAGGGTCCAGTGGATGGACCTCAACACCATCCCGTTGGAAGTGGCCGTGGCGAATGCCTACTCGAAGGGGACCATTCCTCTAAATGTGGCGGGTATCGCCAACGTGAAGGTGTCGAGCCGCGAGGGATTGCTCGAGAATGCCGCCGAGCGATTCCTCGGTCGTAGCAACAGCCAGATCGGGCAGATCGCAAAAGAGACGCTGGAGGCCAACCTGAGGGGTGTGCTGGCCACCCTGTCACCCGAGGAGGTGAACGAGGACCGGCTCAAGTTCTCCCAGCAGCTGATCGACGAGGCGGACGACGACATCAAGACTCTGGGGCTGGAACTCGATGTCCTCAAGATCCAGAACGTCACTGACGATGTGGGATACCTGACCTCGGTTGGCCGCCAACTGACCGCCAAGGTGGTACGCGACGCCCGCGTGGCGGAGGCGGAGCGCCGGGCCGAAGCGGAGCAGGCCGAGGCGAAGGCCCGGCAAGTGGGGCAGATTGCAGGAATCGAGGCGGACAAGGCGATCGTCGTGGAACAGAACGCATTGCGGGTGCGAACCGCCGAGTTGGAAGCCGTCTCCAACGCCAGAGAGGAGGAGGCCCTGGTGGCGGGGGAGGTCGCCAAGGTCGTGGCCAGCCAGGAGTTGGAAGGGGAGCGCATCGTATTGGAGAAGCGGCGCGTCGAGGCCGCAGTGGTGGTACCCGCCCGCGCCGACCTCGAGGCCCGGCAGTTGGAGGCCCGAGCCGAGGCGGCCACCATCATCGAGGACGGTAAGGCCCAGGTCGAGGTGTTCAGGCTCCTGACCGACCAGTACCAGGCGGCCGGTGAGGACGGCCATCACGTGCTGGTGCTCAACATGCTTCCCGAACTGGTAGACAAGATCGTCGCCACCGTGCAAGGCGTCGACATCGACCGGGTGGCAGTGGTGGATACGGGCACGAACCGGGCGGACGGTGGCGGGGGGATCCCGAGCCTGGTGTCCCAGCTACCGGCCTCCCTGGTGGCGCTGACCGAGCAGATCGAGGCTGCGACCGGCGTCAACATCCTCGACTCCCTGCGCCGCAGCACGGAAGCTCCACCAAACGAGGAATAGTCCGGCTAGACGTCTACTCCTAGTCCCTTCGGTCAGTTCCCCTGGAACTACTCATCTAGAGGCCGAGGCACGGCCGCCGGCGGTTGCCGTGTTGACCCTCCCGCTGCGGCCGATCCGAGGTCACGAAGCGCGACCCGGAGTTCTCCGACGCAGGTTGTTCCCGGACGCAGGTCGCCTACGGGATTGTCGGGAGGCCCGGTTCCTATGGGGCGGGCTATGCCGCCCAGCCGGCGAGGGCCTCAGCGAGGTCTTCCAAGCCCTCGATGCTGTGGCCCGCGATCAGCCGGTCGACGTACGGCAGGGCGGCCACGAGTCCCCGGGCCAGCGGTTGGAACTTCGGGTCGCCGGCCAACGGGTTAACCCAGATCACCGCGTGTGCCTGGCGTGACAGGCGCTGCATGGCCCATGCGAGGCGGTCGGGTTCGCCGCGCTCCAGGCCGTCCGAACAGATGATCACCATCGCTCCGCGGTTGAAGCGGTACTTGCCCCACCTCGTCACGTAGGTGCCGAGCGACTCGCCGATCCTGGTGCCCCCGTCCCAGTCGACCACCAACTCGGTCGCTTCCTCGATCGCCGCGTCGGGATCCTTCACCCTCATCGCGTTGGTGAGGCGGGTGAGCCTGGTTCCGAAGCAGAACACCTCCACACGCTGGGAAGCGCGGCTCATCCCGTAGGAGAACTGGACGAGGGCGCGGGAGAACCCGGCCATCGATCCCGAGACATCGACGATCAGGACGATCGGCCGGGGCCGTTCCACTCGCAACCGCCGGCGGAGGTGGATGAGCTCACCGCCGTGGCGGAGCGAGAGGCGCACGCTCCGGCGCAGGTCGATCCGCGTGCCTCGCGGAGAGGGGCGGGTGCGGCGGGTGCGCCTCCGGGGAAGGCGGAGACCGGGGAGCAGCCGGGCCAGTTGGCGGAACTCCTCCTCCGTCCAGCGATCGAAGTGTTTGGTGCGCAGTATCTCGGCGCTCGATGCCCTGGGCCCTCCCGCGGCCGGGAGTTCTTCGTCACCGATCTCCAGGATCTCGGTTTCGTGCTGCTCGGTCCCGAAGGACACGGATGCAGGCTCCCCACCGTCGCCGTCCGCCACGGCCAGTGGCAACATGGGCGGCGGCGAATCGCTCTCCGTACCTACGAAGAAGGCATCGAAGGCGGCGTTGTAGAGCGCCAGATCAGATTGCCGGTTGATGAGAGTGACCCGCCCGGCCCAGTACAGGTCTTCGAGGCCGGCCGGGTCCAGGTCGGCCACCGCCCTCGTGTAGGACAGCACCTGTCCCGCGCCGACGCTGACGCCGTGAGACCGCAGCAACCGTCCGAACCGGACCAACTCGGTGGTCGGTCCGGTCTCAGATCCCATCCAGGATCTCGGCTGCCCGACCCCGGACCGTGGCCAGGTCGTCGTGGTCCTTGATGACCGAACCCAAGCTCATGTCGAGGTTCTCTTCGGTTACGCCACCCTCACCGAGCTGGTTCAGTGCGCGCGCCCAGTTGATGGTCTCGGCGACGCCCGGCTGTTTGACCAACTCCAGGCCTCGGAGCCGCGCGACCACCTGGCTGGTGCTCCGGGCGAGCTTTCCCGGTACTTCAGGGGCGCGGGCGGTCACGATGTCCACTTCCCTCTCCAGGTTCGGGAAGTCGATCCAGTGATACAGGCAGCGACGCTTGAGCGCGTCGTGCAACTCGCGGGTCCGGTTGGAGGTGATGACAACGGTTGGCGGGAGGGAGGCACGCACGGTACCGATCTCGGGAATGCTGATCTGGAAGTCGGAGAGGATCTCGAGGAGGAAAGCCTCGAACTCGTCATCGGCACGATCGATCTCGTCGATGAGGAGCACGCAGCCGGCTCCACCCCTCACCGCCTTCAGGAGGGGTCGCTCGACCAGGAATCGCTCGGCGAACAGCTCGTCGGGCCCGGAACCATCCGACCGCGCCTCGGCGGCCTGCCGCAGGTAGAGCAACTGGCGCGGGTAGTCCCATTCGTAGAGCGCCTGGTTGGCGTCGATGCCCTCGTAGCACTGGAGCCGGACCAGGTCGACGCCCAGCCCTCCCGCCAGCGCCTTGGCGACTTCCGTCTTCCCGACTCCCGCCTCTCCCTCCAGCAGGAGCGGTTGCGGCAGGGTCAGGGACAGGTAGATGGCGGTCGAAAGGCCCCGGTCCGCAAGATAGGCCTGGCCCGCGAGCATCTCGGTGACATCGGCGATGTCACCGGTGAACACTCCGTCCGCGAGGGTCAAGGGCGCTCGAAGATGGCGGCCAAGCCCTGGCCGCCCCCGATGCACATCGTCACGATGCCGCGCCGTCCGCCGGTCCGCTCGAGGGCGTGCATGAGCTTGATGGTCAGGATCGTCCCGGTTGCCCCGACCGGGTGACCCAGTGCTATGGCGCCGCCGGCGACGTTGGTCTTCTCGGGGTCGAGGCCGGCGTCCCTAATCACTGCAACGGCCTGTGCGGCGAACGCCTCGTTGAGCTCGATCAGGTCGATATCGTCGAGCGTCAGGCCGGCCTTGTCCAGCACCTTGGGGATGGCGAGAGCCGGGGCGTAGCCCATCACCTCCGGGTCGATGCCGCTGACCGCCCATGCCACCAAGCGGAGGCGGGGCTCGTTGCCCCGAGCCTCGGCTGCTCTCTCGCTCATCAGCACCAACGAGGCGGCGCCGTCGTTGATCCCGGACGAGTTGCCGGCTGTGACCGTGCCGTCCTGGACGAACACCGGGCGCAGCCGGGCGAGGCTTTCGGCGGTCGTGGCGGGCCTCGGATGCTCGTCGACGAGGAACGGGTCGTCCTTGGGAAGGTCCACCGCCACGATCTGCTCCTCGAACTGGCCTTCCTTGATGGCGACCGCGGCCCGGTGCTGGCTCTCCGCGGCGAAGCGGTCCTGCTCCTGGCGGCTGACGCCGTAGCGTTCGGCCACCTTCTCGGCGGTTACACCCATCGGGTACCCGCCGAAGGGATCGGTCACCAGCGACAGGGTGCCGTCGACGGACTTGCGGGTACCCAGCCGCCAGCCGTCACGAGCCTGGTAGTCGAGGAACGGCTGGCTGCTCATGTTCTCGTTGCCGCCCGCGACCACGATGTCCGCCTCTCCCAGCATGACTTGCTGGGCGCCGCTGATGATCGCCTGCAGGCCCGAGGAGCACAGCCGGTTGACATTCATGGCCGTGGTCGATGTGGGCAGGCCCGCCTCGAGCGCGCAGCGGCGGGCGTTGTAGGCGTCCGGACCCACCTGGCCGATCTGGCCCATCACCACTTCGTCGACCTCTCCCGGCTCGACGCCCGCCCGGCTCAACGACTCCTTGATCGTGACGGCGCCGAGCTTGTAGGAGTCGATCTTGCTGAGCGAGCCTCCATATGTTCCGATGGCGGTCCGAGCCGCCCCAACCACTACGACAGAATTCACTTCGGGCATGTCCGTTCCTTTACAAGACCACTTGTTCCCATTCCCGATGAGCAGGTTAATCCGGTGGTTGTTCCCACGGGATCCGCGTGCCGGATCGGCGCCGAATCAGTCGAAACGCAACCGCACCGTGCGAGTGGGTGATCCGCTCCGCCAGACTCCCCGATCACGGTAAGACTCGAGCCCTCGCGGTCGATGACTGTGTACTCATCGGCGGCCGGTCGTACCGCAGGAACCCGGGGATGAGAGCGTGTCGACGACTCACGAACTCCAGTAGCCCTGGTGGATCGCAGAGGCCTCTTCGACGAGGTGAGGGCCGCTCACCGCGATGCGGCGCTGGCCGCTGTTGAGGACCTCGCGGCAACCCACCCCACGCATGGTTGGGTTGAGCGGGTTGGCTCCGGTGTATTCGAGGAGATGGTGTTCGCTCATCCCATACACCAACCGGTTCAAGCCGCCCCAGTACATGGATCCGCTGCACATGGCGCAGGGCTCGCAACTCGTGTACAGGGTGGCGGTGGCCGTTTGTTCGGGCGTGAGTCTCTCGACTGCCAGCCTCATCAGGTTGGTCTCGGCATGGTTGAGCGGGCTCTTCCCGGTGATGTCGGAGTTCTCCGCCTCCAGCAGAACGTTGCCGGCGGGGTCGGCCAGTAATGCACCGAAGGGCAGGTTGCCGTTGGCCACCGATCGGGTGGCGACCCCGATGGCATGCCGTAGCAACCGTTCGTCCAGCGGGCTCAGCCCACTTGTTGCGTCGCTCAGATCGCGGTCTTCCGGCGAGGTCCCGAAGTAGTCGTGCTGCACGGCGCACGCCTCCTCCACGAGGTGGGGTCCGCTCACCTCGATGTCCCGCTGCCCGGTCTCGAGGACGTTCCGGCAACCGACACCTCTCATGGTCGGGCAGTGATCGTTGATCCCCGTGATGTCCAGCAGGTCTTGTTCGGACATGGCGTAGATCATCCGGTTGAGCCCGCCCCAGTACATGGCGCCGGCGCACATAGCGCACGGTTCGCAGCTGGTATAGAGGGTCGCCGTGGCGATCTGCTCGGGTGTGAGGCTGGCGACCGCGCTCTCGACGAGGTTGGTCTCGGCGTGACGGAGGGCGTTCTGCTCGGTGAAGGTCGTGTTCTCGGCTTCGAGGAGCACGTTCCCGTCGGGGTCGGCGAGCAGGGCGCCGAAGGCCATGTTGCCGTTGGACGCCGCCCTGGCGGACAACGCGATGGCCCGGCGCAGAAGCTGCTCGTCAAGCGGGCTCAATGGCGTTAGGCCGGAGTCCGTCATCGCGGTGATGCTAGCGCGAGTCTCACCTCTGAGAACCTGATCTCCCCGCGTCCGACTCCGAGCGACCGATCAGGCTCTGCACGCAGGGCGCCGTGATCGGTGTGCGCGTGATCGAAGCCACTCAGTCGAACTGCTTGGCCTCGGTCGATCCGACCAGCGCCAGGGTGGAGGAGCGGCCGCCCGTCGTGACCTGCATCACCTCGTCGAAGTAGCCGGTGCCGACCTCGGCCTGGTGTTTGGTCGCGGTGTAGCCGAACGGCTCCGAGCCGATCTCGGTCTGTTGCAGCCGGCTGTAGGCGGCCATACCGCTTGTCTCGTAGGACCGCGCCAGGTCGAAGGTGTGGTAGTTGAGCAGATGCCAACCGGCCAGCGTGATGAACTGGAACTTGTAACCCAACGAGGCGATCCGGTCCTGGAACACGGCGATCTGCTCCTCGCTCAGATGGTGTCTCCAGTTGAAGGACGGCGAGCAGTTGTAGGCCAGCAGCTTGCCTGGGAACTGTGCGTGGATCGCCTCCGCGAAGGCGGCGGCCTCTTCCACGTCCGGCTCCGAGGTCTCGAACCACAGCAGGTCGGCGTAGGGCGCGTATGCGAGTGATCTGGCAATGGCGGCATCCATCCCGCCCCGAACCCCGTGGTACCCCTCCGGGGTGCGCTCCCCGGTCAGGAACCGGCGGTCGCCCTCGTCCGCGTCGCTGACCAACAGCCTCGCGTCGCGGGCGTCGGTTCTCGCCATGATCATGGTCGGCACGTCCATCACGTCGGCAGCCAACCTGGCCGCGGTCAGGGTGCGGATGAACTGGGAGGTCGGGACGAGAACCTTCCCGCCCATGTGCCCGCATTTCTTCTCGGAGGCGAGTTGATCCTCGAAGTGGACCCCGGCCGCCCCCGCCTCGATCATCGCCTTCATCAACTCGAAGCCGTGGACGGGACCGCCGAATCCGGCCTCGGCGTCGGCCACGATCGGGGCGAACCAGTCCGTTCCGGCCTCGCCGTTGATGGACGAGATCTGGTCGGCGCGGGTCAGGGCGTTGTTGATGCGCTTGACCGCGCTCGGCACGCTGTTGGACGGATAGAGGCTCTGGTCCGGGTAGGTCTGCCCAGACAGGTTGCCATCGGCGGCGACCTGCCATCCGCTCAGGTAGAGCGCCTTCAGTCCCGCTCTCACCATCTGGACGGCCTGAGCTCCGGTCAGAGCGCCGAACGTCCGGATGATGGGTTCGGTCTGTAACAGGTGCCAGAGCCGCTCGGCGCCAGCCCGGGCGATGCTGTGCTCGATCCTGAGGCTGCCCCGCAGGCGCAGTACGTCGAGGGCGGTGTAGGGGCGCTCGATGCCCTCCCACCTTGCCTCCTGGTCCCAACGGGCTTGGAGAGCAGCAGCTCTCCCGAACCTGTTCCGGCCAGTCCTCGACATGACTCCCGTTCCTTCCGGATGACGATCTCGTACTTACGGTGCGATCCCGACGCCTTCCCGTAGGTAGCCATTGGGACCACTCCGGGAAGCATGGTGGAAACGTGTGGAGTATGAGGTGTTTTCGACGATAAAGCTAGCCTCTTTCTTCCGATCAAAGCGATAGGCTATAACTATCATCAGCGGAGAGGCCAAGACGGATGAGAACCTTCGGAACGGTGACCATTATCTACGGTTTCGTGCTTGCCACGGTCGGCGGTGCTCCGGCTATCGGTTTCGCAGTCGCTGCCGTGGGCTGGCTGATCCGACGGGCCAACCGGTAGACCTACAGGAAGGAACACCTGAAGCGTGGAGTTCAGGGAACTCGAGTCCTTTCTGGCCGCGGCCCGGATCGGTAGCTTCCGGGGCGCGGCGCGCGCATCCTTCGTGAGCCAGCCATCGCTCAGTGCCCGTATCAAGTCGCTGGAGCGCGAACTTCGCACCCCGCTCTTCCACCGCATGGGCCGAGGGGTCCGCCTGACCGAGGCAGGGGAGGCCTTCCTGCCCTTTGCCGAGCGGGTCATCGAGTTCCTCGACATGGGCCGCGAAGCAGTCCGGCAGACGCTCGACGAGCAGGCAGGAACCATCACGATCGGGTCAGCCCGCACCATCGGCACCTACATGCTCCCGCCCACCCTCGATCGGTTCCAGCGCCGCCACCCGCAGGTCTCGGCGCGGATACGCACCGGACGCTCCACCGACGTCCTCGCGATGATCATCGACGGCGTGGTGGATGTCGGTCTGTGCCGGGGGCTGGTCCATCAGGATGTTCACTCGATCTACCTGTATGACGAGGAGATCGTTCTGGTGACCTATCCGGAGCACCCCTTTGCGGAGGCGGGATACGCCCGGATCTCGGAGGTGGCGCGCCAGCCGCTGATCCTCTACGACCCGAGCTCGACCTACTTCCTGCTCATCAACCAGGCCTGCCACGAAGCGGGGATCGTTCCCCAGATCGAGACCATGCTCGACAGCATCGAAGCCACCAAGCGCATGGTGGCGCTGGGGCTCGGTATCTCCTTCCTGCCGCGCAGCGCCATCCGCGGCGAGGTCGAGATGGGCAGGCTCACACCCATCGGGATGGCAGAGGAACACCGTGTGTACCTGCAAACCCACGTACTGGTAAGGAGGGCCCAGCACTACAGCGCGCCGGTGCTGGCCTTCCTCGGGCTCCTGCACGAGATCCACGGCTGTGATCTATCCGGAGTGGTCGGCAAGGCTGGCTAGGGGGAGACAGCGTTCGCGTACGTGGGCGGGGCTGCCATGTGCAGGAGGGTGTTGAAGTGGCCTGGTTCGAGGCGGGTCAGTCCATGTCCGTGCCGTCGGCGATCTTCTTCAGCCAGCGCCGGTACTCGACGGCCACGCGGTCGGATCCCTTGATCTGCACCTCGGCCGACAGGTCCATCGGGAGTTCCTCCGGTCGCTGGGATTGGACGATCGGTAGGTCCTGGCCGATCACGAGGGCGTTGAAGTCGAGCATGTCCCGGTCGGTTTGCTCGTCCATCGAGTAGTCGCGGCCCATGAAGGTGAAGCACCTGGATGTCTTGCGCCCGGTCGGGCATACCGAGAAGAACAGCAGGTAGCGCTGATCCAGGGCCGGGATCCTCTGGTCGAGGAGGATCGTGTTGGGCATGAACAGCCGGTAGTCGATCCGGACGTCGACGGGCCCGCCGTCGGAATCCAGAGCCTTGTTCTTGCCGGAGTCAGGGGGCTCGGCCATGTGGGGATGGTCGAAGCGGAGCTCGTGCCCGACCCGTCGTATGCCGTGGTCGGGAACCTCCGGCTGGTTGCGGTCTCCCAGAACCCCATCGTGAACCCAGGCGAAGTGGGCGAAGTCCACGTAGTTCTCGATACGCCTCGGCATCGAGCAGTTCCAGTCGTACGACGGCACCTCGATGATCCTGTACTTCGGGTCTTCCCGATAGGGGAACTCGGGCAGCGGGTACCTCGGCTCTCCCGACATGCACACCCAGATCAGGCCGGCCGCCTCTGCCGCCGCGTAGCGGGTCAGCCGGGCCCGCTTGGGGATCCTGGTGCCGAAACGTGAGGGGATCTCGGTGCACATTCCGTCCGGCCCGTACTTCCAGCCGTGGTACGCGCAGCGCAGCGAGTCGTCCTCCACCCATCCGAGGGAGAGGGCGGTGCCCCGATGGACGCACAGGTCTCGGAACGCCCGCACTCGACCGTCGAGCCGAACAACCACGATGGCCTCATCCAGCAGGGTCGCCGCTAGCGGCTTGTCCTCACCCAGATGAGAGGAGTAGGCGACGGGATGCCAGAAGTCGAACAATCGCTGGTAGAGCCGTTCTTCGGCACTGTGGTCGAAACGGATCTCGTCCTCGGTGACGCTGTATTGGTCCGTGACGGTCACGCTCACCGCTCCTTGACACGAGTCCTGTCCAGTAGGCTCGTCGCCGCCGATGGTGTGACGAGTCGCCGGGTCACGAAGAGTAGTCGTGGGGTGTTTGGAGGGTGGTGCAAGACGAAGGCAGTAGCGGCCCGGCTTGTCGGTGCCCACGCTGGAGCAGCGAGGGATAGGGGGTTCCTTCTGTTGGGTGGTTCAGAGGCGGGGGGCAGAAACTGGACGGTGTCCCCGGCGAGAAGTGGTTCCCCACCAACCCGGACGAGATCGAGGAGGCGCTTCGGAACATGATCGATTTGGACGGCCCGCTCAAGGGGCGAAGCTGCGCATGAGATCGAGGATGCCCTCGCGGCAGCCTTCAGTAGCGTCCCGGCCGAGGATTGGGACCGTCTCCGGGACGATCTCAGCGACCGGCTCGACGACTACCTGTACGGGACTCGAGAGAGATGAGGAGCGTATTCGCGACACAGTGCCCTGGATCGCTACGGCTCGGCCGGATGATCGATGGGATAAGGCTGCGGCGGAGGCCCGCCGGTGACTCGGAAGAGTGGAGACCGTGACCACCGCGCAGTGCTCACCGAGTCTCTGGCGGCGCTCTCCATAAGGCCCGATCCGTCACAGAGATTCTCAGCACGACCACCAATTCGAACGGGAGGGGTTCACAACCCTCATGCCACGGACAGCCCGGTTATCAACCCCGGGGGCGGCACTGGTCAGCCGGTGCGGTCGCTGAACAGCTTCCCTCCGGCGGCCCAGTCGTCTGCGCCGATGTCGTGGAAGACCACTGTGACCAGGTCCTTCGGCGAGCCCTGGTGATGGTGAACCACGTTGCGGGCGATGCTGTCGGCAACTTCGTCCGCGAGCCTACGTTTGGCGTCCCGAAGATCGCCTTCGACAAGGTCGTACATGAAGTGGATGTGCGCAACCGGCATCTAAACCTCCTCACGGACAAGGGTCGCTGCCCGACTATTGAACGATAACCGGTGGGAGGATCAGGCGGTGCCCAAAGCAGCGGAGGGAGGACTCAGAGGAAGCCGATCCGGTCGCTCCCCGGCCGAGTCCATGGCCGTCTTGATACGGCTGTAGGCGCTCACCATGTAGAGGATTCCGCCGACAGATACAAGAACGGGGGCAGCTGTTGCGAGAGCGGGTCCTGCACCCAAGGCAACCACCACCGTCATGCCCGCCCCGCCGATCGCTGCCGCCTTGCCTTTCTTCAGCACGTCTCTCAAGACCTTCCTGCGCGCCTCTTGGACTGTCATCTCGTCCTTGTAGACGTAGATGAGGTTCTCGCTCACGCTGACCACGCCCTCGAGCGCCATGCCGATGCACCCGGCCACAGCAGCCGTCTGCAGTGCCTCCGCCGCGACGATCCCGGTGGCTTGGATCGCGTTGAGGGCGTTGGCCTTCGCCAGTTCGAGGGGCGTCATGTCGGCGCCACCGCGAGCCAGGTTGTCACGGGCGGCTTCCCAAACGATGTTGGCAGCGTCCATCATCCTTCCTGGGGCATTGACGACCGCTTCGATATGACTGGCATGCTTCCCGTCGAGAAACGTCACTACAGCGTCGTTCCCCAGGTTCCTGACCGCGGACGGAACACTCGATTCGTAAAAGGCGCTCGCGGCGTCGACGGTTCTCCAAGCACCATGCATGCCCGCCGTAACGAACTTCGCCTTGAGGGTGGGGGAGAGGTCGGTGAACGATGGAACTGCTTGCTGTAAGTTCATGAGAGCGCCGCCGGCCGCGGCCGCGGCTGCTTGCGCCCATGCCTCTGCGTTGTCTCCGATTCTCTTCGCACCCGGATTCAGTGACTTGAAGGGTTCCCCGCACTTGTCCCGGAAGGTCCGGCCCTGTTCGAGAACCACGGTGGCTGCTGTACCCGTTACATTGCCGATTTGGGTTGCTGCGTTTCCGGCGAGGTTGCCGGCGTTTCCCACCTGCGTTGCTGCGTTTCCGGCGAGGTCGGTGATCGTCGCCTGCGCGGACGAGGTGATCGCTTGTGCCAGTTCAACAGTATTGGTGTGAAGACGCAGGTCGGCCTTCCTGAGATCACGCACCATCCTGCTGCTGTAGCCGTAGGCCACACGGCTGGTCTCGCGCACGACGGATGCGGCCCCCTGCGGAGCCTTGGCGACCTTAGCGCCGACGGACTTGAACTGCCGGTACCGGTTCGTATCCGGTGCCGCGAGACGCAGGTCGTCTTCACTGGGTTGGTTGGACATGTGAGTATGCTCCTCGGAAATTATATCAGTATAACAAAAACCGGGGTCACCTATTCCCACTCCTGCTGCCAGCAGCAGGCTGCAAAAGAAACCGTCGGAACAGTGGGCAGCCGTTACGAACTCACATCATTGGGCTGACCTAGCGAGTCTGAGCCCGATAGCGCCGCTGGTATCCAGAATACAACGAACGACAACAACTGTTGCCGTAGTGTTATACGTTGGGTAGGGTAGGATCAGGGCCACCGGAGTGGGGGGAGTTGTTATGTCCAATGTCACAGAGGACCGGCTCGCTGCAGTGGTGGCAACGATCCGCGCTGAGATCGCAGACCTGCGCGCCGAGATGGAGAAACGGTTCGCCGAGCAGACCCGTTGGATAGTCGGGACGGTTGTCGCTGTCGGTGCTCTCATCGTCGCGGTCGTCAAGCTCTGAGCCTGACTCCACCAATGGGTGTCCGGCTAGGTAGACGGGTGGTCGATCGGTGGCGCCAGCCTTACCATCCCGGTCGGTAACTAACGTCGCTTCAATGGGAAGCGTGTCGAGAGCCATTAGACCCGAGCACTGCGATCTGCTGCTTGAGGCGGGCACTCTCGTCACCCTCGATCCCTCCCGCCCTGTCATCGAAAGTGGATCGGTGGCGATCGAGGGGGAGAGGATCGTTGCCGTCGGCCCGAAGGACGAGCTGTCCGTGCTCAGTGCCGATCGGACGATCTCGTGCCGGGGCCGGCTGGTGATGCCGGGCTTGGTCGACTGCCACAACCACCTGTTCCAGTCTTTGGGGCGCACGCTGGGGGAAGGCCTGCCGGGTTGGGAGTGGCTGAGCAGGTTCATGTGGCCCTACGCGGCGGAGATAACACCGGAGGAGACGAAGGCGGCGGTCTACCTGGGTGCGGTCGAGGCGGCCCTGGCGGGAACCACCAGCCTGTTGGACCATCACTACGGCCGCACCGGCTACCACACCACTCTGGCGGTGGCGAACGCGATCGAGGAGGTCGGGCTTCGAGGCGTGGTCGCCAGGGGGGTGGCCGGTGGGTACACCGCGCTAGCCGAGCGGCAGGGCCTGCCGAGCAAGGCATTCCCGCTCACCGAAACCGAGGAGTTGGACATCACGGAGGCGTGTATCGGGGCTCGACCTCCTGGATCCCGGGTGGCCATATGGCCCGGACCGATCAACACGGTCTATACCGACCAGAACCTCCTGGCATCCTCGGTCCGCCTGGCGCGGTCGTACGGTACGCGTTGGCATACCCATCTGAGCGCGCCAAGGAGCGATCCAGATGTGTACCAGGAAGAGTATGGAGTCCGTCCCGCCATCTGGCTGCAGAACGAGGGGTTGCTGGGTCCTGACGCGGTGCTCGCCCATGCCACCTGGCTCGACGAAGCGGAGATCGAGGCCATCGGATCGACGCGAACAGCGGTGGTGCACTGCCCGATGTCGAACCAGTACGTGCCTTACGGAGTTATGCCGATGCGACGACTCCTAGACGCAGGAGCGACGGTCGGTCTCGGGACTGACGGATCGACCTGCGGTCACCGTCAGGACCTCTTCGAGAACATGAAGATGCTCGTCCTCATGCACAGGCTCGCCGACCTCGACCCTGGTGCGTCATCGGCCGCGGAGGCATTGCACATTGCCACTGTCGGCGGGGCGGAGGCGCTCGGGTTGGACGCCGGTCGCCTCGTACCGGGTGGGCTTGCGGATGTCATAGTCCTGGACACCAACCGGGCCCATCTGACCCCCGTCCACGATCCCCGCTCTGCCTTGGTCTACGCGGCTCGCGGAAGCGATGTGATCATGAATATTGTCGGCGGGCGGGTGATCGTTGAGGATGGACGTTGCACCCGGATCGACCAGGACGAGGTGATCTCCGAAGCGCTGGGCCGCAGCCGCGATCTCATCTCCAGGATCGGGCTGGCCTAGGGAGGTGCTGCAGAATCCCCGACCATCGGGCGGTAGCATCGGGCTATGACTGATGCAGCCGCGGTCGGTAGTAAGACCCGAAGGGTCGACGGGGAGGCGGTGGCCGCCACTCTGGGAGCCGCGCTCAGGAGACTTCGCAAGGCGCAGAGGCTCACGCTCCAGCAGTTGGCCTCCCGCTGCGGCTTGTCCCAGCCGTTTCTCAGCCAGCTCGAGAACGGGAAGGCTATGCCCAGCCTCATGGCCCTCCACAACGTAGCCCAGGCCCTCGAAACCACCGCTCACAGCCTTCTACAGCCTCAGGAGCGGTTGGACATCAGCCTGGTCCGTCACGGGGAGGGTGAGACCTACCAGCTCGTCGAAGGGGCATCGGTACGGTTCCTGACCCGCGGAGGCTCCCACCTCATGGAGCCGAACGAGGTGGAGTTCGAGCCCGGCACCGGCACCGTCAACGCTGGTCACGAAGGCGAGGAGGTCATCTACGTCCTGGAGGGCTGCCTCCGTATGGAGTTGGAGGGGTCACCGCCGGTCGAGTTGACCCCTGGAGATGTGTACACGTATCCGGCCACCATCCCACACACCATGGCCGCGGCCGGCTCCGCCGGGTGCCGGTTCCTCGTGGTTACCTCACCGCCTTCATTCTGATCCCTTCGGGCGGGCGTTGAGCCGGATCTCCCCGCCCGCCCGGTCGTACCTTCCGCTCAGCCGATCATGAAACCGGACGCGTGGACGATGGCACCCTCGTGGACCAGCGCCTGGCCGACCAGTCGGCGACCGCTCACATGCAGTTCGGCGCCCAGGCCGAGCCCCCGGTTCCCCAGTGCCGGTGACTTGGCGAACCGTCCGATGATGTGCAGGACCCTGGTCGCGGAGGGATGGCCGTTGGCGGTCCGCCGCTCGATCAGGTAGGAGCGGACCAGCCCTTCCCAATGGGGAACGAATAGGTCGTGGTTCCCGAACACCTCTACCGCCACCACGCGCCTGCCGTGCGTAACCGCGATGCCGCACTGGCCCGGTAAGGGTCCCCGCCTCACGAGGCGTCGGATCGTGCGGGCGCGCTGCCTGTCGCGGTGGAGGAACTGCTCGGCGTCCCTCGCGGCCCTGGTCCGGGAGTCGACCCCCCGGTGCGCGAGTTCCCGGTCGATGGTGTTCCACACGGCGGCCTGGTCGCTTCGGCGGGACCCCTCCCGGCGTACCGAGTCGAACACCGACGCGTTCTTCGCCCTCCGGGTCCGTCTCGGTGCGTAGGCGTGGCCGCGCTCGAAGCCGCGACGGTCACCCCACCGGCCCTGCTCGAGGCATGACACCGGTATGTCGAAGGAGGTGGAGGGAGCGACCAGGACGCTCGTGTTCAGGACCCGATCCTGGAGACCGCCGACGAACTGTTCTCCCTCCGGAACCAGGATCGGCAGGCCAGTCGGATTTGTCACCCCGAGGAACGGAACCGTCGAGGCGGGTAGCTCCTCGATGACGAGGCCCGAGTCCTTGCCGGTGGCGATCTCCGGGAGGTCGTTCTCCGGAAGGTACACCGGGAAGAAAGAGACCCCGAGACGGATGATGGGCCGGCCTACCGCGGCCCGCTCCAGGTTCGGGATGCCCTGGTGCGGCTCAGGGACGACCCCGGCCGATCCGCCTCGCCGGCGCATCGCGGCCTCCGCTTCACGGGTTCCGCCGAAGAAGGTGCCGGAGTCTCGCGTCCGTTCGATCCTGGTCTTGCCGCGATACTCCTTGGTGGCCCGCGAGATCGACTGGAACGCCGCCGCAGTGCCCACCTCCGTGGCGGCGAAGTTGGAGATGCTCTCCCGGGAGACGCCGATGCGGCCTGCTTGGAGGTAGCTGTCCTGGTTGGCGCCCATGAACACGAACTCCCAGCCGGCTTCCTGGCGCTTGCTGATCAGCCCCGCCACCCTCGCGCGGTCGTACCGGCTGGACGCGTTCTCCATCCCGTCGCTGAAGATCACCACCAACTGGTCCTCCGCGGGTTGATCCTGCCTGGCTCTGGCGTCGATGCGCCGGTCCGCGTGTTCGATGAGATCACCGATCGCATCTAGTAGGGGGGTACCTCCTCGTGGGCGGTAGATGTCGGTGGTGAGCTGTGGGACCTCTTCGATCCGCGCCGCGTCGTGGATGATCTCGAACGGCGCCTGGCTGTCGAACTGTACGAGGGTGAGGTGCGCGCGTCCGGGTTCCTGCGCTTGGTCGCCGACGAACGTGTTGAAACCTCCGATCACATCCTCGGTCAGAGCGCTCATCGATCCAGAACGGTCGAGAAGGAACCAGAGCTTGGTGGGCTCGGTAACGGTCGCGTCAGTCAATGTATCTCCTTTGGTCAGGGGTGGCTCGGGTGCGCAAACGGCCCCGTATCAGGTATAACGCCGGAGCGCACAGGTTTATTCCGTTATGACAATAACTAGTAAATGTCATATTGGCAAATACTTGTCCCGGTGGGTTCTTATCCTGTCAACACAAACTTGGTATCATTGTATGGATGGGGTGTGACACGAAGGCTCCCGACGGATACGATCCCCGGGTGTACCCGCCGTTCGCCGTCACCGTCGACGTGGTCACGTTCACCATCGTCGATGACCAGCTGCAGATCCTCCTGGTCCGGCGCGGCCAGGATCCGTACAAGAGGCGTTGGGCACTACCCGGCGGTTTCGTGCGTGACGACGAGGGTCTCGAGGCAGCCGCCTTGCGCGAACTCCAAGAGGAGACCGGGATCGTGGCCCATCCGCAGCATCTGGAGCAACTAGGTACGTACGGAAGGCCCGACCGCGATCCGCGGATGCGGGTGGTCACCGTCGCTTACTGGGCCATCCTTGCCAACCTCCCCGAACCACGGGGAGGTGGAGACGCGGCCGACGCTGCTCTGTTCCCGGTGGTCATGATCGAAGCCGACGCCCTCCGGTTGGCCTTCGACCACGCCACGATCATCAGGGAGGCGGTCGAGCGAGTGCGTTCCAAGCTGGAGTACACGACGCTTGCGGCGGAGTTCTGTCCACCCGAGTTCACGATCAGCCAGCTGAGACGGGTCTACGAGGCGGTGTGGAACGCACGACTTGAGCCGGCCAACTTCCACCGTAAGGTCACGAGGACTCCTGGATACCTGCGTTCGACCGGAAGCCGCACTGACCCCCAAGCAGGAGGGGGGAGGCCGGCCAAGATCTATAGGCAGGGAGGGGCGAAGTACATCTCCTCACCGCTTACGAGATCCCCCCGTGCAACCGATCCAGAACTGCCTGAGCATACTCCGGACCGTTCGAGCAGCGAATGAGCGGACGGACGACATCCCTGGATGTTTGGCGAATGATCTGAATCACGGGAAGTCACTAGTAGATTTCCCGGTAGAATCACCAGAAATATCACGGTAGAATGATATGGAAATTCACGGCAGGGGTGTCGCACCATGGACTTGGTCAATCGTCGGTTGGAGAAGATCGCCGTCAGCCGCATGGCCGAGTCGCCTGTGGTGTTGCTCCAGGGTCCGCGCTCGGTCGGCAAGTCGACGCTCCTGCGGATACTGGCCGACCGTTACGGCGGTCGCTTGGTCGATCTCGACGACCCGGCTGTGCGGTCGGCGGTCGGTGACGATCCCGGGCTCTTCGTCTCAGGCCGCGGACCGGTATTCATCGACGAGTACCAGTATGTCCCGGTCCTGCTGGACTCTATAAAGGCCGAGTTGAACCGTGACGGGTCGGCTGGCCGGTTCGTGCTTGCCGGTTCTACGCGCTTCGATTCCCTACCGCTCGCCTCGCAGTCGCTTACCGGTCGGCTGCACCGGCTGGAGATCCTTCCGCTGTCACAGGGTGAGATCGGCGGTACTAGGGGGAGTCTGGTCGAGGCGCTGTTGGATGATCCTGGTGCGACCGTATCCCCGGACGCGTCTGCGACTACGCGGGACCGGTACACGGAACTCATCGTCAGAGGCGGATTCCCGTTGGCTTTGGCGCGCACCGAGGCGGCGCGGGCCCGCTGGTTCGACGACTACCTGGCCCTCTGCCTGGAGCGGGACCTCTTGGAGGAGGGACGTGTGCGGCAGCCTGCCGCGCTCGCACCGCTGCTCGTGCGCCTCGCATCGCAGACGGCTCAGGTTCTCAACATGTCGAGCGCAGGTCGGTCGGTAGGGCTTGCTGCCAGCACTGCATCCGACTACGTGAAGTTGTTCGAGGCCGCTTTCCTGGTGCGGTTGCTGCCTGCCTGGGGCAGGACCCTGCGTTCGGCGACCGGGTCGCGGCCCAAACTCCACATGGTGGACTCGGGTCTGGCTGCAAGGCTGCTACGTCTCCCGCCGGACAAACTGTCGGCCCACGACCCGGCGGCCCTTCAACAGTTCGGCCATCTGCTTGAGACTTTCGTCGTCGGGGAGGTACTCAAACAGGCATCCTGGATGGAACACCGGCCTCATGTCGGCTACTGGCGGACACACCACGGCGCCGAGGTCGACATCGTTGTAGAGGACGGCCGGGACGGCTCGGTGGTCGGTATCGAGGTGAAGTCCGGCTCCAGGATCCATGCCAAGGACCGGCGTGGCTTGCGCGTACTGCGCGACGCGCTTGGTGATCGGTTCACCGCCGGAGTCGTGCTCTACACCGGTCCTCACAGCATTCGCTACAAGGACGGGGACGCCGGCATCATCGCCCTGCCGGTGGATCGCCTGTGGACCAGCGGTATCCACGGATCGAGTCAATAGGCCCTCACCTAACGCCCTAGACTCCGCGGTCCACCCACATTGGTTGAACTGCCCGGGTGAACCGCCCCGGGTTTGCCGGAGAGTGATGGTGACCGGGTCTTGTGGAGTCAGCTCACTTGGATCAGTGGTGCGACGGTTGGGTTGTTGTCGTGGTGGATTCTCTCGTATTCGATCGGTGTTCGCATCCCGAGGGTGGTGTGGCGTCGTTGCCTGTTGTGGAAGATTTCGAGGTATTCGAAGATAGCGTTGGCTAACTCGATTCGGGTGCGCCATCGCCTCCGGTATAGGAGTTCGACCTGCATCCGAGCCGAAAACGATTCCATCAGGGCGTTAATCGAAACAGTCCCCGACGGACACCGATCGAGGGAACGAGACCGGACTGGTTGGCCCGGTCGGTGAACGCCCAGGAGGTGAAGGGGGTGCCCTGGTCTGAGTGGATGACCGTCTCTGGGTCCGGTTGGCGGTTGCTGATCGCCATACCCAGGGCGGAGGTGACCAGCGCCGAGGTGGCCGATCGGTCGATGGACCAGCCGACGACCGGCGGCTGAACACGTCGAGGACGACCGCGGGCGGTTTCTTGAACTCGACACATGGAAGCCGCCGGCTCGAGGTCGACGGTATCGGACCGGTGTTAGCCGCTCGGCTCATCGGCCGCTGCGGACGGGCTTCTCGGTTCCCCAGCCCCGACGCGTTCGCCAACTATGCCAGCGTCGCACAAATAGAGGTCTCCTCCGGCGAGCGGGCCGTCCACCGCTTGTCACGCGGCGGTGACCGGAAACTGAACTCGGCTCTGCATCTCGTCGCTGTCACCCAGGTCCGGATGCGTAACAGCGCGGGACGGCACTACTACGACCGCAAGGTCAACGAGGGCAAGACCCACAAGGCCGCAATGAGATGCCTCAAACGCAAGATCGCGTCGTGTGTCTGGCGGCTCATGCTCGCCGACGAACGACAACGACCCCACGCCAACAGATCTCGACCAGAGGCGGCTTGACAGACACAGAGGCACCGCGGACCGGGGGACAGGCCGACAGATCCCCACAAAGGCACTCAACACGCCGGATTACGCGCGGGTCAGACCCGCACCCAAGCCGAGAGGACCGTACAAGTACGAGTGTTCAGCGAAGCGTCCACTAGTTCGGTATCCAGATATCTAGATGCTTAGCCACCACTGGTGGCTAAGCTTGTGGTCAGGACACGAACACCACCGCAGGAGGACGCCAAATGGCACCGCAAGGTAGCACGAAGAGTATGACACTGCGCATGGACGAGGATCTCGCCAACAAAGCGCGGACTGTCGCGGAGGTCGAGGGTACGACCGTGAGCGACCTCATCCGCGACGCTCTTACGGAGCATGTGGACAGGCGACGCCGCGACCCGAAGTTCCAAGAGAGGCTGAAGAGGAATCTCGAGCGGCACAAGGAGTTGTTGGGTATGTTGGCGGATGGCTGAGGTGATCTACCTTGAGCTCGATGAAGTGCTCGCCATTGCCAGCGAGGTGCTCGCGCTCGAGGTAGATGCCCTCATTCGGGTCACGGACCTCGGCCTGGCCGATTCGGCGGTTGCGCGTCCGTTCGCGAGCTTCGGGGGAGAGGAGTTCTACCCCAGCATCGAATCGAAGGCCGCCTCGTTGCTATTCGGCCTTGCCCGCAACCATGCCTTCATCGATGGTAACAAGCGGGTAGCGGTACTAGCCACCCTCCAGTTCTTGAATACCAACGGGTTGGACCTGGACCTGTCGCCACCGGAGGAAGCCTTCAATACAGTCGTCCAAGTTGCCTCCGGGACGCTGACCCTAGACGCTCTCACAGACTGGATTCGAGACCGAACGGGACCCCTCGAACGAAGCGAAGGGAACCCACCAGCGGGAAAGAAGAAGACCGTTGCCGACCAACACCGCGATACGCGTACCGAGTTGGAGAAACTGAACCCCGAAGTCTTGTCCACTATCGAACAGGTGCGGGAGCATGCGAAATTGAGGCGTGATTCCCCGTTGGTGGGTCTCGAAGTCGGCATGCCGACCGCGGTGTCCCATTTCCTCTGAGACCAAAGGACCTGGAGCATGATTGTCGGAGTTGATCCACACAAGGGCAGCCAGGCTGCTACGGCAGTGGACGCGGTCACGAACACGTCGGTGTCGACCTTGACATGCAAGTAGATGCCACCATCGGCGGTTACCGGCAGCTGTTGCGCTGGGCCCGCCAGTTCGGGGAGCGCCGATGGGCGGTAGAGAACGCCCGGGGTCTAGGTTGTCACCTAGCCCAGTGGCTTGTGGCCCCCGACGAGGTCGTGCTCGACGCGTCGAGGGCCGCGACCGCCCGGGTGCGTGAGCTGTCTCGGGGCGGGCGACGCAAAAGACGACGTGATCGACGCTGCTGCGGCCGCGAGCGTTGCAGCGCCACGGGGCGACGCTTCGGTAGTCGCCGCAGAGGACATAGCAGTGGTGTTTTGCCCTGATGCGGGGGAGCGGAGGGCGAACCTGGCAGCTCAGCGGGTCCGCTCAGTCAACCAGCTCCATGCCCTGTGTGGGAGACCTGATTCCAGGTGGTGCACCGACGGCGCTCAAGGCCAACACAGCTGCGACGCTTCTCCCCAGAGGTCCGCCCCAAGGCACCACCAGAGGCGACCCGCAAAGCCCTCGCGTGGGACCTGGTACTCGAGATCCGGAGTATCGATACCCGGCTGGGGGCGGTCACCACCCAGATGACCGGAGCGCTTCAGGACTATCCCACACAGCTGCTCGAGGTTGACGGGATCGGACCGGTGCTGGCCGTTCGCCTGATCGGCCGCTGCGGCAGAGCTTCTCGGTTCCCCAACGCCGACGCGTTCGCCAACTACGCCGGCGTCGCACCCGTAGAGGTCTCCTCCGGTCATCGGGCCGTCCACCGGCTGTCACGCAGCGGTGACCGCAAACTGAACTCGGCTCTGCATCTCGTCGCCCTCACCCAGGTCCGGATGCGTAACAGCGCCGGACGTCGTTACTACGACCGCAAGATCAACGAGGGCAAGACCCACAAAGCAGCAATGCGCTGCCTTAAACGCAAGATCGCATCACGCGTCTGGCGCCTCATGCTCGCCGACGGACACCACCGATCCAGTGTCGCCCGAGCGCGACCAAAGGCCGCTTGACAAACACAGAGGCACCCTGGGCTATCGCGTGAGCGTCTATGAAAGCGGGTCAACCTTAGCGTGATCACCCGCCTGCGATAGCTAAGCGCGGACGCCGAGTGGCCCCGTCTGCCACGACGTTCCAAGGGAGCGGCACCGCACTGTTTGCCAGCCTTGCTACCACTGATCGGAGTCAGGCCCCGGCCAGATGCGTGACACGACCCCGGCCAGCCACTCTCCTCGCGCTCGTATCGCCTGCTCGTTCCAATTCGTCTCTTGAC
Organism: bacterium; assembly: GCA_028821575.1. Taxonomy (GTDB): domain Bacteria; phylum Actinomycetota; class Acidimicrobiia; order Spongiisociales; family Spongiisociaceae; genus JAPPFW01. Next base: position 26,066 of record JAPPFW010000071.1, on the reverse strand, counting down.
ACAATCGCGCGTTGAGACGCAAATGTGAGTGCCTATCCAGTTCGGGGCGCTTCTCCTGCCACGATGCGTTGCTCAATGCCGGATTCAACTTACCACTGACGAGCGTTAGGTTCCCGATTCGGTGTACATGTTCGGACCGTTCCTTCTCTAGAACGATCTCTTCACCCGGATCTGAGGCCTCGACGGGCCAATGTTCTTGCCAGCTTCTCGGGAGCACATGCTCGACTTGCAGCGATTCATACACTATGTCCTTGATAGGCTCTCCCTTGTGATAGTCGTCGCATTGAAGCCAGGCGTCGACCGCGCCCAACAGGAGTCGAAGCCGATACTGGGCGATTCCTCCGTATCCGTAGTAGGCCGAGCTTCGGAACTGCCCGACCAACTGCTCGTCCGTTGGCCATGGATATCCGTGGGGACCTTGGCGAAGTGCCTCCACGATAGCCAAGCCTGGATGTGTTCCCGCCTGTTGCGCGGTTCGGAGCACGTCGGCGAAGGCTTGTCCGTAAGCGCGGGTCTGAGCCTTAATCGCCATACGCCGAATGACGAAGGACTCTATGGCCTGAAACGCTAACTCTCTCTCGCGTGGTGGCAGGTCCTCTTCGGGTCGAGTCAGAAGCCACAGGAGCACAGGAGTTGCCACCGTAACGTTGAGACGATTGATTCGTTGGAATGACACGCGTTCCTTGGCTGTCGCCCCTTCCATACGGCCGTGGAGCCTTTCATAGGCATCTGCGTAGCGGTCTAGTTCGTACAGCGCCTCGACAGCTGTTGTACCACTGGATTGCAGCCAACTCCGAAACTCACCGTACAGGCGACCGACGTTGATGACGCGACCGCGCTGAGCGATCAGCCAGTCTCCCATCAGCCAGTCCTGTCTTGCCCGGCGGGCGTGACCAGCCCCGATAGCTATCCGCCACCAATCAGCGGCATTGTCGAATCGAGCCCAGACCTCATCGTAGAGTTCCTGGGGATCGTGACCCTTGGTTTGAGCGCGCATAAACAGCAGGTTTTTGACAAGATCTGTCGCCGACAGCGGGGTGTTACGGGCATTCAGCGCCTCGAAAATGACTTGAGCGTCGTCGACATCTTCTAGATCGATCATCACAAGTTTTACGAGCGCCAAGAGGGTGGCCACAAGCAGCGATGCGCGACGCTGGATTGCGTCCCCGTGAGCATACGGATCCTCGGGAACTCTCTCGTCCTCCAGAAATCCGATTGCCTGAGTGAAGAAAAAGTAGCGCGCTGCCGCGAACACCGAATCGTCTCGAGGTGGTGGCTCCTTGGCCACTGCCCTTCGATAACGTTCGGACTCCGCCTGCCGTGGCCAGACCTTGTACACATCATCACCCGACCATATCTCCTGGTCATTCCGAGTCAGCTTGCGTAGTTGCGCCAGCTCAAGCCGGATGGTGCCTATCTTCGATAGAGCATCGAGGGTTCCCATCAGAAGAAGTTGCAGCGTAATCAGGCGCTGCTGACCGTCTACTACGAGTCGAGTCTTGATGTCCAAAGGGCCTGTCGGGTACGGCTCCACGACAATGGCACCCAAAAAGTGAGGTGCTGCCTTGGCGTCAGCGGCCGGTGCGGGCTTGTCGGCGCGATGCGACTCCTGTCGTGTCTCTGCCAAGCGCATCGCGGTCGACTCCACATCGGCCCAGAGAGGCTCCCACTGCTGCTCACGGCTCCATACGTAAGGGCGCTGGTACACCGGAACGACGAAACGCCGGTCGCCCTGAAGTACTTCTTGCAGCGTGTTCGTGTCAGCTTTCATTCGTAGACCGGTCGGAAGGAGTGAGGGTGATGGCTTGGGGTCATGGGAGAATCCGATCCCTTGGGCGCTAGCAACGCCAAAGCCTAGTGATCACATCGTGATGATCGTGCTCCGGTCTGGTGAAGAAAGATACATTCGGATTGCGATATGACACCATCGCAAAGTACGCGAGCGGAACCTAGTCCCTTGCCATCCCCGAGATACAACCTTGGGGATGTTGCTTGGACTGCTTAGCTGCTCGTAGCTTGCCGGTGTTGTGCAGTTGTATCCAACGGACAGCTACAGGAACAGGAGGAGTTCCTCCACAAGTCCGTCCGGGTTGTCGACCGGTACCACGTGGGTGCTGTTCTTGACCTGCACGAGGGTGGCGTTGCGCATGCGGTGGGCCATCTGGGCCATGACGTCGAAGTTCACGAAGCTGTCCTCTGCGTGTACCAGTAGGGCGGGGGTCTCCATTCCCTTCAGGCGCTCCCAGTGGTCGTCGGAGCGGAAGGGCCAGCGTTCGAAGAAGTAGGGATCGTGCTTGGGGGCCAGGCGTCCGCCGTCTACCGGCCCGAAGCTGGTCAGGGCGGTGAGTTCGAGCATCTCCTCCGGGGCGTTGGGGAAGGCGAATCCGAGGCCCGTTCGTACCTCGGCGTGGTCGGCGTGGCTGGTGGGTCGGGGGAAGAGGTCGGTCTCGCTCTGGGAGAACGACGCCTCCACGTCCACGACCACGATCCGCCCTACCCGGCCGGGGTTCTCCGCTGCGTACTGTATGGCTACCAGGGCGCCCCAAGAGGAGCCCATCAGGTCCACGGTGTCCTCGCCGAGCGATTCGACCAGAGCGGTCAGGTCGGCGGCGTGGTCGGAGGTCCGGTAGTCGTGCGATGGCGACCATTGGCTCTCGCCGTAGCCCCGGTAGTCGAGCGCCACCACCCTTCGGCGATCGCCTATTCCGGATGCCACCGCATCCCAGTTCCAGGCGTTGCCGATCACGCCGTGCATGCAGATCATGGTTGTCCCGTCGCCGCCGTAGTCGAGGTAGTGCAGGCGGTTGCCTTGAGCCCCGGTCGTGTAGCCATGTCGAACGCTGCGTGTCTCCACCGGTTTCGTCTCCTTGTCTCTAACGCTTTCGGTCAGCCTGGTGACCTATTGCCAGTCCTTGGTGAGGCCGGTGAGTCGTGCCTCGCCGAACAACCGCCTGGTCCCCTCGGTCGCGGCAGCACGTACCTCCGCCTCGTCGACTTTCGTAGAGCGGCCATCCTCGACGATGATCTCTCCGGCGACGATGACCATCTCCACGTCGCCCGACCGGCCCGAGTGCACCATCGAAGCCACCGGCCTGTTCCATGGGGTGTGGCGGACCTTGTCCACATCCAGTATGACCAGATCGGCCGCCCGGCCCGCCTCGATCACACCACCGTTGACGCCAGTCATGGTCGCGCCACCCAGGGCAGCCAACTCGAGGAACTGCTCGACGGTGGTTGTGGTGGAGTCCAGATGTGCCACGCGGTGCATGAGTGCGCCGGCCTTCATCGCCTCGAACATGTCCTGTCCGGCGACCGCGACACCGTCGCTCCCGAGAGCCACGTTGGCACCCGCCGACAGCAAGGGCTCCAGATGCAGGACGCCGGACGCGAGGTACTGGTTGGAGATCGGGTTGTGCACCGCCGTGGCCCCGGCCGCGCCCATGGCGGAGACCTCGTCGGGGTCCAGCCATATGGCGTGGGCGAGCGTCGTCCGATGGGTCAGCACACCCCGTTTCTCGAGCCAGGCGACCGGACGGTCCGCATGCACGGCTTCGAAGAAGCCGATCTCGTCGTGAGCCTCCGAGCAGTGCATGTGCCATCGGACCCCGCCTGCCTCGGCGAGTTCGGCCGACCCCTCGATGATGTCGGGGGTTACGTATACGATATTCTCAGGGCAGGGCCACACCTCGACCAGAGATCCGGCCGGCCGCTCGGCCATGCACTCTTCGGTGATCGCCAGATCCTGGGCGTCGGTCCACCTGAAAAACTCGGGCGGCACCCCCATGAGCTCGGCGCCGGGGTTCATCTCACCGAAGATCCCCCGGGCGATGGCGCCCCTGATACCTACCTCCTCCACCGCGCCGGCGACGGCCAGGGTCGTCTCGGTGTCGGTCGGGGCGTAGTGGTTGTCGACCACCATCGTGGTGCCCGAGAGGGCTGCCTGAAGGGCACCGAGCTTCACCGCCGCCACGGCGATCTCGCGGTTCATGTTCAGCGAGTAGGGGAGCATGAAATGGCGGAGCCAGGGCACCAGGCTCATCCCGTCGCCGAGACCACGACCCAGGGACTGGAAGAGGTGGGTGTGCCCGTCGGTCAGCCCGGGGATGATCAACTTCCCGGAGCAGTCGATGACGCGGCCAGCGTTCGCCCGGTGGGGACCTAGGTCGGCGCGCCTGCCGAGAGCGGCGATCCGGTCACCGGAGATCGCCACTGCGCCGTCATCGATGACCCGGCGCTGCTTGTCGAGGGTGACCACGATGCCGCCCTCGATCAACAGATCACATTCCGGTGTGGATCCCGGATGGGTCGTCGTCTCGTGTGGAGCCTCTGGCGCGGGAGTGGTGTCGCTCATCTGGTGATCATTGATCATATCTATGTGGTTGAAGGGGCGGCTACTTTGATGGGAACTCACGGCCCCGATTATTGGCACCAGCAATATCGGGCGGCTATTCTCTCTGGGACCGGCCGACAGCGGGGAGGGAGGTTTGTCATGGGTGCGCTCGACGGCAAGGTGGTGATAATCACCGGCGGGGCCCGCGGGATTGGCCGCGCCTACGCCCACGGTGTCTCCACGGAAGGGGCCTCCGTAGTAGTCGCCGATCTACTGGACGGCTCGCGGGTAGTGGAGGAACTTGCTGACTCCGGCGGCGAGGCCCTGTCCGTCACCACCGATGTGAGCGACGAGGCATCCACGGTCGCGATGGCGGAAGCGGCCATGGACAGGTTCGGGCGGATCGACGTGCTGATCAACAACGCGGCGATGTTCTCCGAGACCACGCGGGGCCCCTTCACCGACGTGTCAATCGCGGAGTGGGACCGGACCTTCGAGGTCAACGTCCGCGGAGCCTGGCTCTGCATCAAGGCGGTGTACCCGCACATGGCGAGCCAGGGGTCGGGCAAGATAATCAACATCGCCTCGAACACGTGCTTCAAGGGAACGCTGGGCTTCCCGCACTACGTGGCCAGCAAGTCCGCCCTGCTGGGCCTGACCCGGTGCCTGGCCAACGAACTCGGACCTGACGGGATAACTGTGAACACGGTGTCTCCGGACCTGATCCCGAATCCGGACATCCGTCCTACCGACGCCACGAGCGATCCCTTCGTGGTCGCCGGCCGGGCACTGAAGCGCACCCAGGTGGCCGACGACATGGTCGGCACCATCATCTACTTGAGTTCGGCCGCCTCCGACTTCGTCACCGGCCAAAGCCTGCTGGTCAACGGTGGTGCATACTTTGTCTGACCCGGCCGCCGTGTGGCGCCGCAGAAGGAGGTGAGCGTGGCCAAACCCACCATGCAGGATCTGGCCGATCCTTTCGTGCCGGAACGTGACTCCAAGTGGTACCGGGCGATGCGACACTTCTGGCATCCGGTCGCCTACAGCACCGACGTCGGCGAGGACGAGATGATGCAGGGGAAGCTCCTCGGCGAACGCATACTCATCGTCCGTCACGATGGCACGGCCCGCGCATTCATGGACGTCTGCCGCCACAAGGGCGCGGCTCCGTCGCTGGGATGGATTGAGAACGGCTGCATCAACTGCCCGTACCACGGCTGGACCTACGACATGGAGGGCACCCTGGTCAACATCCCCTCCCGTCCGGAGCTCAACGGGATCCTGAGAGTCGACCTGGTCCGCTACCGGTGCATGGAGAGCGCCGGAATGATCTGGGTATCCCTCGTGGACGACCCGTGGGGGGCTCCTCCCGGCTTGGCCGAGTGGGAGGATCCGACCATGCACTGGCAGTCGCCCCCTTACTACGACTGGGCCACCAGCGCTCCCCGCCGCCTGGAGAACTTCGTCGACTTCTCGCACTTCCCGTTCGTCCACGAGAACATCCTCGGTACCCGGGACAAGGCCGAGATCGAGGACCACGAGGTGTGGAGGGAGGGGCAGATGCTCCGCTTCGACCGCTACGTCGTGGAACCGAACGACGAGCGCATGAAGGGGATCCTCGGTATCTCCGACGACATCGTGACGGTCCTAAACCGCTACTACCTGACCCTGCCGGGCACGATTTACCTGTTGCGTATCTTCCCCAACGGCAAGCGCTACGGCCTGTACATGGTCTCCGCACCGACCGGGCCGGCGACCTGCCGCAACTTCTGGCACATCGGGTCGGACTTCGCGCAGACGGATGAGGACCTGGCATTCCTCATCGACTTCGAATTGATGGTGCTGGATCAGGACCAGCCCGTGGTCGAGTCCCAGTGGCCCGAGCACCTGCCTGATCTGCTCAGCGCCGAGATGTACATAAAGGTGGCCGACGACGTCACCCTCGCCTACCGCTCCTGGCTGTTCGAGTTGGCAGCCGACTTCGTGAAGACATAGCCGGAGGGGGAGAGGGTACGCCGGTCCGGCGCCAGCACCGACCGACGCGAAAGGATGGATTCTCATGGGCATGCTCGACGGCCAAGTGGTGATAGTGACCGGCGGCGCCGGCGGAATAGGGAGCGCCTACTGCCGGGGACTGGCCGCGGAGGGCGCCTACCTAGTCGTTGCTGATCTCGTCGACGGCTCCGAGATGGCGGCGGAGGCCGAGGAGTTGGGCGCCAAGGCCATCTCGGTGCGGGTGGATGTCAGCGACGTCGCCTCCACTGAAGCGATGGCGGCTGCCACGGTCGACGCCTTCGGAAGGATCGATGCCCTGGTCAACAATGCAGCCTTCTACTTGGCGCTTACCCAGGGTCCGATGGAGGAGATCTCTCCCGACGAGTGGGATCTCTGCTTCGAGGTGAACGTCAAGGGTTCCTGGTTATGCGCCAGGGCGGTGGCGCCGACGATGCGGGCGCAGAAGAGCGGCAAGATCGTCAACATCGCCTCGATGACCGTGAACGACGGAACGCCCGGGTTTCTCCACTACGTGGCGTCGAAGGCGGCGATCTGGGGACTCACGCGTTCCCTGGCGCGCGAGCTCGGTGACGACGGGATCTCGGTCAACACCCTGACGCCCGACTACATCCCCCACGACGCGGAGTACGCCGCCAAGCAGCCCCACGTCGACGGACTCATAACCGCTCGCCGAGCCTTCAAGCGCACCCAAGTCCCCGACGACATGGTCGGCACCCTCCTCTACCTGGTCAGCCCATGGTCCGATTTCGTGACCGGCCAGAACATCTGGGTCAACGGAGGCTCCGGCTTCCATTGAGCCGGCGGGCAAGCGGGGTCTCCGATGGACGGGGTCAACGATTCTCGTAGTCGGGGTACTTCCTTACGGTTACCGGTAGTCCTGAAGCCTTGCGGCCGCGGTACCAGGACTCGAACCTGGCCATCCATTGATCGGAGCGGGCGATGATGGCTTCCTCGTCGAGGAAGGTGAACTCCCCATCCCGCATCAGGAACGCACCGTCGACCATCGTGTCCGCAGCGAGCGTGCCCGCACACTTGGTGACGATCCAGTAGAGGAGATTCCCCGCGTTGAGGGGATAGAGGGTTGTGTTCCGTCGCAGGTCCACGGTGACGATGTCGGCGCGCTTGCCGGCCTCGAGCGTGCCGATCTTGTCCCCGAGCCGCAGCGCCTCGGCGCCGCCGATGGTGGCCATCTCGATGGGTACCCAGGGTTCGAACTGCGCCTCCTGGTGCAATGGGACTACGGCGTTGACTAGATACGCCGTGTAGATGTTGTCGAAGATGTTGCCCGCCGCCATGTCCGTTCCGAGACCGATGGTGACGCCGGCCTCCCGCAGCGTGGGCACGTCGGCAACCGACCCTTGGTAGGTCGCGTTCGACTGCGGGTTGTGCGAGACAGCGACTCCCGCCTCCGCGAAGACCTCCGCTTCCTGGCGGTTCACCTGGTCGCAGTGGAAGAAGAGGGTCCGTTCCTGTAGCAGGTCCCTGGCCTGGAGATACGCGACCGTGCCGCCCCAGGCGGCGTACTGGGCGTCCGACATCTTGCGGTCCTCAGGACAGTTGAGCAGGTGGGTGGCGAACCCGACGTCGTAGCGTTCGGCGAGTTCCATGCAGCCGAGGAGGAGCCGCTCCGTACAAGAGATAGGTGCAGTGGGGGTGGGTCGCGACCTGGATCCTCCCGTCTTCGGTGTTGTGGTAGTTCCGGATCGTTTCTTCGGTCTGGGCTAGGTACCCGTCATCGTCGAGGCCGTCACCGAGAAGGACATTGCTGACGGACTGGGGATGGATGACGAGCCGCATCCCCGATGTGACTCCGGCGCGATAGGTCTGGTCGGGGAACGGGAAAGCGCTGGTGATGGTGGTCGTGCCGTGTTTGATGGCATTGCACATCGACAACAGGGTGAGGTCATAGGTGCTCTCGCCCGAGACCCATGTGTAGGCGGGCCAGATGAGCTTCTCCAGGCATTCGGAAATCCCCATGTAATCGAGAGTCGAAGCATCGATGCCGGGAAGCAGGTTGAAGGCGTAGTTCGCCAGGTGATTGTGAGTATCTATCAACCCCGGCATGACCAGTTTGCCGCTGCAGTCCATAACCTCGCCGCCCCGGGCCACGACCTGGGCGCGAGGGGAGTCCTGAGGTCCCCCGACCCCTTTGATGAGTGGCCCATCGACGAGTACCCATCCGCCCTCGATCACTCCCTCAGGGTTTGGCGTCGCGATCAGGAACCGGCAATTGTCGAACAATATCATTGCAACACCTCCTTGTAGAAGGGAACCGGACCAAGGCTCACGTAAGACAACTGCCCGGCCGCATACTCTCCCCGATCTCTAACGCGACCCCTCAACCCGGATGCAGTTTCCATGGCTTGAGGAGATCCTGTATGCCGGCGCGCTCGATCAGTTCGGCGGACCGGGCCCGGGCCTCGGCGATCACCTCTGCCTCGTCCACCTTCGTGGAGGCGCCGTTCTCATAGATCACCTCTCCACCCACGATCGTCATCACGACATCGGACCCGCGGGCGGCGTAGACGAGCGTGGAGATCGTCCGGTTGAGGGGCTGGAGGTGGACCCGATCGAGGTCCACGACCGCGATGTCGGCTAGCTTGCCCGGCGCCAGAACGCCTGCGTCAATTCCCAGGTAACGGGCGCCTTCCCGGGTGGCCAGTTCCAACGCATCCTCGGATCGGAGAGCGGTGGGTTCGAGGGTGTGCAGCCTCTGCACGAAGACGGCCTGTTTCATCTGCTCGAACATGTCCTGGCGGTGGTCACAGGACGATCCGTCCGTTCCGAGCGACACGACTGCTCCTGCCGTCCTGAGGTCGTTCATGCGGATGGCGCCGTCCGCCATGTAGCAGTTCGAGGTGGGACAGTGGGCAACTCCCGCGCCTGCTTCGCCCAGGGCCGACACCTCGTCGTCGTCGAACCAGACGCCGTGGGCGATAGCGGCCCTCTCGTCGAGGATCCCGGCTCGATGCATCCAGTGGACAGGGCGTTCGCCGTAGCAGGATACGTAGGCATCCGGGTCGGTCTTAGGCGCCGAGCAATGGATGTGCCAGCGAGTGTCGAGTTCGTGTGCGAGCGCTACCGAGTCGACGATGAGATTCCGTTCGATGAAGTTCCCGTCCGGCGCCGGCCAGACCACCACCTTGCCGCCGGACGTGGCTTCGATGGCGGCCCGGGTTATCTCAAGTTCCTCTTCCGGTGACAGGGCGAAGAGGTAGTCGGGTATGTCGTAGTGGCGCGTCACCTCGGCCGGTGACCCGAAGATGCCTCGTGCCACAGCGCCTCGCAAGCCCACCTCCCCGATGGTCCGGGCAACCCCGACGGTCGTCTCGACGTCAGTCGGGGCGTAGTGATCGTCGACCACCGCGGTGGTGCCGGCCCGGGCGGCCTCGAGAGCGGTCAACCTGACGCCGGCCCACGCCTCCTGCCTGCTGATCACCTGTGCATACGGCCACATGAAGTCGGTGAGCCAGGGGTAGAGCGGCATCCCCTCGCCGAGGCCTCGCCCGAGGCCCTGGAACATGTGGGTGTGGGTATCTACGAAGCCAGGGAGGACCGCTTTGCCGGTGCAGTCGATCACTCTTGCAGCGCGGTATCCATCGAGGTCGCTCGGGGTGCCGACGGCGAGGATCCGGTCGCCCCGGATCGCCACCGCTCCCGGTTCGTGGACACGGCGCTCGTCATCCACCGTGATCACGGATCCATTCGTGAGCAATAGATCACAAACCGTGTCGTGCTCGGCGTTCACATTCATGCTCTTCACTCCTACGCGCGTTTGGTCCGGAGTGTATTATTACCGACAGTGATATTGCTGGACAGTGATATTGCTGAGAGCAAAGTCCGGTGAGGGCAAGACACCGGGCCCCAGCGAGCACACGCTCCGGACAAAGGAGAGACCAAAGATGAGACTCCTAAGAATCCCGTTACTCAGCATTAGCGTTGTCCTCGCCGTCCTTGGAGCGGCGTGCGGGGAGGATCCGGAGCCGGCGCCCACGACCGCAGCGCCTACGACCGCAGCGCCTACGACCGCAGCGCCTACAACCATGGCGCCCACCACCGAGCCGGCGGTCGAGGAACCGTCGGTCTTCCGGGTCGCCTACCTTGCTCCGGGACCCATCGACGATCCCTGGTACACGTCGATGCTGGACTCCTTGAGTCGCCTCGCTGAGGAGAGCCCGTACGGCCTCGATATCTCGCACGAGTGGTTCGAGAACATCGCCTATGCCGACGGCGAGCGGGTGGTCCGCGATCTGGCCTCGAGCGGCGAGTACGAGATGATCCTGGCCGGGAGCACCTACAGCGACGCCGTCTCCGCGGTGATGGAGGAATACCCCGACGTCGCGTTCGTGTACGCCGGGTCCGGGAACGAGCCGCTGGGCGGGAACGCCTTCTGGATCGACACCTTCATCCACGAACCGGCCTACCTGACCGGAGTGGTAGCGGGTCTGATGACCGAGACCGGCAAGATCGGTATCGTCGCCAACTTCCCGTTCCCGAACGTCAACGCACCTGTGAACGGCTACATCGCCGGTGCACGGTCGGTCAACCCGGATGTGGAGTGGGACGTGACCTTCATCGAGAGCTGGTGGGACCCGGCCACCGCCAAGGAGGCCGCCGCGGCCCAGATCGCGGCCGGCGCCGATGTGCTCTACGCCGTTGTCTTCGGCGTGTTCGAAGCCGCCGAGGAGGCCGGCGTCTACGGGGTCGGCGACCTGGCCGACGTGGAGGCCCTGGCACCCGGCGTTGTTCTCACCAGCACCGTCGCCAAGTGGGATCAGGCCATCGCGGAGGTCATCGATGCCTGGTGGGCGCACCACGCCGACGGTGTTCAGATGGACGCCCCGATGGAGCGGATCATGTTCCTGATGCCGGAGGGCGGCGGTGACATCGCCCCGCTCAACGAGGCACTGGTACCGGCAGATGTGCGCGACAAGGTACTCGAGGTGCGGGACCAGATCCTGTCCGGCGAGCTGGTGGTGGAACTCAACGACGCTCCGGCCGAGTAACCGGGGTTTCGGGGATTCTCGACCGGGGAGGCGGTGGTTACCGTCTCCCCGGCAGGGTCTGGCCGGCCCTTGGAACCCACCCTCTCTAGGCCGTCTGGTTGTCTTCGAACTCCTCCACCAGCTTTGCCATGCGCTCCACGTAGAGGCGCACGGTGTAGCGATCCCCGGTGATCTGGTAGTCCTCCATGCCGCCGTGGTGGAAGTGGATGTGGAACTTCTCAGCGGCAGTGAAACCCGCAGCCAGGAACGGGTCGTCGTACTCCTTGGCCAACCGGAAAGTCGCGTTCTTGTTGGCCCGATGGGAGTTGTAGTCCCAGCCGCGCTGGATGGACACGGCGATTACAGCCTGGACGGAAGCGCTGTAGAGCCTCTCGCCGGCCTGGCGGGTGTCGCCCGCCCCGAACTTGGCCTCTGCCTGGGCCAGCAACGCCAACGCCTGCGCCACATGCTCCGCTGCGGCGGACTCTCGGGCCTCTCGCACAAACGTCATTGGGGCAACCTCACTCTCTCCTGGCTCGTCCCGGATGGTCCCGCGATCCGGAGCTCCTACCGATCCAGCGCCAACGAACCAATCAACTACACCTTCCGGTTCGCTTCGTGCTCCTCCACCAGCTTCAGCATGCGCTCCACGTAGGACCGTACGTCATGCCGATCGGCGGTGATCTGGTAGTCCTCCATGCCGCCGTGGTGGAAGTGGATGTGGAACTTCTCAGCGGCGGTGAACCCGGTGGACAGGAACGGATCCTCATACTGGTCGGCCAACTGCCGGGTTGCGTTCTTGTTGGCTCGATGGGAGTTGTAGTCCCAGCCGCGTTGGATGGACGCGGCTATGACAGCCTGGACGGACGCGCCATAGAGTTTCTCGGCGGCCTGCCGGGTGTCGCCCACCGCGAACTCGGCCTCCGCCTGGGCTATGAACTCCAGCGCCTGCGCCACGCGGTCCGCTACAGCGTCCTCTTGCACGACAGTCATAACGGGGACCTCACTGTGTCCTGGCTCGTCCGGCATGGTCCAGGGATACGGAAGATGCCATCAAGCATCGTATGATATCCATGTGGTCAACGTATATGCTCGGGCTGTGGCGGTCAAGACCCTCGATCGCGGTCAGCACGATCCTTCGAGAGCCAGCCGGACGAGACAAGGGCCATGGATCGGGCCGTTTGACAGACTAATATAGATGGCACCAATATTCGGCCCATTCCACTAGGGGACGGAGGAGTCGGTGGCGGACGGAACGTTTGACGGGATCATCATCGGTGGCGGCTACAACGGGCTGACCCTCGGTGGATACATGGCTCGCCAGGGTCTGCGCACACTTGTTCTCGAGCGGCGGCTGGCGTACGGCGGGGCGACCATCACCGAGGAGGTCACCAAGCCCGGCTTCTACCACAACCTGCACGCCAACTTCATCTGGTCCTACGGGCCTCCCCACCAGGACTTCGAGCTACACCGCTACGGCCTCAAGCTGATGCGCGGCGAGGTGGAGCGGGCATACCTGTTCGAGGACGGCGCCGAGTTGCTCACGTACACCGACGACCCGCAGCGCACCTACCAACAGTTCAAGGACGTGATTCCCAAGGCCGACCTCGACACCATGGAGGACCTGTACCACCGGTTCCTCACCAAGGTCGAGGAGGAGTTCTACGCTCCGCCCAAGCCGACCTCCGAGCGAGGGGTCGGGCTCGGAGACGAGGACCGGGCCGAGTACCAGAAGATGTGCGACATGAGCGGCCGCGAAGTGCTCGACTACCTCTACGAGAGCGACCGCCTCAAGACGTGGATCGCCATGAACGCCTGCGTGCGGGGCATGCCCGACTTCGCCACCGGGGTGGGTGATTTCTTCATGCGCTACGCGGCGTCTCCCCGCCTCAGCATCGTGCGGGGCGGCACCCACCAGATCGCCCAGTCGCTGGCCGCCTTCTTCCATGCCAACGGGGGGGTGATCCTCACCGGAGAGCACGTGGACAAGATCATTATCGAGGGAGGACGGGCCGTGGGCGTCCGGACGTCCGAAGGTAAGACCTTCCGCGCCGAGAAGTTCGTGGCCTCGGCGGTCGACCCACCGGCGACCTTCCTGCAGATGGTCGGAGAGGAGCACCTCTCTCCCGAGATCGCTGAACGCTGCCGGGAGTGGGAGATCGAGTACCACACCGCCCTATTCGGATTCCACGCCGCATCCGAGGTGGCGCCCGACTACTCGGCCAAGTATTCGGAGGAGGCGAACAAAGGTCTGGCCATCTTCTTCGGTGTCAACACCCTCGAAGAACTCGACCGGCACTGGGAGGAGATCGGCAACGGTCGGATCCCCTCGGCGCTGGGCGGTGACGCCTGTTGCCACACGGTGATCGATCCCACCTATGCGCCCGTGGGCAAGCACACCCTGCTGTTCTGGCAATTCGGTCCCCCGGCCGACAAGTTGGAGAACGGCGCCAAGACCTACGACGACATCAAAGACGACCTGCTGGAGCGGATGAGGGCCCGCTGGGCCGAGTACGCACCCAACCTCACCAGGGACAACATGCTCGCAACCTATGCATACACCCCTGACGATATCCAGAACCGGATCATCAACATGGTGGGCGGCGGTTGCCGCCAGGGCGCCTACACGAACGACCAGTGGGGGATCAACCGTCCCTTCCCGGAGGCCAGCGGCTATCGCACCCCCATCGAAGGCCTCTACATGTGCGGGTCGGCCTGCCATCCGGGGGGTTCGATCCACTTCGGCCCTGGATACAACGCCGCCAACGTAATCGTCGAGGACCTGGGTCTGCGGCGCTGGTGGCCGTCGTACCGCATACTCGGCAAGCCGGTGCTCTCAAGTTCCTAGCTCGTTGGTTGTGTGCATCCGTCCGAGTATCGCTATCGTGCAGGGGGCGTGTTAGGCGCGGTGCGTGCTAGCACGCGCGAGATCAGTTTCGAGCACGAGTTCGAATCGAGATCGGAGTTCCGGGCGGAGCAATCTCGCGGTTCGAAAGGACCAGCGACGAAACGAGGAGGAAGTCCCTATGAGGAGATTCAGGGAGCGCCGGACGTTCACGTTGGCTGCAGCCATCTTGGCTCTGGCCATGATCGCGGGGGCATGCGGCGACGACGAGCCGGCTGCTACAACGGCGGCGCCGACGACTACTGCGGCTCCGACCACTACAGCGGCGCCGGCTACCACCGCCGCACCGGATACCACGGCGGCGCCGACCACCACCGAGGCCGAGATGGCGGAACCCGAGGATGAGATGCCGATGGGTCCAACCGAGTTGGACGTGGCCATGATCATGCTGGGTACCAAGGAAGAGGGTTGGTACGCCACCTTCATCGACTCGGTGCACCGCGTGGCCGACGAGATGCCCCATGGGTTGACCATCACCCTGGAGCAGATCGAGGAGATCCCCTACGCCGACGGCGAGCGCGTGATCCGGGACCTGGCCCAGACAGGTGACTACGAGATCATCGTGGCGCACAGCACGTACTCGGACGCGGTCGCCGCGGTCAAGGATGACTTCCCTGACATCCTGTTCGCCTTCTCCGGGTCCGGCAACGAGGCCACCGGCGGCAACGGTTACTGGATCGACGTGTTCATCCACGAGCCCGCCTACCTGGCCGGGATCATCGCCGGGGCCATGACCCAGACAAACCACATCAGCGGGGTGGCGGCCTTCCCGTTCCCTAATGTCAACGGTCCGCTCAACGCGTTCATAGACGGCGCCAGGTTCGTGGCCCAGCAGATGGGCAAGGGTGAGATCACCTTCGATGTGGCATACATCGAGAGCTGGTTCGACCCTGCCACGGCCCAGGAGGCCGCCGCCGCCCAGATCGCGGCCGGTTCCGACATGATCTATGCCGAGCGCTTCGGTCCCTTCGCAGCCATCGAGGAGGCGGAGGGTGTGTGGGGCTTCGGACACTTCACCGATCAGCTCGGACTGTCCCCGGTGGTGTTGACCAGCGCGGTCGCCCGCTGGGACACCGCCTTCATGGATCTGGTTGATGCTTGGTATGCCTACACCACCGAGGGCGTTCCCTACGATGCTCCGATGGAGCGGATCGTCTACACCTCGATGGTCGACGGTGGGTCGTCGCTAGGAGCGATCAGCGACATGGTCCCGGCCGATGTCCAAGACGGCGTCGCGCAGGCCGAAGCGGCCATACTGGGCGGGCTTCTGACGGTAGAACTGAAGACCGATCCGCCCGAGTAAAGGCCCGATCACCCGAATGAGTCCAACGCCTCAGGGGAGCGAGTTCGAGTGACTGAGACGATCCTCGCTGTGGATCGGGTCACCAAGCGCTTCCCTGGGGTCGTCGCCAACGACGCGGTGAGCGTCGACATCCGCCGTGGGGAGATCCACTGCGTTCTGGGCGAGAACGGAGCCGGCAAGACCACCCTGGCCGACATTCTCTACGGCGTCTACCGGCCTGACGAAGGGACGGTGACCTTCAGAGGCGAGCCGCTCGAGTTGCATACGCCCGGAGACGCCATCGCGGCCGGTATCGGCATGGTGCACCAGCACTTCGAGTTGGTCCCTCCGATGTCGGTGGTCGAGAACGTCGTCATCGGAACCTCGGCCAGCCAGTGGCTCGATCTGTCGGAGGTGAGGGGCCGGCTCAACGAGTTCTTCCACAACTACGACGTGGAGATCGATCCCGACGCCGAGGTGGGCCGGTTGTCCGTCGGGGAGCAGCAATGGGTCGAGATCTTCAAGACCCTCTACTTCGGCGTGGAGATCCTGATTCTCGACGAACCTACCGCGGTTCTCACCCCCCAGGGCGTCCAGGAGCTCTTCCGCATCCTTCGCCGGATGCGGGACGAGGGCTTGACCATCATCCTGATCACCCACAAGCTCAAAGAGGTCATGGAACTATCCGACCGGGTGACTGTGTTGCGTCTCGGCAAGGTGGTCGGAACGGTCAATACGGCCGATGTCGAGATGCGGGATCTTGCCCAGATGATGGTGGGCCGGGAGGTGCTGTTCCAGTTCGACAAGGACCGGTCGGACCCCGGCGAGCCGGTCGTCGAAGTGGACGAGATCCATCTCGCCAGCGTCACCGGTCGGGGTTCTCTGAAGGGTCTCTCCCTCACGGTTTGCGCCGGGGAGGTGGTCGGCTTGGCGGGTGTTTCCGGTAACGGACAGAACGCCCTCTTCGACGCCCTGGTCGGGGTCGAGAAGCCCTCCAGCGGAGCCATCCGGATAGGTGGGGTGGACACCGCTGACCTGTCCGCCAACCGGATAGGGCAGCTCGGGGTGGCCAGCGTTCCGGCCGATCGGATCGCGCAAGGTCTCCTGATGGACTTCAGGGTCAAGGAGAACCTGGTGCTGGGCCGTCACCGTTCAAGACCTTTCTCCCGGGCTGGGGTTCTCAACCGGGGCGCCATCGACGGTTTCGCCGCCGAATCGATCGAGGGTTTCGATATCAGGACCCCATCGTCATCCCAACCCACGCGGACCCTCTCGGGCGGCAACCTGCAGAAGGTGATCATGGCACGTGAGCTGTCCGGGGAGCCGAAGCTGTTGGTCGCCCACCAGCCCACCCGCGGGCTGGACATCTCCGCCAGCGAGTACGTCAGGCGCCGATTGCTCGAGGAGCGGGACCGTGGCGCAGGGGTACTGCTGATGTCCGAGGACCTTGACGAGATCTTCCAGCTCTCGGACCGGATCGCGGTGATCTACGACGGCCGGATCGTCTCGGAGACCACCCCCGAGCAGGCCGACCTCCAGTCCCTCGGCCTGAGCATGGCCGGCGCCGATACCGTCGAGGCGGGACCAGCTGCATGACCGATCAAGCCCCTTCCGAGCTTCAGACGCCGGACGGCGGCCGCCGCCGGGACCCGCTGTCGATGTTGTTCCAATCCGGGGCATGGAGGTTCGAGAAGAGGCTGGTGGTCCGCCCATGGCACGAGTTCGTCACGCTGGTCGCCGCTCTCGTGGTGGCGGTGGGCATCATCGCCGGCCTGGTGCTGTTCATCGGAAAGAGTCCGGCCGATTCGTTCGCCGCCCTGTACAACGGGGCCTTCGGCACCCGGGAGTCCACCCTGGAGACCCTGGTGCAGGCGACACCGCTGATCCTTACCGGCCTGGCGGCTGCGATCGCCTTCCGGGCCGGGGTCTGGAACATCGGCGGCGAGGGACAGTTCTTCGCCGGCGTTATGGGTACCTGGTTCGTCTACGACCTTTGGGGAGGGCTACCGGCGCCGCTGCTCTTCGTCTTGATGTTCATCTTCGCCGCCATCGCGGGCGCCGCCTGGGCATCGGTGGCCAGCGGGCTGCTGGTTCGGTACGGGACCAACGAGATCCTTACCACGGTCATGCTCAACTTCGTGATCCTTTACATCCTCTCCTACCTGCTGGCCGGACCCTGGCAGTCGCCCGACACCTTCTACTACCAGACCGTACGGATGGCGGACACCACCTACCTGCCCCGCTTCGTCACCGGCAGTCGCCTTCACTGGGGGTTCGCCATCGCGCTGATCGCCGCGCTGGTGGTCTACTGGCTCATCAGGCGCACCGCCCTGGGATACGAGATAAGGGGGATCGGCTCCAACGTGGTCGCCTCCCGCTACAAGGGCATCAGGGTGGGTACCGTGACCCTCGCCACCATGGCCATCTCGGGAGCTCTGGCCGGCATTGCCGGCGCCGGGGAGTTGCTGGGGCTCCACCATCGTGTCCAGCTCGACATCGCCGAGGGCATCGGTTTCACGGGCATCATCATCGCCCTGGTGGCCCGCCTGCATCCGCTCGGCGTGATCGTGGCCGCCATACTGTTCGGCGCCCTCGTCAACGGGTCCACCGCCATGCAGTACGAGACCGGCATTCCGAAGGCGCTGGTGTTCGTGATCGAGGGGACCACGCTCGCACTGGTCCTGATCGCGGCGATGGTGTCCCGGTACCGGATCCGGAAGGCCGGCTGACATGGAAGATCTCTTCACCAGCGCTGTCCTCGTAGGGATCTTCTGGGCCACGTTGCGGATCGCCACGCCCCTGCTTCTGGCCGCCCTGGGCGAGTTGGTCTGCGAGAGCAGCGGGATACTGAACCTGAGCCTCGAAGGAACCATGACGATGGGCGCCTTCGCGGGCTTCTATGTGGCCAACGAGACGGGCAGCATCCTGGCCGGTTTGGTGGCGGCCGGGGTCGGCGGAGCGTTCCTGTCGCTCATCATGGCCCTGATGACCGTAACCGCCAAGGTGAATCAGGTTGTCGCCGGACTGGCTCTCAACATCCTGGGTCTCGGGCTGGCCTTCTTCTGGTACCGGTCCATCTACGAGGCCGAGGGGAGCATCGATATCCCCACGGTCGAGACGATGCAGGCTCCCTTTGAGTTCTTCCCCATTCCCTGGCTGACCATCCTGGCGTTCGTGATGGTCCCCGTCGTCTGGGTGTTCCTCTACCGGACCAAGTACGGGCTCGAGCTGCGGAGCGTCGGGCACAATCCCGAGGCGTGCGACATGCGCGGGGTGGGCATCATCTCGCGCCAGTACGTCGCGGTGGTGTTCGGGGGCGTGATGGCCGGCCTGGCCGGGTCTTTCCTCTCCCTCGGATCGACCGGCTTGTTCTTCCCAGACATCATCTCCGGGCGGGGTTGGATCGCGCTGGCGATCGTGATCTTCGGCAACTGGAGGGCCACCTGGGTGCTGGTCGGTTCGTTGCTGTTCGGATTCCTGGAGGCCACCCAACTCGCTCTCCAGGCAAGCGACGTCGATCTTCCCTACCAGTTGCTGCTGGCCTTGCCCTTCGTCCTCACCATCGTGGCGCTGGTCTTCAACCGCAGCCGCTCCAACGTTCCGCTGTCCCTCACGATCCCCTACCACCGGGGCGAGCGCTGACCCGGCCTCTTGACACGGGAGTCCTTGCAGGCGCGGGAGCGCGCCCACCGCACCACCGGGCACAGCCTCGGAGACCGAGAACGCGAAAACCGGCGGACGGGATCCCTCTGCCGGGCCCACCCCCGCCACCACCTCCTCTGTTCCGGACGCGTCCCGCCAGCCCTTCGAGGTCGGGTCCGCGAACGTATGATCCCTGACCCGGTCCGGTCGGTACCGCACCACGGACCGGTGGTGTATACGGCTACTTACCAGTATGTAACCGGGCTGTGACATAGCCGACCGAGTGGGTGGGCAAGTCGGCTCGTAGGACAGGCGCCGGGTCTGAACCCTATGTGTCGTGCGGTGGAACCTCGTAGTAGGTTCCAAGCACCTTGAGATGGCCGTCGGCAAACAGACGAACACCGGCCGTGTTAGATTACATCAATAATCTCGGCCCGGTAGGGTCCCCGTCCGGGGGTTGACGCAGGAGGTTGGGGAGAAAGATGACGGTAGACAGTCCCACGCGCATCAACCCGATGATCCGTCATCGGGCCGGCCACATAGGCAGGGCAGTGCCCCGTAGGGAGGACCGATCCCCGCTGTTGGGCCGCCAGCGCTACATCGCCGATCTGAAGCTGCCAGGCATGCTCGAGGTGGGCTTTGTCCGCAGTCCCGAGCCCCACGCCCGGATCGTCAGCATCGACAAGGGCCCCGCCCTCGCACTACCGGGCGTGCACGCGGTGTTCACCGGCGCCGACCTGGCCGATGTTGGCTCGTTCCCGCACAAGATCCTCTACATCCAGCCGGTGAACCAGCGACCCCTCGCCGTGGACCGGGTTCGCTACGTCGGCTCCCCATACGCGGCCGTTGTCGCCACCGACCGTTACGTGGCGGAGGACGCGGCCACCCTGGTGGCCGCGCATACCGAGTTCGACCCGCTCCCGACCGTGGCCGACCTGGATCAGGCCTTGGCCGAGGATGCTCCCAGGTTGTACGGCGACTGGCCCGACAACTACCTGGTCAACTTCCCGGCCGACAAACCCGAGGTGAGGCAAGCCTTCGAGGAGGCAGATCACACATTCAGCGACACCTACGTGAGCCAGCGCCAGACCGGGCTCCCGTTGGAGTGCCGGGGAGTTCTCGCCGAAGAAGTGGACGGTCAGCTCACAATCTGGTCGTCGACCCAGAGCCCCCACATTGTCCGTACCACGATCGCCGAGATGACCGGTATCCCCGAGCCGCGTATCCGAGTCATCACCCCGGCCATGGGCGGCGGGTTCGGTACCAAGACCCACCAGTATCCCGAGGACATCGTGGTGCCGTGGATAGCCCGCAAGCTAGGACGCCCGGTCCGCTGGCTCGAGGACCGTTTCGAGAACCTGATCTCGGCGGTGCATGCCCGGGACCAGCGCCACGACGTGGATGTAGCCTACGACGACGACGGGACCATCCGGGCCATCCGCTGCAAGGCCTACTGCGACGTGGGCTCCGGGGAGATCTTCATGCCCGGTACCGCCACTGTGTTTGTCACCGGGGGGGTCCTGACGGGCGGCTACGACTTTCCGAACATGGAGGTGCATCACTTCTGCGTGGTCACCAACAAGACCCCGAGCGGGGCCTACCGGGGCTTCGGTTCCCCTGAGGGGATGTTCGTCATGGAGAGCATCATCGACCGGGTGGCTCGCCTCACCGGGACCGACCGGGTGGAGATCCGGCGCCGCATGATCCTCCAGGAGCACCAGATGCCCTACATGATGCACGGCGGCGGAAGGGTCGACTCGGGGTCGCACGCCAAGAGTTTCGAGCGGGCCGTGGAGTTGATCGGCGAGTCGCTCGAGCGGGCGCGTGCCCGGTACGCCGACGATCCCGACGTAAGGGTGGGGGTCGGCTACACCAACTACGTGGAGCCCACCACGCCCACCTACCACCTCACCACCGGTCACTGGGCAGGTTACGACTCGGCCATGTTGAGGGTCGATCCCGACGGCTCCGCCCGGGTAGGGCTCGGCACCACCGCTTTGGGCCAAGGGACCGAGACGACCGCCGCCCAGTTGGTTGCGGACTCGCTGGGGTTGGATCCCGACGACGTCACGGTGGTCATGGGCGACACCGAACGGGCCCCCTACGGGCTAGGAGCGTGGGGCAGCCGCTCGGCCATCGTGATGAGTGGGTCGATACTGATGGCCGCCGATCGGGTGATGACCAAAGCCCGGGACATAGCAGCCCACATGTTGGAGGCGGCCGCCGAGGACGTCGTGCTGTCCGGCGGTAACTTCCATGTGGCAGGCAGCGAAGCGCCGACAGTGAGTTGGTCACGGGTCGCAACCGCAGCCTGGGTTCGCACGGTGGACCTCCCGCGAGGTATGGAGCCCGGCCTCGAGATGTCGGGCTACTTCGAGCCGCCCGAACTCGAGCACCTCCCCGGCATGGACGGTAAGGTCAACGCCGCAGCCAGTTGGTCGAACGGAGCCCACGCCGGCGTGGTCAGCGTGAGGATGAGCACGGGCGAGATCAAAATCGAGGACTACGTGGTGGTTCACGACTGCGGGACCATGATCAACCCCATGATCATCGATGGGCAGGTCCACGGGGGAGTGGCGCAGGGGATCGCCGGGGCGATGTACGAGCACTTCCAATACGACCCCGAGACGGCCAGACCCCTATTCGCCTCGTTCATGGAATACCTTTATCCCACCTGTTCGGAAGTACCGATGATGACCGTCGAGCACTTCGAGACGCCCTCCCCCGACCAGCCTCTGGGCGTGAAGGGCTGTGGGGAGGGTGGAACGATCGGGCCGGCGGCGGTGGTCGGCGGGGCGGTGTCCGAGGCTCTTGCCGAGTTCGGGGTAGAGATCAAGGCCACGCCGGTCACGCCGTCCGCAATACGTCAAGCAATCAGAGAGGCGTCGGCCGCAGGGGGCGAAGGATGAAGCCTGCCGCCTTCGACTACTACCGGCCCTCCACGATCGGCGATGCGGTGGCTGCCCTGGCTTCCTCCGACGCTGCCAAGGTGCTGGCAGGAGGACAGAGCCTCATTCCCAGCATGAACTTCCGCCTCGCGCTGCCCGACCTCCTCGTGGACATCCGCCGCGTGGACGGACTCGACGGTATGGAGGCCGGTCCCGATGGCGTCACGATCGGGGCTTCGGTGACCCAGAGTCGCGTCATGGCCTCCGATGCGGTATCTGCAGTGGTTCCTGGCCTACGGCAGGCGCTTCACTTTGTCGGGCACCTGCAGATCAGGAACCGGGGGACCGTGTGCGGCAGCCTGGCCCATGCCGATCCCGCTGCCGAGTTGCCGGCCCTGGCGATGGCCTCGGGAGCGAAGTTACGGATACAGGGACCGGCGGGGGAGAGGACCGTCGGGGCGGGTGACTTCTTCCTCGGGCCGTTCTGGACTGACCTCGGCCACGGGGAGATCGTCACCGGGGTGCACTTCCCGGCTCAACCGTTCGGAAGCCTGACGGTTGTGGACGAGATTGCCCGGCGGTCAGGCGACTTTGCCATCGCCGGTCTGGCGGCCACCTTCGACCTCAAGGGGAAGGGAATCACCGGAGCACGGTTGGTCAGCTTCGGCGTGAGTGGTGTGGCGAGCCGGATGGCTACCGCCGAGGAGGCCATCCGGGGATTCGAGCAAGGCGATGACGGGTCGGACCTGTACGCAGCCGCCTACGAGGACGCGGCCGACGCGGTGGACGACATCCATGCCACAGCCGAGTACCGGCGGGAGGCGCTGGGCGCCCTGGTGGTACGGAACGCAGCCTCCCTCGCCGGCCGTTCCGTCGACACCGACCGGCGGGGAAGAAGGCTCAAGGGGCGGCCCGGCAGGCGCCGCTCGATCACCGATCGCTTCAAACGCACGTAGGACGGGGGTGTGATGGCTTCCAACCATGGATCCAGAGAGGCCGATGTATCGGTCACGATCAACGGGATGCAGGTGACCTACCGCGTTCCTGCCCGCCTGCTGCTCTCCGACTTCATCCGCGACGTCGTGGGGTTGACCGGCACCCATGTGGGGTGCGAGCACGGTTACTGCGGGGCGTGCACGGTGATCGTCGACGGCGACTCCATTCGCTCCTGCTCGACTCTGGCCGTCCAAGTCGATGGGAGCACGATCAGGACCGTCGAGGACCTCGCTACCGACGGGGTACTCACGCCGATGCAGCAGGCCTTCCATGAGAACCACGCCATGCAGTGCGGTTTCTGCACCGCGGGCTTCCTGATGACCCTTGAGAGTGTCGACCCCGACGACTACCGGGAACCGGAGCAGGTGGTGGATCTGCTCTCCGGCAACCTGTGCCGCTGCACGGGGTACCAGAACATCGTCAAAGCGGTCTGCTCGACATGGGGAGTCGAGGCGCGCGAAGGAACCTAGGCAATCTTTAGGAGGCGAAGCGTGACCACCCGACACGCGACCAGCGACTTCCTCGACGTTGCAGCCGAGGACCGGCTCTACGACCAGATGCGGCAGAATTTCTGGTTTCCCATCGCCTACTCGGACGAACTCAAGGACGATCCCCAGGGCTTCACCCTGTTCGAAGAGCAACTCGTGGTGGTACGGCTGGACGGCGCTCCCCGCGTCTTCGAGGATCTTTGCCGCCACCGGGGAGCGGCTCTCTCGCTTGGGAAGGTGATCGACGGTTGCGAGCTCCGCTGCTCGTACCATGGCTGGACCTACGATGCGGAGGGCCGGGTCACCCGCGTGCCGGCCCGGGAGGAACTCTCGCCCGCCTTCCGCAACGTGCGGGTGCCCTCCTTCCCCACTGTCGAGGTGTCCGGGCTCATCTACACGACCCTCGGCGAACCCAAGTTCCCCGTGCCGTCCATTCCCGAGTTCGACGATCCGAGCTACCGGTTCGTCCATCTGGATATCTACGAATGGGACTGTTCGCTGCCCCGTCGCCTGGAGAACTACTTCGACTTCTCCCACTTCGCCTGGGTACACGACGGCATCCTCGGCGACAGCAGCCAACCTCGCATCGAAGACTACGACGTGGAGAAGGTCGGGGGAGAGTTGCGGTTCATCGCCGGCCCCTTCGTCGAGTTCACGGACAACGTGAAGAACAACCCGGAGTCCGGTTCGGGCGAGACCTACGAGGCCATGAAGCGCTACCGGGTGTTCCTGCCCAACGCCATGAAGCTCAACAGCGATGCCGGGCCGGTCGAGGACTACGTGCTGTGGGTGGCCGCGGCACCTGTGAATCGCAAGCGCACCCGGGCATTCACCTACGTGGGACGTAACTATCCGGGCAGCGATGACGACTTCAGGGCCTTCGCCCAGATGGTCACCGACCAGGACCGCCCCATCGTCGAGTCCCAGCGCCCCGAGGAGTTGCCGGCCGACCTCGCCGCCGAGATGCACGTAAAGGGCGCCGACCTAGGGACGCTGGAATACAGGCGCTGGCTGCTCGAGATCGCCAACGGGAAGGTTGAGTTGGCGAGCACCTGAGCTGACGCCGTAGAGCCCTTCTTTCACCCCTAGGCCACCGCTCTCACCGTCCCAGCCCAGGCGTTGAACGCGCATGACCGTTGCCGCCGGGAGTCTCTGGAGGGTGGACAGAGCCCACAACTCAGCCACCTCGAGCGGACCCCTGGACGTGGCCCTGAACGGTCTCGGACCGCCAGTCGGTGCTGCGGCCTTCTGGTACCTGTTGACACCGATCAAACCCCCCTGTGTATGGTTCAAAAAAGCGCTCGGAGATCGATGTCCGCCACAGAATTGCGATCGGTATCGGCGATACGCTCGCCGGTCCGACCGCGCAATCCCCCGCCCGGCGCGCCTCGGTCTCGACGTATCTGCCGGCGTCCGAAGAGCCTCTCTACATCAGTAAGTCCGATGCCGTGAATCGTCTCACGGCTCGGGCGCCGTGGCCAGGTCAACCCGTGGCCGGAGTATCGTCCATTGGCTTACCCAGTCGTCCTGAGGCATTGACAGCGAGACCGTTGCACCCTCGGAAGTCAGCGTCAGGGTTCGGATCGCAGCCGGAGCCTGAGAAGCGTCAACAACCTCAAGTACCGACGGGTGCTCGAGTCATCGCCAAGACCGGAGGCGATGGCAGCTTGAGGCGTTCAGACCCGGTCACCCGAGCACGGTCCCGACGGCGGATACGCCCACAGGTTCTGTGCATTCTGCAACGTCAGACCAAACAGTCTGGCATTGGGAGGAGAGAACCATGAACAGACCAAGGCGAGCCAGGTTGATCAGAGGACTGGCGGTTGTGGTAGCCCTGTGCCTCTTGTTCGTCGCCTGCGGCGATGACACCACCGACGATGCTCCAGCGACCACAAGTGCCGCACCTGCGACGACGAGTGCCGCACCTGCGACGACGAGCGCTGCTCCCGAGACGACCAGCGCTGCTCCCGAGACGACCAGCGCCGCGCCGGACACTACGGCTGCCGCAGCCGATGACGAAGTCCACACCTTGCGGATAGCGGTCTCGGGCGACCTTCCCTCGATCGATCCGATATTCGGGCAGAACACGCTCACGAACATGACGCTGAAGAACATATACGCACAGTTCCTGTTCTACGAGCCGCCTGAGGGTGAGGTGGGCGCGTTCGCCAAGGCCAACATCTCGAAGCGGATCGGACGCGCAGTCGAGCGGATCGAGTACTCGGACGGCGGTCGAACGGTGACCATGCACATCCGGCAAGGAGTCACCTTCCCGACAACCGGCAACCCGATGACGGCGGACGACTTCCTGTGGTTCTACGAGCGTGCGTTCTGTGCCAAGGCGAGCACCATGTTCAACTCGAACTCGTACGGGGTCATGTCCACGGATCAGGTGGAGAAGATCGACGACTACACCATCCGCGTCACGCTCGAGAACCCGTCGCCGATCATCGAGAACCAGATCCGGGCGCAGGTCGCGGTGATACTCGACTCGGAGGCGATCAAGCCACACATCACCGAGGACGACCCGT
>JAPPFW010000057.1 GCA_028821575.1 bacterium | reverse complement strand
CAGACAACCGACCAGACAACAGACATGGTCACTTCAACACCGCGATGACGACCCCAGTGGCGGAAGCGATACCCGCAAGGATCAAGGCCGCAAGCCACATCGTCCGGTGGAACGCAGCACGCTCCGACCGCTGCACAGCCTCCATCCACTGCGCGTACGTCTCCGCCTTCATCCGCGCCGCCTGCGCCTCCACGTAACCTTCGGTGACCGGGCCGGTCATCGTCACCCTCTCAGTCCCTTCCTCAGTGAGTTGTACTCCAACCCTAACATGTCTTCTTTTCTAGATGACCACTGTTATCGGTTGAACACGCTGGAGAAAGCCCCAAAACACCCAGGGTCGCGATTGCCGAGCGAAGCCCATGTTGTGAGAGTCAAAGCCCCTGGTAGTCGGCGACTGGTGGCTGGTGGTCAGAGTGGTGGCGGTCGGCGATCCCACCACGGGTCGGCCTCTTCAAGTTGGGCTGAGAGGCGGAACAGCAGCGCTTCGTTTCCGAAGGCGGAACCGATCTGTACTCCGACGGGAAGGCCGTCCCGGGTCATATGCATCGGAAGGCTGGCCGCGGGGCACCCACTCAGGTTGTACAGGGGAGTGAACGCCAGGTGCCCCCACATCCGCTCCAGGTAGGCCTCGAGGTCTTCGCACATCATGTCGAGGGCACCGAGCGGGAGCGGGGGATCTGCCAGGGTCGGGCTCAGGATGACGTCGTACTCACCGAAGAAACCGGCGAGACGCCGCCCGGTGCGGTGGATCATCAACAGGGTGTTGACGTAGTCCCGTGCGGTCAGTCTCCTGCCCTCCTCAGCGACCAGACGGGTGATGTTCTCCAAGTCGTCCGGTTGCAGTTCCCTGCCCAGGACCGCCAGCCGCGAATCGACATGGTTGGCGGTGTGGGCCGCCATGACCGTGCACATCGCGGTCCAGCACTCGGATCCGGATACCGGCGGAACAGCAGGGGTGACCCTATGCCCCAGTTCGGCCAGCAGCCCACCGACCCGTCCAGCGGCGAGCACGCATTCGGGGTCGACTCGTTCGCCACGAAGACCCTCGGTCCATAGAGCGATGCGAAGGCTGCCGGGGTCCCTACCGACCTCTGCCAGGAATCCCCTGTCGGGCGGGGGCGCCGCATAGGGATCGCCCGGTTCGGGTCCATGAGTCACGTCAAGCATGACGGCGCTGTCCCGCACCGTCCGGGACAGGACGTGGTAGCTGGAGAGTCCGCTCCATCCCTCCCCCGCGTCGGGTCCGGCGGGCGTCCTGGCGCGGGTGGGCTTCAGACCGTACAGCCCGCACATGGATGCCGGGCTGCGGATGGACCCGCCGCCGTCCGAACCCTGCGCGATCGGGACCATTCCCACCGCCACGGCGGCCGCGGCTCCCCCGCTCGACCCTCCGGCACTGCGGGAGGTATCCCAAGGATTGAGGGTCGGACCGTGCAGCACGGGCTCGGTGGTACCGCTGATTCCCAGTTCAGGAGTGTTGGTCTTGGCAAGCGTCACCAGCCCCGCCTGGCGATAACGCGCTGTGATGGTGCTGTCATGGTCTGCGACGTTGTCCTGATAGAGCCGCGAGCTGTTGGTGGTCGGCTCGCCGGCGAAGAGTCCATGCAGATCCTTCAGCATGTACGGAACCCCTGAGACCGGCCCGTTGGGAAGCTCTCGGGAGATCCCTTCCCTTGCGGCATCCTCCATCAGGTGGATAACCGCGTTGGTGTCCGCGTTATGCGTAGCCACCCGGTCCAGTGCCGTGTCGAGCAACTCGTCGGGGGTGACCTGCCGGTCACGAATCAGGGAGGCGAGACCGAGCGCGTCGTAGTGCTCGTACTCGTCGAACACGGCCATTAGGGTTTCCTTGCTGGTAGAGATCCGATCCCAGCTTACCGGTGTAAGGGAGGGTGTCCTGATGGGTTCCGAAGGATTCGGGATCGCCCCCACCGATCTCTCGGGCTCGACCTCGCTCGTGGCCGGGGCGAGCCGGGGCATCGGCCGGTCCGTCGCCGTCGGCCTCGCTGCAGCGGGCGCCTCGGTCGTAGGGTTGGCTCGATCAGCCGAGGCCCTCGATAGCCTCGGCGAGGAGATAGCCGCGCTCGGCGGCGACTTCATGCCTCTCGTCGCCGACATCTCGGATCTCGCCGCCATCGAAGGGCACGTAGAGAGAGCTTGGCGATGGAGGGGAGGCCTGGAGAGCCTGGCCAACGCCGCCGGTGTCACCAACCGCGCTTCGGCCTTGGACATCAGCCCCGCGCAATGGGATGCGCTGTTCGACGTGAATCTTCGAGGGGCCTTCTTCCTGACCCGGGAGGTCGGCCGCCGGATGCTGGACGGAGAGGGTGGCTCGATCGTCAGCATCGCCTCGCTGTCGGGTGTGGTCAGCGACGGCGCCCAAGTCGCCTATAGCGCCAGCAAGGCAGGGCTGATCCACATGAGCGCGGTGCTGGCCGACCATTGGGCACCGAAGGTACGGCTCAACTGCGTCAGCCCGGCTTGGGTGGAAACCGACATGACCCGTGGCTTCCTGGCGAACCGCGACAACACAGCGGCCATCCTCCGGCGGACCCCGATGGGACGCATCGCCCGGCCGGAGGAGATGGTGGGCGCGGTGCTGTTCCTCGTATCCGGTATGAGTTCGTACATGACCGGGCAGAACCTCATCGTCGACGGGGGGTGGACGGCATGAGCAAGGCTCTCGTGGTGGATTGCCACATGCACATCCGGGGCGACGATTGGAACCCGGTGAACCTGCGGTCCGGTATGGATGCCTCGTGGGCGCGGCAGGTGCGGTGGTACGAGCCCCCGAAGTCGGAGCCCTCCTACCTCCACGCGCGGGTGGCGGAGGCCACCGACATCACGGGTGATAAGGCGGTGGCGCGTATGGACGAGGCGGGGGTGGACGCGTCGGTGATGA
>JAPPFW010000074.1 GCA_028821575.1 bacterium | reverse complement strand
CTCTCCTCGAGCCCGCCAAGAGCCCTGTTCAACGCGTTGCCCACCTGATGATGAAAGTCCTCGTGA
This sequence comes from bacterium, assembly GCA_028821575.1. GTDB lineage: Bacteria > Actinomycetota > Acidimicrobiia > Spongiisociales > Spongiisociaceae > JAPPFW01. Next base: position 3,039 of record JAPPFW010000074.1, on the reverse strand, counting down.
AGATTCGACCATCGGGACTCGGAGGGCGCGAAGAACGTGTCGTAGTAATCCGGATCGTTGGCTCGCTGCTGCGCCTCTTCTAGTGAGCGATCCTTGGCAAGTTGATCATCGATGACCTGCTGTCGCTCCTCATCGAAGACATCACTCGACCTCTTGAGGAACAACGCACCGAAGATGTACTCCTTGAACTCCGACGCGTCCATCTTGCCCCGCAAGATGTCAGCAGCAGCGAACAGGTGACGTTCTAGCTGGGGAAGCGTAAGCACGACAACAACAATAGAACGCCCCAGCGACGGTCCGACCGCTCGCCTGAATCGCACTGGTGCTGTTAGTAGCGACGCGGAGCAGGTGTAAGCTACATGAGCCAGATGCTCGCTGTGGCCCCGCGGGGGCTTGGTTTACCGGCAACCCGACCACAACTACGCGCATCGCACCGCTGCCGGTTGTGCTCAACCTCGACGACTGTGAATTGGTTAGCTCTGCCCGCCCATGGTTGTTGCAAGGCTCTCGTAGTGGAGGAACGGGGGACCTCGGCTCCGTGCAGGGAGCCTCCGGCGGTCCGGTACGCCCCCGGTCACACCGTCCACCAACATAGGATGGACCGCACGATTGCTGACTTCCAGCGTGGAGCTTTCAGGCCGGATCAACTTACGGAACGCGTCGTTCTGGGCCTCGCCGGGCTGTCCGGTTCAACCCATCCGGAGGTCGCGTAGCGGGGTTTCCAGAACAACTACGCCATAGCGGTCAGTCCGAGCCCTCCGCATGCGGCTCGATTCCAGGGCCATAAAGCACCTTCTAACCGAGTTCCGCGGACCATTCGAGAGTGGCGTTCTCTACGTTGGTTTCGGTCACACCCGCTCTAGGATGAGTGTCGGGGGAGAACTCGATCACTCAAGACTCCGGCTCGTCGTCCCGAAGGACCTCCTCAAGATGCGGACTCAGCAACCGCCATCGCTGGCCCATTCGCTCGAGATCGCCCTTCAACAGGACCGGGACCCGATCGCTATGGGCCTGTACCACATGTTCGTAGTCCTGCCGTTCTAGCAGCGCCGTAACCGATTGAGCTTTCCCGTCGATAGACTTGGTGGCCAGACGGATGGTGCCATCCTCTTCGGCCTCCCCGCGCGTCAGGCGCCGAACGTAGCCGATGAGGCGCACGTCTGGCCGCGGCGCCCGCTCTCGAAGCGACCGGGCGGCTTCCTGTAGGAGAGGGGCATCCGCTCGGCCGAACCGAACAACGGGTCGCGGCGCCTTCACCCGTCGAGTCCGTGCCCACAACACATTGATGTCCAGCCGTGGAAATGGTTCAATGATCCGGACCAGGGCTTCACACAGATTGGCGCTCACACCGCTCTCTAGCGCCTCCGCGAACGCACCCTCATCTCCTGCAGCCGTTTGTTCTGCCGCATGGCGCGCCGCGGCCAAGGCTTCCATCAAACGCAGCGTCAGACGTCGCTCGATCGGAGCGTCTTGATCGTCGGGGACCGAGAACAACCTGGACATCGGCGGTGGTATCACTGGTGTTAGTAACGTCACCACAAAGCTCCCCTGGTCCGTCTGGCCCAGACGAATCTGTTCCAGCAGATCGGCCGCATCCCGATTCGCTCCCGCCCTATACACCGCTTTGGGTTGGCCTAGGGAGCACGCAGCCGCCAGCAACAAGTCCCGCGCACCGCCGATAAGGTCCACGCCGTGATTCAAACCTATGCTGCCGTCTTCGCTCTCACCTGCCTGGACGCGGACGACATCACGGTCCGCGGTTGCCAGCAAGCGATACACGGTCACTTCGTCCTGCCGAGCAACCGTTGCGAACATCTTGATCAACGACGCCACCACGCTCGCATAGTCTCCGAGGCGCTCTGTACGCGGGACGATGATCTCCGGAAGCTCCTCCCCAATGTACACATCCGAGTGCACGCGGTACGGTTCGTGCCGACTCCAGCCCGCGGAGCGGGCATACGCCGACAGGGCCCCCGGCGAGACCGCCAGTAGCGCCTCCCGGTCATGAATGGTCACTCGCATCAGATGTCTCCGGTCCTGGAACGTTCCATCAGGTCTTTCAGGGCTTGGACATTCAATACATTCCTCTCCGGGATACGAACTGTCACAGTTCCCTGATCGACTACCTCGTCGTGGTCGATCTGCAAACTCAGCCAATAGGCGCGGCGCCGAAGCACGAGCTTTTCGCTCTTCACCGTCATCCACCTGCGCTCGTTGGTCGGAAGCTCCAGCACCACCAGCAATCGGGGCGTCTGCGTTTCTTCGCGAAGATCGCGGTAGTTCTTGATGCTCAAGCGAAACGGCAGCAAGCCATCTTGCCGTTCGGCGATATCCGTCGTGGCCTTCAACTGCAGGTCAAGGGCCGGGCGCCGCGGCCCGCCTGCCTGAATTCGCAGATCGACGCTATCCCGGTCTGGCTCCGGCACCGAAGTCGCGTAACCAGCACATGCCGCCAAAGCCTTGACATACACTTGAGACAACGCCTCCTTCCGGTCCGGACTGGTGAGCAACATCCCTATCACGGGCTTGCCCCAGCGAGCTTCTCGGCATCTCGAACACGGATGTCACCCGAAACAAGCTTGGGGAGCAGCATATCTCGAAGAGCGGCCAGCGTCACAGCCTCCTCTACGTTAGCGACTAGTCGGTCGTGCAGCGGCCAGCTAAGACTCTCTACATCCCGAAAATCCCTTCCGAGGGCACGAGTACAGATACGGACCGCGCGCCTGTGCTGGCGAGGACCACCGCGCTTCCTTCGGCACCCAGAAAAATACTCAGACCGGTGCTCGTCTGGATCCTCGGGGTCTGCATCATCCTCGATCTCAGCCTCAGTCCTGCCCACGTCTCCTCGAAGGCGCTGGACACGTACTTGAAGAAGATCAAACCCAGAACCGCATGCTTGTACAAGGCAGCGTCCATACTCCCCGAAGCGCGTCTGCCATCTCCCACAGCTTGGCCTCGTAACCCGTGTGGCCCCACTGCTCGCTGCCTGAACTGCCCCGGGTTTACCGGAGAGCGTTTTACGTGAGTATATCGAGGCCG
>JAPPFW010000075.1 GCA_028821575.1 bacterium | reverse complement strand
TACCGCCAATCCCTGGCAACCGACCCACCAACCGAAGTCATGCAAGCCCTCGGCGGATAAGCTGGGGGTCCCGAGTGTCCCGAGGAACTGACGGAAGTGAAGGCGGTCCCTAAACCGCTACGAGCCGTGACCAACCCGATGCGGCTGTGGACGCGCCAGGGCGACGACGGCGGGTTTCGACAGTACGTCGTGTATCTCGCCTTCGTCTCGATCCTCGCCGTCTTCGCCCTGGTCCTGTGGGACGACGGTTTCCTCAGCGGCTCCAACCTGTTGAACATCGGCAGGCAGGCGGCGCCGATCGCGGTGATGGCGGTGGGGATGGCCTTCGCCCTCGCGTCGGCGGAGATCGACCTGTCGGTCGGGTCCACCGTTGCGCTCTCGTCCCTGGTGGCCGCGGTGGTGGTAAGCGACTACGGGTTCCTGGCCGGCGCCCTCGCCGCGGTCGCCACCGGGGTGGCGGTGGGTCTGTTCAACGGGCTCATCACCGTCAAGATCCGGATCCCCTCCTTCCTGGTCACCCTGGGAACGCTGGGCATCATCAGCGGGGTCGCCAGGAACATGAACAACCTCCAGTCGATGCCGATCCGGGACGACACCTTCTCGGCTCTCTTCGGAGCCGGTTCGCTCGGCCCGGTCTCGTCCCTGGTCGTCTGGACGATCATCGTGTTCGCGCTGGGCCACTTCGCGCTCCACCATCTGCGGTGGGGACGCCATGTACTCGCCACGGGAGCCGACCGGGAGTCGGCGAAGGCGTCGGGTCTCAACACGGACCGCATCCGCGTCACGGCGTTGGTGGCGAGCGCTACCGGCGCCGCCTTCGCCGGGGTGTTGCTTGCCGGCAGGCTGGCCATCGGCCGCCACGACCTCGGTGAGAACGATCTGCTGACCGTGATCGCGGCGGTTGTCATCGGCGGCACCAGCCTGTTCGGGGGGCGAGCCTCGATCGCCGGGGCGGTGACCGGAGCGGTCATCATGGCAATGCTCAACAACGGGCTGATCCTGATGGGGCTGGAGGTGGCCGACCAGCTGATCGCCCGCGGCGTGATCATCATCCTCGCCGTGGCCCTCAGCATGCGAGCACCGAGCGAAAGTTGAGCGACCATGTTCCTGAAGCAGCTGCGGACGCGTAACCGACCCTTCGTGGAAGCCGCCATACGTCTCCACCAGGAGGGGAGCATCCCTCCGAACAGCTATGTCCTGGACCTCGACTCGATCGAGTCCAACACCCGCCACTTCTCCGCAGAAGCCCATCGCCGGGGTCTCACCGTATACGCGATGAGCAAGCAACTGGGCCGTGCCGGAGGGGCGCTGGAGGCGATCACCCGCGGGGGCGCCGACGGATACGTAGCCGTCGACATGGCCTGCGCCCGCCCGATCGTGGCCGGCGGGCACCGGCTGGGCAACCTCGGGCACCTCGTCCAGATCGCGCGGGGGGAGGCCGGGGAAGCCGCCGGCCTGGCGCCCGAGTACTGGACCATCTTCTCCCGTAACAAGGCTTCGGAGGCCTCGCGGGCGGTTGCGAGGCTGGGACGCACCCAGAAGGTTCTGCTCAGGATATGGAACGAAGGCGACGTGTTCTACCCGGGCCACGAAGGTGGGTTCCACATCGAGGAGTTGCCCGGCGCCATCGACTTCATCAACGGACTCGAGGGGATGCGCTTCGCCGGCCTCACCACCTTCCCGGCCCTTCTCTACGACAAGGACTCGGAGAAGGTTGCCCCGACCGCCAACGTAGGAACCCTCGCCCGGGGAGTCGAGGTGGCGGCCGCCGCGATCGGAGACGGCACCCGTATCGAGGTGAACGCACCCGGCACGACCTCCACGGCGGTCCTCGACCTGCTGGCGGACATCGGCGCCACCCAGGTAGAACCCGGCCACGGCCTAACAGGTTCCACCCCCCTGCACGCGGTCGAGGAACTTCCCGAGCGGCCCGCCGCCCTGTACCTCACGGAGATAGCCCACGTGCATCAGGGCGTCCCGCTGTGCTTCGGCGGGGGTTTCTACGTCGATCCGGTCTTCGATCCGTACGACACGAGGGCACTGGTGGCGGCCGCACCCGAGGATGCAGGCACCGAACCGGTTCCGCTCGACATGCCCGATCCGGCCGGCATCGACTACTACGCCCGGCTGCACCCGCCCTCGTCCCGCGCCGTCGCGGAGGGCGACACGGTGATCTGCGGCTTCCGGGTCCAGGCCTTCGTGACCCGTGCCTGGGTGGTGGGCGTGACCGGTGCCGGATCCGCCCACCCGGCGGTGGCCGGGATCTGGAACACCCTGGGCGACCCGATGCCGGAGAGGGATGCATGACCGCTCCCGCGCTGGAAGTCCGGGACCTGTCCAAGGCGTTCCGGGCCGTCCAGGCTCTCGACCGCGTCTCCCTCGAGCTCCACCGGGGGCGGGTGACGGCCCTGCTCGGCGACAACGGAGCCGGCAAGTCGACCCTCGTCAAGTGCATCGCCGGCATCTACCAGCCCGACTCGGGAACGATAAGCATCGACGGCGCGGAACACCGGATCCCATCTCCGGACGTGGCCCGCTCCCTGGGCGTCGAGTCCGTCCACCAGAACCTGTCGCTCATCGACACGCTGAACGTGACAGAGAACCTGTTCCTGAACCGCGAGTACACGCGGGGCGGATGGCTCGGGTCGCGGATGGGGCTTCTGAACAAGAAGCGCATGCATGACGAGTGCCGGCGAACGCTGGCCCGCCTCGAGATAACTATCCCGTCGCTCCGGCGCCCGGTCGGCCAGCTCTCCGGAGGTCAGCGACAGGCGATCGCCATCGGGCGGGCAGTCGCCTGGGGCCAGCGGATCGTTCTACTGGACGAGCCTGCCGCCGCGCTCGGCGTCGAGCAGGCCCGACGGGTCCTGGACCTGATCAGAGGGCTTCGGGAGTCGAACGTGGCGGTACTGCTCATCACCCACAACATGGACCGGGTCACGGCCGTGTGCGACACCGCCGTCGTGCTGCGCCGGGGCCGCAAGACCGCCGAGGTCGACGTCGGCGAGGTGACCCACAACGACCTGGTGGCCTTTATCACCGGTGCCAGGACTTCCGCACTCCCGCCGCCGCCCGGGGAAGGTCCAAGCCCGTGAAGGCCGTCGCGGGTCGCTGCGTACGCTCCTGCAGCCCGGCATCCGTACCGACCGGGCGCTTGCCGGACGGGCGACCTCCCCGCGTCCGGTAGGCCGGCTCCGAAGGACCCCACTGCAGTTGAAGGTCATCGTCGCTCCGGACCCTGACGAGATTGCTGTCCACGCCGCTGATCTCGTCCAATCCTTTCTGGATTCGAGCCCTGAGCCGGTACTGGGCCTGGCGACCGGTGCTTCCGTGCAGCCGCTCTACCGGGAACTGGTCCGTCGCCACCGGGAGCAGTCGCTCTCCTTCGCCTCCAGCCGAGCCTTCCTGCTGGACGAGTACGTGGGACTCGACCCGGACCATCCGCAGCTCTACCGCAACGTCATCCGGGCGGACCTGGCAGGATACGTCGGCATCGACCCCGCCCGACTGCACTCGCCCGATGTTCATACGGCCGACCTCGACGAGGAGTGCGCCCGCTACGACCGCCGGGTCAGCCGGGCACGGATCGGGCTGCAGATCCTCGGAATCGGACGCAACGGCCATCTCGCCTTCAACGAGCCCGGCTCCGGGTTCGATTCTCGCACCAGAGTCGTGCGGCTCACCGCGGGCACCCGGGCAGATAACTCCAGGTTCTTCGAGAGGCCCGAGAAGGTTCCGGAGACGGCGGTGACACAGGGTCTCGGGACGATCCTGCAGGCTGATCATCTGCTTGTCATAGCCTCGGGCGCCGCCAAGACGATCGCCGTAGAAGGTGTCCTGGTGGGTCCGGTGACGGACACCATGCCGGCCTCGATCCTCCGAACCCATCCCCGTGTCACCATGATCGTTGATCCCGAGGCCGCCGCGGCCTGGCATCGGACAGCACAGCGACCGTGACCGGGACTGGTGGCGATCTCTCGGTAGCCGTAGGAATGGGCACGAGTTCCAGGTGCGGAGAGGGCATCGGCTGCGCGGCCACGGCAAAGCACGCCGAATCGCGGGCTTGTCTGGTACCCTGCAATCCCGTGACGAAGTATGTGTTCGTGACCGGCGGAGTGGTCTCCAGTCTCGGCAAGGGGATCACCGCCTCGTCACTCGGGCGGCTCATGAAGGCTCGCGGCCTGCGGGTCGTCAACCAGAAGCTCGACCCGTACATCAACGTCGACCCCGGCACGATGAACCCCTTCCAGCACGGGGAGGTCTACGTCACCGACGACGGGGGCGAGACCGACCTCGATCTGGGCCACTACGAGCGCTTCACCGGCCAGAGCCTGTGGAGGGACTGCAACGTCACCACCGGGTCGGTGTACCTGTCGGTGCTCAACAAGGAGCGCCGTGGGGACTACCTGGGGGACACCGTGCAGGTCATCCCCCACATCACCAACGAGATCAAGGACCGGATCCGCAGGCTGGGGGACCGTGACGACATCGACGTGGTGATCGCCGAGATCGGCGGAACGGTCGGCGACATCGAGATCCTGCCGTTCCTGGAGGCCATCCGCCAGTTCCGCAACGATGTCGGATTCCGTAACGTCGCCCACATCCACGTGACGCTGGTGCCCTACATCGGTCCGTCCGAGGAGTTGAAGACCAAACCCACCCAGCATTCCGTCGCGGAGTTGCGGTCGAGAGGCATCCGGCCCGACGCCATAGTGGTCCGCTCGGACCGGCCCATCGACGAGGGGGTCCGCAGCAAGATCTCGCTGTTCTGCGACGTGGGCGCCGAAGCGGTGATCTCGGCGCCGGACGCCCGCGACATCTACGAGATGCCCCTGATCCTCCACGATCATGGGTTCGACCAGGTCATCATCGACATGCTCGGGCTCCGGACACCCGAACCGGACCTCACCAAGTGGCGCCGGATGGTTCAGGGAGCCTTCGCAGCGACCCGCACCGTGACGATCGGCCTGGTGGGCAAGTACACGGTGCTACCCGACGCCTACCTCTCGGTTGTCGAAGCACTGAGGCACGGGGGCCTGGCCAACGGCGTCCGGGCCGAGATCCGCTGGATCCCTGCGGAGGAAATGGACGGTCTCTTCGGTGATCCACATCTCGACGGCTTGGACGGCATCCTGGTCCCAGGAGGGTTCGGAGTGCGCGGGATCGAGGGGAAGATCAGGGCCGTGACCCACGCCCGGACCAACGGCGTCCCGTTCCTCGGGCTCTGCCTGGGCCTTCAGACCGCGGTGATCGAGTTCGCCCGCAACGTCCTGCGCCTCTCGGAGGCCAACAGCACCGAGTTCGACCCCATGACACACCATCCGGTCATCGACCTGATGGAACGCCAGCAGGGTGTCTCCAACAAGGGCGGCACGATGCGGCTCGGTGTCTACCCTGCCAAGCTGTCGAAGGGCTCGCTCGCCCGGGAGTTGTACGGTGAGGAGTTGATCTACGAGCGCCACCGCCACCGGTACGAGGTGAACAACCGTTACCGCAAGGACCTGGAACTGGCCGGTATGAGGCTATCGGGAATCTCACCGGACGAGCATCTGGTGGAGTTCATCGAGTTGCCCTCCCATCCGTACTTCATCGGAACCCAGGCCCATCCGGAACTCAAGTCCCGCCCGCTCGAGCCCCACCCCCTGTTTACCGGTTTCATCGCCGCCGCCGACCGTTACCGCCAGGATGCGGAGAGGGAGGCCGGAGTCGAGGCCCCCGGATCGCGCCTGGAGGCGGCCGACACTCCCGCGGCCAGGTAGCGGGATCCCGCCCCGATCGCCGCATCGGTGGCATGGTCGGCTCCAAACGCCCGTGCAGCCATCGCTCACCGCATATCGTCCGTGGGAGTCCGGGATCGTTTCAGCGCCTTCCGGTAGGCGGCCAGGGTCCGCCGGCGGGCCTCTGCGTGATCGACCAACGGCTCCGGGTAGGTAACCCCGAGCGTCACTCCCGCCGCTGCCAACTCGTGAGGCCCGGCCAGCCACGGAGCGTGGATGGCCTTGCGGCCGAGCCTGGCCAGTTCCGGCAACCAGCGGCGCAGGTAGTCCCCCTCCGGATCGAACCGGCGGCTCTGGGTGACCGGGTTGAAGACCCGGAAGTAGGGGACGGCGTCGGGCCCGATGCCTGCCACCCACTGCCAGTTCCCCGCATTCTGGGGGATGTCCCCGTCGGCGAGCAGGTGCCGGAACCATCGCTCACCCCTCCGCCAGTCGATGAGCAGGTCCTTGACGAGGAAGGACCCGGCGACCATGCGGAGCCGGTTGTGCATGTGCCCGGTGGCGGCCAACTCCCGCATGGCGGCATCGACGATCGGATAGCCGGTCCGGCCCGTCCGCCAAGCCTCGAAGTCGGCATCGGCGCGGGGACCGGACGCCCAGGCGATCCGGTCGTATTCGGGACGCAGCGCCACCCGGTCGATGTCCGGGTTCTGGGCGGTGAGATGCGCAAACCAGTCTCGCCATGCCAGCTGGCGGACGTAGGCGGCCCGCCCCGGCGTGTGGTCCCCAACCGAGGCTGCGGCCTCGCGGGGCGAGAGGAGACCGAAGCGGAGCGCGGCGGACAGGCCGGAAACCCCGTCCCGCCCGGGGTAGTCGCGGTCCTCGTGGTAGCGGTCCACCCTCTCCAACCATGATCGCAACCGGTCCAGGGCATCCTCCTCACCCCACGGCGACGGTGGAGGGGTGCAGTCGAGATCGTCAAGAGTGGAACCCGGTGGGGCTGCAAGAACCTCGGCAGGACCGGGGCGGGCCTGCTCCCGCAGCGGCTCCTGAATCCACTTTCGGTGGAAGGCCGTGAAGACCCGGGAGAGGGTGCCCTTCGCGGTCAGCACGCTACCCGGCGGATGCACCAGGGTTCCCCAGAAACAACGGGGTGGACGTGCTAGCCGGGCGGAGACCCGCCGGTCCCGATGCACGGACCATCGGGTGACATCGGAGTTGAGGGTCACGACATCCGCTCGTACATCAGCCGCAATCCGGGGAACGACCTCGGCAGGGTCGCCAACCTCCACCCTCAGACGCCCGCCCAGGGATCGCAGCGACCGGTCCAGCCCTGCCACGGCCGACAGGTAGGCCTGCCTGCGGAACGGGCCCGCCGCGGCCAGGAGCGCGGGCTCGATCACCACCAGCGCCGCGGCCTGGTCGTACCCGGTCGCCGCGGCCCAGGCCGGGTTGTCATGGAGCCGCAAGTCACGCCTGAACCAACTCAACGCCGTGGATGCCATCACTGCTTCACGTTATTGCACCCTCTGCCCTACGTCGGCGCCCGTCTCGACAAGCATTCTGGAGACTACGAAGCGGAGGACATCGCTGGCGCACTTGGGCGGCTGAACATCGACCCTGGGAGAGGGCTGCTGCGTGGATCGTCATCCCGAGTTTGCCGTTGTCGAGGATGACATCACCCCTGAGGCGGCGGACGAGAGTAGTCTCACCGGTCCAATGGGGGCGGTACTGAACGGGATTGCCATCACGGGCCTGGTGGCTGCGGTACTGATGGTTTCCGGATGGCTGGTGAGCCTTCGCAAACGGGACGTGTCCATCGTGGACCCGATGTGGCCGGTGGTGTTCGTTGCCGCGGCGTGGGCAATGTGGATCTGGGGGGAGGGTGATCACAGCACCGGACGGTCGGCCCTGATGCTCGTGATGGTGTCGGTATGGGGGGTTCGGCTCGGTGCTCATCTGGCGGCGCGCAAGTGGGGGGCGCCCGAGGACTACCGCTACGCGGCCATGCGGCGACGCCGACGGAACTTCGAGTGGTGGAGCCTGGTCTTCGTATTCCTGCTGCAGGGCGCCCTGGTGACGGTGGTGTCGTTGCCCGTCCAGGCGGTGCTCACCGGCGCGGATGCACGCCCGCTCAATTGGATCGACTGGGCCGGGGTGGTCGTGTGGGGGACCGGCTTCGCGTTCGAGGCGATCTCGGACGGCCAACTGCGACGATTCCTAGCCGACCGGGACAACCGCACCCGGGTGATGGACCGCGGCCTGTGGCGCTACAGCCGGCACCCAAACTACTTCGGCGACTGCCTGGTCTGGTGGGGGATCTACCTTCCGGCCCTGGCGGCCGGCGCCGCCTGGACCCTTGCCGGACCGGTAGTCATGACTGTCCTCCTGCTGCGGGTTTCGGGCGTAGCGCTGCTGGAACGCACCATAGGCGAGAGACGGCAGGGCTATGCCGACTACGCCCGCCGGACCAGTTCGTTCATCCCGAAGCCCCCTACCTAGCCAAGCAGGCGATGGTCGCGATGACTTCTGAGGGTGCCCGATGGGGCTGCAGCGTGTATCCACGGGTGCCCGATCTCCGGGTTGATCGGGGCATAAGGATCCAGGTTATTTCGTTATGTTTCTGAGATTCTGAGGCGGTTTCGGGGTGTTTATGTCACAGGAGGGTTGTACTATACGAACATATGTACGATTACTTACTCGACTACCCGGACCGGGAGACCGTCCAGCCCGCAACCGCCAATGGTGAGCATCGGCCGAACGGTGATCTGTTCACCAGCCGCTACCAGCAGGAACGGCAGCGGGTGTACGACCGGGCGCAGCACATGGTGGACAGCCGAGGCTATGCGCATGCGGATGTCGAGGACGCCAAGGCAGAAGCCGGCCTGGTACGCGAACAGGCCAAAGCGAGCCGCGCCAAGGGCGGACAGATCGCATGGGTGCGACACATGCTCAGGCGCGGTGCCGTGGCCCGCATGGGGTACCGCAACCCAACAGAGATGGTCGCGTCCCGCCTCGATGCGCGTCGTTCTGTAGCGCGTGAATTGGTGTACCTTGCCGACCGGTTGGGAGATCACCAGATCGAGGAGATCCGCAGCGGTGCCGTCTCCTACGAGCGGGCACTGGCCGAGACCCGCCTCGCCGAGGCGGGCGCGTCCCCGGAGGTGATCGAGGCCAGCCGGGACCTCGACCTCGAAGCAGTCAAACGGGTTCTGCAGTCCCATCGCAAGATGAGCCGAGCCGACGAGCGGGAACTGTTCGAAGGCCAGTACCTAATGTTGCAGCAATCCCTCGACGGCAGCCACATGCAGGTCAAGGGACGGCTCGGCGCCCTGGAGGGGGAACTATGCCGCCAGGGCCTCGACCGCCGGGCAGAGAAACTGGTTCCCGCCGGCACCGAACGTCCCGACGCCGCACACAGACGAGCCTTGGCCCTCACCACCCTTTGCCAAGACGAAATAGACCGTACCCCCCAACCAGCCGGCACCACCACGGAACGGAACCGGGAGACCCGAGGGCGGCGGGAACCGTCAGTCATGATCGTAGCTCACCAGCCCCTAGCCGAAACATCCGGCAACGAACAAGGAGTAGCTGTGTTGGGAGGAGCCCGGGTAGGACCCGACACAGTCGACCTCATCGGATGCGTGGGCCCCACCGAGAGGATCACCACCGACGGCCTCAATATCACCTACCACGGAACCACCTCTTCGATACGTCCCTCCTTACGCCGAGCGGTGCTCGCCAGAGACGACGGCTGCACCATCGACGGATGCACCTCCGCATACCGCCTCGAGGTCCACCACATCATCCCCACCTCCCAAGGCGGCAACCACACCCCGGAGAATCTCGCCACTCTCTGTTGGTTCCACCACCACGTCGCCGTACACCGCCGAGGCATGCGCCTCGACCCCCAATCACCACCCCGACGCCGACGGCTACTACCCCCAAGAGCGAGAACCTGCGGCTACCAGCCACCCGACCCCGACCGCCACACACTCGCCATCCTCAGAGCACTACACGCACGCACCAACCGCGCCCCACCCTGAACGGTCGGCTGATCCCCAGCCACATCCGCACCAGCCCACCGACCCCGCCTCCACCAAGCGCGCACAACCCCGATCGATCCACAGCCGTCGAGCATCATGCCCGTACACAACAGGGGAAGATCGGGTACTCCGCCGGATACAGTCCTTTCAGGACTCGTCGAACAGAGAATTGGCCTGTCCGACAACACAGCCGGGCCCTAGTCGTCCGGAACCGTGGGAACCGGCGCCGTCCAAGCACACGTACCCCGTGGTTTCTGCAGCATCTTCACATGCCTACGCTGTGAGGTGTTGTGAGCGTACTGGTGCACCCTCGACGCGAGAACCGGAAAGTGTCGGAGATCTTGGAAAGGTGGGTCACTACCGGGTCCACGGTGATGAGCCCCCGGAACGCGATCGGCCTCTTAGCCGCCGGCGGTCTGAACGCGATCGGCCTCGCAGCCGTAGGGGGCCTGAACGCGCTGGGCCTCGTCTCATGCGGCGGCGCCAATGCGGCCGGCCTGGTAGCCGTCGGCGGCGTCAACGCCGTCGGGATCGTTGCGATCGGTGGCGTCAACGCTGCCGGCCTGGTTGCCGTAGGGGGCCGGCGTGCAGTAGGTCTGGTAACGATAAACGGTCGATCTGTGCTGAAGTAGGCGGCTCGGCCGTACTGGTAGGGTCAGCCTTGGTTGTTTCTTCTTGTCTTGAGAAACCAGGTTGGGCACGATGGTCGCCGGTCACGCGTCAGGAACGTCAAGCAAACAAGACTGGGTAGAGCGGGTCGGGTCGATAGGTCGGTACGGAACCGGAGACAGGCGTGCTCCCTACAAACCCCTCTTGCTGCTCTGGATGATCGGGCTCAAGGCCAATGGTCAACCAAGCCGGATCAGCTTTCGTGATGCGGCACAGCCCCTCAGGGCCCTATTGGACAAGCACCGGTTCGCGAAGTCCGATCCCAAGCCCCAGGATCCATTCGTCTACCTAGGCAGCGACAGGGAACTATGGCGGGTGGAGACTGCGTCAGGCGATGATGTCACCACGATGAGACAAGAGACAAAGTTGAGAGTCTCCTTCCTCCGAGAGCAAGGCGTAACCGGCCGGTTCGCCCCACCCTTCGAAGACGCTCTCGAGAGTACGAAGCTGCGCTCCCAAGTGGTCAATGAGCTATTGAAGGCGTTCCCGGAAACGCTACACAGGGAGGTACTCGACGAGGTCGGACTCGCACATCTGGTGGTGCCGGTCCCGCCCAAGAGGGATCCCGGCTTCAGAGGGGCGGTTCTTCTTGCTTATGAGAATTCGTGTGCGTTCTGCGGATTTGATGGAATCCTCGGAGGTACCACGGTCGCGATCGACGCAGCACACGTAAAGATGCGATCTTTCGACGGACCCGACGATCCGGACAACGGAATCGCCCTCTGTGTCCTGCATCACCGCCTGTTCGACCGGGGGGCAATGGGGCTGGACGAGGATCTGCGGATACTCGTCAGCCAGCATATGATCGTTCGCGACGCGAGAACGCAGATGCCGGTCTTGTCCTTGGTGGGTAGACGGATGCGGAAGCCGCAAGCCGCATACCATCCACCGCATACCAACTATGTGAACTGGCACTACGAGAACATCTTCGTGGAACCTCCCCGGACCACCACCCCACTGGGCAGCCGACACCCCTCCGCCCGAGTGACAACTCGCACAGCAGCCCGGCGCTAGCCGAACGGCGCATGGCGGCTGAGTCTCCTTCTCACCTGACGATCAATCACAAGACGCAAGACGGCCGGCGAGGCTCGTAGCATTGAGCCGTAGACCGAGGTCTCTCGGGAGCGGAGCAATGCGGCAGAGCACACGAACCAGCGCACTGGCCGAGTATGTGGGCGACTACGTTTCAGCGTTGGCGGTCGAGCGGGGGCTGAGCGGCAACACGATCTCGGCCTACCGGCGTGACCTGGCCGGATACCTGGAGTATCTGGGCGAGGAGGCGGCCTCGCCGGAGTTGGTGGACGGTTTCCTGGCTTCCCTGTACGAGCAGGGGATGCGTCCGGCGACCATCGCCCGCAAGCTGGCAGCGGTCAGGGGGTTCCACCGATTCCTGGTGGCCGAGGGCGAGACGACCGAGGACCCGACCCGATTCACCGAGACGCCACGGACGGGGATGGGCTTCCCCAAGGCTCTGGACGTGCGCGAGACGATCCGCCTGGTGGAGGCGCCTCCCACGGATACCAACCTGGGCATAAGGGACCGGGCGATGCTGGAGACCCTGTACGGGACCGCGGTCCGGGTGAGCGAGTTGGTGGGGCTCGACCTGATCGAGTTGGACCTCGACACCCGCAGCGCCATGGTCACCGGGAAAGGGGACAAGCAGCGCCTGGTGCCGCTCGGCAGGCCCGCGGTGGAGGCGATCGGGGCATACCTGCCCGTGCGCCTCGAACTGTGCGGCGCGAGGGAGGATCCGGGGGCGGTGTTCCTGAACGCCAGGGGGGGACGGTTGACCCGCCAAGGGGTCTTCGGCATCGTCCGCAAGCATGCCCTGGCGGTGGGAATACCGCAGACACGGATATCACCGCACGTGCTGCGCCACTCGGCCGCCACCCACATGGTCGAAGGGGGAGCGGACCTCCGCACCGTCCAAGAAATCCTGGGCCACGCTAGTGTCTCAACAACACAGGTGTACACGCGCATGTCGCTCCAGCACCTGCACGAGGTTTACGTGGAGACGCATCCAAGAGCCTTGCGGTAGAACACAGACCTTCAACCATCGAGAGGGTTCGAAATGGTCGACCATTCGGCAGCCCGGGAGAAACTGCTGGAGGGGCGGGAGCGGCTGGTCCACCAGTTGTCGCAACTCGGCGCGAACGAATCGGGTGACCTCCGCCGTGACCTGGACTTCAGTGAGGGCTTCGCCGACGCGGCGGCCACCACCGCCGAGCGGACCGAAGTGCTGGGGATCGTGGACTCGTTGAAGACCCGTCTCGACCAGGTCGACGCCTGCCTGGCCCGGATCGAGGACGGGACCTACGGCGTCTGCTCCGCATGCGGGACCCGCATCCCGCCCGAGCGTATGGAGGCGCGGCCCATCTCCCGGCGGTGCGTCCGCTGCAAGTCCGCTCGGGGCTAGCGACCATCGGGGCCGGATCCCGATGAGTCGATCGTATCCACCCAACTCCTGATGGGGTCTGTTGCCCGCCCGCTCCATCTGGCCGCCCGCTTGCTGGACGTGGTGTCGTCCCGGCGCCTGTCGCCGACCGAGCAGGCCGAGGTGGCGAAGTACCTACTCTCGCCGGAAGAGCGCACCCTGTTCTGGGCCCAGCCGCGCGCCGACCAGCGCCACGCCCTGGCGTCCGCCCGCTGCGTGCTCGCGGCCCGTCCCGATCGGAGGGACATGATCCGGGCGGCGCTGTTCCACGACATCGGCAAGCGTCACAGCGGTCTCGGCGCTATCGGACGGTCATGGGCTGTGCTGTGCGGAGCGTTGAACCGTTCCTCGCGAAGGGCGACCGCCTATGGAGACCACGGCAGGCTCGGCGCCGCCGAACTGGCTCGCGCGGGCGCCGAGCCTATGGTCGTGGCCTACGCACGCCATCATCACGGGAGTCGACCCGGCGAGATAACCCCGGAGGACTGGGCTGTCCTGCAGGCCGCCGACAGGGCGGAACCGCCGTGGCCGCGCCGCGCTGCCGCCCATCCCTGAAAGACCATCCGTGACGGACCTTCGCACCTACGATGGCATAACCCCGAGCGAGTGAGGCGAGGCTCCGGTGCCGTACCAGCGACCAATGAGTGGCCTGTGACGTACGAAGTGAGAACCGATGTCTACAACGGTCCGTTCGATCTGCTGCTGCAGTTGGTCGGCCGCAACCACGTCGACATCACCAAGGTGAGGATCACCGGCATCGTCGACGACTTCCTCCAAACTCTTCACGAGCGAGACCCCGGCCTCGACACCACATCCGGGTTCGTCCTGATGGCCGCCATCCTCATCCACCTCAAGGCCCGGTTCCTGCTCCCCGACGAGGAGGAGATCGACTTGGAGGAGGAGCTCGCCCTGCTGGACGAGCGGGACCGGCTCGTGGCGAGGCTGCTGACGCTGCTCACCTTCCAGGACGTGGCAACCGTGCTGAGGTACCGGTTCACGGAGGCCGGACGCCACGTCGGCCGCTCGGTGGGCATCGACCGACCGCTGGCACGCCCCCGCTCTCCTCTCCTACCGGAAGGCGTCACGCCCGCGACCCTGGCCGCGCTGATCGACGGCATGGCCGGTACCGACCTTGCCGAACCCGAGGTGGAGATGGACTATCTCGATCTGGACCTGCCCTCGGTCGGCGACGCCATCGAGGAGATCCGGACCCGCATCGTCGCGGAGTTGGAATCGACCTTCGAACGCCTGGTGGCCCACTGCACTCGGAGGGTCGAGGTGGCCGCCTACTTCCTGGCCATACTCGAACTGGCCCGGTGGGGGGTGGTGTCGGTCGCACAGAACGATCCGTACGAGATATCGGTGCGGCGTACCCGCGGTGCACCCGCCGAGTTGCCCGTCGCCTACGGGAACGGCGCATGAATCCCAGAGCGGCCCTCGAAGCCATCCTCTTCGTGGCGGAGGAACCTATCCCGGAGGGTGAACTGGCCCAGGTTCTGGAAGTTCCGCTGGCCGAGGTGAAGGCCGAACTGGCTGCTTGGGCCGACCGGCTGGCGCACGAGGATCGGGGAGTGGTTCTTCGTTACGTGGCCGGAGGCTGGCGCCTGTACTCCAAGCCGGAGGCCTTGCCCTACCTGGAGAGGTTCTCGACGACGGGAACCGCTGCTCGCCTGTCCAACGCCGCCCTCGAGGTGCTGGCCGTGGTCGCCTACCGGCAGCCCGTCACGCTCGGACAGATCTCCGAGCTGCGTGGCGTGGACTCCGCCTCCGCGTTGCGCACGCTCAACCGGCGGGGGCTGGTGGAGGCGACCGGTCGGCTCCCCACGCCGGGCAACCCGGCCATCTACTCCACCACCCGGGTGTTCCTCGAGGCTCTCGGACTCGGATCCCTGGCCGGGCTGCCCCCCCTGGCCGACCACATGCCGGCGCCCGACGTGGCGGAGTCCCTCGACCGCCAATCAACTCTCTCCGGTGACCCGGCCGACCAACGCTGAACGGCTCCAGAAGGTCATCGCCCGGAGCGGACTGACCTCCCGCAGGGGCGCCGACAGCCTGATCGTCGAGGGTCGGGTCTCGGTGGACGGCCGGACCGCACGACCCGGGCAGCGCGTGGATCCCGCCTCGGTCGAGGTGCTGGTCGACGGGATAAGGCTGCCCGTGAACCCGGACCTGGTCTACTACCTTCTCCACAAGCCGCTCGGGGTGATCAGCACCACGCAGGACCCGGAGGGTAGGGCGACCGTCGTGGATCTGGTGCCATCCCGCCCCCGCGTCTTCCCGGTGGGTCGGCTGGACGCGGACACGACCGGCCTGATCCTCCTCACCAACGACGGCGGCTTCGCCAACCTCGTCACCCACCCCCGTTACGGGATCACCAAGACCTACGATGTGCTGGTGGACGGCCCCACCACATCTCGGCACCTGGCCCGGATCCGCCGCGGGGTCGAGTTGGATGACGGGCCCGCTCGAGTGGTCGCCCTGCGTAAGGTCGGATCCGACGGGCACCGTTCCCATCTGGAGATGTCGATGAGCGAAGGCCGCAACCGGGAGATCCGGCGCCTGTGGGAGGCGCTGGGCTTCCGCGTGGTGCGCCTCCACCGCACGTCGGTCGGGCCGTTGCGCGACCGGGCTCTGGCGCCGGGCGAGTGGCGCTGTCTCGAGGTCGGTGAGGTGAGAGCCTTCTACAGTCACGTGGTGGGAGCAACCGACCATCGCGCCGGCAGGGAGATGTCGAGGTGAACGCGTTCGAGGTTCGGCCCCGGGAGGTGCGGGACACGACCGTGCGACCCCCGGGTTCCAAGAGCATCACCAACCGGGCCCTAGTGACGGCGGCTCTGTCCGAGGGCCGGTCGACCGTCGTCGACCCCCTCCGCAGCGACGACACCGACGCCATGGTCGGGTGTCTCCGACGCTTGGGGATCGGCGTCGAAACCGGCGCGCGGAGCTTCGAGATCCACTCGAACAGCGTGGTCAGCGGCGGGGGCCGGCTCGACGTGAGGGCCTCGGGAACCACCGCCCGTTTCATCACCGCGGTCGCAACCCTGGCCGACGGGCCGAGTGTCATCGACGGGACCGCCCGCATGCGGGAACGTCCCATCGGTCCCCTCGTGGCAGCCCTCCGCGACCTGGGCGCCACGCTCGAAGCGGAGCTAGGCGGGGAGTTCCCCCCGGTCCGGGTCGCCGGTGGCGGGCTGGCAGGTGGACGGATACCGATCGACGGATCGCAATCCAGCCAGTTCGTCTCGGCGGTCCTGCTCAGTTCCCCGCGTGCCACCCGCACAGTTACCCTGGACCTCGGGGACAACGTGGTGTCCCGACCGTACCTGGAGACCACCCTCGAGGTGATGGCCGCGTTCGGGGCCGAGCCCCGGTGGCAGGATGACGGATCAATCACCGTACCCCCGACCGGTTACCGGTCCACGACCTTCGTCGTGGAAGCGGACGCCTCGGCGGCCGTCTACCCGTGGGCCGCCGCGGCCATCAGCGGCGCCGCCATCACGGTTACGGGAATAGACCCGAACAGCACCCAGGCCGACATGTCGGCTCTGGGGGTGCTGGCGAAGATGGGTTGCGCGGTGGTGGCCGATCCGGAGGGGATCACCGTGGAGGGACCGCCCCGCCTGATGGGGGTCGAGGCCGACCTGAACGACTGCCCGGACGCCGCCCTCGGGCTGGCGGTGGTAGCGGCGTTCGCGCGTACTCCCAGCCTCTTCACGAACATCGCCAACCTGCGGATCAAGGAGACCGACCGCCTGGCTGCTCTGGAGAACGAACTGACCCGCCTGGGCGCCCGGGTGACGACGGGGGATGATCATCTCTCCATTTCCCCGGGCAGCCTCCGACCGGCGCGGATCCGAACCTACGACGACCACCGCATGGCGATGTCGTTCGCGGTGGCGGGCCTCGTCCAGCCGGGCGTGGTCGTGGAAGACCCGGACTGCGTCGCCAAGACCTGGCCGGGCTTCTTCGACATGCTGGAGAGCCTGTGAGCGGGTCCCCGACGCTCGCCGAGTTCGTCATCGCGGTGGACGGGCCCGGAGGGGTCGGCAAGACCACCGTGTCGCGGGCGGTGGCCGAAGCACTGGGCTGCAGGCACCTGGACACCGGCGCCTTCTACCGGGCCGCCACCGTGCTCGCCATGCTGCATCACCTGGATCTCTCCAACGAGGCCGCGGTCATGGGGGTGATCGCCGGCACCGGCATCGAGTACGACGACGGCCGGATATTCGTAGAGGGGATCGACATGAGCAAGGCCATCCGGACCAGCGCCGTGACCGCTCGGGTGAGCCGGCTCTCCACACTCCCCGGGGTCCGGATGCTGCTGGTCCGTCGACAACGTGAGTGGCTGGCCGGCCGGGGGCACCGGGCGGTGGTGGAAGGGCGGGACATCGGAACCGTGGTGTTTCCGCAGGCTCCCCTGAAAGTCTTCCTGATGGCTCGCCCGGAGGTGAGGGCGTTCCGTAGGGCCGGCCAGCAAGCCATCCCGGTGAGCGCTGCCCGCCAGCGCCTCGCCCGTCGGGACCACCTCGACTCGACGCGGAACACGTCACCCCTGGTGGCCGCCGACGACGCGATCGTGATCGACACTTCCGACATCGACTTCCGGAGCGTGGTCGAGGAGATCCTTCAACTTGCGGCGGAGCGGGGCATCAGGCCGTCAGCGCCAGCCTGACGATCAGTCCGGACCCAGATACACCCGCAGGGATCCGAGCGCCGCCATCGGTGTGACGTTGCGGTCGTAGTCGAGCGGCCCCCTGCCGTCGGGGCGAGCAGTCAAGCCGAGTTGGACACCATGGGTCAGCGCGCCGACGAACTTCCGGAGCCCTGGAGGTAGGGGGAAGTACTCCTCCTCATCGGTGACGCTGAACAGGTGCCAGCCCTCGACCGGGTCGAGCCGCTCCAGAACCTCCTGCACGAGGACATCGGGCGCCGACGCCCCTGCCGTCACACCCACCACCTCGGCGCCCTCGAGCCACTCGTCGCGGATGCCGTCCGCTCGGTCGATCCTGTAGGCGGGCGTCCCCAGCACGTCGGCCGTCCGTACCAACGCATTGGTGTTGGACGAGTTCACCGACCCCACCACCAGGATGAGGTCGCATTCGCCGGTCATCGCCCGCACCGCATCCTGGCGGTTCGTGGTCGCGTAGCACAGATCGCTCTTGCGGGCCGTGACGAGGTTCGGGAAGCGCCCGTTTGCTTCAGCCTCCATGGCTTTCCACTCGTGCAGCCCGAGGGTGGTCTGGGCGAAGAGGGCCACCTTCTCGGGATTCCTGGGTACGAAGGAACCGAACCCGGTCTCGGGCTCGACCAGGGTTATCGAACCGGGCGCCCTGGCAAGGGTCCCGACCGCCTCGTCGTGACCGTGGTGACCCACGAAGAGGATGTCGAAGTCTTTGGCGGCGGCTCGCTTGACCTCGTGATGGATCTTGGTGACCAGTGGGCACACGGCGTCGATCACGACTCCGGCGCGGTGGTTCGCCGCATCCAGCACTTCGGGCGCCGATCCATGGGCCGAGAGCATCACCGGGGCGCCTTCCGGTACCTCGTCGATCGAGTCCACGAACACGACCCCGGCCTTCTCGAACGACTCGACCACGAACCGGTTGTGGACGATCTCGTGGTAGCAGTACACGGGTGGCTCGAAGATCTTGGCCATCCAGACCAGCGCCTTGATCGCCATGTCCACCCCGGCGCAGAACCCGTTCGGCTCGGCGAGAAGTACCCTGGTGGGGCGCCGGGACGGCGAGAGACCGGGCTGAGACATCGTCTTCGATAATACCCTGACCGATGCCGTCACCGGAAACGCCCGGGCAGGGCCCTCACGACCCCGGTTCGGCGCTGCCCGCGGCGCCGGTATCGTGACCGTGTACCCGCGAGAACGAACGGTCTGTCGTGCGTAGTTCCAAACCCCTCGTCGCCGTTGTCGGGCGGCCCAACGTCGGCAAGTCGACCCTGGTCAACCGGATCGTGGGTCGGCGGGCCGCGGTCGTCCAGGAGAAGCCCGGAGTTACGAGGGACCGCCGCGAGTTCGAAGCGGAGTGGAACGGGCGATCCTTCACGGTGGTCGACACAGGCGGATGGCAGCGGACCATCGACGCCGAATTGGTGGAGGACATACGCGTCCAGGCGGAGACGGCCATCGGCGCAGCCGACATGATCATCTTCGTCGTCGATGCCCAGGGAACCATCTCGACCGACGATGCGGCGGTCGCCGACCTGCTGAGGCCGGTGGGGGAGAGGGTCGTGGTGGCGGCGAACAAAGCGGACAACGACATGGTCGCCATGGAGGCCGCGGCGTTCGGCCGCCTGGGACTCGGAGACCCGGTGCCTGTGTCGGCCATCCACGGAACGGGAGTGGCCGACCTCCTGGACCTTGTCACCGGGCGGCTTCCCTCCTCCCCGAACGACGAAACCGGCACCCGGATCCCCGATGTCGCCATCGTCGGCCGTCCCAACGTCGGCAAGTCGACGATGCTCAACCGCCTGGTGGGGGAGGAGCGGGTGGTCGTCTCGCCCACCCCCGGCACCACCCGCGACCCGATCGACGTGATTGTCCGGCTGGACGGCGCGTCCTACCGGTTGATCGACACCGCCGGCATGCGCCGGAAGCCGAAGATCAGCGAGGACGTGGAGTTCTACTCGGTCCTCCGAGCGCGCGATGTTCTCCGACGGGCCGATGCCGCCCTGCTCATGGTGGATGGTCTCGACGGTGTCACCCATCAGGACCAACGAATCGCGGAGGAAGCGGCCCGCTCGGGAGCTTCGGTCGTCGTCCTTCTGAACAAGTGGGACGCGGCCGACCGGGAACGGCGTGAGCAGACATCCTGGGAGGTGGGCGCCCGGCTGGGCTTCGCCGGCTGGGCGCCGGTCCTGCGTATCTCGGCGCTGACCGGAGCCCGGATGCACCGCCTGGGTCCGGCCCTGGAACTGGTGCTGGCGAACCGGGCCCGGAGGATACCTACCGGAACTCTCAACCGTCTTGTAGCGGATTGGACAGCGGAACACCCGCCACCGCTCAGGAAGGGACGTCGCCCCCGAGTCCTGTACGCCACACAGTCCGGAACGGCCCCTCCCACCGTGGCACTGTTCGTGAAGGGCGGGCAACTCGATCGGACCTACCTGCGATACGTGGAGCGGAGGATCCGCGAGACGTACGACTTCACCGGTACCCCCGTACACCTTGTTGTCCGCCGGAGCGGGGGACGGTCACGGCCCCGATGACCGGCACCGGAGGACAGCCCGGTGGGAAACCGCCTCCGAAGACCCCCTTCAGCTTCAAGTTGATGGTCGTGCTAGCGGTCGTGTACCTGGGGTGGCGACTCATCCAAGGAGTTGCCGCTTTCATCCGCTGGGTCGGTTGACCGCGTCGGACAGGCTGGTCGGGCTGGCGGGATTTGAACCCACGACCTCTTGACCCCCAGTCAAGCGCGCTACCAAGCTGCGCCACAGCCCGAGATAGGTCAAGTCTACCAGTTGCGTTCCATGAGGCTGAACGGATCCTCCCCTCACGGCCTGCAGAAGAGATGAACGATGCTCTACAAATCAAACAGTCATTCGTGTATCAGAAAGCGCGTGATGATTCACTCAAGCAACTGGCACACATGCGTTATAGATGGTAGCCAGATTTGATGTAGTCAGTTCTAACGGGGCGAACGGAACCCACTTATCCGGTGGAAGAAACCGCTGACCTACCGTGCCCTCGGCCCCAAGCCACCGCAGTTACAGCGACCCCGACGGAGTGCGGTTTCTATGAAGAAAACAGCGCCTTATTGAACGAGCAAGCACACTCGTCAAATAGACTTACTGGACCGTTCATCGGAAACAGGCGAACCCAACGGGGGAGGACAACGTGAAGGCTTTATCGATGCTCAGATCCCTACGATGGCTGGCGGTTGTGACCGTCTTGGCCATGCTCGCCGTCGCCTGCGGCGGAGACGAAGAAGTGGATGACACCGCCGCCGCGCAGGCACAGGCACAGGCGGACGCAGCCGCAGCGGCACAGGCACAGGCGGACGCGGCGCAGGCTGAGGCAGACGCAGCCGAGGCCGCGCTGGCCCGGGCCCAAGCCGATCTGGAAGCCGCTCAGGCAGCCGCGGCAGAGGCCATGGAGGGCGACGAGGCCACCCAAGCCGCTCTCGCCGAAGCGGAGGCAGCTCTGGCGGAAGCCGAGATGGCAGCCGAGGAGGCCATGGAGGCGGCCGAGGCAGCCGCGGCGGAGCAAGCCGCGGCGACTACCACGACCGCACCAGAGGCGATGCCGGAAGCCGGTCCGTTCACCTACAAGCTGGCCATCTTCAGCGACCCGACCACCGACAACCCGTGGGCCTACCTCGACACGGAGGCGGACGTGTGGAACCAGTACGTGCTGTCACCGGCGATCCCGACCCTGTACGGATCGACGTTCCCGAGTTACACGGTGGTGCCGAATCTCGCGGCCGACGTCGAACCCCCGCTGGGCGCCGCCTCCGGAGACAACTGGGTGATCGACGTGAACATGAGGCAGGGTCTGGTCTGGAGCGACGGCTCACCGATCACCGCCAACGACGTGGCCTTCACCTTCAACGCGGTCAAGGGTCTCCAGATGGGCGGCAACTGGTTCTCCCTGCTGCCGCTGGCACGGGAGGACGACCCGGCCACAGAGGAGAACGAAGGGGCCGAGGGCCTGATCTCCGTCGATGCGCTCGACGACTATACCGTCCGGTACACGTGGAGTTCCCAGCCGGGCCTGGCCCAGTGGCAGTTCGGCGCGGCCCAGGCCGCGGTCTTCTCCGAGGCTCACTGGGGCTCACACGTGGCCGCTTCCGGCGACGCCGGCGAGCTCTACGCCGTGTCCGGCGAGGGTGCGCTATCGGGCGGGAGCATGGTCTTCGACCGGCGCGAGCCCGGCGCCTTCGCCCGGAGCGTGGCGAACGCGAACGCGAACGACCAGGGAGCGCAGACCACCAGTTACTCGTCCGGCGGCGTCACCTTCTCGGGTGACGTGAGCTGGCAGGTGGGCGACACGTCCGGAGACGTCATCGCCGACTCGGTCGGCGGGCCTCACGCGGGCGACGCCATCTACTCGGTGTACGACACCCAGGATGCGGCGGTCCTGGCCCTGCGCGACGGGGAGGTGGACTTCCTGCTCAACCCGCTGGGTCTCCAGCGCGGTCTCCAGTCCACGGTCCTGGAAGCGGGTGACCTCGACGTGATCGCCAACGCTTCCAACGGCTTCCGCTACCTGGCCTTCAACACCCGGAGTTTCCCCGGTTCGGACGTGGCTTTCCGCCAGGCGATGGCGTGCATGATCGACAAGGAGTTCATGGCCACCAACGTCCTCCAGGGTGTGGCCATCCCGCTGAACTCCATGGTGCCTCCCGGCAACGCCTTCTGGGCCAACCCGGAACTGGATGCCTGGTGCGCGGGCCAGAGCCAGGAGGAGCGGGTCAATTCGGCCGTCCAGATCCTGAAGGACGCCGGGTGGACATGGGACGTCGAACCCCAATGGAACCCCGACAACCGGGACGTGATCCCCAAGGGTGAGGGCCTGCGGGGTCCGGACGGCACGCTGGTCGGCGATCTCGAGTTGCTGGCCCCCGGGCCCGGATACGACCCGCTGCGGGCAACGTACAGCCTGTTCATCGCCGACTGGGCCAACGACCTCGGCATACCGCTGACGGCGGAGCCCACCGGCTTCTCGGTGATCGTGGACAAGGTGTTCGGGCCGGTGGACTGGGACATGTACATCCTCGGATGGGGTCTCACCATCTTCCCCGACTACGTTGCCGACTTCTTCGACTCGCGCGCCGACTCGGCCACCGCCGGCGGGTTCAACATCCCCGGCTACGCCAACCCGGAGTTCGATGCGATGGCGGATCGGTTGAAGGCGGAGACCGACATCAACGAGGCCGCCGCCATCGTGCGCCAGATGGACGCGGTGCTCGCCCAGGACGTCCCGTACGTGATCCTGTTCACGACGCCCGTACTCGAGGCATTCCGTAACACCTTGGAGTTCCCCAGCACCACCACTCTCGACGGCTTGCAGAACTTCCAAGGGCTGCCCGGAGCGGTGAACCTGGCACAGTAGCGATCGCCAGAGGACAGAGCGGTGGGACAGGCCTGATGGCCGTCCCACCGCCTCGCCCGACCGCCCGGAGCAAGACGGGAGCAGCGAGGAGAAGGCTGCGATGAGATGATTCGATACATTGCGCGGCGCACCGTGCAGATGTTCGTGCTGTTCATCATCTTCCTGACGCTCACCTTCCTGCTTCTCACCGCCCTGCCCGGCGATACCGTCAAGCAGCGGTTCGCCACCAATCCCAACATCCCGCCGGAGGCGGCGCAGCTGGCCATCGAGCGTCTCGGTCTCGACAAGCCGCTGTGGGAGCAGTACACCAGCTACATGTGGAACTTCTTCCGCGGAGACTTCGGGTTCTCCTTCCTCCAGTACCCGCGGCCGGTCTCCGACATCATCCTGGAGCGACTGCCGCGGACCCTGGTGCTGTTCCTCACGGTGCTGGTGAGTTACTACATCCTCGGGTTCGTGGCCGGTAAGTTCATCGCCTGGAGGCGGGGCCGGAGGGGCGAGCATGCCATAACCATCGGCAGCGTGTTCCTCTACACGGTGTTCTACCCGTGGTTCGCGCTGATGTTGATCTGGTTCTTCGCCTTCTACGCCGACGTGGTGCCGATAAACAAGTTCCTCGACCCGGAGGAGTGGGTGGACGCTCCGTTCAGTTCCAACCACGTGTTCATGGTGATATTCGGGGTGATGCTGGTGGCCGGGATCGTGGCGCTCACCCTCTGGATCCTGTCCCGCCGCATCAGGGATCCGGCACAGCGAAAGAGGACCGTGTGGATGGGTTACGGCGCGCTGGCCGTGGTGATGCTCTGGTTCTGGTACCTGAGCGACTTCGGGTCGACCCGCCGCCTCTACGCCGGGGACATCCTGCACCACATGATCCTCCCGGTGGTCACGATCACGCTGATCAGCTTCGCCGGAATCATGCTCCTGACCCGCAGTTCCATGCTGGAGACCATGCGCGAGGACTTCATACTGACCGCCCGGGCCAAGGGCCTGGCGGAGAAGACGGTACGCGACCGCCATGCCGCCCGCACCGCCCTGCTTCCGGTCACTACCAGCCTGGTGATCGCGGTGGCGACCGTCATCGACGGGGGCATCATCACCGAGACCGTCTACTCGTGGCCGGGCATGGGAGAACTCCTGTTCACGTCGGTGGTCGGGCAGGACACGAACCTGGCCATTGCCGCCTTCTCGTTCGTGGGCGTCATGGCCATGGTCGGGCACCTGGTGGTGGACATCCTCTACCTGTTCCTCGACCCCCGAATCAGGGTTACGGGGGAGTGACGATGCCGGAACCGGCCCGATGACGGATCTGCTGGAAGCCCGGCCGGCCGCCGACCTGCCAGCGACGGGGTCGCTGTGGAGGATCCGCGCCAACCTGGTCTGGGCCGGCGCGACCAACAACTGGAACCTGTTCCGGGCCAACCGGGTCGGCATCGTGGGGTTGGCCATCATCCTGTTCTTTGCACTGATGGCGCTCATCCATCCGATCCTCATGTCGGGCATGCGCTGGTACTCCGGCGTGGGCCTTTTCCTGTTCGTCTGGCCGGCCGTGGCCTGGGTGATCTGGCCCTTGCTGGGGCGCCTGCGCCACGAGCGGAGGATCACCGTCCCGCTGACGGTCGGGCTCGCCGCGGTTCTGCTGGCGGTGGTAGGGGTGACGCTCGGTGGAGTCTGGGATGCCGCCACCTATCACCCGGTGGTCGGTAACGAGGCGAATCCGCCGATCCTCTACAGGACGGTCGTCAACGAGGTCACCGATCCGGCTACCGAGATGTCGATGCGCGAGGCCCTCCTCTACTCGAACCCAGACGGATCACCCTTGGCGCCGGGAGACGTCGCGGAGATCCGCGAGCAGCCCACCGGTCCCTACGGCCGTCACTGGCTGGGTACCGACCCCCTCGGGCGGGACATCCTGTCGCAACTCATGAAGGGCGCCCAGGGAGCGTTCCTGTTGGGAATGGTGGCGGCCCTCGTCACTGTCCTCTTCGCCACCACGGTCGGCGCGGTGGCCGCCTACCTGGGCGGCTGGGTCGACTCGTTCTTCATGCGCTTGGCCGATCTGCTCCTGATGCTCCCTGCACTGGCCATCTTCATCGTGATGAGCTCGGTGTTCCGCTTCGAGCTGTGGCACCTGGCCATCCTGATCGGGGTGCTGTCGGGATTCGGTGGGGTGGCCATCGTCCTCAAGTCGCAGGCCTTGGCGGTGAAGGTCAAGCCCTTCATCGAGGCCGCGCGGGTGGCGGGCGGCTCCACGATCCGGGTGATAGCCGTCCATGTGATACCGAACGTGATGCCGCTCAGCTTCCTGTACATGATGTTCACGGTCACTGCCGCCATCCAGACCGAGGCGGTCCTCTCCTTCCTCGGTCTGCTCAACATCGACATGAGTTGGGGGCTGATGATCGAGTTGGCCAGGAACCAGGGTTACTTTCTCACCGGCATGCGCTTCTGGTGGCTGGTGTTCCCCGCCGGACTGTGCGTATCGCTCCTAGCGGCCGCCTTCTTCCTGGTAGGCCGAGCGATGGACGAGGTGATCAACCCCAGGCTCAGGAAGCGATGATGGCACCTACGACGAGGACCCGGGCGCGTCCCACCACATGCCGCCCGCGGTTCGCGCCACCGGCGCAGGGGCTCGCATGAACAGCCCCGCCGAGATCCGTACGCATCGGCTGAACCTGGTGGCGATCGCCCTCGGCATCGCGGTGATCGGGCTGGCGAACTGGTGGCTCGGTGGGTGGATTACACCCGCGGAGGGGGAGTACCGGCCGGGATACGTCGTGATCCTGGTGGCGCTCATGCTGCCCGGGTTCCTCGGCGCCCTGGCGTGCGGTCTGGTAGCCGGTCATCGGCAACCCACCCACGGGCTCTTGGCTGCCTTGGGCCTGTTCGCGGTGGAGATCGTCTGGGGCGCCGTCGAGGGCGAGCTAGCGATCGGCACCGTCATCGTTCGCGCCCTGGGTTTCGCCGCAGGCGCGGCACTGGGCGGATCCACGGCGAGGCGGCTGGCAAGTCTCCTGCGTTCCATCCGGTCCCAACCTGCCGACGGAGCCGCAGGCCCGACAGACCCGGCCCCTCTCCTGGAGGTCGATGACCTCAGCATGCACTACCGGACCAGCGACGGGTGGGTATCCGCGGTCGACGGTGTCAGCTTCGTGCTGCGCAAGGGCAAGGCCCTCGGACTGGTCGGGGAATCCGGTTGCGGGAAGACCTCCGTGGCGATGTCGCTCCTGCGACTGCTACCGGAGAACGCCCGGTTCCGGGGCGGATCGGTGCGTCTCAACGGAGTCGACCTCCTCGACGTTACCGAGGACGAGATGAGAACCCGCCGCTGGTCCGACATCGCCATGGTCTTCCAGGGCGCCATGAACGCGTGGAATCCCGTCTACACCGTCTACGAGCAGATCCGGGAGGCGATGGTCACCCACTTCGGAGGCGAGCTGGCCGAGGAACAGATCCGGGACCGGATCGGCGAGCTGTTCGACCTGGTCGGGCTGAGCCGGGCGATGGTGGACCGCTACCCGCACGAGTTCTCAGGGGGCATGCGGCAGCGGGCGGTCATAGCGATGGCCCTCTCGTGCGACCCCCAGGTGATCATCGCCGACGAGCCCACCACCGCCCTGGACGTCATCGTGCAGGACCAGATCCTCCAGGAACTGAAAAAGGTTCAGACCGCACTGGGAATGAGCATCATCTACATCTCCCACGACATCGCGGTCATCGCCGAGGTGACCGAGGTGATGGGCGTCATGTACGCCGGCCGCCTGGTGGAACTGGGACCGACCGCGGACGTCTTCTCCAGACCTCGCCATCCGTACACGTACCTGCTTCTGCGATCCACGCCGTCGGTGACCGGGCCCCGCCGCGTGCTGGCTCCCCTGGAGGGCGAGCCGCCCAACCTGGTGGACCCGCCCACCGGGTGCCGCTTCCACCCGCGGTGCCCGTACGCCGACCAGCGCTGCCGGGAGGAGAACCCGACCATGGAGGTCATCGATCCGGAGTCCGGCTACGGGGTCGCCTGCTGGAACTGGACCAGCGTCCCGGTCCGCATCGGCAAGGGCGTGCAGGCATGACCCGGGCACTGGTCAGGGTCGAGAACTTGACCAAGCGTTTCCCGATCGCCCGCAGCGCCTTCCGCAGTGCGACCGATCACGTCCACGCCGTGGACGGGATCAGCTTCGACATCGCACCGGGCGAGACCCTCGGCCTGGTGGGGGAGTCGGGTTGCGGCAAGAGCACCACCGGCAAGCTGATGGTGAAGCTGCTGGAGGCCAGCTCGGGAAGGATCATGCTCGAGCAGGACGGTGAGATGGTCGACATGGCCGTCATTACCGACAAGGAAGACCTGCGGCGCTTCCGGCGCCGGGTGCAGATGATCTTCCAGGATCCGTTCGAGTCGCTGAACCCGCGGCGCACCGTGTACGACACGATCGCGGAACCCCTGACCGTACAGCGCATCGGGAGCGTGAGGGAACGCGAGGAACGAGCCGTGCGGCTGCTGGAGTTGGTCGGCCTTACCCCTGCCTCGACCTTCCTGTTCCGCTATCCCCACGAGCTGTCGGGAGGGCAGCGGCAGCGGATAGCCATCGCCCGCGCACTGGTGGTCGACCCGTCCTTCGTCGTCGCCGACGAACCGACCTCGATGCTGGACGTGTCGATCCGGATCTCCATCATGGACCTGATGCTGAAGCTCGCCGAGCAGCTGAACGTCTCCTACTTGTACATAACCCACGACCTGGCGGTGGCGCGCTACATGTGCGACCGGATCGCGGTCATGTACCTCGGCAAGATCGTGGAGATGGGCGCAACCGAGGAAATCCTCGGCAACCCGCAGCACCCCTACACGAGGGCTCTGCTCGCCTCGGTACCCGTCCCGGATCCAGCCCACCGCCGGGAGGGCGCCGACATCCGGGGTGGAATCTCCAAGGCCATCAACCCGCCGCCCGTGTGCCGCTTCATCGAGCGGTGTCCCCTTGCAGCCGACGTCTGCCACACCAACGACCACCCACCCCTCCAAGAGGTCAATCCCGGCCACCTGGTATCTTGCTACCGCGCCGGGGAAGGAGTCGGCAACTGAGAACCGGCGAGCCAGAGTCGCCCTCCAGCCCGGATACCGACCGCGGGCTGTGGACCGTCCCCAACCTGATCTCCGCTCTCCGCATCGCCGCCATCCCGCTGTTCCTTTGGGTGCTGCTCGGGCGGGATGATCCCGGTCTGGCCGCCGTCATGCTCGGCGTGATCGCCTGGACCGACTACCTCGACGGGTGGTTGGCCCGCAGGCTGGACCAGGTCTCGGAGATAGGCAAGTTCCTAGACCCGCTCGCCGACCGCCTAGTGGTGGCGTCTTCGGTGATCGGGGGACTCGCCGCCGGGGTAGTCCCTCCGTGGCTGGGTTGGCCGCTCCTGGCCCGGGAGGCCGCAATCGGCGCCGTGGCCCTGTACCTGCTGGTCACTCTGCGGATCAAGGTCGCCGTACGCCAACTCGGCAAGGCCGCCACCGTTTTCGTCTTCTGCGCGGTGCCGTTCTACTACCTGGCCCATACCGGCTTCTTCCCAGACTTCTGGCGATTGCTGGGAGCGGCGACGGGAGTCACGGGCCTGATCCTGTACCTGATCGTCTCCTGGCAGTACGCGGGCGATATGCGCCGTTCGGTAGAGTTGCACCGCGCCGGACGCTCCGATAAGTAGCCTCGTTCGCGGCAGCGAAGCGGAGGCCTCCCCGGCACACTCCTCCTGCGCAGGGAACAGGCGGTCATCCGACGGCCGAAAGGGCGTCGGATTCCTTCATACACAACTACAATCGTCGCATGCCAGCCAACGATCCACAATCTAACGAGCCTGCCGTTCAGAACGCCGGTGACACAGACGCCACAATGGTGCTCGATCCCGGGGCCGCCCATCGGGAGCCGGAACGAACCATCGCCGAACGGGCGCCGGACCTGTCGCGCACCCCCGAGTACGCCCTCGTGGTCCACAAGGGCCAGCAAGCCGGCCGGACCTGGCTGCTGTCTCCCGGAGTGACCCAGGTGGGTCGGCACCCGTACAGCGACGTAGCCCTGGATCACATCACGGTCTCCAGACGCCATTGCCGGATCGAACTCGATTCCAGCGGCCTGTCCCTCAGGGACCTGGGTTCCACCAACGGCAGCTACGTCAACGACCGACTGGTCGAGGAGTCCTCGCTCAACCCCGGCGACCGACTGATGATCGGGACCTTCCATCTGCTG
Organism: bacterium; assembly: GCA_028821575.1. Lineage (GTDB taxonomy): Bacteria > Actinomycetota > Acidimicrobiia > Spongiisociales > Spongiisociaceae > JAPPFW01. The sequence continues at coordinate 3,250 of JAPPFW010000075.1, read as the reverse complement.
GTGGCCCGCGGTCGATGAACGCCGCCCCGTCCGTCTCGATCGGTAGGGTCACCGACCTGCTGAGGGAGGAGTTCCCGGACCTCACCACGTCCAAGGTGCGGTTCCTCGAATCGCGCGGGATGATCCGGCCGGCCAGGTCACCGGCGGGCTACCGGCAATTCAACCAGGACGACATACAGCGGCTCCGGTTCATACTTCAGCGGCAGCGCGACCACTTCCTCCCGCTGAAGGTGATCAAGTCGCAACTGGCAGAATGGTCGCAAGGGCCAGCGCCTGCCATCGAGGAGCCGGAAGCCGCGGAGTCGGAAGCGGGCTCCTCGCCGGACGACTACGCCTTGGAACTCCAGGAGATCGCCGCCCGGGCGGATCTCTCGAGGAAACAGATTCGCCAGTTGATGACCCACAACCTGATCAAGCCCCGGGAAGAGCACGGGGTCGCCAAGTTCACGAGTCGGGACCTGGCGATTGCACGCCAGTGCAGGGTGCTCATCGATCAAGGATTGGAGCCCCGTCATCTGCGCATGATCCGCAACGCGGCCGTCCGCCACATCGAGTTGATCGGGGGACTCACGGTCGCCATGCGGAGGAACCGCAGCCCCGAAGCCCGGCGCCATGCTGCGGAAACCACCAGGAGAGGTGTGGAAGCGCTGCGTCGACTCAACGACCTGCTGTTCCTCGCGGAGGTGAGGACAATCCTCGACGAGGACTGAGACTTACTGGCGGCTGGCGGCTGGCGGCTGGCGGCTGGCGGCTGGCGGATCGCAGTCCGTTGTCCGTTGTCCGTTGTCCGTGAGGTGGACCACTGACCACCGACCGCTGACCGCTTCCGGAGCCCCTGGAACTGACCATCTAGTCTGAGAGTTGTGAACTACCGGGCGAACCCCTTTGCACGGGGTCTTTCGGCACCCTCCTAGTGCGACGTCTCGTAACACTGTTCCTGGTGGTGCTGACCATCTTCGTCGCCCCCATGGGTGGTACTCCCCGCGGCTGGGCCACCCTGGCTCCTGATGACGGACTGCTGGCGCCTCCGCCACCCGAGGTGACGGCGGAGGCGTGGATACTGTACGACGACACCTTCGGCCATGTCCTGGCCGAGAGGAGTCCCGACACGCGGCGGGCGGTGGCATCAACGACCAAGATCATGACCGCCCTCGTGGTGATCGAGCAGTCCGAACCGGATGCGACGGTGGAGATAACATCACGAGCCGACCTGGCCGGGGAGTCCGAAATCGGCCTGGTCCCCGGGGAGCCACCGTGGACCGTCGAGGACCTGCTGGCTGCGTTGCTCCTACAGAGCGCGAACGACGCCGCGGTAGCCCTGGCCGAACACGTTGGAGGTACGGTCGCCGGGTTCGCCGGGCTTATGAATGCCAAGGCCGCGGAGCTAGGTCTTGAGAATACGAGCTTCGTCAACCCTCACGGCCTCGACCACCCCGACCACTACAGCTCGGCCCGCGACCTGCTCACCGTTACGCTCGCCGCGATGGACGACCCGGACTTCGCCAGGCTCGTCGAGGCCCGCAGCGCCAACCTCCCGGCCAACCCGGACGGCGAGCCGAGGGTGGCGGTCAACCGCAACGAGCTTCTGGCCACCTACCCCGGAGCGATCGGTGTCAAGACGGGCTTCACGAACCAGGCGCTTCTCACTCTGGTTGCAGCGGCGGAGCGCGGAGGGCGGCGCCTCTACGCGGTGGTACTGGGTTCCGACGATCACTTCGGGGACGCCACTGCACTCTTGGACTATGGATTCGCCGAATTCGGCGTCATGACCCTGGTACCAGTCGCGTCGACCGCCCCGAGACCCCTGATCAGCGGAATCGGACCGCCGGTCGAGGGCAGTTTCGAGCTGTTGATCGTCCCGGAGCCTGAAGTTGCGGTCGAAGGGAACGATGCTGCCGTCCTGCCGGCGGCCGAACCACCACCTGACCCTGTTGCCGACGAGGAACCCGTCCCCGTCGAGGTGATGGAGGTCGAGCGGCGATCGGAACTTCCAGGCCTTGAGGACATACTCACCTGGAGCGTGCGCTACTGGGACTGGTTCACGGCCAGGCTGGCCAGCCGATGATCGCCACCGAGGTCGTGCCCGAGCGAGACATCGAGACACGGGTCACCGAGTTGGGGGAGCGCATCAGCCATGACTACCGCGGACTCCGGCCCGTCCTGGTGTGCGTTCTCTCGGGCTCCCTCGTCTTCCATGCCGACCTGGTGCGTGGGATCGCGATCGACTGCGAGACGGACTTCCTGGCTCTGACGCGGTTCGGTCATGGTGGCCGGGTCCGCCTAGCGATGGACACCGCCACCAACCTGGAGGATCGCCACGTACTGATCGTTGAAGACATCGTCGACACCGGCCTCACCCACCAACTCCTGTGCCGCACACTCGAGGCCCGCAACTGCGCGAGCCTGGAGACCGTGGCGCTTCTCGATAGAACGTCACGGCGGATCGTCGACCTCGAGATCGGCTACCGGGGTTTCGAGGTCGGTGACGAATTCCTCGTGGGATACGGACTCGACTGGAAGGGCCGATGGCGAAACCTCCGATCCCTATGGGCAATCCTCGACTTCGAACGGTTCGACGCCGACCCTTCGGCCCTGCTGTCGCTTGCGCACCCCCGACGTGCTGATAGTCTCACCCCATGAGCGACACCGTTCCGATGGATCTGATCGGGGTGCGGATCGAGTACCCCACCAACCAACCGATAGTGTTGCTTCGCGAGACCCGTGGTAAGCGTTATCTGGCGATATGGATCGGGGCGATGGAGGCGACCGCCATCGCGTACGCACTCGAAGGCGTGACCACACCCCGACCCTTCACCCACGACCTGCTCCGAATAACGACCGAGGTTCTCGGAGCCCAAGTAGCGCGGGTGACCGTGACCGAACTACGTGACAGCGTTTACTACGCGGATCTGGTTCTCAACCAGAACGACGAGGAACACCACGTCAGTTCCCGTCCGTCCGACGCGATCGCCCTCGCGGCCCGGACCGGTGCTCCCCTCTACGCCACCCCCCAGGTATTGGAAGACGCCGGCATCGAGATAAAGGACGAGGAGCAGGAAGCCGAGGTGGAACGCTTCAGGGAGTTCCTCGAAGACCTGACCCCCGAGGACTTCAAGACCTGATTGGTGGTTGGTGATCAGTGGTCAGTGGTTAGTGAGGTTCTCGGTATAGCTGTAATCGTTGTTGACGGTCATTAGCCACCAGCCACCAGCCACCAGCAACCAGCCACCAGCCACCAGCCACCAGCCAC
>JAPPFW010000011.1 GCA_028821575.1 bacterium | reverse complement strand
GTCATATGGTTATATTATCACATGGGTGTAACTTTACGTGAACACGCCCTAGCTAGGTCAGTGGTCAGTGGTGGATGGTGTGTGGTGGATGGTGGATGGCCACAAGCCACCAATCTGTCACACCCCCTTCGTACGATTGTCTACATGGATGCAACCATTCTCATTTCAGCTCTCGCCATAGCCGTCCTGACCGCGATCGGGTTCGCCCTTGCCTGGGACCGGCAGCGCCGCGCCGCACCCCCGATCGACCCCGAAGCCATGCTCGAGAGGCTGGTGGGCGTGGCGGACAGGACCTTCCAGGCCCATGTACGAACGGGCAAGGCCCAACTCGAGCACCAGCGAGAGATCATCGACCACAAATGGGACGGAGTCACGCTGAAGATGAGAGAGGAGTTGTCCGACCTCCGACGCCAGCTGGCCGCACTACAGAAGGAACGAGCCTCCCAGCATGAGGGATTCACCCAGAACCTGCGGAGCGCAGCCAAGCAGCAGGACCAGCTTCTCAGGTCAACGCAGAGGCTCAACGACATCCTCACCAACACTCAGGCGAGAGGTCAGTGGGGGGAACGCATGGCCGACGACGTCCTTAGGGCGGCAGGCATGGTCGAAGGTGTCAACTATCTCAAGCAGAAGACCACCGCCGCCGGCACACGTCCCGATTTCACCTTCCTGCTGCCCGACGGCCAGATGCTGCACATGGACGCCAAGTTTCCCTTGGACGGCTACACCCGCTATGTGGAAGCCGGATCGGAACTTGAGAGACAGAAGGCTCTCCGAGACTTCGGGAAAGCCGTTCTCGGACACATCAGGAGCCTCGCATCGCGAGACACCTACCTGGAATCGGCCACCACCGTCGGATACGTGCTGTTGTTCATCCCAAACGACGGTGTGTACGCCTTCATCCACGAACACTATCGCAACGTATTCGACGAAGCGCTGGAGACCCGGGTGGTCATCTGCTCTCCGGCGACGCTCTTCGCCATGCTGGCCTTGGTACGACAGGCCATGGACACGCTTGCGATGGAACGCTCGTCCCACGAGATACTCGAACGCCTGTCCAACTTCACCGACCAATGGCAACGCTACGTGACTCAGTTCGACCTGGTGGGACTCCACCTGGATCGGCTCAACTCCGCCTTCGGCAAACTGTCCAGCACCCGCCGTAACCAACTCGAGCGGCAACTGGATCGGATCGAGGAACTGAAGAACCGCACCGGGCCCGAAGCCCTCGAGGACGCGATCGATCCCGAGCCGGCTACCCGGATGCCACGCCTCATGGTCACATGAAAGACCCGGACCTCCAAGTAAACGACACCGGTAAACGCCAGCCCCTGTGGTCCTGCACACGCCGGGAACCGGTCGGCGTAGCGTAGGAGGAAGCCGATGAGCATCCGCCCGATCCGAGCCGTTCCGACAGCCAAGCGCGGGCCATCTATTCAGATCTCCTTAACTGGCTCCGGCGTTGTTAAGGGTTGGGGTTGAACTATTAATAACGGACGTGCCCGACGTATCGTTTCCCCGTGTCGATCGGGCCCGCTCCGACCGGAACGGGCCGCGAGACGGAAGGTGTGACTCACGTCCCGACTGAAGTGGACAGGGTGCGGCGGGCGCTCACGGCTACCCGGAAACCTGCCCAGATGAGGGTCGCCGCCACCAGCAGGGAGCCGGAGAAACCCCAGTCGATCCCGAAGGCGAGGATGGTCCCCCCGGTCGTGGCGGCCAGCGTGCCCGCCACGATCAGGATGTTGCCGAACACCAGGCGGCGGTTCCTGCGCCAGAACCGGACGACCGACACCAGCGCGAGCACGATGATGATGGTGGCTCCCATCCCGCCCCCGATCGCCGCCCAGAGCCGGGGGCCGAACATCTCCGCCCATAGTTCCCGACCGCCCGGTACCCCGTCCGCAGGTAGGGACCCGGCGTCGAAGGGCTCCGCGAGGGTCATCGGGATGGAGATGGCGAAGAAGGGGAACAGGGCCAGGAGCATGGCGTGTCCGGCCCGGCGCCCGACGACCAGGAACATCGAGCCCAGCGCCAGGACCGGGATGTTGACGATGGCGCCGAAGAGGAAGAAGGCCCGGTAGCTGGCCGAGGTCCAACCGAAGGCCGAACCGGTGAACAGAGCCCAGGTCGCAATGGCGAAGAACCCGATCCCCGCCATATAGGCCGCGGTGTGCGGCTGGCGCGACCGGCGGTATGCGCGTAGCAGGTCCAGGAAGAACAGCGTGGCCACCAGCCCGGCCAGGAAGGCCACCCCAACCCTCATGTCTCCAATCGTAGGCGGAAGGGTGATCCGACACAGAGTCGGTCGAATCGCGGCTAGCCAGTAACCCTGCCCCTCCGGTACCCTGCGGCCCATGAACCGACATATCCTCGTCTCCGTCGCCTGGCCCTACGCGTCCGGATCGCGCCATCTGGGCCATCTGGCCGGGGCCTACCTCCCGGCCGACATCTTCGCCCGCTACCACCGGCTCGCCGGAGACCGGGTGCTGATGGTGTCGGGAAGCGATGTCTACGGCACGCCGATCACGGTGCGGGCTGACCAGGAGGGGGTGACGCCCCAGGAGATCGTCGATCGCTACCACGCCGAGTTCGTGGCCAACTGGGAGGACCTGGCGATCCAGTGGGAACTGTTCACTATGACAGGCACCCCCAACCACCACGCTGTCACCCAGGACATCTTCCGCACGCTGCACGAGAACGGCCACATCGACCGGCGCACCTCCGAGCAGTTCTACGATCCGGAGTCGCGCCGTTTCCTTCCCGACCGTTACGTGGAGGGGACCTGCCCATATTGCGGGTACGGCGAGGCGCGAGGCGACCAGTGCGATTCGTGCGGCCGTACCCTCGATCCGGTGGACCTGATCGAGGCCCGCTCCAAGCTGTCGGGCGCGACGCCGGTGAGCCGGAAGACCGACCACTTCTACCTGCGCCTGCCGCAATTCTCGGACCGGCTGGAGGAGTGGCTGCACTCCCGGACGGGTTGGCGCAAGCACGTGCTCAACTTCTCGCTCGGGTGGATCGAGGAGGGGCTGCAGGACCGCGCCATCACCCGCGACATCGACTGGGGCATCGACATCCCGGTCGAGGGTCTGGGACCCGGCAAGAAGATCTACGTCTGGTTCGACGCGGTGATCGGCTACCTGTCGGCGTCGAAGGAGTGGTCCCAGATCCGGGGAACTCCCGACGCGTGGAAGGACTGGTGGGAGAATCCCGATGCCGAGCACTACTACTTCATCGGCAAGGACAATATCCCGTTCCACACCATCATCTGGCCCGCCATGCTGCTCGGCTACGGCGGCCTGGAGCTCCCTACCAACGTCCCCGCCAATCAGTACGTGACCTTCCGGGGAGGCAAGGCGTCGGCCAGCCGGGGAATCGGACTCACCGTCGGCGGGGCGCTGGACATCTACGAGCCCGACTCCCTCCGCTATGCCTTGGCAGCCAACCTTCCGGAGAACAGCGACACCGAGATGACAGAGGACGAGATCGACCGGCGAATCAACGATGAGTTGGTCGCCACCTGGGGCAACCTGGTCAACCGGGTGCTGTCGATGACCCGGTCCAACTTCGGAGGTCGGGTTCCCGAGGCCAGCGAGGAAGCCCCGGAGGACCAAGCGGTCCGGCTCGCAGCCACGCAGCTTCTGGACCGGGTGGCCAACCGCATCGAGAGGGTCGAATTGAGGGCCGGACTCCGGCTCTCCATGGAAACCGCCGGGCAGATCAACGCCTACCTGAACGCCACCGAGCCCTGGAAGACGGCCAAGACCGACCTCGAGCGCACCGGCACGGTGCTGAAGACCGCTCTCGATGCCATCAACCACCTGAAGGTGGCGCTGGCTCCCTACCTTCCGGTGACCACCCAACGGCTCCATTCCATGTTGGGCCTTCCAGGAACCATCGCGGAGCAGGGATGGGTAGGTGTTCGGGTACCCGCCGGAACCACCCTGGGATCCGTATCACCCCTCTACCGGAAGGTAGAGACTGCGGTGCGCGGCTGAGGCGAGCCGAGGCAGGGAGTCCCACACGAAGCGATGAGCGTTCAGCAAAACGTCCGGAGGGCATTCGTGGCCATCGCCGGAGGACTGCTCGTCCTGCTGGGCGTGGCCGGATTCGCCCTGCCCGTCCTTCCCGGCACCGTATTCCTCGTGGCGGGCCTGCTCCTGTGGTCCACCGAGTTCAGGTGGGCCAAGGATTTGCTGACGCGGGTTCGCGCCTGGATCGCACACCGGTCGTCCAAACGGAGCCATGGGAGATGATGCCGCTGCAAGTGCCCGCCACAAGGCAGGAGCGGTAGGGCCTGCCGATCCGCTCGTGAGGCGCCGAGTCCCTGTGGTTCGACACCTCGAACGGCCTCGAGCCCGAGCCTGTCCGCGTAGCGATGCCAGTACGATAGGGTCATCTCCGGGGAAATCTCCCGAGGTTCCTTGGAACTCAGGGTTTCGCGAGGGTGATCCCCCATTGACGGGTCGCTGTATCCGATGAACAGTGAGTCTCATGCCTTCCGTCACTCGACGGTAACGGCGCGACAACGTCAACTGCTCTGGAAAGGAACCTCGTGATGAACCAAGGCGCGGTCGCCGGATCCACACGACAGTGACCGGGCAACGGGAACTGCCGGAGGCGGACGCGCCCATCATCGAGGCCCGCAGGCTGTACAAGCACTACGGGAACATCAGGGCGCTCGAGGAGGTCGACCTGGATGTCCCCCCCGGCGTCACGGGCCTGATCGGAGCCAACGGAGCCGGCAAGACCACCCTGATCAGGCTGGTACTCGGCCTGATCAGGCCCACCTACGGCGAGGTCTCGGTATTCGGCAAGGCTGTGGAGGACGATCCGGCCGGGCTGCGGGCCCGGATCGGCTACATGCCCGAGGGCAGGTGCCTACCGCTCGACCAGACCGCGGCCGATTTCGTTGCGTACGCCGCGGAACTGGCGGGTATCCCCCCGGTCGAAGCCCGCCGGAGGGCGTCCGAGACCCTCTTCCTGGTCGGGCTGCACGAAGAGCGATTCCGCTATCTCGGGGACTTCTCGACCGGGATGCAGCAGCGCGTGAAGCTGGCCCAGAGCATCGTCCACGATCCGGACCTGGTGCTCCTCGACGAGCCGGCCTCCGGGCTGGACCCCGCCGGGAGGGACCAGATGCTGGAGCTGATAGGGCGCTTCCGCCGTTTCGGCATGAACGTGCTGTTCTCGTCCCACATCCTCGACGACATCGAGCGCACCTGCGACTGGGTGGTGATGCTCGACGCCGGACAGATGATCCACTCGGCGCCGCTCGACCCTCCCGGCGAGAGTGACAGGGTGTCCGTGGAGGTGTTCGGCGACCCCGGTCCCCTCGTCGACACCCTCTCGCGCCGGGGCATCGACGTCACGATGGAGGGCGCGGTGGTGACCGTCAGCAGCCCGTCGGACGACGCCTTCGAACTGTTGCGCGACGGTCTCGAGTCGTCCGGATCATCGGTGCGGAGGCTGGGGACCAGCCTGAGCCGCCTGGAGGATGTCCTGCTGGCTGCGGCGAGGAAAGCGAATGGCTGAGCCGCGGCCCGAGGTTCGCGAAGAGGCGATCATCGTCGACCGCGGCTACCGACACTACGAAGGGACCCGTACGGGTCGGCGCGGAGCCATCCGGGCCATCGTGAGGGAGGGGTTCCGCAGGGTCATCGGGCTACGTCGCAAGGCGAAGCGGAAACTGCTCCCCTGGGCTCTGATCGTCCTGGCGCTGGCGTCGGTCGTGGTCCTGGTGGCCATCTCGTGGGCCACGTCCCAGATACCCGTCTCCGAAGGACCCGCAGATCTCATCCCCCGCTACCGCGGGTACTTCGACTTCATTTCCGTGGTGGCGCTGCTGTTCGCCGCGTACGCGGGGGCACAGCTGCTGATACCGGACCGGACCGAGGGGGTTCTCAACGTCTACTTCTCACGACCGCTGGCCCTCCGCGACTACCTGCTGGGGAAGGCGCTCGCCTACGCCGCCGTGATCCTCAGCTTCTGGCTGGTCCCCCAACTCCTCCTCCACCTCGGGATGGCTGCGCTTTCCAGAGAAGGCTTCCTCTCCTACCTCGGCCGGACCACCGACATCCTCTGGCAGGTCCCGCTGGCGGCACTCGGCTACTTCGTGCTGCACGCCTCCCTCAGCTTCCTGACGGCCGCCTTCGTCAACCGGGTGGGGGGTGCCGCCGCAGCCTTCCTGGCCGGATCGCTGGGTCTCAACCTGGTGGCCCTGTTCCTGCAGGAAGCGGTCGAGGAGGCACCGGGCACCCGCTGGGCCAGCCTGCTGGCCACCGAGCAGCATCCCAGGTATATAAGGGACTGGATCTTCGGAGTCCACGAGTCCGCCGAATGGATACCCGCCCAGGCCGGGTTCGGCCCGGGAGTGTCCCTGGCCGTGGTGGTCAGCCTCGCCGTGCTCAGCATGGCCCTCGTCGGTTGGCGCTACCGGAGACTGACGTGACCGCCCCCGCCAGGACGACCGACGCCCTCCACGTGGAGGAGGCCACCGTGGTGGCGGCCCGCCTGTCGAAGTGGTTCGGAGCGAAGGTGGCCGTGTCGGAGGTGGACTGCTCCTTCGGACCGGGCGTCACCGGCCTGCTGGGACCGAACGGGGCCGGGAAGACCACCCTCTTACGTGTCCTCGCCGGCCTGCTGGTGCCGTCGTCGGGTAAGGCGACCATCCTCGGACTCCCTCCGAAGAAGAGGCACGGCGTCTACCGGCAGGTGGGGTTCGTGCCGGAGGACGAGGCCGTGTACGGGCACATGACCGCCCGGCGTTTCGTCGAGTGGAGCGCCGCCATGTCGAAGGCCGACGGGGCACCGGCGGCCGCTCGACGAGCGCTGGAGACGGTGCATCTGACCAGCGACGCCGACCGACGGCTGTCCACCTACTCCAAGGGCATGCGACAGCGGGCCAAGGTGGCGGCCGCCCTGGTCCACGACCCGAAGGTGCTGCTACTCGACGAGCCCCTGAACGGTACCGACCCGATCCAGCGCGCCCGCCTCATCGAGTTGCTCGTGAGCCTCGGGCAGGAAGGCCGCACGATCATCGTCTCGTCCCACGTCCTGGCCGAAGTGGAGCGTATGGCGGGCAGGGTGGTGGCGATGGTGGACGGCCGGGTGGCGGCGGCGGGAACGGTGGCGGCGCTGCGCGACGCCATGTCCGACAAGCCCCGCAGGATCCGGATCGACACCGACCGGCCGCGACCGCTGGCGCGCAGGCTGCTCGCCGGCGAGTGGGTGGAGGCGGTTGGGGTCGATGCTGCCGGCGTCGAGATCAGGACCGGGGACGCCCGGGCTCTCGGCGGGGACATCGCTATGGCCGCTCGCGAGGCCGGCGCCCGGATCACCAAGGTATCCCCCGAGGATGAGTCGCTGGACAGCGTCTTCCGCTACCTGGTGGACCTGGGATGAAGGCCCTGTTCCTGATCGTGGGCTCGATCGCCGGCCGCCTGATGAGGCTCCGGCGGTCGATCGTCATGTTCCTGCTCACGGCTTCGCCGGCGCCGCTGATCTTCCTGGTGGCCCTGAGCCGTTCCGACGATTTCGCGGCCGAGATGTACCACAACGTCACCTTCACCCTCGGGATGGGCACCCTCTACCCCGTGGCCGCCCTCGTGGTGTCCACCGCAGCGCTCGGCGAGGAGAGAAAGGCCCGCACCCTTCCCTTCCTGCTGATGAAACCGGTGTCACGCCCGGTCATCGCACTCGGCGCGTTGATCGGCGCCGCCATCTCGTCGTTCGTCATCCTGGAGGCGGGCGTGCTCATCACCTGGCTGGTGGCCGCGCTCATGAGCGGCGACTGGTCCCTCGGGATCGCCACCACCGCCGCCGTCGCAGTGCAGAGCCTCGCCTCGGCTGCCCTGTTCGTGCCGCTCGGGCTGGTGCTGAACCGGGCGACGCTGGTCGGCCTCGGCTACCTGTTTCTATGGGAGGGGATCCTCGCCAGCATCATCGAGGGGATCCAGGCATCCTCCATCTACCGCACCGTCCTGTCCGCCTGGGCCGACTTCGCGGCCGTGACGCCCGACACGTACGACGCGGTTGATCAGATACTCGGCCGGGTGACGATCGGAGCGGGAGGGGCCGCCGCCAAAGTGGCGGCGATGGCGTTGATCTCGGTCATGCTGACCGGAACCCTGCTGAGGCGCCGGGATCTGGTCGGCGAGTAGAGACCACCGCCCGCGGGCCGGCTCCCGAGCGGGTGCCGCCCGGTGTTCAGGAAGGCGGGTAGAGGCCTACGTTGGCGGACTCGTCGGTCTGCCAGAACACGTCGGCTATACCGTCGATCTGGGCGATCAGATCCTCCGCCGCCGACGGGTCTGTCGACTTCTTGGCATCCCCCGCCGCCTTGATGGCGTTCCAGAACATGCCGTGCAACTCCGGAAACCTCTCCAGATGGTGGGGCTTGAAGAAGTCGGTCCAGAGCACCGACAGGTGATGCTTGACCAACTCGGCCTGCGATTCCTTGACGGCGATGCACCGGGAACGGAAGACCTCGTCGTCGCTGCCGTGGTACTTCTTGGCCGCCTGCAAGACCGACTCGGCTTCGATCCGGGCCTGGGCCGGGTCGTACACGCCACAGAACAGGTCGCAGTGGGCGTGGGCCAGCTTCGACGGCTTGAAGATCCCCATTTCTTCTCCTTCGTGATTAGTTGTACTGCCCGCCTGACAATACACTCGCCGCCGGCCCACCGGCGCAACCGGGCATCGCCTCGCCCGCCCAACCGATAGGAGCCGAACGCCATCATCACGTCACTCGCCCTGTTCGCATGGTTCCGAACCCGCTTCAGCCGCTTCGAGGTGGCCGACCACTCTATGGAACCCCTCCTGGCGCCCGGTGACTACCTGCTGACCCGCCTGATCCGCAACGGCCGCGCACCCAGGCGCGGGGATGTCGTCGTGTTCCGGACCGGCGACCGCTACCTCGTCAAGCGGGTGATCGGACTCCCTGGGGAGACGGTGAGCGTGGAGGCGGGGGTTCTCATGATCGACGGAATCCCGTTCGACGATCCTTGGTGGTCCGCCGCCACCCGTCCGGACGGTCACTGGCCGGTGCCTCAGGGTTCCTTCTTCGTGTTCGGAGACAACCGACCCGGCTCCGCCCACGACAGCCGGTCGAGCGGCCCGATCACCCGCGAGCAGATCCACTCGGTTGCCGTAGCCCGCTACTGGCCGCTAAGCGGAGTCCGGCGGCTCCCGTAGCGGTCGCCGGTTGCCGGTTGCTGGGAGGGTGTTCCCCGAATCGACCCCTCCTCCATCCCGGAAGCCCGACAGAATTGGTTGGCACATACTTACGTCGCGTCGCTAGGTCGTTGCAATTGGCGGTCCGTTTCTGAGACACTCTGAGCGCTATGTCGCGAAAACTGCCGGCCGGGCTCATCGTATGGCTGCTCCTCACGCTCGCGTGCGGCGGTGACGATCCTGCCCCCACCGCTTCCGTCACGGCCGCATCCTCGGACACGACCACCGCCACCGCCGGGGCAGAGCCCGGCCCTGAGAGCGGCGCGGTCGATACGACCGGCGAAGCGCCGACCCAGCCGGCGGAGGAATCGCCCACCGACACGGCGCCGGCCGGCACCGGTACCACCGCCGCCGCATCCACCAACGCCGACGCACCCACCAACGCCGACGAGTCCACCACCGAGACCACCGCGGGGCCCACCAGCAACGAGGAGTCCCCACCGGAGACCACCGCCGGGCCCACCACGACCGCCTACTCAGGCCCGGTCTCACCCGTGACAGGGCTACCGGTGGAAGACGTCAACCTCCTCGACCGCAAGCTGGTGGCCGTCAAGATGGACAACCATTGGAACGCCCAACCGCAGTCGGGGATCGAGAAGGCCGACGCGGTGTACGAACTGGTGGTCGAGGGCGGTCTTACCAGGTTCATCGCCCTGTTCCACAACTCCGACTCCGACTGGTTGGGGCCCATGCGCTCGGCCCGGCCCACCGACTGGACCTTGGTGAGGCCGCTGGAGGGGGTGCTGCTGATCAGTGGCGGCCAACCATGGATCACCCGCAAGATAACCAGGAACGACGTACCGCTGATCGGCGACCTCGGCCCTCCCCTGACCGCCCGCTGGAACGAGCGGAGGGCGCCCCACAACCTGTACGTCAACACCTACGAGGCCCGCCGCGTGGTAGCCGAACGGGGCTACGGGCGCAAGGCTCCTCCGACTCTCTTCAACCGGGGAGACCTGAGCGGTCCCGAGGGGGCGACCGCCAGCTACATCTTCTTCGACTGGAGCGACGAGGTCGACGTCGTGTGGCGCTGGGACGGGACCAGATACCTGCGGTCGTCGGAAGGCGAACCGCACCTCTGGAGAAGCCGGGACGGTAACGAGACCGGCCAGATCGAAGCCGATGTGCTCATCGTGCTCATGGCGGAGCGCTACACGGACTGCCCAACGGGGGACGGCTCGTGCGTGCCGGCCTGGAACACGGTGGGCGAGAACCGGGCGATCGTGTTCGGGCAGGGACGCTTCTCGGAGGGCCGCTGGAGGCGGGAGAGCGCCGGCGAGTGGTTCAGGATCACGGACCCGCGCGGTAATCCGATCACGGTGCCTCCGGGGAGGCTCTGGATAATGATCTACCCGGAGACCGCCGAACTGGTCTGGTAGCCGCCTGACCGTGGAAGGACCTGTCGAGTCCATCGTCCGGGCGGTCCACGCCGGTGCCCGGACCGCCCGCGAGGTGGTGGATGGCTACCTCGAGACAGCCCTGGCACGTAACCCGGATCTCAACGCCTTCACCGAACTCGACCCCGACGGCGCTCTGCGTCAGGCCGACCGGGTCGACGCCGGATCCCGCGCCGGATCCCTGGCCGGCGTCCCGATCGCCCTCAAGGACCTGATCGATCACGCCGGGCATACAACCACCGCCGGGTCGGCCTTCTACCGGAAGGAAGCCGCGGTGTCGGCCCCGGTGGTCGATCGCCTCAAGGCGGCCGGTGCGATCATCATGGGCCGCACCGGGCTCCACGAGTTCGCCTACGGGTTCTCCTCCGAGAATCCCTGGTTCGGAGCGGTTCGCAACCCCTGGGACCGCAACCAGTCACCGGGCGGGTCGTCCGGCGGATCGGCGGCCGCGGTGGCCGCCCGGATGGCGCCGGCCGCCATCGGAACGGACACCGGAGGCTCGGTGAGGACGCCGGCTGCCCTGTGCGGCATCGTGGGTCTCAAGGTCACCCACGGCCGGATCCCCCTCACCGGCGTGTTCCCCCTGGCCGGATCCATGGACACGGTCGGGCCGCTGGCGACCACGAGCGGCGACTGCCGGATCCTCTACAGGGCCATGAAAGGCTTCGACCGGAGCGACCCCTGGTCGAAGCCCGCGGACACGGCTCCCGAGCGGCTCGGGTCACTGGAGGGGCTGCGGACGGCTGTGCCGGTGGCCTGGCTGGATCAGGTGCCGACCTCGGCGGCGACCCGCCGCTCCTTCGAGACCTTCTGCGACCGGCTGCGCGATCTCCGCATCACGGTGGAGCCGGTGGAGGAACCGTATCTGGCGCCGGAGCCGATCCTGGTCAGGCTGGCCGCCACGGAGGGCGCGGCCGTGCACCGCCGCTGGTTCGGCGATCCCACCAAGCCGTACGGGACCGACGTGCAGGAACGCCTGGAACTCGCCATGCGCATCACCACCGACGAGTACACCGAGGCGCTACGTTGGCGGGCCCGTGTCGTCCAGGCGGCCAGAGAGATCTTGAGCGGCTACGACCTGATCCTGACTCCGACTGTGGGCCACTCCCGCAAGCGCATCGGTGTGGACGACATCAGGATCGGAGAAGCGCCCGTCTTCTATCGCGACGTTCTGGCCGGCTACACCGCGCTGGTCAACGTGCTGGGCTGCCCGGCCATATCCCTCCCCCTCCGGGACGAGGGGATACCACCGCCGGCCGCGCAGCTGGTCGCCCCCTGGGGCCGGGAGGAGTTGCTGCTCGACGTCGGGGAGGCTCTGGAGAGAGCGGGTCTGGCGGTCTCGATCCCACCGCCGACGTGATCGGTTCCCGCAGGCACGGATACGCGGGATGCGAATCGATCCGAACACCGGAGTGCGGCGCCACGGGTAGGCTCGGCTGCACCGGCCCGCCGGGGATCGGCGCCGGTGCCGGCGACCGGACGGCATGGAAGACGACCCGGGAGCATTCGCACGCGTGAAGAGGAAGGGCAGCCTGGATCGTGATCCACCCGGAGACATCCGACCGATCCGGTAGCTGTGCGACCGTGCTAGGCCCCGTCGAGTCCATCGTCCGGGCGGTCCACGCCCGTGCCAGGACCGCCCGCGAGGTGGTGGATGGCTACCTCGAGAGAGCCCTGGCACGTAACCCGGACCTCAACGCCTTCACCGAACTCGACCCCGACGGCGCTCTGCGTCAGGCCGACCGGGTCGACGCCGGATCCCGCGCCGGATCCCTGGCCGGCGTCCCGATCGCCCTCAAGGACCTGATCGATCACGCCGGGCATACAACCACCGCCGGGTCGGGCTTCTACCGGAAGGAAGCCGCGGTGTCGGCCCCGGTGGTCGACCGCTTGGAGGCGGCCGGGGCGATCATCATGGGCCGCACCGGGCTCGACGAGTTCGCGTACGGGGGCTCCTCCGAGAATCCCTGGTTCGGGGTGGTTCGCAACCCTTGGGACCGCAGCCTCTCGCCGGGCGGGTCGTCCGGGGGGTCAGCTGTCGCCGTATCGGCGGGCATGGCCCCCGCCGCCATCGGAACGGACACCGGAGGCTCGGTAAGGGTGCCGGCCGCGCTGTGCGGCGTCGTCGGCCTCAAGGTGACGCACGGCCGGGTCCCCCTCACCGGTGTGTTCCCGCTGGCCGGATCGATGGACACCGTGGGACCGCTGACCACCACCTGTGCAGACGCCCGCCTCGTGTACACGGCCATGAAGGGGTTCGACCGCAGCGATCCCTGGTCCGACCCCCGGGATCGGCAAGGTCGCCGGCTCGGCTCGCTGGACCGGATCCGGGTGGCCGTGCCCGTGCCCTGGCTCGAGTGGGTGCCGACATCCGATGAGATCCGAACCTCCTTCGAGGGGTTCCACGACCGGCTGCGGGAGGCCTGCGCGAGGGTCGAGCCGCTCCGGGACCGGGCATTGGTCCCGGATCCGATCCGCGCCGCGCTGTCCGCCGCCGAGGCAGCCGCTACCCATCGGCAATGGATCGACGACCCCGGCAAGCCTTACGGACCTGAGGTCCGGAAGCGGGTGGAGACAGCGATCCGCACCACGATCGACGAGTACACGCAGGCGCGGCGTTGGAGAGCGGGCACAGTCCAGGCGGCCCGGAGGATCTTCTCCGAATACGACCTGATCCTGACGCCGACGGTCGGCCACAACCGCAAGACGATCGGGGTCGCCGAGATCGTGGTCGCCGGGAAACCCCTCTGGACCGGCGACGTACTGGGCGGCTTCACGTCAATGGTCAACGTGTTGGGCTGCCCGGCGATCTCCCTGCCCCTCGCCGACGACGGGACGCCCCCTCCGGCGGTGCAGTTGATCGCCCCCTGGGGAGAGGAGGAGTTGCTGCTCGATGTCGGGGAGGTACTGGAGCGCCTCGGGCTGGTGGCATCGAGACCCCCGCCCGGCTGGACCTGATACGAGCCCCTGTCCGGCCGCAAACACCCGGTTACCGGGAGTTGCAATGGATTCGAGTACCGGAAAGGCAGCCGGACAGGGTACACTTACCGCATGCGCCTCGCCGGGGATTCGGACCGGGCCGACGATGTTGCTGACCACTCCGAAACGCCCTGGAGAGCGCTTGCACGCGCGTTGAGAGAGAGCAGAGGAAGTGGATAGCGAGAACTACGCAGCCGGACCCGGGCAGCCGGACCCCGGGGTGGCGGGGCCGAACGGAGGCATTCAGGTCGTCAACCAGGATCGCATGGTGATCCGCTTCGCAGGCGACTCGGGCGACGGGATGCAGTTGGCCGGCAACCGGTTCACGGACGCAGCCGCCAACTTCGGGAACGATCTCGCCACCCTGCCGACCTTCCCGGCCGAGATCCGCGCGCCGGCCGGCACCCTACCCGGCGTCTCGTCCTTCCAACTCCAGATAGCCGACTGGGACATCCTCACCCCCGGCGACCGGCCCGGGGTGCTGGTGGCCATGAACCCGGCCGCACTCAAGGTCCATCTCAAGGACCTGCGCGAGGACGGGATACTGATCATCAACGAGGAAGCCTTCGACGAGCGAAACCTCTACAAGGCCGGCTTCGAGTCCAGCCCCCTCGAGGACGGATCCCTAGCCGGCTATGACCTCCACGCGGTCCCGATGGAAACGCTCACCAAGGAGGCGGTGAAGGGCTCGGGCGTGAGCGGGCGAGCGGTGCTCCGCTCGAAGAACTTCCTCGCCTTGGGCCTGCTCCTGTGGATGTTCGGTCGGGAGACCAAGGTGACCGCCGAATGGGTGAGGAAGAAGTTCGGCCGAATCGAGCCGGTCATGAACGCCAACCTTGCGGCTCTCAAGGCCGGATACAACTACGGCATAACCACCGAGAGCTTCGCCCGCCAGATCGAGGTCCGGCCTGCGGCGCTCCCGCCCGGCACCTACACCAACGTCAACGGCAACGCGGCGCTGTCGTGGGGGCTGGTAGCCGCCTCGCAACTGTCCGGCCTGCCGCTGTTCTACGCCTCCTACCCGATCACCCCCGCCTCGGAGATCCTGCACGAGTTGGTGCGCCACCGGAACTTCGGAGTGAAGACCTTCCAAGCCGAGGACGAGATCGCAGCGGCGGGCGCCGCACTCGGCGCCGCCTTCGCCGGGTCGCTGGCCGTCACCGGCACGAGCGGGCCGGGCCTGTCCCTCAAGGGCGAGACGATCAGCCTGGCGATGATCACCGAGATGCCGATGATCATCGTCGACGTGCAGCGGGGCGGCCCCTCGACCGGGCTCCCGACCAAGCCCGAGCAGTCGGACCTGTTCCTGGCGGTGTGGGGTCGCCACGGCGAGTCCCCCCTGCCGGTGATCGCCGCCTCCTCCCCGTCGGACGCCTTCGAGGTGGCCATCGAGGCCGCCCGGATCGCCGTGAAGTACATGACCCCGGTCATCCTCCTCTCCGACGGCTACATCGCCACCGGTTCCGAGCCGTGGAGGCTGCCCGACATCGCATCCCTACCGCGCCTCGGCGTTCCGTTCGCGACCGGGCCGAACGCCGGCGACAAGTTCCTGCCCTACCTGCGTGACCTCCAGACCATGTCCCGCCGCTGGGCGATCCCCGGCATGCCCGGCCTCGAGCACCGCATCGGCGGCCTCGAGAAGGAGGAGGGGACGGGGAACGTCTCCTACGACCCCGACAACCACCAGCTCATGACCGACATCAGGGCCTGGAAGGTGGCGAACATCGCCAACGACATCCCGGAGGTGGAGGTCGACGACCCCGACGGGGCGGACCTGCTGGTGCTGAGCTGGGGCTCGACGTACTCGGCGGTCAAGGCGGGGGTGGGCAACGCCCGGCGGAAGGGCGCCAAGGTCGCCTACGCCCGGATCCGGTACCTGAGCCCGTTCCCTCCCAACATGCCCACCGTGCTGAGCAGCTACGACCAGGTGCTGATCCCCGAGATGAACAACGGCCAGCTGTCGCGGATGGTGAAGGCCGAATTCGTCCGGCCCGTCATCTCCTTCAGCAAGGTGGAGGGGGTCCCGTTCAAATTCGGCGAGATAAGCGCCAAGATCATGGAGATTGCAGGCCGATGAGCTACACACGGGTCGACTTCCAGACCGACCAGGAGGTTCGCTGGTGCCCGGGCTGCGGCGACTACACGATCCTCGCCGCGGTCCAGAACTTCTTCGCCGGACTCGACATCAAGAGGGAGAACGTGGTCTTCGTCTCCGGTATCGGCTGTGCCGCCCGCTTCCCGTACTACATGAACACCTACGGGATGCACGCCATCCACGGTCGCGCCCCCGCGATCGCCACCGGGGTGGCTGTGGCCAACCCGGCGCTGTCGGTGTGGGTGGTAGGAGGTGACGGGGATCTCCTGTCGATCGGCGGGAACCACCTGATCCATGCTCTGCGCCGCAACATCGACATGACGATCCTGCTGTTCAACAACCAGATCTACGGGCTGACGAAGGGTCAGTACTCGCCCACATCCGAGCCCGGCAAGACCACCAAGTCCTCCCCGGCGGGGTCGATCGACTACCCGTTCAACCCGGTCAGCCTGGCGCTCGGCGCCGAAGCCTCCTTCGTGGCCCGCACTCTCGACATGGACCGCAAGCACACCACAGCCATGCTGAAGGCGGCCCACTCCCACCGCGGTTCCGCCCTCATCGAGATCTACCAGAACTGCAACGTGTTCAATGACAAGGCCTTCATCCAGTTGACCGGCAAGAAGGAGCGCTACGTAAACCGGATCGACCTCGTGCACGGCCAGCCGATCGTGTTCGGGGCCAACAACGAGAAGGCCGTGGTCTGGGACGGCGGTCGGGCGGTGATCGTCGACCGGGCCTCTGTCAACGCGTCGCAGATAGTCGTCCACGATGCCCACGCCGAGGACGCCTCGCAGGCCTTCGCCCTGTCCCGCCTGGCCCACGGACCCTACGGCCCGACTCCTCTCGGCATCTTCCGCGACGTCTACCGGCCCGTCTACGACGACGCCCTCCAGGACGCCGTCACCCGGTCCATGGCATCCCGCGGCAACGGCGACCTCAGGAAGCTGCTCACCAGCCTCGGCACCTGGACGGTCGACTAGCTGATTAGTTCCGAGTCGGTAGTCGGTAGTCAGTAGTTGGCGAAGCGTCGCGGGCTAGGCATGAGCGACTGGACACCTCCGCACCGGCTCATCCCGTGGATCTCGCGCATCCACGTCGTTCTGTACAAGCTGACCAGGGGCAGGGTCGGCGGCCGCGTCGACGGGATGCCGTGCATCCTTCTTCGCACCACCGGCCGCCGTTCCGCCAAACCGCACACGGTCTGCCTCAGCTACCTGCCCGACGGCGACTCGATGGTGGTGGTCGGATCCTTCGGTGGCGCCGATCACCACCCGGCCTGGTACCACAACCTCGTAGCCAACCCCGACGTGATCGTGCAGGACAGGGAGCGAATCCTCCCGGCGGTGGCGGAGACCCTCACCGGTGACGAGCGGGAGGAGTTGTGGAAGGCGCGGATCGCGGGCGCTCCTCGCTACGCGCGGTACCAGGAGGGCACCGACCGGGCGATCCCTCTGGTCCGGCTCAGCTACCCGACCACATGATGACGGCCCCCGGCGGCTCGTGACGGATCAGTCGCTGATCCAGGGTTCGGTCTCGATGCCGAGACCGTCGGCCACCCGGTTCGCGTACGCGTAATAGCCGACGACCTCGACTATGTCGAGAATGTCACGATCAGAGAAACCGGCCGAGCGAAGATCCTCCACGTCGGCGTCATCCATCGCGCCCGGTGCTGTAGTCAGCTTGACCGCGAACCTCAGCATCGACCTCCGCTTGGGTGACAGGTCAGCAGTTTTCCAGTCCCGTTCGATCGCCGCGACGAGCTCGTCGTCGTTGATCAGCCGGCGCAGACCGCGCCGGTGGTGGACGACTCAGTAGTGGCAGTCATTCTCGAGACTCACGACCAAGGCGATGATCTCCCGCTCGACCTTGCGGAGCGTCGCTGTTCCTGCCATCGCCGACTCGTACAGACCCTGGTGCGCAGCCATGCCGCGGGGGTTGAGGGAGTGCACGGCGAGGATGTTGTCGACCCGGCCGTACGCACGATCCACAACCCGGGGGTAGAGCTCGCCGAGCGCGCCGTCCCAGGAGTCGTCGGGTATCACTTCGATGCGTGCCATGATGCAGCGTTCCACACGAGTCGGGGACTCGACAAATCCGCCGGCAGCCGGACAGATCGATGTCGGCGCCCTGTGGAGAGGGCAGGTCCAACCGCCCCCGGTTGCGGTGGTGGTCTCGGGCGGGGTACCGGTCCTGAACCAGACCCGTTGGGCGCTCCGATCATCAATACGTCCTCTCTGACCGTGACAACCCACCGCGAAAGAAGAGGAACGCACTCCGAGCGTCGCTTCGTTGCCAGGTTAGGGATTGGGGTCTAAGGCCCTGGCAGTGCCATTGCCATCTGCGCACCGCTTGGAGGAACGTCGGAGGAGAAAGGGAAGGCAGATACCGACGGAGTCGTGCGAGGAGGGCGATTCCTCCTCGCGTTTAAGAGGTACCGGAACCGCGCCTCCGCGGTGGGTGTAGAAGCTGGCCACCACGTCGTTGGATCAGGAGTGTGCTACTGGTTGAGGGAGTACATCGCCAAGAGTTCTGGATCCTCGGATTGTGAGACTATGAGGATTGTGTAGACACCACTGGTGGTGATGAACTGTCGGAGGTCGGCTTCGATGGTGACGCTTCCATCTGTCTGAAGATTCCATGTTCCAGCTACAACATCATCTGGGCCTAGGCCTACGTAATGGGAACCGGGTGGTGGTGGTGCCAGTACTCGCGTTATCGGTTCGACATTCTCACAGTCATCCGTGAACCCGCCACCTACACAGTACGCTCTGAGTCCGGAGATCTCCTCTGGGCGTTTCGGGGTTGGTGGTGGGTCATAGTAGATTTCGATATGGCCTATCTCGAAACCGGTCCTTGGTCGCAGCCGAAGGCGTAGGGTCCCGTCGGTGAGTTTGGGGACCGTTTCGTGGGTTAGCCGCGTGTATTCGAAGTGCTGATAGTACGCGACATGGCTGTCGGTGAAGGCTATTCCAATGTTGACGGTGTCGTAGATTGGGTCAAGGATCGTATCGCGATGCCCCCAGTTCGCATGAGCGTCGTCATACACCATGGACCACTGGAGAGATTCGATCGCGCCGGCCACATCGATATCTCCGCAGACGATCGTAGGGTCATCACAATTCTCTGATCCTCTGGCCTGCCAGGCGGCGTTCTCGGCTATTACACCGACACCACCTGCTTGTGTGTAGAGCATGTATGGCTTCAGTCCATCGGATGTCCAGTGACCTCCGTATCCGTTACGTGCCGCGTCTTCAGCATGGGCCTGTGCAGCCTGGTTGGATCCAAGCCTGACTGGCGCCACGCCATGCGTTTGACGATCTAGGTTTATGAGTTCTAGGGCAAAAAGTCGAAGATCGTGAAGCGTAGGGACCTCTGGCTCCTCGAATGGTCTGAGGTTTGGGTCCGGCTGGAGATCCGCCGTTTCAATGTTGATGAAGTACGAACTGGCAGGGAGTTCGGAGCCTGCCCAGACGATAACTTCATAGATGCCGGGTCCGGGAAGGTGTCCGTCCAGAGATGCAACTATTGAAGTGGTCTGACCGTTACTGGACCAATAGTCGGCTACGATCGCTGAGTCAGGCAGATTCAGTATGTGACCACTGTCCGGAGGTCTATGGACAGACAACACCTTGTTTCGGAACAAGCTAGCCGTAGGCGAAGCAGGAGGCGGGTAGTAGTAGATGTCGATAGATGCAATCGAGATACCGTCGTAGGGAGCGAGTTCAAGACTCAGGAACCCACCCGAGACCGACGTCTCCTTGAGATGCGTGACCTGCTGATGTTCCAACTGTAGAACCACGACAAACGTGAAGTCGGTATATGCGACCCCCACATGTAGTTTCTCCCAGTCAGCGAACAGCAGACTCCCTGGATCCTGGGGAAGAGCGTCCGCCAATTGCGAGTCCACATAGTCCGACAAATAACCTGCCGCATCGGTTCTCGTACAAATCACCAGGGCAGATCTGCACTGAATAATCTCAGCCGCGTCGAAATAGCCACGGATATGGCTAGAGGACAGGACAGATCCCCGACCGCCGGTAGCTGTGTACACGGCATCGATCGGTAGCCCGTCTCGGGTGTAGTCAGTCAGGCGCAACCCGGTAAGGGCCTGCTCAGCCACATACTGAGCAGCAACACTATCCCCGATCTCCAGAGGTGAATACCCCAGTTCCGCCCTCCGTCGGTTAACTCGGTCCACGGCGATAGCCCGAAGCGACGCAACCTCAACCGACGGAACAACATCCAATTGAGCAACCGGCTCATCCCCAAGCGGCGAGGCCGAGACCGTGCCGGCGCTCCGTGTTGAATCCCGGTCCGGAACAAGCTCGCTCTGGCTATCGAAGTAGACGACCTGACCGTCACCGCCACACGCCAGAACAAGAAGCACCGCAACCACAACACTCAGGCAAACCCACCTACCCAACACACCTACACCAGTCTCCCGACCCTCTACGTCGGCGGAGAAGGCGTTGGAGGTTCCGGCGCGTTCTTGCAGGAGGCGTAGCACAGCCCAACGGCGATGGCCCGCACAGTCTCGAGGTACTCCTTCCTGGTCCACGCCGCAGGATCGTAGCCAAGGCAGGCTACCTACCCGTTGGTGTGGCTAAGTCGTGCTCGACCGCCTCTCCAACACGGTCTCGCTCCCGGAAGTTGGTATCCAATCCCGTACCAGGTTGTGGACGAACGGCCCCGGTTCGCCACCGCACCTCGACCAGCACACCTACCAGTCTGTCCCCCTACTGCGGCCAATCGTGGTACCGCCCGTGGGACCGATCCCCCAACCCCCGGATTCACCCAGGGCAGCCTCTCGGGAGCAGCGGACAACTCCTCCGCTGTAGGGATTCACGGACTCGGTCTGCTCCCTCGCCCAGGCATTGATGTTTGCCAACACCCCGGCGAGGAAGCTGGCGTCGCCTCTCGAGGATCAGTCCCGCGCCGTTGTAGCCAGAGTGGCGGTGAAGGCCGCCACCGAGGTGCCGTCGGTGTCTTTGAGGGTGCCGCCGAAGAAGGTGACGGTGACGTCGTCGCCGGGCTGGATGGGGGTTCCTAGGGTCAGCGTCATCGTCGATCCGTCGACGACTACCCGGCTGGGCGATTGCGTGACGGGTTGCCCGTGGTGGTAGGCGCCCTCGACGAGGAAGGAGAAGATCAGCGCGCCGGCCGACCCGGCGTCGATTGCGGCCAGGCCGCGGTTGAAGGTGAGGGTGAGTTCGTTGCCGCTCACCGCGGCGCAGGTGGGTTTGGTGGCGACCTCGGGCGCGGTGGTGCAGTCCGGCTCTGCTGGTTCGGGCGATGCTGGGGTGTTGTTGGCGGCGGGCTGCTCGGCGAACGCGGCCGCGACCGGGCTGCCGTCCGGGGTGTAGCTGACGGTGACGGTCTGGTCGGCGGTGACGGGTGATGCCAGGGTGATGGTGATCGTGTCGCCGGCGACCGCCAATGCGTCGGCGTCCGCGTCGGCCAGCGCCGCCGCGGCGCCGTCGACAGCCACCTTGAACTCGTCTGCGGTGGGCTCGGATGGGCTTATCACGCCGGCGTCGAGTACCCAGCCTTTGGCCAGGTCAGCGTCGAAGTCGAGGGTGATCGTCGCGCCGTGCACCGTGGCAGCTTCCAGCGACGGGCAGTCGAAGGTTTCCGGGTCGGTCCGGAACGTGGCGGTGGCCTGCGCCGCCGCGCCCCCGGAGTCGGTCGCCGTCAACGTCAACACCGTGTAGTAGGCGTCGCCGGCGGGCGGGTCCAGCCCCGCCAGTCCGCAAGCGTTCTTGGCCACGAACCAGATGCGCCCGACCCTCTCGCTGTACCCGACGCCGCCCGACACGTGGACGTCGTCGCGGCTGGCGGACAGCGTGAACGTCAGTTCGTCGCCGTCGGGGTCGCTGAAGTCGGCCTTCGACACCGGAAGGCTGACGATGAAGGCGGGCAGAGCATTGTCCAGCCTCTGGGCAGCCTCACCGCCGAACACCGGCGCCCGGTTGACCGCGATCACAGCCAGGGACACCTCCACCGACACGGTGTGGCCGCCCGCCGCGGTCTCCACGGTGACCTCGTAGACGCTACCGGCGTCGGACGCCTCGGCGAGGCTCAGCACCCCGGCGTCGATGCGGAACAGGGCCGCGTCCGCGCCCGACAGCGACCACGCCACCGCAAGCCCCTCGGGATCGGTCGCCTCGAACACGCACTCCCACTCGCCGCTCGCCCAATCAGCCACCTCGGCATCGCATAGACCCCCCGCCAGCACCAGCGGCTCGTCCACATCGACCACCTCGATACTGACCGCGACCGAGTCGTCCACCGAAGCATCTGGCTGCCATCTGGCATCGAGGCCATCCGACACCGACACCGACAGCTCATACACATTGTCGCCATCGCTATCGGCGGGCGCCTCGAAGTCAAACGCCGCAGACGTGCTGATCTGCCCCGACGCCCTGTCGATAGCGAAAACCGAAGCGTCCGCACCGCCCAACGTGTAGGTGAGCGTGGCATCGGCATCGGCATCCTCGGCAGCCACCGGCTCGCCGACCGCCGCCCCGGAAGCCGTGTTCTCGGCCACTTGGAGGCTCGCCGAATCGGCCGCGAATGCCGGATCGACATTGGGGCCCGATCTCGGCGTGCCCGACATTGCTGCCGACCAGACGCCCGCGGAGGTGCTGTTGAGCGCCCGCACCTGCACGTCATGGGGAACCGCCTCCAGCCCGGTGAGCGTGTGGCTCACGGCGTCCGCGCCGCCAGGCACCTTCACCACGGTCCACCGCGTGTCGGCACGGTCGGCTGCGGCAGCGGTGATGTACCGAAGCTCATATCCCGACACCGGCGAGGCGCCCGCATGCGCCGGCGCACCCCAAGCCACCGTCAGCTCCCCGTCAGCAGCGTGGTCGACCGACTTCACCTTCACAGACGCAGGCCGCACCCGATGCCCGTACAGCGTGATGCCCCAGCCGTCCAGCGATGCCTGCCGGTCCGGCTTCTTGCCGGTAACTCGAAGCGTCCAGGTGCCTTGGGCGGGTTCTCCCAGCAACCGCGCCACACCGAAGCGGAACGGCTCGTTCAGCGCAGGATGGCTCCAAGGACCCCCGTCAAGCTCGGCTACCACCAGCACTTCGGTGCCTGAGGGCGAGATGAGCTCGATGCGCAGATCGCGCAGGTGAGAGGTCTTGAACGAAGTGTCGAGCTGCACGAACTCGACGAACTCGATGGTGTCGTCGAACGTCACCGACTTGGAGATGACCTCCGGCCTGTCGGGAATCTGGAACGGCTCCTCGTCGGAGGTCTGCGTCTGGGTGATCATCGGCGGCAGGTTCGTCCACGTCTCGGCCAGGTCCACCGCGGCTTTGGCGTCGACCACCCCGAATCCGTACTGGCGGTTGTACCAGTACCGCTGGGAGGGGTCACCGTAGGTCGCCGCGCCCCTGAACCAGCCCCATCCGCCGCGGTCGTTGCGCCGCGCCGACTCGGCCAGAATCAGCTTCACGTCGCGCCACGTCAAGTCGCTGTTGGCAGCGCGCACCAGCGCTGCCACGCCCGCCACGATCGGTGCCGCTGCGCTGGTGCCGCCGAAGTCCTTCCGGTAGCGGTCGCGGGTCGTCAGCGTCGCGATGCCCGGGAAAGTGCGCAGATAGGCATTCCAGGCGCGGACGTTCGAAGGAGCGCTCACCCACAGGTTCGTGCCGGTTTCGGAGTAGTTCGATCTCGCGCCTTTGGCGTTCACCGCGCCTACCGCCATCACGCCGTAGTAGTTCGCCAGCTCGCTGAGGTTGGAGTCGTCTCGCTCTATGTGGCCGTTGCCGGCCGACCAGACGTACACAATCCCCTTGCCACCGCAGCCGTCGGCGATGCCTTCGTTGACGGCGAGGTCGAACAGCAGCGGCGCCGGCGTCGCCCACGAGCCGTCCCTGTAGCCCCAGGAGTTGGTGTTGACGCACACGCGCTCCATGTCGCGGGTCAGCGCATCGGCGATGTTCTCGCCCGTCACATCGCAGCCGGAATCGACGAGACGCCGGTTGTGCAGCATTGCCCGAGGCGCCACGCCCCGCATCCCGATCGTGTTGTCACGAGCCGCCACCAGCCCCGCCACAGCCGTGCCGTGATCCGAAGCGGGCCTGAACGCCGCCGTGTCCGACCCGCAGTACACATGCGAGCGCGAGGGGTCGGTGTTGCCGACCAGATCGGGATGGCTGAGATCGATTCCCGTATCGACCACCGCCACATGCACGCCCTCGCCCAGATAGCCGGCCAAGTGCGCGGCCACCACGTTCGCGTCCTCACCACGTGAGCCACCCCGCTGGCCCCGGTTGTCGAGATGCCACTGGCACCCCGCCAAAGCGTCATCCACACCTTCACTGCGCCCCGAGGCCCTGCACTGCGTCACCACGTCCCGGTACTCGTGGTCGATACGCCGTGTCATGACGTAGGTCACCCCGCTCTGCGAGTGGGTCGTCGTCTTGAGGTAGTAGGTACCGCGGCTCAGAGCGGCCCGCACTCGCAGGTCTTTGTTCCAGCATTTCCAGGGGTTGCAGTACGTGTGATACGGCGTGACGATGGCTTTTTGCTTTTCACCGGCCGAGTCGTAGATCGCGGGATGAACCCATGCATTGAGATGCTCGAGATGCAGGTCGATGAATGCCTGCGTCTCGACGTCGATGCGCCAGAAATCAGCGGCATCGGGGTTTCGCAGATGCCCGAACGTTTCCTTGCCCACCTCAAGCGGCAGCGCGGTATCGGTATCGCCTCCCGTTGGAGCCACGAGTTCAGCGTACACGAAGAAGCTGCCGTGATTCGTCGGGGATGCGTGAGCGTTGTGACCGCTGATGCGGATGAAGTAGGTGCCGGGATTCACCACCACGTAGAACACGCACTGGTCGTCATCCCTCAGGCCCCGGTAGTCGGTCCAGCTCGCTGGCACCATGTCACCGGAGAGGTAGTCCAGTCGGCACTGAGTGTCGCCGACGCTTCCCCCCGTACGGACCAGCAGACCGGTGCGCTCCGGCATCTCCACCTTGAACACGTCGAACATTCGATAGGTGATGTGGCCGCCGATCGGCACGCCGAACGGGATAGCGAGCTCCTGCGGCCGCTTCCCATAGGTCTGCGATGACCTGTCTCGCTCGAACGGCCTGGCAGTGGCGGGGTCGGACCATCGGCCGGCATGGTCGGTGACCGCCCGCACCCTCACGTCGTAGCTGACGCCGTTCTCGATGCCCGACGGTCCCAGCAGTCGGTACTGCGGCGTCGCCTCGACTCCCGTGATCGTCGTCCATTCCGCGTCGGGGTCGTCGGCCTGGTCGCCGGCGATCCAGGCGATGTCGTAGGTGACATCGGCCCCCGCACCAAGATCGGCCGGCGGCTCCCACGTCACCGTCATCGACCGGTCACCCGGGTACAGCGCGATCGTCGGGGCCGACAGTTGCGCCGTCTCGTCAGCCGTCGAGGGCTGGGCGCCGGCCTCGACGAAACCGCCGACCGACGCGGCGGCCAGCGCCGTGGCAACCAGCATGACTGTCGCCCGCCAGGCCGGCCGGTGCTTGCCGTCGGAGGCCATCAGTCCCGCTCGCGGGTGGTCAGGGTGGTGGTGAAGGCCGCCACTGGGGTGCCGTCGGTGTCTTTGAGGGTGCCGCCGAAGAAGGTGACGGTGACCTCGTCGCCGGGCTGGATGGGGGTTCCTAGGGTCAGCGTCATCGTCGATCCGTCGACGACTACCCGGCTGGGCGATTGCGTGACGGATTGCCCGTGGTGGTAGGCGCCCTCGACGAGGAACGAGAAGATCAGCGCGCCGGCCGACCCGGCCTCGATTGCGGCCAGGCCGCGGTTGAAGGTCAGGGTGAGCTCGTTGCCGCTCACCGCCGCGCAGGTCGGCTTCGTGGCGACTTCCGGCGCGGTGGTGCAGTCCGGCTCTGCTGGCACGTCTGCTGCGGGGGGTTCGTCCGGTGCTTCGGGCTCTGGAGGTACCGGGGTGTCGTTGGTCACCGCCTGGCCGGCGAACGCGGCCGCGACCGGGCTGGCGACGGGGGTGTAGCTGACGGTGACGGTCTGGCCGGCGGTGACGGGCGCCGCGAGGGTCAGGGTGATGGTGCTGTCACCGACTGCCAACGCGTCGGCGGCGGCGAGGCTGACCGCGGCGCCGTCGGCGGTGACCTCGAACTCGCTTGCGGCCGGCTCCGCCGGGCTTATCACGCCGACGTCGAGCATCCAGCCTTTGGCCAGGTCAGCGTCGAAGTCGAGCGTGACCGTCGCGCCATCCACCGCGGCACCTGTCAGCGACGGGCACGTGAAGGTCGCCGGGTCGGTGCGGAACGTGGCGGTGGCGCCCGCCGTCGCGCCGTCCGGGTCGGTCGCCGTCAACGTCACGGCGGTGTAGTAGGCGTCGCCCACCGGCGGGTCCAGGTCTGCCAGCGCGCACGCGTTCTTCGCCACGAACCACACGCGCCCGGCCGACTCGATGTATCCGACACCGCCCGGCACGTGCACGTCGTCGCGGTTAGCGGACAGCGTGAACGCCAGTTCGTCGCCGTCGGGGTCGCTGAAATCGGCCTTCGACACCGGAAGGCTGACGATGAAACCGGGCAGCGCATTGTCCAGCCTCACCGCAGCCTCACCGCCGAACGTCGGCGGACGGTTGACCGCGATCACGGCCAGGGACACCTCCGCCGACTCGGTGTGGCCGCCCGCCGCGGCCTCGACGGTGACCTCGTAGACGCTGCCGGCGTCGGCCGCCTCGGCCAGGCTCAGCACCCCGGCGTCGATCTGGAACAGGGCCGCATCCGCGCCCGACAGCGACCACGCCACCGCAAGCCCCTCGGGGTCGGTCGCCTCGAACACGCACTCCCAGTCGCTGCTCGCCCAGTCGGCCACCTCGGCATCGCAGCCGCCCCCCGCCAGCACCAGCGGCTCGTCCACGTCGACCACCTCTACGCTGACCGCAACCGAGTCGTCCACCGAAGCATCAGGCCGCTCGATGCTGTCGAGACCGTCGGACACCGACACCGACATCTCGTACACGTTGTCGCCGTCGCTGTCCGCGGGCGCCTCGAAATCGAGCGCCGCAGACATACGGATCTGGCCGGTCGCGCCGTCGATAGTGAAGCCTGCTGCGTCGGCGCCGCCCAACGTGTAGGTGAGCGTGGCATGGGCGTCGTCGTCGGAAGCGGCCATCGGATCGCCGATGGCGGCGCCGGCACCGGTGTTCTCGACCACCTGAAGGCTCACCGAATCGACCGCGAACACCGGATCGACATTCGACCCCGACCTCGGCGTGCCCGACATCGACGCCGACCACGCGCCCGCACCCTCGCCATTGAGCGCCCGCACCTGCACGTCATGGGGAACCGGCTCCAGCGATGTGATCGTGTGGCTCACGGCATCAGCGCCGCCGGGGACCTCCACGACGGTCCACGCCGCATCTGAGCGGTCGGCTGCGTCAGCAGTGACGTAGCGCAGCTCATAGCCCGACAACGGCGACGCGCCCGCATGCGCCGGCGCCGACCAGCCAACCGTCAGCTCCCCGGCCGCGGCCAGATCGACCGACGCCAACTCCGCAGGCGTAGGCCGCAGGCGGTGCCCGTACAGCGTGATGCCCCAGCTATCCAACGACGCCTCGTGGCCCGGCCTCTTCTGGCTGATGCGAAGCGTCCAGGCGCCTTGCGCGGGCTCGCCCAGCAGCCGCGCCACCCCGAAGCGGAACGGCTCGTTCAACGACGGGTAGTCCAACCGCCCCCAATGGACTTCGGGCAGCACCCAGACCTCGGTGCCGGAGGGCGAGATGAGCTCGATCCGCAGGTCGCGCAGGTGAGGCGTCTTGAACGACGTGTCGATCTGCACGAACTCGACGAACTCGACGGTGTTGTCGAACGTCACCGACTTGGAGACGGCTCCGGGCCTGTCGGGTATCTGGAACGGCTCCTCGTCGGAGGTCTGCGTCTGGGTGATCATCGGCGGCAGGTTCGTCCACGTCTCGGCCAGGTCCACCGCTGCCTTGGCGTCCACCACCCCGAAGCCGTACTGGCGGTTGTACCAGTAGCGCTGGGAGGGGTCACCGTAGGTCGCCGCGCCCTCGGACCATCGAGCGTCGCCGGCGTCGTTGCGCCGCGCCGATTCGGCCAGGATCAGCTTCACGTCCCGCCACGTCAGATCGCTGTTGGCGGCGCGCACCAGCGCCGCCACGCCCGCCACGATCGGCGTCGCTGCGCTGGTCCCGCCGAAGTCGGTCCGGTAGCGGTCGCGGGTCGTCAGCGTCGCAATCCCGGGGGAGGCGCCGTGCCGATGATTGGACGGGCCGCTCACCCACAGGTTCGTGCCCGTCTCGGAGTAGTTCGACCTCGCGCCGCCGGCGTTCACCGCGCCCACCGCCATCACACCGTAGTGGTTCGCCAGCTCGCTGAGATTGGAGTCGTCGCGCTTGACGTGACCGTTGCCGGCCGACCAGACATACACGATCCCCCTGCCGCCGCAGCCGGACGCAACCCCTTCGGCGATGGCCAGATCGAACAGCAACGGCGCCGGCGACGCCCACGAGCCGTCCCAATAGCCCCAGGAGTTGGTGTTGACGCACACGGTCTCCATCTCGTGGGTCAGCGCATCGGCGATGTTCTCGCCCGTCACATCGCAGCCGGAATCGACGAGACGCCTGTTGTGCAACGTCGCCCGAGGTGCCACGCCCCGCATCCCGATCGCGTCGTCACGAGCCGCCACCAGCCCTGCCACCCCCGTCCCGTGGTCGGAGACGTGCCTGAACGCCGCCGTGTCCGACCCGCAATAGGCACGCGAGCGCGACGGGTCGGTGTTGTCGACCAGATCGGGATGGCTGAGATCGATACCGCTGTCGACCACCGCCACATGCACGCCCTCGCCCAGATAACCGGCCTGGTGAGCGGCGGCCACGTTGGCGTCCTCGCCGCGCGAACCGCCCCTCTGGCCCCGATTGTCGAGATGCCACTGGCACCCCGCCAACGCGTCATCCACACCGTCACTGCGCCCCGAAGCCTCGCACTGCGTAACCACATCCCGGTACTCGTGATCGACATACCGCGTCAGCGCGTAGCTCCATCCCCACCTGCTGCCGGGCGTGAGCTTGATGTAGTAGGTCCCGGCCGCCAGCTCGGCACGCAATCGCAGGTGGGAGTGGAAGCAACGCCGGAAGGGGGCGATGTAGCACCTTGACTGCAGCGGTGTGATGAGGGCCTTTTTCTTCGCGCCGGTCGAGTCGTGCAGCGAGACCTGGCCCCAGTTGTAGACATCCAGGATATGGATGTCGATGAAGTCTCTCTCGGCGATGTCGAGGCGCCAGAAGTCGGCTCCCTCCCAGTCGAGCCCCATCCACCCGAACCTCTCCTCGCCCACGGCCAGCGGCAGGGCTGTGTCAAGCGAGTTCCCCGTCGGAGGCACGGCTTCGAGACGCACGAAGAGGCTGCCGTGATTCGACGTGTTGTAGTGCCAGTTCGAGCCGGTGACGGTGAGGAAATAGGAGCCGGGATCCAAGACCGCATAGATCCTGCACTGCCTGCCGGACTTGGTATAGCCGGCGGGCACCACGCCGCCCGCGGCGTAGCGCAGGTGGCATGTGGTGTCCCCGACTTTGCCGCCCGTGCGGACCAGCACGCCGGTCCGCTCCGTCAACTCGAAGTTGAATGCATCGATGCCCGCATAGTCCAGGAACCCCCCGATCGGGACGTCGAACGGGATCGCAGGCCGCGATGCCCTGGTCGCCAGGTCAGCCCGCTCGAACGGCGTGGTGGCGGCGGGGTCGGACCATCGGCCGTCGTGGTCGGTGACGGCTCGAACTCTGACGTCGTAGCTGACTCCGTTCTCGATACCCGACGGACCCAGCAGTCGGTGCTGCGGCGACGCTGGGACGCCGGCGATCGTCGTCCATTCCGCGTCGGGGTCGTCGGTTTGGTCGCTGGCGATCCAGGCGATGTCGTAGGTGACATCGGCCCCATCAGCAAGGTCAGCCGGCGGCTCCCACGTCACCGTCATCGACCGGTCGCCCGGGTACAGCGCAATCGTCGGCCCGGAAGTCTGCGTCGTCTCGCCGGCCGCGGACGGCTGGGCCTTGGCGTCGGCGAGGCCGCCGACCGCGGTTGCGGCCAGCACCGCCGCGGCCGCCCCGGCGCACACTCGCATCAACCGCACGAGACCGCCCCGCACCCGACCGTCGCGTGCGCTAATCGCAACCAGCAGCACTGCCGCCCGCCGGGCCGGCCGGTGCGTGCCGTCGGAAACCATCACTCTCTTTGCGCGGTGGTGAAGGTGGTGGTGAAGGCGGCCACCGGGGTGCCGTCGGTGTCTTTGAGGGTGCCGCCGAAGAAGGTGACGGTGACGTCGTCGCCGGGCTGGATGGGGGTTCCTAGGGTCAGCGTCATCGTCGATCCGTCGACGACTACCCGGCTGGGTGATTGCGTGACGGGTTGCCCGTGGTGGTAGGCGCCCTCGACCAGGAAGGAGAAGATCAGCGCGCCGGCCGACCCGGCGTCGATTGCGGCCAGTTCGCGGTTGAAGGTCAGGGTGAGATCGTTGCCGCTCACCGCCGCGCAGGTCGGCTTCGTGGCGACCTCCGGCGCGGTGGTGCAGTCCGGCTCGTCGGGCTCGTCGGGCTCGTCCGGCACCGGGGTGTCGTTGTTCACAGCCCGGTCGGCGAACGCGGCCGCGACCGGGCTGGCGACGGGGGTGTAGCTGACGGTGACGGTCTGGCCGGCGGTGACGGGCGATGCCAGCGTGAGGGTGATGGTGCTGTCACCGACCGCCAATGCGTCGGTATCCGCCAGCGCCGCCGTGGCGCCGTCGGCGGTGACTTCGAATTCGGTTGCGGCCGGCTCCGCGGGGCTTATCACGCCGGCGTCGAGCACCCAGCCCTTGGCCAGATCCGCGTCGAAGTCGAGCGTGACCGTCGCGCCGTCCACCGTGGCGTCTGCCAGCGACGGGCACTGGAAGGTCTCCGGGTCGGTGCGGAACGTGGCGGTGGCGCCCGCCGTCGCGCCCCCGGGGTCGGTGGCGGTCATGGTGACGACCGTGTAGTAGGCGTCGCCCGTCGGCGGGTCCAGGCCTGCCAGCGCGCACGCGTTCTTCGCCGCGAACCAGATGCGTTCGGCCCTGTCGCTGTATCCGACACCGCCCGCCACGTGCACGTCGTCGCGGCTAACGGACAGCGTGAACGTCAGCGGGTCGCCTTCGGGGTCGCTGAAATCGGCTTTCGACACCGGAAGGCTGACGATGAAACCGGGCAGCGCATTGTCCAGCCTCTGCGCCACGCCGTTGGACACCGGCGGCCGGTTGACGGCGATCACCGCCAGCGACACGTCGACCGACACGGTGTGGTCGCCCGCCGCGGCCGCCACGGTCACCTCGTAGACGCTGCCGGCGTCGGCCGCCTCGGCCAGGCTCAGCACCCCGGCGTCGATCTCGAACAGGGCCGCGTCAGCACCCGACAGCGACCACGCCACCGCAAGCCCCTCGGGATCGGTCGCCTCGAACACGCACTCCCAGTCGCCGCTCGCCCAATCAGCCACCGTGAGGTCGCAGTCGCCCGCCGCCAGCACGGGCGGCTCGTCCGCGTCGAGCACCTCGACGGTGACCGCGGCGGAGTCGTCCGCCGATGCGTCCGGAAGCTCGGTACTGTCGAGACCGTCGGACACCGACACCGACAACTCGTACACGTTGTCGCCGTCGCTGTCGGCGGGCGCCTCGAAATCAAGCGCCGCAGAGGCGCTGATCTGGCCGGTCGCGCCGTCGATAGCGAAACCTGCTGCGTCAGCGCCGCTGAGTGCGTAGGTGAGTTCGGCGCCGGCGTCGTCGTCGGAGGCGGTCACCGGATCGCCGACCGCGGTGCCGGCGGCAGTGTTCTCGACCACCCGAAGGCTCACCGAATCAACAGCGAACACCGGATCGGCATTCGACCCCGATCTCGGCGTCCCCGACATCGACGCCGACCACGCGCCCGCACCCTCGCCGTTCAGCGCGCGCACCTGCACGTCATGGGGAACCGGCTCCAGCGATGTGATTGTGTGACTCACGGCGTCGCCGCCGCCGGGGACCTCCACGACGGTCCACGCCGAGTCCGAGCGGTCAGTTGCGTCAGCGGCGATGTGCCGCAGCTCATAGCCCGACACCGGCGACGCGCCCGCATGCGCCGGCGCCGACCAGCCAACCGTCAGCTCCCCGGCCGCGGCCAGATCGACCGACGCCAACTCCGCAGGCGTAGGCCGCAGGCGGTGCCCGTACAGCGTGATGCCCCAGCTATCCAACGACGCCTCGTGGCCCGGCCTCTTCTGGCTGATGCGAAGCGTCCAGGCGCCTTGCGCGGGCTCGCCCAGCAGCCGCGCCACCCCGAAGCGGAACGGCTCGTTCAACGACGGATAGTCCAACCGCCCCAAATGGAGTTCGGGCAGCACCCACACTTCGGTGCCGGAGGGCGAGATGAGCTCGATCCGCAGATCGCGCAGGTGAGGGGTCTTGAACGACGTGTCGAGCTGCACGAACTCGACGAACTCGATGGCGTCGTCGAACGTCACCGACTTGGAGACGGCTCCCGGCCTGTCGGGAATCCGGAACGGCTCGCCGTCCGAAATCTGTGTCTGGGTGATCATCGGCGGCAGGTTCGTCCACCCCTCGGCCAGGTCCACCGCTGCCTTGGCGTCCACCACCCCGAAGCCGTACCGGCGGTTGTACCAGTAGCGCTCGTCGGGGTCGCGGTACTTCGCCGCGCCCTCGTGCCAGCGAGCGTCGTCAGGGTCGTTGAGCCGGGCCGAGGCGGCCAGGATCAGCTTCACGTCCCGCCACGTCAGGTCGCTGTTGGCGGCGCGGGCCCCCCCCCCCCCCCCCCCCCCCCCCAGGGGCGCGGCGGGGGGGGCCCCCCCCCCCCCCCCCCCCACGCCCGCCACGATCGGTGCCGCTGCGCTGGTGCC
>JAPPFW010000023.1 GCA_028821575.1 bacterium | reverse complement strand
AGCGTTGAGCGACCCGCTCGCCTCTCACAACGACTTCCTGATCATCTCCGCCTCCAGACTGCTACCGCAATGACTCTGGCGCGGTCGAAGCTGGCCAGGGCTCGCAGTCCTCTCTAGACCCTGACCTTCGCCGGATGGTTCCTCTCCGCCTCGAGCAGGGGGTTGGCGCCGACTCCCTAGTTGGGTCGACCAGGCCCTGCTCAAGGACGTTGTCCGAGGGGGAAGCGTTGCGTCCCGGACGCGACCTAGGGCTTCGCCGCTATCGAGTGAGGGAGGCGGCGCTGAACAGGGCGTAGCGGCCCCGCTCCGCCACGGGCTGCACACCTGCTTCGATCAGCACCGGTGTCCGGTCCACCCGGACCAGCACCAAGTCGGCCCCCCTCGCCGATCCGACGCCGTCGCCATCCAGCGGTACCTCGGCGACCGGTAGCTCCCAGTAGTAGCTCACCCAGAGAGAGAGGGGATCGACTCCTTCGGCCACCCATGCCACCTCCTGGCCGGGCGCCGGGCCCACCGCCCTGACCAGCCCGCCGGCATCGGAAGGAGCGTCGAAGTAGGCCTGCCGGTACGGAGCCAGGTCCCGGAATCCGAGTACCGCCAGCACTACCAGGCCCACCACGGCCAGCACCCTCACCAGATTCCTCCACCCGATCCGGCTCCCGATACCCGGCTTGCCGGTACCTAGTGGTCTGTCTGCGAAACAATCGGATGCTCTGGCGGCCATCGGCGTCCCGTCGCTGCGTTCCGCTTCCTCAACGTACCGCTGCGGGTACGCCCTCGTCAGCGGGCCTTGCGAGGAACACCGCTGCCGACGACGCCATACCACACCGCCATTACACAGACAGACCACTAGCCGGTCCAGGATGACCGCGAGGCCGAGCACGACGGGCACGAGGAGCGGATAGGTCCAGTAGTCATGGACGAAGGCGGCGTCAGGGGTGGCCAGCGTCCAGGCACCGAGGGCGATCACGATCGCGCCCGAGGCCATCCTGGTGCGCCTGTCGACCACGGCGGCGACGATGGCCGGGGCGATCAACCACCGGAACCAGCCGGGAAAGAGCGTTCCGTAGAACCACCGATAGTTCTCCACCAGAGCGTCCCAGGGAGGCCATTGGCGGCGGTCGGCGGCATGGGCGGCCAGTTCCGCCGCATCCCCGACCGTAAACGCCCATACCAGCGTCAGCAGCACCATCACCGCGCCCGTACCGGCGACCAACCGGGCGATACGGCGGGACCCGAGGTGGAGGAATCCCCATCCGGCCAGCACCGCCACCAGCAACGCACCCGTCCACGAGGAGAACGCCACCGCACCCGCCACGACGGCCAGAACCACGAGGGAGGAGTCGCGGCCGGCCGGCCCGCCGGATCCGGGGAGGCGAGCAGGCCCGGTGCCCGATGGCCCCAGATGCCCGATCCAGAGCCCGAGCAGGATGACCATGAGCGACACGCCTAGACCCAGCCGGGCGTAGATCCAGAACATGGGGGTGCCGGCCACCAGCGCCACGGCCAGGACCGTCGCTCCGGCGCCCAGCTCGAGCCTGCGGGCCAGCCACAGCAGGCCCACCACAGTCACCAGCCCGGCCAGATAGCCGATCAGGCGTAGCTGCCATTCGCCCTGGCCGAGGAACCAGCCGACCAGCGCGTGCATCACGTTCAGCAATGGTGGATGGTGGACGTACGGTTGCTCCGAGAAGGGGACCATGGACGCCAGGTAGTCCGATCCCGCCAGGCCGCCCTCCACCAGGTTGCGGACGTGCAGGCCGAACCGGGCATTGATCCGGCCGTCATGACTCGCTCCCAAGGGCAGGAACAGCAGCTCCCACCACCCCACCGCCAGGATCGCAACGAGTACCCCACCACCCGCCACCGCCACCCGCGAGCCTCGGTCGAGACGGCGGATGAAGGCAAGGGTGCGCACCCGCCGCAGCCTAGGACTGCGCCGGATGGTTCATGGGCCCGTGGCTCACGACCGCCTGACGGCGTCCGGCTTGCCGCGACACGCTCGGACGGGCAAACTCCGGGATCGTGCAGCCCGACTCACCCGTGGACATCAGCATCGTCCTCCCGGTTCTCGACGAGGCCGGCCGTCTCTTGGCCGAGTCCGACACGGCGCCGGAGAAGCGCTCCGGGCCCGCCCGGCCGAGGACGACCGAGTGCTCGACGAGCTGATCCCGTGAGCGAGACCCCGGCGCCGGCCCGGCTGCTCAAGGTCCTCCGCATCGCCTACCTGGCCGGTCTGGCGGTCCTGATCGGCTGGGTGGCGAGGACGGAGTCGGACGAGGTGCTAGCCCTGCTCGGCGATGCGCGCCCCGGGCTGATCGTGGCCTCGCTGGCCTCCAGCTTTTTCCTGATCCTCATAGGCGCCTGGTTCTGGACGGTGGGCCTGCGCATCCAGGGACACGGCCTCGGCACTCCACGCCTCTTCTCCAAGGCCACCGTGGCGACGTCGCGCTCGCTCCTGGCGCGGTACGTGCCCGGAGCGGTCTGGTTCGCCGTCGGGAGGGTCACCCTGCTGCGCAACGCCGGCCTGCCCGTGGGACCGCTCAGCGCCACCGCCATCCTCGAGATGGCCACCAGCCTGACCGTGGTGCTCATGAGCGGGCTGGCGGTCCTGAGTCTCTCGGGCGGCATCCCGGGAGGCTCCGCATGGATGGTGTTCGTCGCCGCAGCCCTGATTGTGGCCACTTCGCCCGGCGGAGGGGGCCGGGTGATGGCATGGCTGGCCGCCAGGCGGGGCATCGAGTTCGCCCTCGATTGGCGGGGCTACCTCCGGTTGATCAGCATCAACGTGGTGTTCTGGGGATGGTCCGCGGTGACGTTCCTGCTGTACCTGCGCGCCTTTCCGACGGCTGACGAGTACCGCACCCTGCTGGTGGTGGGTGGGTTCCTACTGACCTGGGGCATCGGCTTCCTGGCGCCCTTCGCTCCCCAGGGGATCGGCGTCTTCGAGTTGACCATGGCCACCGTGCTTCAGGCCGAGGGGATGACGCGGACCGCGGTGGTGCTGGGGGGCTACCGGCTGGTGCTCCTGGCGCGGGACTTCATCGCCACCTCGACCGCAGAGTTCATCGCCACCCGGCAAGCGCTTCGAGAGCCCGGGCCCCTGGGAACACATCCGGAATCCGGGGCGGCCGGCGGTACCGGGCAGGATCCACCGGGAACGCCTCGATGACGGCCGGTGTTGGGTCTCAACGGGGCGCCGACGGGGATGCCCGGCCGTAGGCCTCGATGACCGACTCGGCGGGCCCCAGGTCCCTCACCCTCCCCCGCTCCAGCCACAGGATCCGATCACACATCTCGGCCATCCCGCTGAGCACGTGGCTGGCCACCATCACCGCCCCACCCTGGCCGAGCAGTTCTCGCATGGCCGCCTGGCTCTTCTTCCTGAATCCGGCGTCTCCGACCGCCAGCACCTCGTCCAGTAGCAGGATGTCGGGCAGCAGATGGATGGAGATCGAGAAGGCCAGCCGTGACACCATGCCCGACGAGTAGGACTTGATCGGGCGGTCGATGGCCTCTCCCAGCTCGGCGTAGGCCACGATGGCATCGAACAGCTGGGCCACCTCCGCCCGGGCCAGGCCGTGCGCCAGACCGCTCAGGTAGACGTTGCGCCGCCCGGAGAGCTCGTGGTTGAAACCCGCCCCCAGCTGGAGCAGGGTGGAGGTCTCACCGTTCACCACCACCGAGCCCGAGTCGGGACGCATGGTCCGGGCGATCACCCGCAGCAGCGTGCTCTTGCCGGCCCCGTTGTCACCCACCAGCCCCATGGTCTCCCCCCACTCCACCTCGAAGGACACGTCCTCGAGAGCCACCACCGTGGTGGTCTGCCTGAGCCGGCGCCGCGCCACCACCCGCCGGAAGGTCGAGGCGCGGTCCACGTAGGAGCGGTAGCGAACCCCCACCCCGTTGACCCTGATGGCCTGTTGCGATCGCGCCGCCCTCATAGATGCCGCACCATGTTGCCCTCGTGGCGGACGAAGCTGAGGATGCCGCCCCCGCCGATCAACAGCGTCCACAGCAACGCCAGGACGAACGCACCGGTTTCCAGGTCCCTGCCCATGAGCGCCATCCGGTAGAACGAGAGGATCCCGTACATCGGGTTCAGGACCGCCAGATCCTCGACCAGGCCGCCACGGTCTCGCAGGAAGCTCAAAGGCCAGATGATCGGCGACAGGTAGAGCCACAGCCTGGTCAGGTGAGGCATCAGGTTGTTGATGTCCCGGAACGGTATGGCGAGCCGCGCGGTCCATCCGGCCAGTCCCAGGTTGAAGACCGTATGGAGGGCGACGGCTGCCGGCAACCACAACAGCGTGACGCCCGGAGAGACGCCGTCGGCGGGCCAGACGATGAGGTAGTAGACGGCGATCGACATCAGGAAGCCGACCCCGGTCTCGATCACGGCGGAGATCGGCAGGATCAGCCGCGGGAACCGGATGTTCACCAGGAGGCGGCGGTTGGCCAGGATGCTGTTGGCGCCCGAGGTCATGGCCGTGGCGGTGTAGTTGAAGGCGAACACGCCGGAGAGGAGCCAGGCGATGAACTGTGGCTCGCCGCGCCGGCCGCCCAGGATCACACCGAACACCAGGAAGTAGACGGCGGCCATGATCAGGGGGTTCAGCATCCACCACACCAGCCCCAGGGAGGTGGAGGCGTTGCGCGCCTTGAGGTTGCCCATGGCCAGGAACCACCCGAACTCGCGCCAGCGCCACAGGTTCCGGACGTAGTTACGCCACCCGGAGAGGCTGGGGACCTGATCAGCGGTTACTGTCGACACGCCGGCCGATTCTACGTGCCCGGCCCTCGGCAGCCGACTTTTGGCGGTGACCGGGCGAGGTACGACCCCTGCCGCAGCGTTTATACCACCGAGGGCCGGCGTCGTATGCTGGCATGCCATGAAGCGCACCACCGTCAAACTCCCGGATCGTCTCGACGCCATGCTGCGTCATGAGGCAGAGCGTCGCGGGATCACCACTTCAGAGATCACACGAGAGGCAATCGAGAGTCATCTCGGCGCGCGAGATCGACGCCTCGTGGCAGTTGGGGCCGGACGTAGTGGAAGGACCGACACCTCCGAGAGGATCGAAGAGATCCTGGCTCAGGAACCGTTTCGACCCAGCCCACGAACGACTTCAGCGTACGGAGAAAGCTGGTGAGCTACGTAACCCACCTCGAGGCTGCCATCGATGGCACCCACCTGCCCCACAACGAGCTTCAGACTCTTCACGAGGGTCGGCCGCTCTGGGTGCGCTACGACCTCGAAGCCGTCCGCGCGAACACGACCCCCGAGGCGGTCGCCGGTCGGGCGCCGACCATGTGGCGCTACAAGGAACTCCTACCCGTCGAGGACGAGTCCAAGATCGCGTCGCTCGGCGAGGGCATGACACCGCTGCTCAAGTGCGAGCGGCTCGGTGCTGCGCTCGGACTGAACGACCTGTGGGTGAAGGACGAATCCCAACTCCCCACCGGCTCGTTCAAGAGCCGGGGTCTCGCCGTGGCGATCAGCCGGGCCAACGAGCTCGGGGTCAAACGGGTGGCCATCCCGACGGCCGGCAATGCGGGCGGTGCGATGGCCGCCTACGCAGCCCGAGTTGGCATGGAGGCGTTTGTCTTCATGCCCGCCGACACCCCGATCGTCAACCAGCACGAGGCTGCCTACTACGGGGCCCGGGCCTACTTGGTTGACGGCCTGATCACCGACTGCGGCGCCGTCGTGCGCGAGGGGACAGCCGAGATGGGTTGGTTCGACATGTCGACCCTCAAGGAGCCGTACCGGATCGAGGGCAAGAAGACCATGGGCCTCGAGCTCGCCGAGCAGTTCGCCTGGTCGCTCCCCGACGTGATCCTCTACCCAACGGGTGGTGGCACCGGCCTTATCGGCATGTGGAAGGCCTTCGCCGAGTTGGCCGAGATCGGCTGGCTTGCCGACAAGCGCCTGCCTCGCATGATGTCGTGCCAGTCCGACGGGTGCGCGCCGATCAGCACGGCCTGGGCCGCGGGCGAGCGGTTCGCCGAACCGTTTCCAAACGCGGCCACTGCCGCGAGCGGGCTGCGGGTACCGGCCGCGGTCGGCGACTTCATGATCATCGACGCCGTCAACGAGTCCGGCGGCCAAGCCCGAGCATGTCCGGAGCAATCACTCCTCTCATGGGCTCGGCAGGGCGCCGCTCTGGAAGGCATCGCGTTTGCGCCCGAGGCCGGTGCCTGTCTGGGAGTGCTCGAACTGCTCGTCGCCGAGAGAGCAATCCACCCCGACGAGCGGGTCGTGGTATTCAACACCGGCGCGGCGCAGAAGTATGTCGAGGCCATCGGGTCCGCCCCCCTGTCTCCTCTATCTCAGATCAAGGGGCCGGGCATGTCGACGGGGCTAGCCGATATGAGAGCGGGCGAGCGCTGCTGAGATGGCGTTTACGTCGATAATCCGGCATCGGCGAGGCCCGCAGCCGGCGTTCGCCTGCTGACGGTGCCGCCGTGGCCGTATTCGACTCGGCGGATGCGTCGGGTCATCAACTGATCTCAGGAGTTGGGCAACCCCCCACTTACGGGAAACACCTCCAACCCTGGACCAACAGTTTCATCGTTCACAGCCACTGTCCCAGGTCAGAGGCACTCCCCGCGTCTAGCCACCCCAACCCCACTTCCCCACCGGTGGATCCCAGGTCTAGGAGGGTGGGAAAAACGGGGGTAGTTTCGGCCCGTTACCCTCTGACCAAGCCACTATGTCATCGGTCGACCGGCCGTGAAGGGGTTTCGCACCACCCCCCTAGACGCTGTCAAGCCAGGTCAAGATGCGCTCGGCAACCGCCGGACCGGTGAGACCCAGCTCCTCGGCGATCCGGCCGGCCGGGGCCGAGGCCCCGAAGCGGTCGATGCCGATGGTGAGGCCGTCGGGGCCGGCGAATCGGGACCACCCGTAGGTTGCGGCGGCCTCGACTGTGGCGGTCGGTAGGCCTTCGCCCAGAACCGCCCGGCGGTAGTCCTCCGGTTGCTTCAGGAACAACTCCACGCAGGGCATGCTCACCACCCGGACGGAAAAAGTGTCCTCCAGGGCAGCGGCAGCGGCCAGGGCAACGGAGACCTCCGACCCGGTTGCTATCACCACCGCATCCGTTCCGTCCCGCAGAACGTATGCACCGCGAGCAACGCCGCCCTCCCGTCCGGATCGATCCAGTACGGGGATTCCCTGGCGGGTACCGAGAATGATGGCCGGTGAGCGCTGATTGAGCACCGTCTGCCAGGCCTCGACCATCTCCCCCGCATCTGCGGGTCGGAACACGGACATGTTGGGCATCGCGCGCATCGAGGCCAGGTGTTCGATGGGTTGGTGAGTGGGACCGTCCTCCCCGAGGAAGACCGACTCGTGGGTGAACACCCATATCGCGGGGATATCCATCAGCGCGGAGAGGCGTATCGCGGGCCGCATGTAGTCACTGAAGACGAAGAACGAGGCCCCGTAAGGGCGGAGTCCCCCATGAAGGGCCATACCGTTGACGATCGTCCCCATTGCATGCTCGCGCACGCCGAAGTACATGTTACGCCCGGCCGGGTTCTCCCTGGAGAAGCCCCCACCCGTCGAGAGGATCGTCT
This sequence comes from bacterium, assembly GCA_028821575.1. GTDB lineage: Bacteria > Actinomycetota > Acidimicrobiia > Spongiisociales > Spongiisociaceae > JAPPFW01. The sequence continues at coordinate 25,031 of JAPPFW010000023.1, read as the reverse complement.
TGGTAGATCCGACGAGGTCCGCCGAACCGCCGATCAAGCCGGGCACCTTCCGGCCGATCTCGTCGAAGATGGCACCCATAGCCCGCCGGGTGGCCAACCCCGCACCGACCTCGAATCCGGGACCCTCCAACTCGACCGGTCCGGGATCGTGGTAAGCGGACCAGCGCCCGGCTGTCTCAGGGTTCTCCGCGGTAACAGACGCGATTCTCTCCTTCCAGGCGGAGTGTGCACGGCGGCCCCGTTCCATCCCGTTCGCGAAGAACTTCCGGACGCCGTCGGGAACGTGGAAGTCCTCGCCGGGCCATCCGACACCCCGTCGCCATCCGTCGATCTCCTCGGGTCCGAGGGGCGCCCCGTGCGCTGCGGAGGTGTCCTGCTTGCTCGGAGCACCCTTGCCGATGTGGGTGCGGGCGATGATCAGGGAGGGTCGGTCGGTCTCCCTGCATGCTTCATCGAACGCCTCATCGATGGCCTCGGGATCATGCCCGTCGATCGCCACCGTGTGCCAGCCGACCGCCTCGAAGCGGCCCGCCACGTTCTCGCTGAAGGTGAGGTCGGTCGGGCCGTCAATCGAGATCCGGTTGTCGTCATAGACGTAGTTGAGCTTTCCGAGACCGAGATGGCCGGCCAGCGATGCCGTCTCCGCCGAGATACCCTCCATCACGTCTCCGTCGGACACGAAGGCCCAGGTCCGGTGGTTCACCAGGTCGTCTCCGAACACCGAGTTGAGATGGACCTCGGCGGCCGCCATCCCGACCGCGGTTCCGAATCCCTGCCCGAGCGGTCCGGTGGTCATCTCGATTCCCAGGTGGGGCTCGTACTCGGGATGGCCGGCAGTAGGCGACCCCCACTGCCGGAAGTTGACCAGATCCTCCATCGTGACCGGGAAGCCGCACAGATGCAGCACCGCGTACAGGAGCATGGAGCCGTGCCCGTTGGACAGGACGAAGCGGTCCCGGTCCGGCCAGGTCGGGTGGTCGGGGTCCACGACCAGGTGGCGCGTCCAGAGAACGGTGGCCAGGTCGGCCATACCCATCGGCATTCCGGGATGGCCCGAGTTGGCCCTTTGGACCGCATCCATCGCCAACGCGCTGATGGTGTGGGCAGCAAGGAGGTGCCCGTCCGGATCGATGCGAGGGAGGGACGGCACCTCTAGCCGCCCGCGGCCAAGGCCTCGAGCATGGCGCCGACCGCATCGGCGGAGACGCCACCGCTGATCCGCCGGACGACCATGCCGGATCCGTCCACCAGGACATAGTACGGGAAGGCATTCAGTCCGTATGCGTTGGCGATCCTGCTGGTGGCGCTGTCCACGACCACCCTCTGCGTCCACCCCTCCCGTCGGAGCCACGCGTCCGGCGGGTAGTTGGGCCGGATCTCATCGATGGAAGTGGCAACGGAAACGAAATCCACGCCTGCGGGGACTCCGTTGGCGTCAATCCAGGCCTGGACCGCCGGTACCTCCCGCTGGCAGGCCGGACACCAATGGGCCAGGAAGAGGATCATCTTCGGGATCCCGTCTCTCTCTATGGACGCAGGCAGTCCCGAGAGGTCGGTGGAGGAGATCTCGGGAATGGTGAGACCGACACCCGGATCCTCGACCGTGCCGCTGTAGGGAGGCAGGATGGACCCGCTCACCGTGACGTCGGGGAACAGGAACGCCTCCTCCTCGGTGGCGGTCTGATCCTCACTCGCCAGTGTGAATCCGACCACCGCAACCACCGCCAATGCGATCAATCCGGCGCCCGCCAGGAGGATCTTCTTCCCGAGCCCGGAGGGCTGCTCCGTCGCGGTAGGGAGGGTTGGCCTCTGGGGCGCGGGTCGGGCCGACGGGCGGGCCCGCGGCTCGGTACGTTTACCGCCGGTCCTTGCCATGAACTAGCTCCTATGTTCCATCTGCTGGTGCGGGGCACCCGAGCATCTTAAGCCCTGCAAGCAGGGCGATGAACAGGAACCCGGTGAACGCCATGAAGGGTATCGACATGAAGCCGAATTGCTCAACCCACACGTAGGTACAGGGCGCCGCCGCATCGCAGAACTGCTCGGAGCCGCCCACCCATCCCCTTTGCTCCGCGTAGTGATAGACAGCTACCAAGCCACCCAGCGTCGACAGCGCCAGAGCGATCTGCGCCGCCCAGCGGAAGGGCCTCCACGCGGCCACTAGGAGCAGGATGGCGAGCGGGTATATGAATCCCCTCTGGATCCAGCACAGCAGGCACGGTACGAAGCCCTCCACTTCGGACAGGTAGAGCGACCCGAAGGTGGCGACCGCGGCAACCGTCGCCGCCACCGGCAACGCATACGGACCCAGTTCCAGCGAGGCCGTCGCTCGAGCCCGGGGACCGACCAGCGATGCGCCAAGGCCGACGGCAGCCGCCAGCGCCAGCAGGCTCAGCAGCGAGAAGAGCAGGACCATGTGATCGACCACCGGTTCGAGACGATTCTGGATCGTGATCTTATACCCGTGGACGCACTAGCTCCCACACCGTCATGGCAGGGACGGTTCCCTGCCGGGTACGCGGGTGTCGCCGATCGCCCTTCCGCGCGCAAACCCGGCTAGGACCTGCCTGGCTGGGAGGTTCTTGCCATTTTGCGCCTGGCGGGTCACGTGGGGGTTGACGGTGTCACGCGGGTTCTGCATGATTGGGGCATCAATCACCTGGGTGGTTCCGGACGGGACGTCATTCGGTCGCCCGAGGGTCAGATCGCCGGCGCCGGCCCCGTGTCCGCAGCGGGTGAGGCGAGGTGTGTTCGGTTCCTGGCAGGGTGGAGGTGGGGGAGGGCCCGGAGGGGTGTGGTTGCCGGTGGTTTTCGCGGTCTTGGGTGAGGTTTGATGGTGTTCTGTGGGCGCCCCTGTCCCGACTATGTCGCGGCTGGGCATTCCCGGTCGTTGGGTCTATTCGGTTTGAGAACGCGGAAAGTTTCCTTGAGAGTGTGCCTGTTTGGGGTGGTTCCCGGGTGTTTATGTCACACCGGTACCGTACGATAAGAACATATGTTCGATTACTTACTCGACTACCCGGACCAAGAAACGGTCCAGCCCGCCACCGCCAACGGTGCGGGACCGGACGCTGACCTGTTCGCGAGCAGCTACCAGCAGGAACGGCAGCGGGTCTACGACCGCGCGTATCACATGGCGGCCGACAGTGGCTATACGCATGCTAACGTGGAAGACGCCAAGGCCGAAGCTGCGCTGGTCCGTGAACAGGCCAAGGTGAGCCGGGCCCGGGGCGGGCAGATCGCATGGGTGCGGCATATGCTCCGGCGGGGTGCTGCAACCAGGCTCGGGTACCGCAACCCCACCGAGATGGTCGCGTCACGCCTTGATGCGCGCCGCTCCACAGCCCGCGAGTTGGTGTACCTCGCGGAGCGGCTCGCAGATCATCAGATCGAGGGAATCCGCACCGGTGCTGTCTCTTTCGAGCGTGCACTGACCGAGGCGCGGCTGGCCGAGGCGGGCGCTTCGGTGGAGGTGATCGAAGCCAGTCGGGACCTGGACCTCGAAGCAGTGCGGCGGGTCCTTCAGGAACACCGCAAGATGAGCCGCCAAGACGAGCGGGAACTGTTCGAGGGCCAGTACCTGATGTTGCAACCATCCCTCGACGGCAGCCACGTCCAGGTGAAGGGACGGCTCGGTGCCCTGGAAGGAGAGATATGCCGCCAGGGCCTGGACCGCCGAGGCGAAAGACTCATACCCGCCGGTGCGGAACGCCCCGATGCGGGACAGCGAAGAGCCCTAGCGCTGACCACCCTGTGCCAAGACGAACTGGACCGCACCCTCCAACCCCCGAAAACAACCGCGGAACGCATACGCGCAGCACAGAGACGCCGCGAACCCTCGCTCATAGCCGTCGCCCACCAGCCCCTGGCTGACGCATCGGGACATGAGCGAGGCGTCGCCATCCTCGCCGGAGCGCGGGTTGGGCCCGACAGCGTAGACCTCATCCAGTGCACAGGCGCCACCGAGATCATCACCGTCGCCGGACAGAGCATCCTCGGCCACCGCTCCACATATTCGATACGACCGTCGCTGCGCAGAGGCGTGCTGGCAAGAGACGACGGCTGCACCATCGACGGATGCAGCTCCACCTACCGGCTCGAAGTCCACCACATCGTCCCCCGATCCCAAGGCGGGACCAACAAACCCGAGAATCTCACCACCCTGTGCTGGTGGCACCACCACGTCGCCGTACACCGCCGAGGCATGCGCATCGACCCCCAATCCCCACCCCGACGGCGACGGCTCATACCACCCCGAGCCCGAACCTGCGGCTACCAGCCACCCGACCCCGACCCTCACACCCTCGCCATCCTCAAGGCACTCCACACACCCACCAACCGCGGCCCACCCTGACCAGGGTTGACCGACAACCGCTCAGCGCACCCCCCTCTGGCAACCCCACATACCGAGGCCGATCACCAACTACCAACTACCAACTACCAACTACGTCGTGTAGTCGGCGTTGATGCGGACGTAGCCGTCGGTCAGGTCGCAGCCGTAAACCGTGAAGCTGCCACCACCGTCGGCGCCGGAGCCCCCCGGCGTGACTCCGAGGCTGACGTGGATGAGGATCTCCGGCTCGGCCAGGTAGCGCTCCAGTTCCCGGAGCATCTCCGGAGTCGCCGGCGTCGGGTAGACCTCGGTGGGGCCGAAGCGGATCACCACCCGGTCCTGGTCGATATCGGAGTCGTTGCACTTTCCCACCGCCATGGCCACCCGGCCCCAGTTCGGGTCGCGGCCGTGAACGGCGGTCTTGACCAGCGGGGAGTTCACGATGGACTTGGCTACCCGCTTGGCCTGTTCGTTATCGCGGGCACCCTCCACAGTGACCACGATCAGGGTCTCGGCACCCTCCCCATCGGCGGCCAGCTGCCGGGTCAGATCAAGACAGACGTCGGCAATCGCGTTCTCCAGTTCCGCCTCGTCGACAGGGCCGGCCTCCCCGGAGGCCAGGATCACCGCCATGTCGCTCGTAGACGTGTCGGTGTCGATGCTGAGGGCGTTGAAGGTGTGATCGACCACCCTGCGGAACATCTCGTCCAGCACATCCGCGGCCACTGCCGCGTCGGTCGTGATCACCGCCAGCATGGTCGCCATATCGGGCTCGATCATCCCCACTCCCTTGGCGATCCCCACCACCCGCGCTGCACCGGCACTCGCCGCCGCCACCTTGGGGTGCGTGTCGGTGGTCATGATCGCCGTGGCGGCCTCGGTAGCCGACCCCGGCATACCGAAGGCCTCCCCGCCGGTTGCGAGACGGGTCATGTAGCTGCGGATCCGGTCCATTGGGTAACGCACCCCGATGACCCCTGTCGACGCCACTACCACCTCGGTCGGATCACAACCGACCACCTGTGCGGTCAGCCGTGCCAACTCCTCGGCGTTCGCCGCCCCCACCGAGCCGGTGGCCACATTCGAGTTCTTCGAGAGGATCACCACGGACCGCGCCCTGCCGTCGGCCAGATGCTCGCGGCTGATGGTGACGCTGGGTCCCGAGAATCGGCTCTTCGTGAAGACCCCGGACGCGGTGGTGCCTTCGGGAGCGGAGAGGATCATCACGTCCCGGGTCCGGTCCTTGATCCCGATGTTGCCGGTGTGCGAACCGAACCCGGTGGGAAAATCAACGTCCGGGACGACTCTGCCCGACTCCCTATGCCAGGGAGCGACCTCACCGGAGTCGAGGTCTGCAGTCTCCCCGGAACGAAAACCCTGTGGTGCCGTCACAAGAGGCGATACTAGAAGATCGGAGCATCGCCGATGCAAGGCCCGATGCCTTCAGACGGCCGTAACCCGGGTGGCCCGGCACGTGCGATTCCGGACCTCCGCGGGAACGTTAACCTCCCGCGCATGAAACCGGCGCTACCAGCTGCGACCGTCGAGCGTTTGCCCCGTTACCTGCGGTGTATCGAACAGCTCCCGCCATCCCAGACGACCATCTCCTCCAAGCAGTTGGCCCTCATCAGCAACCTCAATGCCGCCGGGGTGAGGAAAGACCTCTCGTTCCTTGGATCCTTCGGGATCAGGGGCGTCGGGTATCAAGTCGACGAACTGTCCACCCGCATCCGCCGGGCTCTCGGGCTCACCGAAGACCGGGCCGTGGTGGTCGTCGGGGTGGGAAACCTCGGTTCGGCCCTGGCCAACTACGGCGGGTTCGGGCAGCGGGGCTTCCGGATCGTCGGACTCTACGACGCCGACCCTGCCAAGATCGGGAGACAGGTGGGCGGCATCGGCGTCCGGTGCATCACCACCCTCTCCGAGGATGCCAAATCCACCGAGATCGCGGTCGCCATCATCGCAACCCCCGCCAGCGTCGCCCAAGGAGTGGCCACCCTCCTAGCGGAAGCCGGCGTCCCCTCGATACTGAACTTCGCTCCGGCCGTCCTCACCGTTCCCGACGGAACCCACCTAAGGCAGGTGGACCTCGCCACCGAACTCCAGATCCTCAGCTTCTACCTGGCCGGCGGCTAGTCGCTTCCAGCTCCGTCAATCTACGGGCGCCGTGAAGAGCACCTGTGATTCGATGTCACCAACCGCAGGTCAGGCCCCACCAGGCAACACAACACGAGAAGGGCTGTTCTGACCTGAACGGGGGGATCGGAGGTCACCGAGCTGACCCCGAAGGCGGGTCCGCCAGTGGAGAAAGGACCGATTCCACTTTCAACGTGTTCCCGACGAGCCGTTGCTGTGGACAGTCACAAGTCCTGTTGGGCCTGCCACTCCTCTTCGAGAATCGCGTAGAGATATGAGTCACGCCACCGTCCACGTATGAGAATGTGTCGGCGCAGGAGACCTTCCCTCTGCAAACCTGCTTTTTCCAATACGCGTACGGACGCGGCGTTGCCTACGTCGCAAGAGGCACAAATGCGGTGCATCCCCAGCTTCTCGAAGCCAAAGGCGACGAGAGCCTTCGCTGCCTCGGTGGCGTAGCCCCTTCCCCAGACGTCTCGCCTCCACGTATAACCGAGGACTGCCTCTCTCGGCGTTGTGGCGAGGTAATCCGGATCCCGACGGCTCCTACAAGTTCCCCACTAGATGCCAAAGTAGCGGCAAGACCGAAGCCGCTTCTGGGATCGGTACTTGATCGTCCAACTCCCGTCGAAGAAAGTCTTGCGTATCCCTCCATGTGTTTGGGCCCCACGGCAAATAACGCACCACCTCTGGGTCAGATCCATAGAGGTGAACACCCGCGCGCGTCTTCCATCGTGAAGTCGCGCAACACCAGCCGTCCGGTCACAAGTGGTAAGAAGCCGGCCATGCCTGCAACGCTCCCACAGTCTCTTCCTGGTGGCGCTTCGGAGAGCTACACATCCTAGGGAAACGTTAGAACTCCAAAGCGGGCTTCCGGATCGTCGGCCTTTACGACGCCGACCCGACCAAGATTGGGCGGCGGGTGGCGGAATCGCGGTCCGCTGCATCACCGCCCTGTCCGAAGACACCAAGTTCAACCAGATCGCAGTGGGCATCATCGCTACTCCCGCGGGCGTCCGCCAAGGAGTGGACACCCTGGTGGCCGGCGGTTAGTGGTTGGTAATTAATGGCTAGCGATTGGTTAGCGAATCTAAGCTAGCCACTAGCTACTAGCCACCACCACTACTCGCGTTCCTGGTCCCTCTCGTAGCGGTGGAGGGCGACCAGGAACATCGTGAAGAGGATCGCCGAGGCGGCCGTGAAGGCCCCCGGGATGATCCTGATCTCGAATGCGTTCAAGCCTTCGAAGTCGACCGGGCGGGGTCCCCTGGGCGCGTAGAGGACGAACAGGACCGAGTTGATCGTGGTCCATCCGAAGATTCCTGCCCCGGATACGAGGATCGCCAGACGCTTGCCGAGGTTCGTGTACTGCAGCAGGTAGACGCTGCCGAAGAACACCAGGATGGCGGCGAGGGTGAGCACGATCCCCGTGAACAGGAGATTCTGGGAAAGCAAGGCCCGGAACAGCTCGCGCACTACTCCCCTCCTCCCGGGTCGCTTCCGTCCACGTAGTCCTTGCCGTCCAGCGTCGCCCCGCGGAGGTACTGGACGATCAGGTCGAGGTCCTCTGCTGACAGCACCATACCGAAGCCGGGCATCCGCCCTGAGCCCACCCCGTTGACTCCGTAACCCTGTCCGGACACGGAACCGACCGAGATGAAGTCGTACATGTCCTCATGGGTGAGGAACTGGGTGAGCGCTCGCCCGTCGCGAAGGGAGGGTCCCAGAGCTCCGGACGCCTGAGCCTGCTGGAACGAAGGTCCCGCCGAGTACCCGGCGGTGTGGCATCTAGCGCAGTAGGCGTTGTAGAGACTCACTGCCCGGGCCGCCACCTCTCCGTCACGCTCGAAGGTCGCGTGGGCCACGGCGTCCATGTCCACCGTCCAGCGTTGGTTGCGGGCAGCATCCTCCAGGAATCCCAGCCCGAACCGGGCCTGCTCCAGGAGAACTTCCTGGTTCTGGAGGGTTATGGTGAGCGAGGTGGCGCTCGACTCGAGGTCTCCGACGGCCCGGGCAGCCGACGAGCCGTCCCGGATACCGATCAATGTCTCGGCGTTGCGGGGGTCGAATGTGAGTTCGGTAGCGACGAATCCACCCGCCAGAGCCTCCCGCAGGACAGCTGTCAGGCCGATCTCGGTCACGTCGGAGAGGCCGTCGCCATCGGTGTCGATGCCGGATCCGGCGCCGTCCAGCAGATCGCGGGCACGTTCCGCGATGTCGGAGATCACCAATGAGGTCGGCCCGGCTGTCTCTATGGTCTCGATGAGTTGCAGTTGCTCGGAGATCTGGGCGTCCACCGCGTCGGCCGCTCCCTCCAGGCGGCTGGCCGCTCCGTTCAAGGAGCCTTCGATCTTGAGGAGGGCGCCCGGTTGGTCGATCTGGATCGACTCGATGTAGTTCAGCAAGTCGTCGATCTGCTGGCTGTTCAGAGGTCCCCCGCCCTCCAGGCCCCATGGCGGCATGGGAGAGTTGGCCCGGCCGTAGACGATCCAGAACGCGACCTCGTCCCGGTCGTACCGGTAGAAGATATCGTCGAGTGCCGGAGCAGCCCATCCCGCGACGTTGACCTGGGAACGTTCCTCGAGGAATGCCGCCACGCCGCCTCCGGCCGCTACCCCATGGCAATCGCCGCAACCGAACTCCTCCCAGACATGGTGCCCACGCTCCAGGGACGCAGTACCGAATTCTTCGACGAAGCCCTCTTGCCGGTCGAGTTCCCCGAGGTAGTAGATGGGCATGGCCAGGGTGAGGAAGGCCGCGCTTAGCACGGCGCCGACCAGCGTCCGGTCTAGGCGCTTGGTCTCCATCTCGTCGTCGGTCTGGGAGGCGGACAGGTTGGCTGGCACAGGGTCCTTGCGATCCCGCCGCGAACCGGAGCCCACGAGATAGGCGAACCAACCGATCGCGCCAAGGGCGACAATGGTCACGACCAGGGTTGCCACCGGTCTAGGCCTCCTCGTTCGCGGTCGTCAGGGCGATGCACGAGGGACCCTGCGGGTACGGGACGGTCTTGGCGATGGCCCGGGCAGTCTGAAAGATCGTGCCGGTCTTGACGATCATGCGGCCGTTCTCGTCTGCCACCTCGAACCGGTCCAGGTTGCGGGGCGCCGGACCCGCCTCGTATTCCCCGGCGTAGTTGTACTTGGAACCGTGGCAGGGGCATTCGAAGCCCTGCGAGGTCTCGCACCACGGAACCCGGCAACCGAGGTGCACACAACGCTGGAAGAGAGCGGAGAGCCCGCCTGCCACTACCGGCATCCCCCCGAACTGCGAACGGGACATGTCTGACTCGGCGAAGGGGATGATGTAGGCGCGGGCCTCGGGCACGAACTTGGGGAGTATCGATCCGTCGTCCTGAATAACCTCGGATTGCAGATCGGCGAGGGCGCCGACATCGATGTCCGACCCGAAGCCGCCGGACAGGCGGGGCCAGAGGAACGCCAGGTAGGAGATCCCGTTGAGGCCCAAGAAGGCACCGAACGTGATGCCGAGCGCCCTGGCGAAGAACTGGCGCCGGTTGACGCCGGCCTCCTGGGGCGAGAGTTCCTCGACGCGCAGGACCTCCACCGTCTGCACGGCCACCGGGGCCGGTGACACCTCCGGTTCGTCGGGAACGTCGCTGACGGTCGGCTCGGGCTCGGGAGCGGGCTCCTGACGCCGGACGACCAGTCTCGACGGAATCGCCGAACGATCCGCCTTACGCGTCTCGCGCGATACCTCCGACCTCCAGGATCGCGACGGTCGGGTCGGACCGGCGGTGCGGCGGTAGGCGATCACGAATGCCCCCAGCACCCCGACCACCACGACTCCGGAGATCGCCACGATCAGCAACTGGAGGGTGGTCATTCGAAGTGCACCCAGTCCTTGAGGTCATCGAACCAGATCCCGTCGGCCCATGGGTAAGTGAAGTTGAAGCCGGGACCCCTGAACAGGGTGCCCAGCAGGGTGAGCGTCGCCGATCCGGCGAGGAACAGCGTGAACAGCATGATGGCGAACTTGCGGTCCGAGGGCTTGGTGGAGGGGTTGCGGTCCACGTAGGGAATGGCCATGAATCCCAGCAGCCCGGTGATGGTCGGGATGATCACCCCGGCGATCTGGGGGTCGTAGTAGGAAAGCAGTTCTTGCAAACCGAGGAAGTACCACGGCGCCTTCGACGGGTTCGGCGTCTCGTTGAAGTTGGCTAACTCCAGTAGTGGCGCCTGGAGGATCACCGACAGGACGATCAGCGCCGCGGTACACACCATCAATGCCGTGAACTCGGCAATCATCAGGTGCGGCCAGGTGTTGACCTTGTCGGTGGGGGTGGCCTTGACCTGCTGGATGGCCCGCGCCTTCACCACCGTGAGCAGGCGCTGGGGTCTCACCCCCTCCGGTATCTCCTCCGGTGGCGCCACCGAGCGGGGGGAGACGGTGGTCGCGGCGCCGTTGCCCGACACGGGTGGCGTGACCGTGGCGGCCGCCGCCGCAGGCGTCTCCTCCACAACCGCAACCGGCGCAGGCGCAGGCGTCTCCGCCACTGGAGCCGGCGCCGGGGGGGCGGGAGCGGGCGGCGGGACGACCGGCGGTGCGGGATCCGGGGTCGACAGGGGTGGGGGAACCGGCGGTGCGGCCGGCACCTCCGCGGCTTGCGCGGCGGTCTCATCTCTCATCTCGGCCAGCACCTGCTCCACCGGCACTCCAAGGGCCTTCGCCTTCGCCTCCGCCGAGCGTCGTAGCAGGTGTTCGGGTATCTCCACCATCGGTTCTCAGACGTCTCCTATAGCGGCCCTGATATCCCACCGTCCTTGCGTACCCGCCAGAAGTGAACCGCCATGAAGATGACGATCACGAACGGCAGGAACAGGACGTGGAGAACGTAGAAACGCAGCAGCGTGTTGCCGGTTACCTCGATCCCCCCTAGCAAAGCGAACTTCACCTGGTTGCCGAAAACGGGCGTGAAGCCGGCCATGTTGGTGCCCACCGTCACCGCCCAGAGCGCCAACTGGTCCCACGGCAGCAGGTAACCGGTGAAGGAGAGCAGCAGGGTCAGCAGCAACAGGACCACGCCCACCACCCAGTTGAACTCGCGAGGGGGCTTGTAGGCACCGTGATAGAACACCCTCGACATGTGCAGGAAGACCGTCAGGACCATCAGGTGGGCACCCCATCGGTGGAGGTTGCGGACCAGCGAGCCGAAGGCAACCGAAGTCGAGAGCGCCTCAACGTCGATGTATGCGGCCGGGGAGGTGGGCCGGTAGTAGAACATCAGGAAGATGCCGGTGATCGTGAGCAGGATGAAGAGGAAGAAGCTCGTACCGCCCAGGCATAGCGTGTAGGACAGGCGGACCGCGTGCCGCTTGACCTTTACGGGATGCAGGTGATAGAGGACGTTGTTCATGATCACGTAGGATCGGTTACGTGGGCTGTCGCTGTACCCTCGCTTGAAGGGGGACCCTGGACGGAACATCGACTCCCAGAAGGCGCTACGCCGGAAGGAGTCGGCGGCGATCGACACCCGCTCCTTTAGCTTCAGACCATCTCCCATGACCATTACTCGAGCCTCCGTCTACCAGCGCATGCCGTAGGTGTAGCCGTTCTTGAAATCACGGGCGCCGGTGTCCAGATCCCAGGGCGCCTGGTCGATCAGCCCGGCGTTCATCGCGGTGTCGGTGACCGACCCCGCGAACTTACCGATCGAAATAACGTTGGTCGGGCAACGGTCGATGCAGAGCTGGCACCTGGTGCACTCGTACTCGTCGACTACGAAGAACCCCAGGTTGTCCGAGCTGTCCTCCGGGTGGTCGACTCCATAGGCCTCATCGATGGCGTCCAGGGACAGGTAATGGATGCACTTCCACGGGCAAATGTCCACGCAGCCTTCACACAGGATGCACTCGGCCTGGTTGATGTGGAGGAACTGCTTGGGCCGGACCTGGCTCTGGACGTAATCGCTCTCCACCATCGCCAGTTGGTAGTCGTCGCGGAACGGCGGGGTCTCGAACCAGACCTCGGACTTCGCCATCTACTCGGCTCCTTTGACCAGCGGGCGCCCGTAGGGGGAAACCGTCTGTGACTGCTTCTCTTGGGGCATCGGACCGCCGAAGCCCTGGATCCAACGGGCGAAGAGGATGATAAAGGTGAGTGCGCCCATGTTGTAGTTGATCGAGACGAAGTCCTTGATGGCGCCCCAACTGACCCCCACCTGGTTGCCGAGAACAAGGGGAGCCCAGATGCCGAAAGCGTCGTTCTGTTCGGTCCAGTTGAGGGGTCCCTGCGCCAGGTTGAGCCACTCCGACGCCACCGTTCCCAGCAGGAGTACCAGTTCGAGCATCGCGAGGAAAGCAGCCAGAGCAGCCATCGACCAGGTCATTCGCCGGCCGAGAATCACCGCGATGGCAACTCCCAGGAGCATCAACTGGCTTCCGCCGAAGGCGACCAGGTGGCCCAGGGTGGACCAGGGTAGGCACCAGTCGCTGCCTTGTATCATGCAGTCGCGCGGTAACCAGCCGAAGTTGTCTATTTCGACCATCATGTCCACCGGAACTTGGGGAAGGGATGGGTCCACCGCCGGTGTCCTAGCCACCGTCCGCATCTCGCGTTCGAACATGATGCGATCACCGGCCCGGACTCCCGACGCCTCGTCCACGGCGATGGTGACGGTCTCGAACGACGGGAAGTTCGAGTAGTGGTTGAACCAGATGCCCACCACCAAGGCTCCCAAACCCAGGATAAACAACGCCCAGCCGACGAGCGCTCGCTCCTTGCCGCTCATCTGCCGAAGCTTGCGTTGCACCATCTGGTAGTTCGCCTCCGTGTCGCCTTGACTCGGGTCGCCCGGCCCTGCCGACCGGTCCGGTTCCTCTCCCTCATCGAAGACCGCGCGGACCCACCGTCGGCGGGCTCGGAATCATTCCGATCAGTCCAACCCATTGAAGCAGAAAGGTGGTCGCTCGCTAAACCCATCCGTCGGCGGCGTATCCTCCGGAGCCCCGCGGGTCCCACCCCGTCGGCGGGAACGGTGAGTCGATCGGACCAACACGAACGTGGGCCTCCCCGGCCGGATGACGGGCGTCCTCACGACGTTAATCTACGCTGAGGCAAGCAACGGGACACGAGGAGTAATCGGGCTTGGAGCACGAGCAGACCAGCGGCGGTTCGGCGGATACCACAAGGTGGGCGGACAGGCGCGAGTTCGCCGCGTCCGGCCTCATGCTTCTCGCCTGCCTCCTGGCGCTGGCAGGTGCAGGGCTGCTGTCCGTGATGTTCATCAAGCTGGCGGTACCGACACTGTTCGCGGACACGGCCTTCCTTTCCTTCGGGCGGCTGCGTCCGGCGGCGTGGTCCATGCTCGTCTACGGATTCGGCGGAACCCTTACCCATGCCATCGTCTATTACCTGACGCCACGGCTGGTGGGTGTCGCCCTGCGCCACCAGACGGTGGCACTGCTGTCAGGAGTCGCCCATGCCGGCTTGGTCGTGGTCGGAGTGCTGGTCGTGCTGTTCCGCGGTCCCGCGGGATCGGAACTGGCCGAGTTCCCCCCGCTGCTCGACTGGCCGCTCGCGGCGGCCTCGCTCGTACCCGCGCTGGTCGTCACCTCGATGATTCGCGAGCGGACCGAACAGGGAACCTACGTATCCCTCCTCTACATCGTGGGAGCGGTGTGGTGGTACCCGGCGCTCTACGTGACGGGGAGCATCCCCGGTCTGGGAGGGATCGGCCCGTTCCTCCAGACGAGCGTGGTGGCAGGGGGGATGCTGACGCTGGCATTCCCGGCGGCTGCTATCGGGGGCGCCTACTACATCGTCGTAAAGGAAAGTGGTCGGCCCCTCTTCTCCGGCCCGCTGGCGCGGGCCGGTTTCTGGACTCTCGCCGGTACCGCCCTGCTGGCCACCCCCGCACGGTACCTGGGCGGTCCCGCCCCCGACTGGACCGAGACGGTCGCCGTTGCCGCCTCCATGGGGCTGGCCCTGTCGGCCCTCACCGTGGCGGCCAACATCGGGCTAACGCTATCGGGTGAATGGGAGACGGCCCGCCAGAGCGTGGTCACTCGCATGGTATTGATCGGGACGATCGCGTACAGCCTGATCACATTCCTGATCGGTGCATCCGGCTTTCGCTCTGTGGCGGCAGTGGTGGGTCTCACCACCTGGCACGACGGGTTGGCTACCGGCCTCATGCTGGTGGCGATCCCGGTTCTCGGCCTGGCCTTCGTCTACTACGCGTTCCCTCGCACCACCGGAAGGGAGCTCTCCGGCATCGAAACGGTGAATCGCGGGCTCCGGCTCGCGGTTTGGGGGGGCGGAGTCGCCGCGAGCGCGATAGCAGTCGCCGGCCTGGTAGCAGGCCTCACCTGGAACTGGGCCAGCGCGTCGGGCGCCCGTGCCAACAGCGGCAGCGGATTCTCCGAGACGCTCGCCGCGGTTGATGTCCTGTTCACGCTGGCCGCGCTCGCCTCCGTGACAGCCATGGTCGGGATCGCCCTGCTGGCTTGGGCAGCCATAGGAACCTACGTGGCAGGACCGGCCCGCGCGGTCGAGATGCTGATGCCGGTGACCACCACCGATCGACCTGGAGCCGGCGATGAGTGACCTGCTCGCGGCGGCCGCGGCGGCCCTTGGAGCGCCCGAGCACCTCGTGGAGCGGGCCGCCCATGCACGAGCCGAGGCCGACGGCACGACCTACGAGGCCGTCCTCAGCGCCTGGGGGGGCGGAGCACCCCCTCCGGCACCCGCGCCCGCCACGCAGACCGCTCCGTCCCAACCGGCGCCGGCGGCCCCCGCACCCGCTCCCGCCGCTCAGACCCCGACCCCCGCGCCCACCCCTGCCGCAGTCGCGACCATCGCGCCAGAGGTGGCAGCCCCTGCGGTGACGGTCGCCCCCGCGCGCAGCAAGGCGACGCCCGTCCTCGAAGGGCGTCGCTTCCACCCGGCACGAACCTGGCTGATGATGGCGGGTCTCTTCCTGCTCGGCCTGCTGATCACCTTGATCGGACCGTTCAACACCGGCGGCGACTACCGCCATCTGGTTCCGGACGCCCAACTGACCGATCTTGGCGAGCGGGGACGGGCTGTCTACCTGAACCACGGCTGCGGCTACTGCCATACGCAACTCGTGCGACCCGTCCTGGCCGACGTGGGGCTGGGCCCGACCACCGAGACCTTCGCCGACGCGCTGAGCGCCTCCACCTTCGGTGTGCAGCGGATCGGCCCCGACCTGGCCCACGTCGGGGCTCGTGCCTCCTACGGAGGTGAGGACGAACCGGCCACGGTCGACGAGTTCATGGCTTTCTTGACGCATCCCGAGCAGGTTCTGCCAGAGGGCATGCATCCTTCGTACGGCCACCTTTCGGACACGGATCTGACGGCGTTGGCCACCTACCTGGCGGAGTCGAGTTAGGGATGGCGGTGGCACTGTTGTCCGATGTTCGATGTTCGATGTCCGATAGGAGCGATCCGCACGCAACCGCACCCGGCGCCCGGCGCCCGGCGCCCCGCACCTGGAACCTGGAACCTGACCGGAGGGAGGCGTCAGCATGAGCGACCTCCTCGCGGCGGCGGCAGCCAAGCTCGGTAGCCCCGAGCACCTGATCGAGCGGTCGGCAGAAGCCCGCGCCGCCGCGGACGGCGTCCCGGTGGAGGAAGTACTGGCCGCGTGGGCCGGCGGTGCACCCACACCCACAGATGCCGGCGCCCGTAAGGCGGCACCGGCCGCGCCGCCCCCGCCGGTGGCCCCTGAGCCGGCTCCGCCGGAACCGGCGCCCGGACCGGTGCCTCAACCGACCACTGCCGTTCCGGTCGCGCCGGTGACCGAAGCCGCGAGGGTCACCGCCGCCCCACCGCCGCCGGAACGGGTCAGCGTGGCGGAGTCCCTTGATTTCGAAGCTGTCATCACCGGCCCCACCGCCGGGATCACCGAGAGGATCGCCGCGGCGATTCCTCGCTGGCTGACGGTGCTGTTCTTCGCCGTACCCCTCATCGGCCTCACCTACCTGGTCACCTTCGCCAACGGCCCTACCTGCGGGGTGGGAGGGCAACTCGCCGTGGATCGCCTGTCCGGAGCCGTCGAGAACTGCGACGGGTCGGAGTTCGCCGCCGGAGGCGGTGCGGGCGGAGTGGACGTGCGGGCACTCATCGGCGAGGGCAGCGTGGTGTACGCGGCGCCTTCCAGTTGCAGTTCGTGCCACGGCGCAGGCGGGGAGGGCGGCTCCGGACCCGCTCTGGCCGGGGAGGTTCTCTCAACTTTCGCGATGTGCACCGACCACATCGAATGGGTAGCGCTGGGTACCACCGGATTCCAGTCCGCAGGCCGCGCCACGTACGGGGATACGGCAAAGGCGGTCGGGAGCGGGGGGCAGATGCCTTCCTTCCAGGACACCCTCAGCGCCGACGAGATCGCCACGGTGGTCTTCTACGAGCGGGTGGTGTTCGGAGGCCAGGATGTCGAGGAAGCCGTGTTCGACTGCGGCTTCGCCGAACCGGACGCAGAGGAAGGCGGAGCGGGGAACGATCCCCTCGCCCAAGGCGAGTAGAGCGATGGTGGATGGTGGGAGCCCAATCGCGAGCCACCGGTCACCAACCTCCAATCCCCCACAGTTGGATCACGAAGATGATTCCCGCCATGCCGATCACAGCCAGCAGAGCGAGTAGGGCGAAGGCTGTTCCCGGTCTCAACTCACCACCAGGTTACCGGCCGGCGCAGCCGATTCGGTAAGCGCCGATCCCTCCAGCCATTCGCCACCAGCCACTAGCCACCAGAGATGACCACCGATGTATCCACTCCCAGAGTGAAGTGCTCGCTGGCGCGCCCGCCACGGACTGCGAGTGCAATCAGCCCCGCCGAGTCGACGTACAGCAGGGGACGACCCTCCCCGACGTCGGAGTAGGTCCGGGCCCACGGGACGTTGTAACGCATCAGGCCCACTCTCACGACCAGGCGCTCCCCGTGCGACATCCCGGCTTCCCCCAGGTCCTCGGGGGAGATGTTGGTCTGGACGTTGCCATAGGTGTCCACCCACCAGGCCTGGCCGGCGACCTTCCCGTCCGACACCTCGGAGAGCGGCAGCAGCAGAGGGTTGAGGGTGTGGGGATCGACCTGCGGGCCCAGGTCCGCGAGGGATGCCTCGCCCGACGCCAGCACCGCCGCGGCCGGTGCGAAGCGGTCCCGGCCCTCGAAGGTCCGACCGGTCGACGGGAGCATCACGTCGGGGTTCTCGATCGAGAAAGCTGACGTGACCCCGCCCAGGAAAGCCGCGGCGGGCGACAGGAGCCCGTTGTCGGGACCAACCAGGTACCCCCAGGGCGTATCCAACGCCACGGCCCTCCGTCCCGTTCCGACACCGGGATCCACCACCGCCAGGATCACTCCGGCCGGCATGTACTGGACCCCGCGGAGCAACGCCAGCGCACCCGATCGGACATCTCCCCTGGGGATCCGGTGGTTGAGGTCTATCACCCGGCACCGCGGCGCCAGCGTCGCGATCACGCCGTGTACGACGCCGACGAACTCGTCATCCCAACCGAAGTCGGATATGAAGGTGATGGGTCGGGCGATTCTCCCGGTCATGCCACCCTCCTCGACACAAGGCTCAAAAGGGCCTGCCGGATCCTGGCCCCGGCCGAACTAGCCTAGGTTGCACGCTTCGAAGGTCCAACATGCCCAGAAGAGAACCCCCGGTGCTCCGCGTCGGTTCTGTCTTCCGCGAAGGACTGGCCGGGTTCGGCAGGGAGCCCACTTCCCTACTGGTCCGCTCCGCCTATCTCATGGCTGTGCCGACCGCGGTCCTCCTGGTCAGCCGGGCAGCCGACAACTACTGGGCTGACCTGGCGGTGTGGCTGCTCGGACTGGCCCTAGGCGGCTACGCGGCGTGGCCCCTGTCCCGCTCCGCCCTGGCCGTCACCTCTTCAGGCCGGCACCGGAGACCATCGGAGGATGATTGGTGGGTCCGCGACGGGTTCGTCAGAGCGTCGGTGACCTTCTACTTCACGGTGGCGGTCGGAACTCTGCTGCTCTTCGTGCCCGGGATCATGGTGCTGATGATCTACAGCCTCTACCCGTTCCTCATCATCGAGCGCAAGGCCAGGGGATTCGAAGCCCTGGCGCTCAGTTCCGAGTTGACCCGGGGCAACCGGCTCAGGCTTCTTCAGCTACTCCTCATCTGTCTGGCCCTGTTCGTTCCTGCCGCATTCCTCCTCTACCGGTCTGGCACGAGCCCGCTGGGCGTCATCGGCATGCTGGTGGCGGGTACACCGGCGCTCGCCGTGGGATCAGTCACCTGGGCCGCCGCCTACCGGACGATCACACGCAACTGAAGGTCGAGGCCGCCCATCGGAGATCGCGAATAGTTGCGCCCCCCGCCTCCTCTCACCTAATGTTTGTCGGATTAAGCATTTCACAATCAGGGAGGTCGGATGCTTGCACGTCTGCAGAAGTTCGGAGGGTACATGGCGGGCATGGTCATCCCCAACATCGGCGCGATTCTCGCCTGGGGACTGATCACCGCCTTTTTCATTCCCACCGGATGGACACCCAATGAGAGTCTCTCCGAGTTGGTAGGCCCAATCATCGTATACCTGCTGCCCGTATTGATCGGGTTCACAGGTGGCAAGATGGTGTACGGGCACCGTGGAGGGGTGATGGGCGCCATTGCCACGATGGGAATCATCGTCGGCGCCGATTTCGAACTGGCAAGCGGCGCCACGGGCGATCCGCCCCAGTTCCTCGGCGCGATGCTGGTCGGTCCCCTGGCGGCTTGGATCCTCATGAAGATCGACGAGGCCTTCGAGGACAAGGTCGCGGTTGGGTTCGAGATGCTGTACAACAACTTCTCGGCCGGAATCCTCGGCTTCATCCTGGCCATCCTCGGCAAGTGGATCATCGGTCCGATCATGGCCGCGATCGCAAACTTCTTCGGGAACCTGGTCGAGGGGATCACCGACGCCGGGTTACTGCCGCTGGCGGACATCCCCATCGAAGTCGGGAAGGTGTTGTTCCTGAACAACGCCATCAATCACGGGGTGCTCGGTCCGCTGGGCGTCGCCGACACCGCGGAGACCGGGCGCTCGATCTACTTCCTACTCGAGACCAACCCGGGACCCGGCCTGGGATTGCTGCTGGCTTACTGGTTCGCCGGCAAGGGCCTGGCCAAGCTGTCGGCACCCGGCGCGATCGTGATCCACTTCTTCGGTGGTATCCATGAGGTCTACTTCCCGTACATCCTCATGCACCCCATCATGATCCTGTCCGTGTGGGCCGGAGGCATCCTCGCCGACATCATCTTCGTGATATTCGATGCGGGGCTGACCGCAACGCCTTCACCGGGTTCGATCTTCGCCTACCTAGCGGTGATACCGAGAGGACAACACTTCGGGGTCCTCTTAGGGGTTCTGGCCGCGGCAGCCGCTGCCTTCGTGGTAGGAACCCTGTTGCTGCGGATATCTCCAGTCAAGGAGCAGGAGGGAACCGACGAGATGATCGGTACCATGCCCAGTATCCCAACCGGCTGAACACCCGAAGCAAACTCTCTAGAGTGGAAGAGCCTCCCCCGGGGAGGCTCTTCCACTTTCCTATCAGAAGGATCATCAATATGAGTTCAGTAACGAAGGCGGCATCGGATGTCAGTTGGATCGTGCTGGCGTGCGAGGCGGGGATGGGCTCGAGCCTTATGGTCACGAACTTCCTCAAGAAGAAGCTCAAGAAGGCCAAACTCAAGATCAAGGTCAGCCACGCGCCGGTTCATGACATACCGGCGGGCACCGATGTGGTAGTCACCCATGCCGGGTTGGCTTCCCGGGTGAAGCAGGTCGCACCCGAGGCAGCGGTGGTCCCGTTCAAGATCTTCTTCAACGACCCTTCCCTGGTCAAACTGGTCGCCGACCTGTCCTCAGGCGCCGATGTCGAGGGAATCTGAGAGGCAGCGTGACATGACAGCAGAATCCGTTACCGCGGTCGAGGCCATCACCCTGGGCGAGGAGGGTTCTACCCTGGAAGACGCCGTGGCCCGGGTGTCGGGGATGTTGTCCGACCTGGGGGCCGTGGAGGATGGCTACGGGGAGTCGATGCTCGCCAGGGAGGCGGTCATCTCGACCTATCTGGGCAACGGGATCGCCCTCCCCCACTGCACCTACGAGGATCGCGGCCTGATCAGGCGGACCGCCCTGGTCCTAGCCCAGTATCCGGCCGGTGTCCCATGGGGCGACGAGGACGATGTCGCCTTCCTCGTGTTCGGGCTGGCCGCCATCGGCGAGGAACACCTGGCGGTGATGTCCCATCTGGCCGACGTGCTGGACGACGAGGAGTTGTGCGCCCGCCTGGCTGTCACAACCGACGCCGGCTACGTCCGGGAGGTCCTCTCGTCTCCCGGAGAATGACCGGGCGGCGCGTCGTAGTCTTCGGCGCCGGCAACATAGGAAGGGGGTTGCTGGGATGGCTGTTCGGCCGGGCCGGGTGGGAAGTGGTCTTCGTGGACGTCGCGCCCGCACTCGTGGAACTTCTGAACCGCAGGAGGTCCTACCGGGTGATCGTAGTAGGGGACGCCGGCCGGTCTTCGGAGTTGATCGAGGGGGTCAGCGGCGTCGACGGGACCGATACCGAACGGGCCACGGCCGCCACTGCCTCGGCGGAACTGGTGTGTACCGCGGTGGGAGCCGGGATCCTCGGAAGGGTGGCGCCGACGATCGCAGCCGCCCTCCGTCGAAGCGACAGCCGGGTCCGCAATGTCCTGGCCTGCGAGAACGCCGACCCCAACACGGCGCTGCTGAAACAGCACGTGGAGACCCGGATGGGCGGGGCGCCGGGGGTGGGTTTCCCGGAGACCCTCGTCGACCGCATGGTCCCGGGCTCCGCAAGCGACGACCTGTCGGTCGAGGTGGAAGCCCGCTTCGAGTTCAAAGTGGCCGGCGATGCCTGGATCGGGCTCCACCCCGGGGTAGCCGGCCTGGAACTGGTGGACGACCTGGACCTGCACCGGACGAGAAAGCTGTGGCTGGTCAACGGACTGCACGCCGCGTCGGCATTCCTCGGTCTGCAGTCAGGTCACGAGACGATCGCCCAGGCCGTCTCCGATCCCCGCATCCGGAGCCGCCTGGAGGAGATGCTCGTGACCATGGCCGCGGTCCTCGCCAGCCGGTCCGGAGAGTGGAGCGCCGGTGATCTCGCCGATTACGGCCGGTCCAACCTGGAGAGATTCGCCAACACCGCTCTCGTGGACCCCGTCCGGCGGGTGGCGCGTAACCCGTTGATCAAGTTGGGACCCGGCGAACGCCTGGTCGGCCCCGCACGTGAAGCGGCTCGGAGGGGTCTGCCTGTAGGAGCCCTGTGCGACGCCATCGCGGCCGGACTCACCTTGAGCGACAACCGGGTGGACGGTGTGGACGATCTGGTGCTTGCCCTGGACGCCGGAGGGTGGCAGTCCGTCCTCGGACCGGATCTGGACGGAGACCTGACGGAGATGCTTCGATCACGGATGGTCTGCCCTGCGCCCTGACCTTCCCCCGATATGATGGGCACGCAATCCAAGTCTCCCCAGGTGAAGAAATGTCCCGAATGACCCACGACCAGTTGCGCCAGGCCATGGTGAACAAGCTGTCAGCCGAGCCGGACCCCAGCGGGAACGCCGATCTGATCTGTGCAAGGGGTTCCCTCGGTATCGCGGCCGACCACAAGCAGATCAAGAAGACCGTCAAGAGGCTCCGCCCGCTTGACGGCTATCGCTACCTGATAATCAACCGCGCCGACCTGTTCGCGGCCAGCCCCGCCACCATCGGCACCAAGATCGGCATTCTCGACGCCAACGGCTCCCTCCTCAAAGCGGCCGACCTGCCCCGCCGACGCTGATGGCCCGCCGGCCGGGTGACAAGTCGGTACCCGGCGCCGGTCACACGTCTTCCCGCAGCGCTGCGTCCGATCTGCAGATAGCGCTGAACGCGGCCCGCGCCGGCGCCGCCGCGGTAGCTTCGGGGTTGAGGCAACCGACCAAGGTCTCCTTCAAGGCAGAGGCCGACCCGGTCACGGAGGTGGACCACCGATCGGAGCGAGCCATCCTCGACCTGCTGACCGTGCATCGGGGGCGGGACCCGGTGGTCAGCGAGGAGTGGGGCGGCAGCCTACCCGGTTCGGGGAGGGTGTGGCTGGTCGACCCTCTCGACGGCACCACCAACTTCATCCACGGGTTCCCCTGGATGGGCGTGTCAGTTGCTCTCTGGATCGATGACGCTCCCACGGTGGGGGTCGTGGTGGACGTGATCAACGGGGACGAGTACACGGCGGTGGCCGGTGCCGGTGCCAGGGTGAACGGCACACCCATCGTGGTCAGCACGGTCAAGAACTTCGACGAGGCGCTGGTCACCACCGGCTTCCCCTATGACAGGGGGCAACGCGTCGAGATCTGCGACACCCGCTTCCGCAGGGTCCTGGCGGCAGCTCAGGGAATCCGGCGGCTGGGTGCGGCGTCACTCGACATGTGCATGGTGGCCTGCGGAAGGATGGATGGCTACTGGGAGGAGGACCTCTCCCCCTGGGACATGGGCGCGGCTACGCTCCTCGTCATGGAGGCGGGCGGAACGGTCACCAATCAGTTCGGCGAGCCGGTCGGGGCCTCCGATCCGTTTGTGGTGGCCAGCAACGGGTCCATCCACCACAGCTTCATCGAGACATTGCGCGACACCGCGCCCTCCTCATGAGCTACCGTCTACCCGGAGTGAGAGACGAACGCCATGGGGCGCCTGACGAGCGGCTCGCCGCTACTTGCGAAGCACTCGCCGGGCGGTCACGTTGATCGAGAGAACCGGGATCGGTGCCTCGCCCGGCATCGCGATCGGGCCTGTCTACCTGCACACCTCCGGCCTCCCCGATGTCACCCCGCGCCGGATAGACGATCCCGAGGCCGAAGTGAACGCCCTGTCCCGCAGCGAGGCGCTCGTCCGAACGAGGCTCGAGGGGCTTCAGGAGGCACACGGCGACGACTCCGAGGAGGCGGCGGTCATAGGCGCCCACCTCCTGCTGCTGGAGGATCCCGAGTTCACCGGTGAGATCCGGGAGCGCATCCAATTCGAGTCACTGTGCGTCGAGGCGGCCGTACTCCAGGTGACCGAGGAGTCCGCAGGGATGCTGGAGTCCCTGGACGACGAGTACCTGGCCGCCCGAGCCGCAGACGTTCGCGATGTCGGGAACCAACTGCTGAGATCGGTTCTGGGGCTGCCTCTCGACACCTGGGACAACCTGGATAACCCATCGGTACTGGTGGCATCGGACTTCTTCCCCTCCGAGACAGCCACCATCCCGCCCGGGATGGCAATCGGTCTGTGCACCGCGGAGGGAAGCGCCACTTCCCACATAGCGGTGTTCGCCCGGGGAATGGACCTTCCCGCGGTGGTGGGGGTCGATCTTCCGGACATCGAGCCGGGTACCACGATGGCGTTCGACGGGACCACCGGCAAGGTCTACATAGATCCCTCCGACGAGGCACTGGGGTCGTTGAGGGAGCGGCAGTCCAAGGAGCGGGAAGCACAGGCGGGCGCTGCCCTCCGAGCAAGCGAGGCGGCGGTGACACTGGACGGGACCAGGATCGAGGTCGCCGCCAACATCGGATCCGATCAGGACGCGGTGCGTGCGATCGCACTGGGAGCGGAGGGTGTCGGCCTGTTCCGGACCGAGTTCCTGTTCCTCGACAGGAGCCGCCCGGTCAACGAGGACGAGCAGTACGAGGCCTACCGTACCGTTCTCTCCACCTTCGGGGATGAGTTGGTGGTGGTCCGCACACTCGATGTAGGGGGGGACAAGCAGGTTCCCGGTATCGAGATCGGAGAGGAACTCAATCCCTTCCTAGGCCTGCGAGGCATCCGCCTTGCCTTGGCCCGCCCGCACCTGATGCAGGATCAACTTAGGGCCCTGCTGAGGGCTGGCACCGAGGGCCGGCTCGCGATCATGGCGCCCATGGTGGCGGGAAGGGCAGATGTGTCGGACTTCCGAGCAGCCCTGGCTGAAGCCGAAGAGTCGCTGGAACAGGACGGCCTCGAGTATGCCAAGGACTACCAAGTGGGGATAATGATCGAGGTTCCCTCGGCGGCCCTGGTCGCCTCCCGGCTAGCGGCCGACGTCGACTTCTTCTCGATCGGAACGAATGATCTCACCCAGTACACCCTGGCGGTGGACCGCACCAACCGGGAGGTCGCCCATCGGGCCGACTCCTTCGACCCTGCCGTGCTCCGACTCATTGCGGAGACCACATCTGCGGCCCGCTCCTCCGGTTGCTGGGTGGGTGTGTGCGGAGCGATGGCAGGTGACCCCCTCGCCGTCCCGATACTGATCGGGTTGGGCGTGACGGAACTCTCGGTAGCGATTCCGGCAGTTCCCACCATCAAGGACCGGGTCCGCTCCCTTGACCTCGGCGCCTGCCGCCGGCTCGCCGACCTGTCCCTGGCCGCCGCCGACGCGACCGAAGTGAGACGGATCGTGAGCGACGTTTGAGTGGTCAGTGGTCAGTAGTCATCCAACATAAACCAGAACTAGCAACTAGCAACTAGCAACTAGCAACTAGCCCTGATTCTTCACGGGGTTGGCGGGTTGGGGGTGTGAGGGGGTCGGGTG
>JAPPFW010000039.1 GCA_028821575.1 bacterium | reverse complement strand
CCCAACAAACTGGGGCAATCCCAGTGGGAATCCAGTATGAGTGAATCAGGGCTAGACGTTGGAGTTGCATACCCGGTTTGTATGGCTTCACCTAGGTGATACCCCAGTTTCCGGAGTCGGCATATTTGAATTGGTGGTGTGCTGACCCGTAACAAGGAGTGGTCTCATGCCATATCGATATCCACCCGAGTGCCGCCGGTGGGAGTTGTAGAACCCTTCGATGTCGTCGAAGACGGCGGAGCGGGCCTGGTTGCGGGTGGCGAAGCCGCTCCGGTCCCGGAGTTCGGTCTCGAGGGTGGCGAAGAAGACTGGGCTACGGCGGTGTTTAGTGCGTCGCTGCGGCGTCCCATCGACACCGCAATGCCGGCCTGGTCGCATCGGGCCTGGAATGCGTTCGAGGTGAATTGGCTCCCCCTATCGGAGTGGTGGATCACATTTCTCACACGAGTGGCGAATGGACGCTTGGTGGGAGGGCTCTGCCCGAGACTGTCAGGTGAATGCTTCCATTTCCTCCGATCAGGGCCAAACCAACCAGTCCCCGACTTCACGCTTGCCTGTGTTCCCGTCCGTGTCAGCCGGTTTATTGGCATATCGAACGCCGCTAAAGTGGCATATACATGTAGCAGGGTTGGTACACGACAGATCGCGAGGAAGGACATCGGGTGGTACCGGACACCATCACGCCTGCTGGCTACCTACCCAGAATCGTGGACGGGCGGATGCGTTCCGCCTTGGAGACGATGCCCGCCGTCATAGTGGAGGGCCCGAGGGCTTGCGGTAAGACCTGGACCGGTCGAAGGTTTGCTCGAAGCGCCGTGTTCCTCGACGAACGCGTCGACGAGGCTCTCTCGGCGGGCATGGACCCTGGCGGGATCCTTGACGGTCAGACGCCGCGGTTGCTCGATGAATGGCAGTTGGCACCCGGCGTCTGGAACCCGATGCGGCGGGCCTGCGACGATCGAGGCCTCAAGGGCCAGTTCATACTCACCGGCTCCGCCAACCCCCCCGATGACATCACCCGACACTCGGGTGCCGGTCGGATCATCAGGGTGCGCATGCGTCCCATGAGCCTGTTCGAGTCCGGTGAGTCAGATGGAAGGCTCTCGCTCGGCGAGATTCTGGATGGTGGTCCTTGCCGAGCGCCCGACCAGGGTCACTCCCTCGAACACGTGCTCAGGTTGGCCTGCCGCGGCGGCTGGCCTCAGCACATTGGCGCGAGTGTGGAGGTGGCTGGTGACGCGGCGCGGGCCTACCTCACCGAGATCGTACGAACGGACGTATCGAGGGTGGATCGTGTTGAGCGGAGTCCTCTCAAGGTGCAGCGGTTGTTGGTGTCCATAGCCCGAAATGTGGCTACAGACGTCAAATACACCACCCTGGCGGAGGATACGGCGCCGCGAAACGGGCAGTCGGCACTGGAGCGCCGTACTGTCCCGCGATACCTCGACGCGCTGGAACGTCTGTTCGTGGTGGAGAGGGTGCCGGCCTGGAGACCCCACCTGGCATCCCGGGCACAGGCGCGCAAAGCCCCCAAACTCCACCTCACCGACCCCTCCCTGACCGTGGCCGTACTCGACAGGGGGGTGGATGCACTGATGCGAGATCTGCGGTTCGCCGGGCGTCTCTTCGAATCCATGGTTACCAGGGACCTCCAGG
The DNA here is from genome assembly GCA_028821575.1 of bacterium. Taxonomy (GTDB): domain Bacteria; phylum Actinomycetota; class Acidimicrobiia; order Spongiisociales; family Spongiisociaceae; genus JAPPFW01. The sequence continues at coordinate 32,059 of JAPPFW010000039.1, read as the reverse complement.
TGTACGCAGCCGCCAATCGGGCCACCCTCTCCCACTATCGCGACAGTCAGGGTCTCGAGGTGGACCTGGTGACAACCCAACCGGGCGGTCGCTGGGCTGCGGTAGAGGTCAAGCTGGGTGGCCGGGACGCCGTCGACAAGGCTGCGCAGTCCCTGATCCGGCTCCGGACCCGCGTCGATCGCACCTCTCAGGGATCTCCGTCTCGGTTGATCGTGGTCACCGCCACCGGGTATGCGTTCGAGCGCCCCGACGGAGTGTGCGTGGTCCCTATCACGTCGCTGGGTCCATAAGTCCACCTGCACGGGCGGAGTACTGACGGATCAGCGCGTGCTCCTCGGCATCGAGGGCGTTGAATCCCCCATCAGTGTGGGAGCGACGGGAGTGCCGGCGTTTCTGAAGCTTGGAGGTCCTCGCACAGATCGGCGACCCGGAAGCTGAAGCTGTGCTCCTCGGGTTCGCGAGTGTCAAGTCCGTTTGAATGTTGGGCAGTTTTGGCCGGTTGAAAACCGGCCGGTTTCGTGGGGGTTGGTTAGTGCGTGATCTCCTTCCGTTTGCCTCTGAGTCAGTAGCTCTGTCCTTTGAGGACGATGACCTCAGGTGGACCAGGCGGTCGACCATGGCTGCGGGGGGTTCGCCCTCGGAGTCCTGCTTGGGCCGATCGGCCTCATCATTGCGCTCGTGAGAGCACCGAATCGTGAGACGATGGAAGCCAAGACAATTGCCGAAGGCCAGGGGAAGAAGTGCCCGTTCTGTGCCGAGGTAATGGGCATGGCCTTGTCACCTGTGGAGGCGCTCCCGCCTTCCCTGCCAGCCGGCCCAGAAGCCCCTGCGATGGGAGATGCCGAGCGCCTCGCTATAGGGGGGACAGGCGTAGACATACCGCTTGCCGAACCGGATCTGTCCAACCCCCTCCCCTCCCTACATCGACAGCGCGGGCCAGTATTTCGTCGAGCGGCGCCTCGCAGTGTGGCCAGAGCGGCACGAGGTCGGAGGACTCTCTGATCATGGTCACTTCATCCTCATTCGGCCGTGCCCTTCTGGTCGCCGGCTCGATCTCGCCGCCATCCGTCCCAGTGCGTGAACTCCTCGGCTGGGATCCTCGTGACGGGCTTGAAGTCGTCGGCCGGATATCCCAGCGGGATCAGGGCGACGATCTGGGTTTCCTCGGGCATGCCGAGGGCGATCTTGGCATCCTCCTCGAGGATGTTGAGGGCCGTGGTGAGGCACGTGCCCAGGCCGAGACCGCGGGCCGCCAGCATCAGGTTCTGGATGCAGGGCATGATCGATGTGAAGACCGAGTCGGCGCGAATGGCCTTGAGCACCCCGTAGCGCGGGAGGTTGTCCTTCTCCCGGTTCATCGCGACGACGATCAGCACCGGCGTCTCCTCCATGTGGTCACGCAGGTGGTGTGACTTCCTGAACATCGTCTTCTGAAACGTGCGCTTGTCGAGTTCCCGGTAACCCTGGCGCCGGGGGTGATCCCACAGGAACTTCAGCCCGCCCCGGTAGAGGTCGGCCAGTTTCTTCTTGAGGGCCGGATCCCTGACGACGATGAACTCCCACGGCTGGGCGTTACCGCCGCTCGGAGCCCAGGTAGCGGCGGTGAGGATGGTGCGGATGTCATCGTCGGACACCGGATCCGGCTTGTATCGTTTGACGCTCGGTAGCGTCCGCATCGCCTCGTACAGGTCCACTTCCGCCTCCTCTTCCCCGCCGGGCCAGCGGAAGGTTACTCAGGTTGATCCCGGCGGTACACGACGGTCCAGCACCGGGAGAAACCCGTCCCGGACAGGTGCTCCCGCAAGGTGCAACAACCGGCGAGCAGAATCCGGAATCTAACCTCAGCCTGCGGGTTGCCCACCTAGCTCGTCGGTCACCAGGTCGGCCACGTCCAGCCAGCCGTAGGACACCTCAGCGACGTCCGTACCCGCTATGTCGATGGTTCTGCTGCCGACCGGTTCCCCTCCGAGTGCCTCGTAGAAGCGGCACGCGGGATGGTTGTCCCTTGCCACCCATAGCATCATCGAATCGAACCCGTCCACGACCAGCCTTTGGGCGACAGCCGATACGAGGCGGCGTCCCAGACCCTTACGCTGATACTGCTCGAGTAGGTAGACGAGATAGAGTTCGCCGCGGTAGGTCTCGTCCCCGGCTCGCTCCGGCCCTCCCGCGGCCAGGCCGACCACCTCGCCGGACTCGGTCTCCGCGAGGAAATTGCTGACGGTGGGTCGCGCCGTCGTCAGGACCTGGTCCCAGAACGACTCCCTGTCGCCGTACGAGAGGCCGGCCAGGAACCCGTCGGGCAGGATGCCGGCATAGGTGGACCGCCACGAATCGACGTGAACCCTGGCGAGCGAACCGGCATCCCGCGGTTCTGCCGTCCTGATACGCATGTGGTCAGGTTACCTCTAGGGCCTTCCGGATGGCCATGAGCATCCGTGTGCAAGTCATTGTTCTGCCCGATCAGGAGCCGCCGCTGCCCGCGCTCCGGCCATCCCGACCGTCGTGTTGCTGCTCTCAAGGCTTGAGGCTGCCGCGCGCCGAGTCGGCCGGCCGTTCGTCCCACTCCCCCGTTCGATCCGATCGGCTCTCGGATGCGGAGTTGATGCGCCGATAACCACAGAGCTGCCATTACAGTCGGCTCACTGCATGTCACTGTCTCCAACGGAGGTTCGCGATGAGGAGCCATGAAGTGGACTACCGGGTCGTGGGAGCCGACCTCCAGTTCGTCGAGATCGAACTCGATCCGGGAGAGTCGGTTGTCGCCGAGTCCGGCGCCATGATGTACGTCGAGGAGGGCATCGTCTTCGAGACCCGGATGGGTGATGGCTCCGAGCCGAACCGAGGAGCTTGGGGCAAGCTGAAGTCAGCAGGCAAGAGGGCGTTGGCCGGTGAGTCGCTGTTCCTGGCCCACTTCACGAATCAGGGATCCGGGAGACGGACCGTAGCCTTCGCAGCTTCCTATCCCGGGAAGATCGTCCCCGTGGACCTCGCTGCGTTCGGGGGCCGGATCCTGGCTCAGAAAACAGCTTTCCTCTGTGCGGCTATGGGTACCAAACTGGGTATCGCCTTCAACCGGAAGTTCGGGGCGGGAGTCTTCGGTGGGGAAGGTTTCATACTCCAAGACATCCAGGGAGACGGACTCGCTTTCCTGCACGCCGGCGGCACCGTCGTCGAGAAGCGCCTGATCGGGGAGACGCTCCGCGTCGATACTGGATGCATCGTTGCTTTCGAACCCCAGATCGAGTACTCGATAGAACGGGCAGGCCGGGCGTCGACGATGGTGTTCGGTGGCGAAGGGCTCTTCCTGGCCACACTGAGGGGTGCGGGTCGTGTATGGCTGCAGTCCCTCCCGTTCAGCCGGTTGGCCGATGAGGTGCTCATGCGGTTGCCTCCGTCACGAGACGGAGACTGACGGGAGTCTTCTGCCGGGCCGCCGGATCCGGGTCCGGGATGGCGGACGAGTCCCGTGGACCAGCCGGCATAGGCTGGTGCCAGGCCGCCAACGTCTAGCAGACTCTGATTCCAGGCAACGCTCCCATACCGAAGCGAGGATCTGTCCACCTCGGGAGAACCCTTGGGAACCGGTATCGGACACGCCGGTGGGACAGACGAATGGCCGATAGCCGCGCTAGGCAAACCTCCAGGCGCTCGTCCAGGCCCGCATCCGGCTCAGTGGACCGAACGAGGACAACCCACGACGGAGGTCGCACTCCGAACCCAACATCAGCTAGAACAGAACCCAAGAACAGAGGACGACGCGGAACCCCCTCTTGTACCAAAGTCCCTGGACGTGACCCTAAGGACTCGCTCGTTTTGAGGCCCTCGCATACATAACTAATCCGACCCTAGACACAGGCTCTCTTAGCTCTTGTTCGACGATCTGATCAGTTACACAACTGTATCAACAGAACAAACATCCTTCGCATCCCAGTGATAGTGCGGATCGAAACAGCCTGAACCTTGATGCACACGGCATTAGAGGAGGACACCAAGATATGGAAATACTCTCAATGCCATGGTCCCTAGCACAGATGTATTAGACCCGTGATCTTTGTGAACCAGGTGCAGCCTCGTCTCTGTTGCAAGGTGGAACGAGGTGACCCGCACGAGTGGTCTTGACACAACACCCACTACCACTCGCAATGACTAAAGGGAGTATCAAGGCTTTCCTGTATAGACTGAAGCCGGACTAGTCACATCGGGAAGCCTGTGCGCGACCATCGTGGCTTACAAGTAATGTGGGTTTCGAGTCTGGAGTGTCGCTCGGGGGGTCTTGAGCGAAGCGAGCGAGGAAGCGAAGTAGGATGACAGCAAGCCTTCAGGTCCAAGCGGAGGAGGCCGTAAGCCGGTTACGGATTGCCCGTAGCGACCTGCAGACTGTCGAGGCCCGCGCGGCGAGTACGGGTCTACCCCCAGCGGTCAAGGAATCTGTGTCGGCATTCGCCAACACCCGTGGCGGTCTGCTTCTTCTCGGTCTCGACCAACCGGGTTTCCGACCCATCGACGTCGACGCTCCTCAGCTCGCCCGTGACCTCGCCTCCGCATGTGCCGAAGACCTCGATCCCCCAATCGTGCCGGACATCGACATCGTCACAATCGGCGGGCGGAGAGTGGTGGCGGCCCTGGTGGACGAGTTGCCCGTGGGTCGCAAACCCTGCTACCTCAAGCGGCAGGGAATCGACCGCGGGGCGTACGTCCGGACCCATGTCGGTGACCGGCGATTGACTTCCTACGAGGTGCACATCCTGGTGTCCGGCCGCGGGCAACCTCGCGACGATGTTGCGGTCGTGGAAGGCGCAGGCCGGGATCACCTTGCTCCAGGCCTGGTCGAGGCTCTCCTGCGCAGGGTTCGCAGCCGGAAGGGTCCCCTCCTGGCGGACGCCGGCGATGACGAGGTTCTTCGGATGATGAACGTTCTGGCGGACGGTGACCCGCCCGGGGTGAGCCTGGCCGGCCTGCTAGCCCTGGGCCGCTACCCGCAGCAGTTCGTTCCTCAGGTCAACCTCACCTTCGTCGCCTATCCGACTACCCAGGGAGAGCCGCTCGCAGACGGTACGCGATTCCTCGACAACGAATCCATCGACGGTCCGATACCCACGATGCTGGCTACTGCGCAGGCCGCGGTGCTCCGCAACATCACGCGACGTGCGGTCGTGTCGGGTGCAGGTCGTCTTGACGACTGGGAGTACCCCGAGGAGGTGGTCAGGGAGCTGGTGGTGAACTCGCTGATGCACCGGGATTATCACCCCCTTGCACATGGATCCCAGGTGAGGATCGAGTTGTATCCGGACCGTCTGGAAGTTGTCAGCCCGGGCGGACTCCACGGACCTGTAGACCGTCGAAAGCTGATGACCGAGCCCGTTACCTCTTCCAGGAACTCCCACATAGCCAAGCTTCTCGAAGACATAGAGGTTCCTCGAACCGGGCGCACGGTCTCCGAGAACCGCGGATCCGGCCTCATTGCGGTGGCCGCTTCCCTGCGGAGAGCCGGGATGGCGCCACTTCACATCTCCGACCGGATCGACAGCTTCAGGGTGGTGGTCCGCAACCGGAGGCTGACCCCGGAGGAGATGGACCTGTCCTGGGATCTCCAGCGGAGTCGGCGCGGGTCGACCGGTCCGCCGCGGCGCCGTGACCGCCGACATGAGATCCGCGAGTTGCTGGCACGAGGGCCTCGTCCCAGCCGCGAACTGGCGCAGGAGTTGGGAATGACCCCTCAGGGCATTCTCAGATGGCTCCGCATGATGGAGGCGACCGGGGAGGTTCGTCCCACGGAGTCCGCCCGGCGGAGTCCGATGAACCGCTGGCAACTGATAGAGCGTTAGCCACGCGCAAGCCGGCCTCACGATGGTGCGTCCGCGTGGGTTCGACCCCGGTCACGTCCAACCACGCGCGACGGCTGACCCACCCAGCCTCCCACCGGCATGCCCGGGGGGTCTCAGGTTCGGCCTCCTTGGCCATTCGATCGAGGGAGGCGGACACCGGCTCCTGAGTCAGCCGGCAACCGTCCCGGAGCAGGTTTTGCGGACCCAGGCCTCCCGGTGGACCACCGGTTCCGGCACTGTTGCCCGGAGGGAGTGACCCGCCCCCTCCCCCGCCCGGTTACGTCGTCCGCAGCGAGCGCAGGGCCACGCCAGCGCCGAAGGTAGCGAATCGTCGCTGTGGCCTGCGATGGTCCCTTCGTGGCGCGGCGAGTGTTCCCGGCGGGCGGAGTCGGTAACCTAGCGGTCTCAGAGCGACGGCGGGAGGTTTGGCGTCCATGCAGAGACGGGCAAGCCGGGTGCCTCCCGACGGTGTAGCGGTCGCCAAACCGGGCGCCGACCCCCTACCCGTCGAGGACGCGGCGGCGCTCCGAGCACTGATGGCTCGGGCCGCCCATGAGAATTTTCCCGTTGCAATGCGCTTGCTGCCCGCGAGCTCGCGGTACCACCTCCGGGCGATCTACGGATTTGCTCGCCTCACGGACAGCCTCGGTGATGAGTACGTCGGTGATCGTTCTGTAGCCCTGGACTGGGTCGAGGCGCAACTCGACGATCTCTTCGCCGGAACACCCCGGCATCCTGTCTTCGAGCAGCTCGCTCCGACCGTGGAGGCTTTCTGCCTGTCGCGGGCGCCGTTCGACGATCTGGTGGCGGCGAACCGGATGGACCAGGTCAAGAACCGCTACGCCGACTGGGGGGAGCTGCTGGACTACTGTGCCCTCTCGGCGAATCCGGTGGGCCGGTTGGTTCTGGCCGTGTTCGAGGCGGACACGGAGGAGCGCCTGGCTGCGTCGGATGCCGTTTGCAGCGGGCTCCAGATCCTCGAGCACATCCAAGATGTGGGGGAGGACGCCCGGGCCGGTCGGGTCTACCTCCCCGAGTCCGGCATGGCGCGGTTCGGTTGCACGATCGACGATCTCCTCGCACCCGTGGCCGGTCCCGGCCTGCGCCGACTCGTGGCTCACGTGGAGGGGCGGACTCTCGAGCTACTCGAGGCCGGCGAGCCCCTCGTGAAGTCGCTGGGGGGATATGCCCGTCTGGCCGTCGCAGGATTCGTAGCGGGAGGATTGGCCGGGTTGGAAGCAGTACGGGCGGCCGACCACGAGGTGCTTAGCGCGAAGAGGAAGGCAGGACGCATCCGATTCCTCCGCAGTCTCGTTCCGCTCTACACCGGTGGGCTGAGGAGTCGAGGCGGGACCGGGCTGCCGTGATCTCCCCCGAGTCGGCCTACCGGCAGTGTGAGGCGATAACGTGGTCTGCGGCCCGGAACTTCGCATACGGGATACGCCTGCTGCCCCATCCCAAACGGCAGGCGATGGCAGCCCTGTACGCCATGGCTCGCCGCATCGACGACGTAGGTGATGGCGACCTGCCAGGGGAACGAAAGCTGGCGGCTCTGGATGGACTGCACTCGGTGATCGCCGCCTTGGAGCGGGGTGACGTCGCCGATCCGGATGACCCCGTGCTGGTGGGTGTCGCCCACGCAGCCGCCCGCTATCCGATCCCCTTGGCGGCCCTGCACGAGATCGTTGAAGGCTGCGAGCAGGATGTGCGCGGCCGGACCTACACAACGATGGACGATACGGTTCGCTACTGCCGCCTCGTGGCCGGTTCGGTGGGGCGCCTCTCCCTCGGTGTCTTCGGCACCAGGACCGACCACCGTCATCCCGAGCGGCGAGCCGATGCGCCCCGGATGGCCGACGACCTCGGTGTCGCCCTCCAACTCACCAACATGCTGCGGGACATCCGCGAGGACCACCGGATGGGACGGATCTACCTGCCGGAGCAGGAGAGGGAGCGGTTCGGAATCGCCAGAGGTCAGTGGACGCCACCCGATCAGGTCGGCGCGTTGGTCGAGTACGTGGGAGGACAGGCAATGATCTGGTTCGGGCGGGGCCTGGAACTCCTGGGTCATCTCGACCACCGCAGCCGAGCCTGCACAGCGGCCATGGCCGGTATCTACCGTCGACTACTGCGGCGGATCATCAGCCAGCCCACCCGCCCCCTGAGCGAGCGCGTGAGCCTCCCGGTGTGGGAGAAGGGGCTGGTGGCGGTGCGCAGCATGTGCGGTCTGCGCCCGTGAACGACCGGTTGCGGCGAGTTGTCGTGGTCGGGGGCGGGCTGGCCGGCCTAGCTGCAGGCCTGGAGGCTGCCGACCGCGGAGCGGTGGTCACACTGCTGGAACGACGCCCCCGTCTAGGAGGTGCGACCTGGTCGTTCCGTCGGCGAGGTCTCTGGTTCGACAACGGTCAGCACGTGTTCCTCCGTTGCTGCACGGCCTACCGGACGTTTCTGGATCGCATCGGTTCGGCGGAGGGGGTGTTCCTGCAACCGAGCCTCGAGATCCCCGTGCTCACCCCTGACGGTCCGCCCGGTTCCATCCGGCGGACCCCCGGGCCGGCTCCGCTGCACCTCGCGCCGTCTCTACTCACCTACCCGCATCTCAGCTTGCACCAGAGGCTCAAGGTGCTCAGGGCTGGAATGGCGTTGCGGAGACTCGACCCGGCTGACGCCGGACTCGACAGCGTGGCCTTCGGAGACTGGCTCGCGGCCCAGGGTCAGGACGCCGCCGCCGTCGAGACCTTCTGGAACCTGGTGGTGCTACCCACCGTCAACGTTTCGGCTGCAGATGCTTCTCTCAAACTCGCGGCGAAGGTCTTCGTGACAGGTCTGCTGACCCGAGCCGCCTCGGCCGATGTGGGATGGGCGACGGTTCCCCTCTCGGCCCTCCACGGAAACCCTGCCCGCCGTGCCCTGGAGCGCGCCGGAGCCGAAGTGCGGGTCGGAGCCGCGGTCACCGGAGTCCGACCCGGTTCGTCGGGGCGGTTGGTGGCCCATGTGAACGGGCATGCCATCGAGGCGGACTCGGTGGTCGTCGCGGTACCCCACGACGTCGTGGATTCGCTCCTGCCGCCCGGGAGTGTTCGAGGCCAGGATCGACTCCTGGAGTTGGGTACGTCGCCGATCGTGAACGTACACCTGGTGTATGACCGTCCGGTCACGGACCTCGCGATGTTCGCAGCCGTAGGAAGCGACATCCAGTACGTCTTCGACCGTTCGGAAGCGGCCGGCGTGCAGGACGGTCGCCAATGCCTCGCCATCTCCCTCTCAGCGGCCCGGGCATGGCTGGGCCGGAGTCCGAGCGAGCTGGTGGAGCATTTCGAAGCGGAGTTGGCTCGGCTCCTGCCCGCTGCCTCCGGTGCTCGTCTCACCGACTCGATCGTGACCCGCGAACCGGCCGCCACCTTCTACGGGGCCCCGGGCACCGACCGGCTCCGAGCCGACACCGAGTGCGCTCTCCCGGGTGTGTACCTGGCCGGCGCATGGTGCAACACCGGCTGGCCGGCCACGATGGAGGGGGCCATCCGGAGTGGAACCAGGGCGGGAATGCTGGCGGCCGGCTCCCGCCGTGGATCCGGGCACCGGTTCGGAGAACCCGGCAGGACTTCTCCGGCTACGGTCTGGTCATGAAGAGCCGGGTGCCAGAGGTAATCGAACGAGCCCGGAAACTGGTGGAACCCGCCCTGGTGGAGGCCGTGGACCGGCTCTCGCCGGGTCTGCGGCTTCCCGGCCGCTACCACTTCGGGTGGGCGGACGCCGTGGGCGATCCGGTTCCCGACGGGGGTCACGGCAAGGGTGTTCGCCCCAGCCTGGCGCTGCTGTCGGCCGAGGCCGTCGGGGCGGCTCCCGAGGTTGCCCTTCCGGGTGCCGTGGCTGTCGAACTGGTGCACAACTTCTCGCTGGTTCACGACGACATCATCGACGACGACAAGGAGCGGCGGCACCGAGCAACGGTCTGGAACGTTTTCGGGACGGGTGACGCCATTGTCGTGGGTGATGCGTTGATGGTTCTCGCGTTCGAGCTGCTGCTGGAAGAGGCGACTCCCGAGCGCACCGCGGCGGCGGCTGATCTGATCCGTGCCACCGCCGACATGATCGCCGGTCAATACATGGACATGTCCTTCGAGAGCTCGGCGCCCGGGGATGTGCAGCGATGCTGGGAGATGGTCTCGCTCAAGACCGGAGCGATCCTGGCCCACGCCAGTGCGGTCGGAGCAATCCTGGCCGGGGCCCCGGCCGCTGCCGTCAAGTCGCTGCGCTGCTTCGGAGGGGAGTTGGGTCGGGCATTCCAAGCTGTGGATGACCTGCTGGGTATCTGGGGGGATCCGTCTGTCACCGGCAAACCGGCCGGCAACGACCTGCGGGAGCGGAAGCGGTCGGTACCTGTGACGGTGGCACTCCATTCGGGGACCCGGGCCGGCGCGATGCTGGCCGACCTGTACGCGAGCGACCATCTTTCCGACTCCGACATAGCCCGGGCCGCCGCTCTGGTGGACGAGGCCGGTGGGCGGTCTGCCACCGTCGCGGCTGCTCGGGAGTGCATGCACCGAGCGGCCGACGCGCTGTCCGAGGCCGACCTCGAGGTCCGCGCCGCCGATGAGTTGCTGGAGCTGGCGGAGTTCATCGTCGACCGGGACTTCTGATCGGATCGTCGTCCGCCGCACGAGCGGGACCGGAGCGAGCGAGTTCCCTGCGGTCCGGGGGTTCTCGTGCGGTCCCGTGACCTGGCACTCCACGCACCGCGTCGGCCCCGATTAGATTGAGTGACGCTTCGAGACTTCGGGAGGGGGCATGAAGGTACCGCTCACGGTACGGGACTTCCTGGACCGGGCTGCTCTGATCTACCCTGACAGCCCGGCTGTGATCGACGAACCGGACCAACCGGCGCCGAGTTGGGGCACGCTGACCTACGGTCAGGTAGAGGAACGAACGCGCTCGTTGGGCGCTGCCCTCGATGGTCTTGGTCTCGGTTGGGGTGAGCGGGTGGCGGTGGTCTCGCACAACGCCGCCCGGCTGCTGGTGATGATGCTGGGCGTCAGCGCCTACGGCCGCATCTCGGTCCCGATCAACTTCAGGCTCAACGCCGCGGAGGTGGACTACATAGTCTCCCACTGCGGCGCACGGCTCCTGCTGGTCGACCCCGAACTCGCCGATGAACTAGCGGATGTCGATTGCGAGCACCGGTTGGTGGTCGGTCCCGAGGCCGACGGGGCGCTGTTCGGGAACACCGGGGCCGATCCCCGTCCGTGGGTGGCCGACGAGGACGCGACGGCCACGATCAACTACACCAGCGGCACCACCGCACGCCCCAAAGGTGTACAGATGAGCCATCGCAGCCTCTGGTTGAACGCGGTGACCTTCGGTTGGGCTGCGGGGGTCAGCGACCACGACGTGTATCTCCACACCCTCCCCATGTTCCACTGCAACGGTTGGGGGATGCCCTATGCGCTGACAGGAATGGGGGCGGCGCAGGTGGTCATACGCAAGATCGACGGGGCCGAGATCCTGCGCCGCGTCGAGCGCCACGGCGTGACCTACATGTGTGGGGCGCCGGCCGTGGTGGCGGCGATCCTGGCGGCCGCCGAGGACTGGCCGGGCCCTGTTCCGGGGGCGGGACGCGTGCGGATGACGGTGGCGGGAGCGCCCCCGCCCACGCGGACCATCGAGCGGATGGAGGCCGAGTTGGGCTGGGAGTTCATTCAACTGTACGGCCTCACCGAGACGGCGCCCTACCTGACCATGAACCGGAGCCGGCCCGACTGGCAACACCTGGGACCTGCGGAACGTGCCCGCCGCCTCGTCCGACAGGGTGTCCCGGCCCTGGGGGTCCGCCTTAGAGTGTCACCTGAGGGTGAAGTTGAAGCTCAGGGCAACCATGTGATGGAGGGATACTGGGAGCAACCGGATGCTACCGACGAGGCCCTGGCGGAGGGGTGGTTCCACACCGGGGACGGTGGCTACCTCGACGAGGACAGCTACCTGGTGCTCACGGACCGGCAGAAGGACGTGATCATCAGCGGCGGGGAGAACGTCTCTTCGATAGAGGTGGAGGACTGCCTGTTCACCCACGCGGCGGTGGCGGAGGTAGCCGTCATAGGCGTTCCCGACGAGCGATGGGGGGAGACTCCGAAAGCCCTGGTGGTGCTGGTCGAAGGTTCAACCGTAACCGAGCGGGAACTGATCGACTACTGCCGGGAGCGCATCGCGCACTACAAGTGCCCCAGCACCGTGGAGTTTCGTGATGCCCTTGCCCGCACCGCCACCGGCAAACTCCAGAAGTACAAGCTGCGGGCCCCCTACTGGGAGGGCCGCGCCCGCAGGATCAATTAGGTTGGTGGTTGGGCACCCGGGAACCCGAACCTTCCCGGTCGCCCATGGCAACCGTAACGGGTTTCAGTCGCGCTTCAGGTCCACTGAGGCCGAGTTGATGCAATAGCGAAGGCCTGTGGGGCGGGGACCGTCGGGGAACACATGGCCCAGGTGGCACTGGCAGTTCCCGCACGTGACCTCGGTTCGGACCATTCCCAGGCTGTGGTCGGTGTGCTCCTCGACCGGGGCTCCCTCAACCTTGTCGTAGAAACTGGGCCATCCGGAACTCGAATCGAACTTCTCGTCACTGTGGAAGAGTGGAGCGCCACAGCCGATGCACATGTAGGTTCCGGGATCCTTTTCATTCCAGTACTCGCCAGAGAACGGCCGCTCCGTTCCGGCCTCGCGAGCGACGTAGTACTGCATGGGCGTCAGCTTCTTGCGCCATTCCCGCTCGCTCGTCGGGATGGAGGTGTTCTCCGTCGCGGTGTTGGTCTCGGTCATTCTTCGTTCCTTCCGGGGCCGGGAGCCGGAGCCGGAGATCGGCATGCGGGTCTCCCGGTCTGCAAATGATCGGGTTAGCAGGGCTTATACCGGTACACATAAGCCTCCGAACCATCCTAATCTCAGGGCTATGGAACACGAACCCCCTGTCCCCGAAGCCAGCGCCCCCCTGAATTCGTGGCGCTCCCGCCTTGACTACGCCCTGCTTGGTATGGTCGCGACCGGCTCCGCCCTTGCGATCTCGGAACTCGTCGCCGGTCTCTTCCTGTCCGCCCCGTCACTGGTCCGGACCATCGGTCAGCGGATCATCGACATAACGCCGGCGCCGGTCGAGGACTGGGCGATCTCGACATTCGGCACCAACGACAAGTTGGTCCTGATCATCGGGATCGTCTTGGTATCGCTCGCAATCGGAGCCTTTCTCGGCCTGCTGGCGAGGGACCGACCAGCTCCGGCCGCGGCCGGTTTCGTGCTATTCGGGGTGGTCGGGTTCGTCGTGGGCCTGACAGATCCTCTGGCTGGATCAACTCTGACCCTGGTGGCGGCGGTAGCTGCTGCGGCCTCTGGGGTCGGTGTGCTGCTGGGACTCCGGTCCCTGCTCCGGCGGTCACCCTCCCCCGCCGGAGCGGGGACCCCCGGATCGCGGCGCATGTTCCTCACCGCATCGGCCGCCGGGGTCGCCGTTGCGGTGGGTGAGGTCATTCTCGGGCGCTACTTCGCGAACCGCAACCAGACCGCGGTCGCAGGCCGGGAACAGGTGACGTTGCCGTCCGCTTCCCAGCCCGCGCCCGCAACGACCACGATGACGACGGAACCGACCGAATCCGTCGCCGACACGGCGGGCGTGACCGCCTCCGAAGCGGCTGATCAGGTGGAGACCACGACGACCGCGGTGTCCACCGAAGCAAGTTCCGAACCGGCGGTCGAGGGTGTGGCCGATCCCACGCCCGCCCAGGTGGCACCCATCGAGGGGGTATCCGAACTGGTGACCCCGAACGACGAGTTCTACAGAATCGACACCGCCCTCAGCGTGCCGCGGGTAGACATCGAGACTTGGACCCTTTCCTTCACAGGCCTGGTTGACACGCCGTTCAGCATCACCTACGACGAACTGCTGGCCATGCCGATGGTGGAGCGCTACGTCACCCTCTGCTGCGTGTCGAACCGAGTGGGCGGTGGGCTGATCGGCAATGCGAAGTGGCTGGGGGTTCCCCTGCGGGAACTTGTCGAGCGGGCCGGCGTGAGACCCGAGGGAACCCAGTTGATCGGCCGGTCCGTCGATGAGTTCACGGTCGGGTTCCCCACCGCTGCGGTGTTCGACGGGCGGGAAGCCCTGGTGGCCGTCGGGATGAACGGCGAGCCACTACCTCTCGACCACGGGTTCCCGGCCCGCCTGGTCGTATCCGGTCTCTACGGTTACGTCTCGGCCACCAAGTGGCTCGCGGAGGTCGAGTTCGCCGGATGGGACGACTTCGACGCCTACTGGATCCCCCGAGGTTGGGCCAAGGAGGCGCCCATCAAGACGCAGTCGCGGATCGACACTCCCCAACCCGGAAGCATCACTGCCGGCACCAACGTCATCGCCGGGGTCGCCTGGGCCCAGAACCGCGGGGTGGAGAAGGTGGAAGTCCGCGTCGGCGACGGACCTTGGGTCGAGGCTGTCCTGCCGGAGGAACTCTCGATCGACACGTGGCGGCAGTGGTACGTGGAGCACGACTTCGCACCCGGCGCGCACCAGATCTCGGTGAGAGCCACCGACGCGACCGGCGTTACCCAGACCGCCGAGATCCAGGAAGCCCGGCCCGACGGAGCGACCGGTTACCACACGATCAGGGTGAACGCGGCCTGACGGCGACGTCCGGCCCTGGGCTGGCCGCCGGTATGCCGAGCCCGAGGCAGCACTCCGGCGCCCGTCCTGGCTCGATCCCTTCGTCAAGGAGAGGCAGGTCGCGAAAACGTGACGACCGGTTTCCCCCTCCGGGCCCTCCCCCGCCACCACCTTTCCTAGGGTCGGAGCGCGGTCGATCCGGTCTGCGGTGCCAGGCCATGCTCCGATGGTTCATGATCCCTCGGCGGTTGAACGACGTCGGATTCGGGTCCGCGCGGGTGTTTGGTCCTACCCGATTGTGCCGAACGGATACGACTGCGCCAACCCCCCCGCCGCGATGGATCTTTCGCGAACCGACCATGCCGCCGGGCGGGTGGTTCGCCCGGTCGGCTACCGGCTCGCCAGCGACTCGAGGATGTTGTCCGGTATGTCGAAGTTCCCGTAGACCTCCTGAACGTCGTTGAGATCGTCCAAAGCGTCCACCAGGCGCAGCACGCGAGATGCCTTGGGGGCGTCGAGCACGATGGTCGTGGACGGAAGTTGGGTGACCTCGGCGGACTGCACGTCCAGGTCGGCTTCGCCGAGCGCGCTTCTGACCGTTGTGAAGTCCTCGGGTGCGGTGATCACCTCGAACTGACTCCCGCTCGTGCGTACATCCTCGGCGCCTGACTCGAGTGCGGCCAAGAGGATGTCGTCCTCGTCGCCGTCGACGAGCAGGTAGCCCTTCTGGTCGAACAGATAACTCACCGATCCCGGCTCGCCCAGGTTGCCTCCGTTTCGCGTGAAGGCCGACCGGACATCCGACGCGGCTCGGTTGCGGTTGTCGGTAAGAACCTGGACCAGTAGCGCCACCCCTCCTGGTGCATAGCCTTCGTAGAACATGGTGTCGAGGCGCTCGCCCACCAACTCCCCCGTGCCGCGCTTGATCGCCCTTTCTATGTTGTCCTTGGGTACCGAGGCAGACCGGGCCTTGTCGATCGCGGTCGCCAACACCGCGTTGCCGTTGGGATCGCCGCCGCCCTGCCGGGCCGCTGCTTCGACTGCTCGGCATAGCTTCGCGAACAGGTTTCCCCGCGCGGCGTCCTGGCGGCCCTTCCGGTGCTTGATGTTGGCCCACTTGGAGTGGCCCGCCATCAGTCTCTCCCCACCATGTCGAGGAGCATCCGGTGAAGTCGCATGTCGCTGGTGAGTTCCGGGTGGAATGACGATGCAAGGATGCGGTCCTTCCTGACCAGCACCGGCCGGCCGCGATGCCGGGCCAGGATCTCGATGTCCGGCCCGGTCGAGTGGACCAGGGGAGCCCGGATGAAGACCGCATGCACCTCCTCGTCCCATCCCTCCACGGCCAGTTCGCACTCGAAGGACTCGTTCTGGCGACCGTATGCGTTGCGTTCCACGACCATGTCCAGGACGCCCAGTTGTGTCTGGGCGCCTTCGGTGACCGCCGAGGCGAGGAAGATCATTCCTGCGCACGTTCCCAGGGTCGGCATTCCGGAGCGGATGTGCTTGCGCAACGGGTCTACCAGCCCGTAGAGGTTGGCGAGACGACCGATCGTCGTGGACTCGCCACCCGGGATGATCAGGGCGTCGATTGAGTCCAGGTCGGCCTGTGTCCTGACCTCCACCGCCGTCCCCCCGGCTCGCTTCACCGACCTGAGGTGTTCGCGCACGTCCCCCTGCAGCGCGAGCACGCCTGCGGCCGGCGTCGGCGGTCCTGACATGTGTCCTACCAGCCCCGGTCCTGCATGCGCTGGGAGGCCGGGATGGTGTCGATCTCGATGCCCACCATCGCCTCGCCGAGGTTGCGGGAGACCTTGGCGAGTATCTGGGCGTCTTTGTAGAAGGTGGTGGCCTCGACGATGGCCCGGCCCCTCACGGCCGGGTCTCCGCTCTTGAAGATCCCGGAGCCGACGAATACGCCGTCGCAGCCCAGTTGCATCATCATGGCGGCGTCCGCCGGGGTGGCGATTCCGCCGGCCGCGAAGTTGACCACCGGGAGGCGGCCCAGTTCCGCGACCTCGCGGAGCAACTCGACCGGGGCGTTGAGATCGCGGGCGGTGGCCATCAGCTGGTCGTCGCCGGCGTTGACGGACCGGCTGATGTCGTTGTTCATGCGCCGCATGTGGGTCACCGCCTCGACCACGTTCCCCGTGCCGGGCTCGCCCTTTGTGCGGATCATCGCCGCGCCCTCTCCGATACGGCGCAGTGCCTCGCCGAGGTCCCGCGCTCCGCAGACGAAGGGGGTGGTGAAGGCCCACTTGTCGATGTGGTGCTCCATGTCGGCCGGAGTCAGTACCTCGGACTCGTCGATGTAGTCGACTCCGAGGCCCTGCAGTATCTGCGCCTCGACGAAGTGGCCTATCCGTGCCTTGGCCATCACCGGTATGGTGACCGCCTCCATGATCTCCTCCACCCTGGACGGGTCGGCCATCCTGGCGACCCCGCCGTGCGCGCGGATGTCGGCCGGCACCCTTTCGAGAGCCATGACGGCCACCGCCCCGGCCTCCTCGGCGATGCGGGCCTGGTCAGCCGTCACGACATCCATGATGACGCCACCCTTCAGCATCTCGGCGAGCCCGCGCTTGACACGGGCGGTGCCGGTGGTGTGGCCTTTGGTCCCCTGTTCCACGGTTCTTTCGTCCTTTCGATGGTACCAGCGTTGATAGTAATTCTACCTAACCACTGCCCTGACGCAACCTGTTTGATCGGTAACGGTCACCGCCGTCTGCAACTGGTGGTTCATCCTCACGCTGGTTGCAGTTCCCGTATACGACGATATATTCTCTAAACTGTTATACTAAGTTGAATGGTTCAGATCATGGTGTGGATCGACGACGAGTTGGTCTGCCAGGTTGACCGGCTGGTCGTCGACGGGGTGGTGGCTTCAAGGGGACGCGGTCCGTTCGGGTTTGCGGATGCTCGTCGAAGTGCAGGCTCGACGCGCCGTCGCTGCGGCGATCGTCGAAGGCTATCGCCGTCGGCCTCAGGGCGAAGGCGAGGCGTTTTGTAGCGACGACATGACCAGATCCATGATCGCCGAGGAACCATGGCCCAGGACAGATGCTTGCTAGTGGTCACTCTTCGTAAGTGGCCGATGGTCCGGAACAGGTGGACAGACCATGGCCCCTGGCGACCCGATGCGAAAGAAGGAAGATGCCGAACTCCCCCGGTTCCACGATCACGAGGTATGACCGAGTAAGGATCGTCTAGGCGCTCATCACAACCTTTGATGATGTCGATGTCGAAGAAGCGTCTCGGACGATAAACCTGACCGAGAAAGAGCACGGACAACTACTCGATGACTTCCGGACACTTCTGAGCGGGGCTTCAGCGTGAACGGGTGGGTGGTCCTCTCGATAGTTCTCGGTAGTCTGGGTACCGCAGGCTCCGCGGTGATTAGGTTGGGTCACATACAAGAGCAAACAGATCAAAGACAGAGATAGACAAGCTGCACGCTCTAACGGCGAAAATGGCGTCCTTCGTCGAAATGCAGTTGGCCATCGTTGGGGACACACACGAGGCACGAGTGGAGGTTGCCGCACAGCAGCGGAAGTTCGACCGGCTACGGAATGCACTTGAGCGGAGAGGCGGCGGCTTCTAGCGAGATTCCGTTCTAGGTGGCTGTTGGGCCTAGGGCGACGGCCTCTCGATATAGAGCAAGGTAGCGGTCGGTCACCATCCGCCAGTCGAAATCGGCGACCCGGGCCGAGCCTTGCGCAGCCAGCCGACGGCGGAGGCCTGTGTCGGTCAGGATCTGCACGAGGGCGGTGGAAAGAGCGGAGCGGTCCCCGTTGGGGAACATGAGACCCGAGCCGGCCAGGACGTCGGAGAAGGCGTCGAGGTCGCTTGCGACGACGGCGCATCCGGCTGCCATGCCTTCGATGACGGTTATTCCGAAGCTCTCGCCTCCCCTATTGGGTGCGCAGAACACCGCGCTGGTGGCGAGTACGGTGCGCTTCTCCTCCTCGCTGACCCGGCCGAGGTATCGGGCGCCCTCTAAGGGCGGCTCGTCCCCTCCCCCTACGATGACCAGCCGGGCGTTCCCCACCTGGGAACGAACCTCCGGCCAGGCGGCCAGTAGCAGGTCGCGGCCCTTCCGTGGATCCGGGCGGCCCACGAAAGCCACCTGCCGGGTGTCCCGGTCGACGGGAACCCGGAAGGATGCGACGTCGATGGCGTTGGGGATCTCTTCGGGCCGGAGGCGGACCGGGTCGATCGCGCCCCCGGCGGTGCGGCTCACCGCGGTCGCCACGGCGCCGCGCAGCACTCGCCTCAGGAGACGGCCGGAGAGGCGGTAAGCCGTCCTGACCGTTTTCGAGGGATCGGCGTGGAAGGTCACCACGGTGGGCTTGCGGGCCGCCAGCGCGGCCCAACCCACCAACGGCACCAACGGTTCGTGGACGTGCACGACCTCTGCGGTCGAGACCGCTTCGATCACCCTTCGCACCACCGCAGGTGATAGGGCCACCGGGGCCCGCGAGCGGTTGACCCTGACCCCCACCCAGCTTCCCACGTCGATCCGGTCGGATCCTTCCCCTGCGGCGGGAGCCACGGCGAAGGCATCGTCGCCTCCCCTGCGGAGATGGTGAATCAGACCCATAACCTGCTGCTGGACGCCGCCGGGAACGTCGAGGGCGTAGGGGGACACGACCGCGATCCTCACTCGTCCCTCCCGAGCGCGGCGAGGAACTCCCGATCGGAAGGCCAGTTGGGCTGGACCAGGTGCCACTGGGTAGGCGCCGCGCGGATCAGATCCTCGAAGCGGCGCGCCAGTTCCTGGGTCATCACCTGCGCCCTTCGGGGGGTCCCCACGGGAGGGACCTCGACGGGAGGAAGCACCACCATCCGGTGACCTGCTCCGGACTTGAAGTAGGAGGCACCCGGCAGCAGCACCGCGCCGGTCCTGAGGGCGAGGACCGCGGGACCCGCCGGCAACGAGGTCCGCTCGCCGAAGAACTCCACCTCGATACCCTTCCCCCCGATATTGCGGTCGGCGACCAACGCGACCAGGCGCCCTTCCCGCAGAGCGGCCAGCAGCGCCCGCATCGTCGCGGATCCCTCGGCCAGCACCACCTGGATCGAGAGCTGGGCGCGCATGGCTGTGAACCAGGTGGCGAGCCGACGGTTGGCGAGCGCTTCCGCGACCGCCGTGATGCGCACCCCCTCGTCCACCGACAGGGTGCCTGCCATCTCCCAGTTACCGATATGCGGCAGCGCCACGATCATCGGGCGGTTCTCAGCCTGGGCGGCTCTCACATGTTCCGACCCGACCAGCGTGACGCGTTTTCGGACCTTTTCGAAGCGGCGGGGACGGAACCAGAGGGTTTCGGCCCAGTAGCGCCCGTACGCGCAGAACATCTCCCTGGCGTCCCGCCGGACGGTTGCGGCGCCCCCCTGTCGATGGAGCCTTGCCATGTGCCGGAGAGCCATCGATTTACGGTCCCTCGCCCACCACCACGACAGCCATCCGGCGCCGCGGCCCAGCCGACGGATCACAGGCTCGGGCAGGGCGCCGATCAGCCCGGCGCCGATCCGGTATGCGAGGTACGTTAGGTCGTCACTCACTCGCCAGTTGGCGCCACGTCTTGAAGAACCGCTGGAAGACGGTCAGCCACGTCAGCGTGGCCATGAGCCATAGCATCACCGTTACCTGGTTTAGCAGGAACCCAACCGTAAAGAGGATGACCCGCTCGGCGCGGCCCATGATGCCGCCGCGTCCCTCGACACCACCGATGTCCGCCTTGGCCCTCAGGTACGAGATCACGATCGAGGCGCCCAGGCTCAACACGCAGAGCACTACCAGGGCGGGATCCCCTTCGGCGGGCGACTGTCGCGAGGCGAGCCAGAAGGCGCAGGCGGCGAACATGGAGGTCTCACCCAGCCGGTCCGAGACCGAGTCGATCAGCGCGCCACGAGCCGACGCGGAGCCGGACGCTCTGGCCACGGCACCATCGAGCCCGTCGAGCGCGGAACCCGCCAGGATGACCAGCGCGCCGCGGGTCACGTCTCCATTGGCAAGCATTGCGGAGCCGAGGAGGGTAACCGCCAGACCGGTGAGGGTCAGATGCGTGGGCCGTACTTTCATCCAGGCCAGACCCCGCCCTACGGGCGTTACTACCTTCTCGACATGCTGGCGGGTCCACAGTTCGATCAAATGCGCTCCTTCACCCGGCAAAGTTACTACAGACTCCTACCGTCACACGATCACCTACACTCGGGCGACTGAGAGGGAGGCTCTGGAGGATGGGACCCGAGAGAATTCGCAACGTGGGCTTGTTCGGCCACGGCGGGGCAGGCAAGACCGCCGTGGCCGAGGCACTGCTGTTCAATGCCGGCAGGATCACCCGCATCGGCACTGTCGAGGCCGGCAACACGGTGATGGACCACGAACCCGAGGAGATCGACCGCCAGAACTCCCTCGGGCTCGGGATCGCGTCATTCGAGCACAACGGGTTCCGGGTCAACCTGATCGATACACCCGGGTATGCGGATTTCGTGGGCGACGCGCTCGCCGGGCTGCGTGCGGTCGATCTGGCCATCTTCGTGGTCTCCGCGGTGGACGGTGTGGAAGTGCAGACCGAGATCCTTTGGGAGGCAGCCCGCCGGGAGGGTATCGCCAGGGCTGTGTTCGTGAACAAGCTGGACCGGGACCGAGCCTCCTTCTCGCGGACCGTCGACCAGCTGACCGAGATCTTCGGCAAGCGGATCGCCCCGGTACAGATACCGATCGGCGAGGAGCAGGAGCTGAGGGGAGTCGTCCGGCTCGTATCCGGCCAGGCCTTCGAGTATGCCGGCGAAGGTACGGGGGGGTCTCCCATCGACCTTCCCGCCGAGGTCGGGGAACTCTTCGAGGAGACCCGCCTGGCCCTGGTCGAGACGGTGGTCGAGACCGACGACGACCTGCTCGAGGCGTACTTCGAGGGTGAGGAACCCGAAGCCGCCAAGATGGTCGAGGTCATCCATGACGGGATGATCGCTGGGGAGATGTTCCCGGTCCTGGCGGGATCGGCCGGCGCTCTGGTGGGTATCGACACCCTGGCGGAGTTCGTCGTCGACTTCGCTCCCTCCCCTCTCGAGCGACCCATGCCGCCCACGGCGGCCGGTGACCTCGCCGCGGATGTGGACGGACCCGCGGCCGCCTACGTCTTCAAGACATCCGGGGATCAGTACGTGGGACGTGTCAACACCTTCCGGGTCTTCTCAGGATCGTTCACGCCCGACACGTTGGTGGAGAAGGCAGACGGGTCGAAACTGAGGATGGCGAACCTGTTCGCCATGCAGGGCAAGGAACACTCCCCGCTCGACTCCGTGACCACGGGGTCGATCGCCTCGGTGGCGAAGCTGGATGCGCTGCGGCTCGGCGACACCGTGCGCTCGACGGGCAGCGGCGTGGAGATAGTCCCGGTCGAGGTGCCCCAACCGGTTCACGAGGTGACGGTCTCACCCCGCTCGACGCAGGACGAGGACAAGTTATCGACGGCCCTCGCGCGCGCTCAGGAGGAGGATCCGACCATCCTCGTGGATCGGCGGGCCGAGACCAAGGAGACGGTGCTGGCCGGCCTTGGCGAGGCGCACGTCGGGGTCACCCTGGCGCGGGTCTCGCGCCGCTTCGGGGTGGACCTGGATATCGGCGTGCCTCGTATCCCCTATCGCGAGACCATCCAGGGTCGGGCAGCCGTCGAGGGCAAGCACAAGAAGCAGTCGGGCGGGCGTGGCCAGTTCGGTGTCGCCTACGTCAAGTTCGAACCGAACACACGGGGTGAGGGGTACGAGTTCGTCGACCAGATCAAGGGGGGCTCCATCCCCCGCAACCTGATACCCGCCGTCGACAAGGGCATCCAGCAGGCCCTGGAGAGGGGAATCCTGGCCGGCTACCCGGTGATAGACGTCCGCGCCACCGTACACGACGGGAAGTTCCACTCGGTCGACTCCGACGAGTTGAGCTTCCGCATGGCGGGGATCATGGCGGTACGGGCCGCCGCGCCCCAGTTGCGCGCCACCATCCTCGAGCCGATCGCGGTGGTCGACGTGCGCGTACCCGAGGACTACATGGGCGATGTTCTGGGTGACATCAACGCCAAGCGGGGGCGGATCCTCGGGATGGACGCCGATGGCAGGAGCAGGGTACTGACCGCCGAGGTGCCGATGGCGGAGATGCAGCGTTACTCTGTCGACCTGAGATCGATGACGGGAGGGCGCGGATCGTTCGAAATCGAGTTCTCGCATTACGAACAGGCGCCCCCCCAAGAGGTCCAGAAGGTCGTGGCGGCTGCCAAGTCGGACGACGACTAACCGAGTAGGAGGGCTGCCCGATACTGATGGATAGAGAGACGATCCAGGCCGGCGACGGGGACATTATCAACCTTCCGGTCGTTACCGGAACCGAAGGTGAGCAAGCCCTCGACATCACACGGTTGCGCGGGACCACCGGACTGGTGACGCTGGATCCCGGATACGGGAACACCGCCGAGGCCACCAGCGCAATAACCTACATCAACGGGGAGGAGGGCATCCTTCGCTACCGCGGCTACCCGGTGGACCAACTGGTGCGGGAGTCCTCATTCCTGGAGGTCTGCTACCTGCTCGACCACGGCGGATTGCCCTCGCGATCGGAGTTCGACGCGTACAAGAGCGGCATCCGCGGGCTGGCAGATCTACCGGCTGGAATTGTCGAGGTGATCAGATCGTTCCCTGTCGACAGCCACCCGATGCAGAGGCTGGCATCCGCCATGGCGTTGCTGGGTTCCTACTTCCCGGTGGGTAGCGATCCCCTCGACTCGGAGGCGAACCAGTCGAGTATCATCCGGCTGATCGCCGCGATGCCGGCCCTCACGGCCTGGTCGTTCCGGAGCGGCCGCGGTATGGCGTATGTCGAGCCACGCCCCGATCTGGGCTACAGCGCCAACTTCCTCAACATGACGTTCGGACCGGAGGGTGAGGGGTTCGAGATCCTCCAGCCCCATGTCCGGGCGATGGAGGCGTTGCTGCTGCTCCACGCCGACCACGGCCAGAACCTCTCCACGTCAGCGGTCCGCCTCGTCGGGTCCAGCCGCGCCGGTCTCTACTCAGCGATATCGGCGGGAATCCTCGCCCTGTCCGGCTCGCTTCACGGCGGAGCCAACCAGCGGGTCGTCGAGATGCTCGAGGACATCCGGGCCGCGGGTGGCGACACCCGCCTGTTCCTGGAGAAGGCCAAGGACCGGAGCGACCCGTTCCGCCTCATGGGATTCGGCCACCGCGTGTACAAGAACTTCGATCCCCGGGCGCAGTTGATCAAGGAGCATGCCAGAGAGCTGCTCGAGGCGCAGGGGAACCCCCTTCTTGAGATCGCGATGAGGCTGGAAGCCGAGGCGCTGGCGGACGACTTCTTCCTGAAGCGCGGGATCTATCCCAACGTCGACTTCTACTCGGGCATCATCTACCGAGCCATCGGCTTCCCCAGTGAGATGTTCACCGCTCTGTTCGCCCTCGGTCGGCTACCCGGTTGGCTAGCCCAGTGGAGGGAGATGATCGAAGACCCGAAGGCCCGGATCAAGCGGCCGAGATCCATCTACACGGGCTACGGGAAGCGGGACTACGTGCCTGTGGCGGATCGTTGATGGACGGGATCCGGATTCCGGAGGAGGTAGCGAAAGCCGAAGGCGTACCCGAGGATCTGGATTCCGGTGTTCTGGGACCCTACCGGTTTCCCTCGCCGGTCCGCCGCCGCACTGCGGCGCTCGTCTACGTGGCCGGAGCCGTTCTGAGCGCGCTCGGCGCCCTGGCCGGGCTTCCGTCAGGACTCTGGGCGATCTCGGCGGCGTTCCTGGTGGTGGCCTTCCTGCATGACCGCGCCGCCTGGCCCCTGGCGATCGAGCAGGAGGACGCGCTGACCACCGCTGCGGCGCAGGTCCCGTTCGCTATCGGCCACGCGTCCGCCGCCCTCGGGTTCACGGGTATGCGATCCCGCCCGGTCTGGAACGTGATCGTCTATTCGGTGGAGGAACCGCCCGTCCGGCGAGCGCTGGTACGTCTCGATGCCACGACCGGCATGAGACTCGACAGTCCATATGTGGAGGAGATCGAACCGCCCGACTGAGCCGGGGCTTGTGGCTTGTGGCTTGTGGCTTGTGGCTTGACGAACTCTAAAGTCTAGTAAAACATGTTATAAGTCTCACTGACCACTGACCACTGACCACTGACCACGCTCAGTGCGGCGGCCGGGCAGCCGAGGAGAGCTCTCCCAGCACCTCATCCAGCGGAACTCCCCGGCGGTCCCGTTTGGCTCCCCGGAGCCGGAGGCCGACCGTTCCGGAGTCGACATCGTCGTCCCCGACCACCAGCACGGCCGGAAGCTTCCGCGTTATTGCTCGGCGAACCTTCTCCCCCAGCTTGCCGGGTCCGGTCTCCCGCTCGACCCGCAGGCCCAGGTTCCTCAACGATTCCGCAACCCTGGTCGCGTAGGGTTCGTGGCGGTCGGCCACCGGTATCACCACCGCCTGGACCGGCGAAAGCCACATCGGGAATGCACCCGCGTAGTGCTCGATCAGGACCCCCAGGAATCGCTCCACGGATCCGAACTTGGCGGAGTGGATCATCACCGGGCGCTCGCGGGTGTCCGCCCGTGTCACGTACTCGAGAGAGAAGCGTTCCGGCAGGGAGAAGTCCACCTGGATCGTGGACATCTGCCAGCGGCGCCCGATCGCGTCCCGGACGTGCACGTCGATCTTGGGTCCGTAGAAGGCGCCCTCCCCCTCGGCGACGGTGTGCGGAACGCCGACCGTGACGAGGGCGTCTCCGAGGGCCCGTTCGGCCAGTTCCCACAGGCCCAGGTCGCCCACCCACTTGTCCTCAGGCCGCGTGGCCAGTTCTGCCTCGAACTCCTCGAAACCGAAGTCCCGCAGCAACTGGAGCACGAAATCCAGGTGCAGCACGAGCTCCGACGGCACCTGCTCGCGCGTGCAGAAGGTGTGGGAGTCGTCCTGGGTGAAGCCCCGTGCTCGCAGCAGGCCGTGGACGACGCCCGACCGTTCGTACCGGTACACGCCACCCAACTCGGAGAGGCGCATCGGCAACTCGCGGTACGAGCGGGCGGAGGAACGGTAGATCAGGACGTGGAAGGGGCAGTTCATGGGTTTGACGCGGTACTCGTCCTGGCCGTCCATCTCCATCCCCGGGTACATGTTCTCCGCGTAGAACTCGAGATGGCCGGACGTGTTCCACAGCTCGGCTCTGGCCAGGTGGGGAGAGTTGACGAAGTCGAAGCCGAATGCCTCGTGGACTCGACGGCTGTAGTCCTCGACCTGGCGGCGTAGCATCCCGCCGTTCGGGTGCCAGACGGCCAGACCCGGTCCGAGGTCCTCGGGGAAGGAGAAGAGGTCCAGCTCGCGTCCCAGTCGCCGGTGGTCGCGCCGGGCCGCCTCTTCGATCCGGTGCAGGTAGGTTCTGAGGGCCTTTGCCGACTCCCATGCCGTGCCGTAGATCCGCTGGAGTTGGGGGCGATTCGCGTCGCCCCGCCAGTACGCGCCCGCGGTCCTCGTCAACTTGAACGCCTTCAGCCGTCCGGTGGACGGCAGGTGCGGGCCCCGGCAGAGGTCCACGAAGTCATCGTTGCGGTACACGGAGACCGCATCGGCGGACTCGACTTCGGACTCGTCCACGGACAGGATGATCTCTGTCTTGAATGGATGGTCACGGAACAACTGGAGGCCGGCCTCGACCGACAGCTCCTCGCGCACGAACGGCTGGTCGGCGCCGACTATCCGGTGCATCTCGTCTTCGATCTGCTCCATGTCCTCGGGAGTGAACGGCCGGCCGATGTCGAAGTCGTAGTAGAAGCCGTCGGTTATGGAGGGGCCGATCGCGAACGTGGAACCCTCGAAGAGCCTCAGCACCGCCTGGGCCAGGATGTGAGCGGCTGAGTGGCGCATGACCGCTCTCCCCTCCTCGGAGGAGTCTGTGATGACCGTGAACCGCCCCCCTCCCTCCAGCGGGCGGTCCAGATCCATCGGCACGCCTTCCACGGAGACCGCCACGGCCGCCATCGCCAGCCGCCGACCGATCGAGTCAGCGACCTGGCGCCCTGTGGTTCCGCGTTCGTGAAGGGCGGTGGTGTTGTCGGGGAGGATCAACTCGATCATCAACGTCGGCTCTGGTCGAGGATGGCCCCAATCGTAATCGCTCTCCATTCCCTGTCAGTCAGGCGGCGTCCCTACCGAGTCCCGCGGAAGGGCGGTCGCCGGCCTCTCTGACCCAAGGAGGCCGGGCGAACCTGACCGTTGGCCGGATCCAAGCCACCGGTTCGTGGTTCAAGAGGCGGCAGTCCAGCGGTAGGCGCGATCGGTGTGCTCGGTGACGAAACCCAGGGTTCGGTACAGCTGTATCGCGGGCTCGTTGGAGGAGTCCACGTACAGCATGGCCCGGGTCGCGCCGCGGTGCCCGGCCAGGTACCGGAGTCCCTCCAACGCCACGGCTCGGCCCAGACCGCGTCCCTGCACCGCAGGGCTGACCGCGATCGCGTAGATCTCGCCCACCTTGTCCCCTTGCGAGGTCGCCTCGGGGTGCAGTTTGGTCCAGTTGAAAGCCACCATCCGATCGGCCACCCAGGCCGTGCGGATGCCGGAGGGATCGAACCAGGGCAGGGCCATCCGCTGTTCCAGATCCCGGGAGGTCCATCCTCCCTGTTCCGGGTGCCCGGCGAAGGCGAGGTTGTTCAGTTCGATGAGGGCGCCACGGTCATGTTCCGGATCGAAACCTCTGAGCAGCACGCCGTCGGGCGCGGCCTGGTCGAGTGCCACGGGCAGGTCCGCGGCCATGCGATGCAGCAGTCGCTCGGGATTCACTAGGGAGGGCGGGGGCTCGACACAGGCTGAGTGGACCCAGAGCACGACCTCTCCGACTCCCCGGGCCGCCAAGAGGTCCAAGGCCAGACACAGGAACCGACCGTAGTCCTCCGAAGCGGCCCCTACCTCGAGCGTCCAGGTACGGCGGTCCGGGTTGGGAACCGTGAAGCCGTACGCCACCAACACCCCTTCCCGTTCGCCCGCCACACCGACGCCCGGGCCGTCCGATCGTGCCATGGCCGACAGCAGTACCTCTCCGAACGGAGGAGTTCCCTGCAGGCCTTCCAGGCGGCCGATCAGGCGCCCGAGGTCGGGTCGCAGTTCCTGCGGCGTGGCGAAACGCAACTCCATGGTCAAAAAGGGTAGGCGAGCCGCTTCCGTGGTGAGCTCCTGACAACCCGCGCTGCCGCGTAGTGGGAGGGTCGACGATGGCGTTGGTGGCGTCCGTGCCTCGAAAGGTCCGTGATGGAGGGCCGTGTGGTCACTATCCTCGGTAGTCGACCGGAGACACTAGGAGCTTGACGTGGCAGGCTCGGATCAAGACTATCCCGAAGACGAGGAATCCCGATCGGCAGACAGCCGTCGTTCCTTCTTGCGCAGGGCGGAGCCGACCCCCGTGACCGAAGCCATGGTCACGCCCCGCACCCGTCCGGCAGCGTCCGAGGGACGGCCGCCAATGACCATCCGATTCTGCCACTCCTGCGGTACGCGTACGGAGCCCGGCAGCTCCTCCTGTCTCGCCTGCGGCGTCCGTTTCGTGGCTCCGGTCCGGACCGGCGAGGGCCCGCCAGCCAGGCCGGAGCACACCGCCAGGGCGCAGGTCGGTGATCCGCCGGTTGCGGGCGTCCGCGAACCTCCCTCCCCCCGCTGGGACGAGCAGGAGGGGGTGGAGGGGTTGGCGCCGTCCGGATCGAACACCCAGCGGGTGCTTCGATCAACGCTCATCAGCATCCTGGTCATCGCGGTTCTGGTGGTTGGTTACGGAACCCTGCGCAGTGGGGAAGAGACAGACCCGGCATCGACCGAGCAGACGGCGCCCACCACAACCGAGCCTGACGCCGACTTGGAGTTCAGAGCGTACGCCGACCTGGTCGGGGTACTCGCCGCCGACGTGGCCGATCTCAGAGTGAGCGGTCGCCAGATCAACGACGACTGGGACGGTCGGATCGCCGACTACGACACGACAGTCGGTCGCATGTCCTCTCTGATCTCGAGAGCGGGCCTTCTCCCCATCCGGTTCAACGGGTTCACCCGTCCCGCGGACGCCGATAGGTTGACCCACGAACGCATGGCCGAGTCGCTGGAAACACTGCTCTCGGCGGCGGAGGGCATGATGGCCGGTCTCGAGTCCACAGACACGGGGGAGATACGGCTTGCGCAACTCGCTCGATTCGAGGCGGCCGCGGCGGAGTTCGGGTCGCTGGCGGAAGAGGTCGAGTCCGCCGCCGGCCCAGGGCTAGACGAGTAGTTCCAGGCCAGCCGACTGAAGGATCGCACTCGATCGTCGGTACACGACGATGGGCAGCACAGCCGTGACTGGAGTACCTCGGTCTGCCGCGGGTCGCCCATCTTCTGTTTGTGAGGCCTCCTCGGAGTGACCGCAAATACGGACAGTGGCTCCGGAGGTTGCGGACGGCACTCCGAGCTTACCGGGTTCGGACCCGAGCTGCGCGACGGTGGCGACGGAGGGTGGTATAAGCCTCGCGGGCCCGGGCCTGGATCAAGACCGCCACCATGATCATGAATCCCCCGACGATCGTGGTGGCCGCCATTGTCTCCCCGAACGCCCACCACACCCACAGCGGCGCGAATACCACCTCCGTCATGGCGATGAGGACCAACTCGCCCGCGCGTACATGGCGCGAACCGGCTGTGTACAGGGCCAGTCCCCCCGCCAGGGCCACCCCACCGAGGTAGAACGCGACGAGGGCGTCGCCGCCGCTGATCGTCGCTCTCCCGACCAGCGGACCGGTTACGACCAGGGTGACGACTCCCGACAGCAACACCGCGGGAAGCATGTCCGATTGCCTCCCCCGGCGCTGGAACACGGAGAAGGCTGCGAAGCCGAGCGCACCGCACAAGGCGAGGATTATCCCGACCACGTTCCCGGACACGGTTCCGGTGTAGGTCATGACGGCCAGGCCGGCGGCGGCTATACCCATTGTCCACCAGTTGGTCCTCGTGATCGGTTCCCGCAGCAGCATCCAGCCGAGCGCCCCGGCCATCACCGGGGCGGCGCCCAGGATCAGGGTCGCCTCGGCCACTGTGGTGAGGGAGAGCGCATACACGAAGCTGATCGACGAGAAGGAGAGGGCGGTGGCGCTGACCAGCCCGTTGTAGCCGATACCGGTGAGGGTCCGGGCGAAAGCGCCCGGATTGCGGGCGGCTATGAGCACTCCGAGCACCGCGATCTGGGCGATGGCCCGGTAGAACAGGATTCTCCAGGTGCCGGCCTCGTCCATGAGCCGCACACCCAGACCTAGAGTGCTCCATAGAAGTCCGGCGGTGGCCACCATCACCACCCCCCGGGGCCGGGCGCCGAGGTTCCGGACTGCCGGAGGCAGCAGTGGCACGGTTATCGACCGGACTACGAGCCCGGTCCGATGCGCGACCGGATCCAGGCCACGATGTCCTCGATGATCTCCTTTCCGGCCGCTTCGTTGATCGAGGCGTGGCGCAAGCGCGGGTACACCCTGCGCTCGACGGAGGGGAGTTCTCCGAGCGGCTCGCTCACCTGCGGAGGTACGAGGCTGTCGGCCCCGCCGTGGAGGACCAGGGTCGGTGCGTCGTACAGGTCCAGGGAGCGTCCGACCCGCTCCATGCGTTCGAGGATGATGTCCCCCAGGCGAACGGTGGTCCGCGTGATACACAGTGGATCCCTGCGATAGTGCACCGCCACCTCCGGATCGATGAACAGTTCCACCGGGTTGATGGGATTGGCGAGGGTGAGACGTGGCACAGCTCCGGCGAGCAGCGGCGCCCCGATCCGTTTCCAGGCGGGAACGACCGCGTCCAGCGCGGGTGCGTTGAGCACGACCAGGTCCGGTTGGCGGTACCGGGACAGCGTGTAGTCGACGACGATCAGGCCGCCGATGGAATGCCCGAGCAGTACGACCGGCAGGTTCCTCTCGAACAGGGGCACGAGATTGTCCAGGACCTGATGGAGGTAGGTCGACCAATCCTGGATGTCGGCGCGGATCCCTCCGGACGCGCCGAACCCGACAAAGTCAAAGGCGTACGTGTCTATCCCCGCCTCGGCCAACCTCGATCCTGCCTGCTGGTAGCGCCCCGAGTGCTCGGCCAGACCGTGCACTATGAGGAGGGTCGCCCATGGTTCGGATGCTTGCCATCGACGGCGTAGCTCGGTCGTCCCGGTACGGGTCGTAACGATCTGCATGCTGTTCGTGCTAGAGGTCATGGAGGGTTCTCCCGCCGGGTGCCGGATCGGTACTTCGTGCGTGCTGTCCGCCAAGTGTACGTCCTTCAGGGCACCTAGGGCTGGAGAGGGATGCGATCCGGGCGATCCGTTCGGCGGTGGGCCCGCGCCGGGACTAGCCAAGGGTTCTGCCCGTACAACTGCGCTGCTGCCTGCAAACCCGTCCGCCGGCGAGCCGGTTAGTGCACCCCTGCCCTGGTGAGCCGAACCACGCGGGGAGGTCCGGGTCCACGGGTCGGGGTACGGGCTGGTCTGTCCGCGCCGTCCAGCAACCCGTACTTCGCAACCAGGTGCAGGTAGTCACGCTGGTAGAGGATCCTGATGCTTATCTCGGGATACAACTCCCGGAGACGGCGCACCTTTCGGTTCTTCTTTGTGACCAGCTTCTGGCTCATCGTCGTTATCTCGATGTAGGTGTCCTCCTCCGGGAGGTAGAAGTCGGGGGTGAAGAGTTTGGTCGGTCGGCCTTCCTCGTCCCACTGGACAGGGAATGAGCGGGGCTCGTACTCCCATGCGACCCCGTAGAAGTCGAGTAGCCGAGCGAGGTGAAGTTCGCTCTCGTGGGCGAAGCCCGACAGGGCCGTCGAACTGGCGTGTGGGGTCAGGTTGCCGTGGCCTCCGCGTCGGTTCCTACGTCGGCAGGTTGGGCTTGAGTCGGGAACAGCTCCAGGATCTCACCTTCTAGGTCCCGCTGGACCTGTCCGACGGCGATGGCGAACACTCCCTGGCCTCGGCGGAGTATGTCCATCAGGTATTGCTGCGTCTCGTCGGAGTTGTCGCTCGTCCAGATGTCTATGCCGTCCGACAGCAACGTCGAGTCCTTGAGGGGATCCTGCTCGTCGATCTCGGACCGCAGCCATTCGATCGCCTTGCGTATCTTGGCCAGGCTTATGCCGGTGTCGCGCAACCGCTTGATCACTCGCAGCTGTACGAGGTCGGTGTACGAATAGAGTCGCTGGGTACCCGAGCCACGGGCGGCCCGGAGAGAGGGCTTGAGAAGATCCGTCCGCGCCCAGTGATCGAGTTGGCGGTAGGTGATCCCCACCAGTTTGCACACCTGGGGAGCCCGGTAGCCGTTGCGGTCCGCTTGACTTCCCTCACCGGTGATCGGTTTACCCATCAGTCGCCCTCCTGGCTCGATACACGGCGGGTCGCTCGCTTCAACCCGCCACTCCCGAGAACCGAACACGGTCGGGCGAGGGCTTACAGCGTCGTAATTACACCCTGGTCAAGGCGAACGATAGACGATCAGACCGCGACTATCAACGGTTTCTGTGGAAAACTGGTGGCTGGTGGCTGGTGGCTGGTGGCTGGTGGCTGGTGGCTGGTGGCTGGT
>JAPPFW010000005.1 GCA_028821575.1 bacterium | reverse complement strand
TGTCGGACCACTTCGGCATTGCCGCGCGCGTCTCCAGACGCGGAGATAGCTGATCGTCCTCCCGCCCGGGCTGTCTTGCGGTACTCGACCCCTTTGGCGCGTGCCTCGGCCAGGGTCACGTACGGGTAGCCACCCAGCCCGAGGTCCCGTCGCTTGCCGCCTACGGTTCGCGCCAGATCCGTTGTTTGGAACCTGACGGCTGGACACGGAGGATCAGGCCGTGCTGGTCACCGTACTTGCCCGCTTCGGTGACTGAACGCACCAAGGAGCGTTCGACACAGCGCTACCGGCCGTCACTCGACGGATGGGGCATGTCCAGAACTGGCTGTGACCTGGGACTTTGCCTGTTTCTGAAACGGTGAGAAATCAATAGAAACGTTGTGGAACCGAGTACCCGGGGCGGGATTCGAACCCACACGGCCCCTGAGCACTGATCCATTAGGTCGCCGCCAGGCGTTTCTCTCAGCTCAGCATGAGCAACTCCACGCGAGGGAGGCGAGGGATGATCTTTGTGGGTAACGACTGGGCTGAGGGGCCACCACGATGTGTATCTCATGGACGAGGCAGGAGCTCGATTGGCCGTCCGGGCGTTTGCCGGAGGGCCTCGAGGGTTTGGCCAGCTTCCACCAGATGGTCGCCAAACACGCATCTGACCCAGCTGAGGTGGTGGTAGGCATCGAGACCGATCGAGGCCTGTGGGTCGGTGCCCTCATCGCTGCCGGCTATCAGGTGTATGCGATCAATCCTATGGCTGTGTCTCGTTACCGGGAACGTCACCGTGTGGCAGGAGCTAAGTCCGACCGCGGCGACGCCAAGCTGTTAGCCGATCTGGTACGCACCGACCGGCACAACCATCGTCCAGTCGCCGGTGACAGCCCCGAATCTAAAGCCATCAAGGTGGTGGCCTGCACGCATCAGAATCTCATCTGGGCCAGGGTGCGTCACACGAACCAGTTACGCAACTCCCTGCGCGAGTACTACCCGGCAGCGCTGGAAACCTTCGATGACCTGGCAAATCGCGACACCCTGGCGATCCTAGGTAAGGCTCCGACTCCCAGCCTGGGTGCTCGCCTAACGTTGCCCCAGATCCGAGCCGCGCTGAAGGCAGGCGGACGGCGACGCACCCTAGACAAAGCTGCCCGCCAAATACAGCAGCGCCTCCGCGCCGCTCACCTCAGCGCACTCGTGGGCATCATCGCAGAACTGGACCACCAGATCAGCGAACTCGAAACAACGCTCCAAGCCCAGTTTGAGCGGCACCCGGACGCAGACATCTACCACTCCCAGCCAGGACTCGTTAAAGTGCTCGGCGCCCGGACGCTCGGTGAATTCGGGGACGACCCCGAACGCTACACCAGCGCCAAGTCCCCCAGGAACTACGCCGGCACGTCGCCCATCACGATCGCGTCCGGACGCAAACACGCCGTCGTCGCCCGCCACATACGCAACCGGCGTCTCTACGACGCCTTGGACCAATGGGCATTCTGTTCCCTAAACAGCAGCCCAGGCGCCCGAGCATTCTACGACCACGGCGAGCCGCCGGCGACCTCCACCATCAAGCACTACGAGCCCTCGCCAAGCACCGAACCCCCTACAACGAACACACGGCCTGGGCACACCGAACCACCCCCGACCAAGCCGCGGCTTGACATTTACGCGCTTGGGGTGTCTATCAGGTCACATCCACCTCGAGCCAGAACCCCACCCCGGGACCGGGGGACAGGCCGACAGATCCCCAGCAAGGCAACGCACGCGCCGGATTTCAGTTGGGTCAGACCCGCCCCCCGGTCCAAGGGGACCACCCCATCATCGCAGCGACCCCCCACCAAACGGGGCAAGTCCAGTATGAGTGAATTTCAGTGATCGCCAACAGCATCCCCTCCGTTGGTATCCTGGTACATACGCCAAATCTTCGAACTGGAGACCTGCCTCATATTTACATTGCTCAGATTTGTCGAGGTGGCGAGGTCACCATTACCCCTCTTGCAGCGGGTGGTGGGATCTCTTGCCGCTTTATTGCAGCCGCTTCGAACAAGGGGGACGTATCACCGTGTTCGTCCGTCGGGGTAGGCTCGGGGGTGTGGCCAGGTTGGGGTTGGTTGCAGCGGTGGTGGTGTTGGTTGCCTGTGGCGGGTCGCAGCTAGCAGAGCCGGGCCAGACGTCGGGGGTCACATCGACAACCGTTCCCGGTGTGGCTGCTGCTACCGCTCAGGTTACCGGAGCGTCCACAGCCGATGCTGTGACTTCTACGAGTAGGGTCGGGTCTGTGCCCCCCGAATCCCGGGGAGAGGGCTCGGTGTTGACGCTGCTGGATGATCTGATGGTAGAGGCTGAGCATGAGGGTGGCTACGAGAGGAGCCTGTTCCGTCATTGGGTCGACGAGGACGGAGACGGCTGCGACACGCGCCGTGAAGTGCTGATCGCGGAGTCGGAGGCGGTCCCTACCATCAGTGGTGCCTGTGAGTTGGCGGATGGGTTGTGGACCAGCCCTTTCGACTCTGTGGTCGAGTCTGGCAGCGGTGGGGGTTTGGACATCGATCATATGGTGCCGCTCAAAGAGGCCTGGGAGTCGGGCGCCCACGCCTGGGACACCGCGACGAGGCAACGGTACGCTAACGATCTGGGTTACGATCATGCGCTGGTTGCTGTGTCTGCAGCGTCCAACCGGTCGAAGGGAGCGTCGGACCCGGCGGAGTGGACGCCTCCGAACGACGCTGTGCACTGCATGTACGCGGCGATATGGATCCAGGTGAAGGCACGTTGGCGGCTCAGTGTTGATTCTGCCGAAGCGGACACCCTTCGCCGTATGCTGGCGGGGTGCGGACCTGACATGGCACCTGAGTCTCCCCCGCTGGCTCGTATCACCACGACACCAACCAGCGTAGCGCAACGCCAGTCCGAGGCAGATGCAGTCGATGGGTGTCACCCAGATTACGAACCGTGCCTGCCTAACCATCCAGGCGACGCTCTCAACTGCGGAGACCTCACCGCAGCACAGAAACCTGTAACCGTTCTAGTTATCGGACACGACCCCTATAACCTCGACCGGGACGGAGATGGACAGGGATGCACTGGCTAAGAAAGGGGAATTATGTAGGTGATTTGCCTTCGTTACCACCTGCACGAACGCCCGCCCCGACCGGGTACGCGCATCTAGGAGCCACTCCGGGAAATACGAATCCCTCCGAAGCCTCGGGATCCGCAACCCGATCGATCCCTCCCTGGTGTCCCAGCGGGCCCGATACTCGTTCCGACGCTTTCACCCGATCGGGACGCTGCAGCCCCCCAGGGCGCTCCACAGACCACATCCGCCTCAGCGGGAATGAGGCCCTGCGCGAGGCTCCGCACCATCTCCCGCAACAGATCGTTGCCTTCAGCCTCGAGCTAGTTGCGTAACAACACCAACTCGTCCATCCTCATCCCCCGTACATCATAAGAGTGGACTCCACTGACCGGAACAGGGCACAAGTGCGGCCCGGGTGGCGCTATGGGTTGGCTGTG